>QHSX01000001.1 GCA_003221695.1 Candidatus Rokuibacteriota bacterium
AAGCCGGCGAGGAATGGCCTGGCGTCATGAAGATCAAGGTGATCAATCCGAACACCACCGAGAGCATGACCGAGAAGATCGGCGCCGCGGCCCGCGGGGTGGCGGCGAAGGGCACGACGATCGTGGCGACGAGCCCGGCCATGGGCCCCGTGTCCATCGAGGGCCACTACGACGAGGCCGTCAGCGTGCTCGGCCTCTTCGAGGAGATCCGCAAGGGCGAGGCGGACGGCTGCGATGGCTACGTCATCGCGTGCTTCGGCGATCCCGGTCTCCTGGCCGCGCGCGAGATCGCCCGCGGCCCCGTCCTGGGCATCGCGGAAGCGGCGATGCACGCCGCCAGCATGATCGCCGCCGGATTCACGATCGTCACGACGCTCGAGCGCACGCGCGGCATCTCCCGGCAGCTCGTGGAGGCCTACGGCATGGCCCGGCTCTGCCGCAACATCCGCGCGACCGACCTCGCCGTGCTGGATCTCGAACGGGAGGGCTCGGCCGCGCGCATCACCATCGTCGAGGAGTGCCGGCGGGCTCTGAAGGAAGACCACGCCGACGCGATCGTCCTCGGCTGCGCCGGCATGGCCGACCTCTCGGCCGAGATCGCCCGGGAGATCGGCGCGCCCGTCGTCGAGGGCGTCACCGCCGCCGTGAAGCTCGTCGAGGCCCTGGTGGGCCTCGGCCTTCAGACGAGCAAGATCGGCGAGCTCGCCTTCCCGCTCCCCAAGGCCTACCGTGGCGCGCTGCGAGGCTTCGCGCCCGGGGACGCGTGAGCCAGCGGCCGGTGACGACCGATCCATCCGGTGAGCCGGTCCCCGGCCCGCGCATCCTGCTCGGGCCCGGCCCCAGCACGGCCGACCCCCGCGTGCTGAGCGCGATGGCCGCCCCCCTCCTCGGGCAGTTCGATCCCGAGTTCACCGCGATCATGAACGAGGTCATGGCCCTCTGCCGCTTCGCGTTCCAGACGCGGAACGAGCGGGCGTTCCCCGTGTCGGGCACGGGGCGCGCGGGCCTGGAAGCCGCGATCGTCTCGCTGGTGGAGCCGGGTGACCGCGTCGTCGTCGGAGAGTGCGGGCGCTTCGGTCTGCTGCTGATCGAGATCGCCGAGCGCTGCGGCGCCGAGGTCGTGCCGGTGAAGGCCGAGTGGGGGCGCGTCATCGAGCCGGAGGCGATCGAGGCCGCGTTGCAGGGCGGCCGCACCAGGCTCGTCGCGCTCGTCCACGGCGAGACCTCCACCGGCGTGTTGCAGCCGCTGGAGGACATCGCGCGCCTCTGCCGACGTCACGAGGCGCTGCTGCTCGCGGACGCCGTCGTGACGCTCGGCGGCTCGGAGGTCGCCGTGGACCGCTGGCAGGTCGACGTGGCGGTCGCCGGCACGCAGAAGTGCCTGAGCTGTCCCTCGGGCCTGGCGCCGCTGACGTACAACGAGCGGGCCGAGCGGGTGCTGGCCGCGCGCACGACCAGGATCCGGAGCAACTACCTCGATCTGGCGCAGCTCGCCCGGTACTGGAGCCCCGCGCGGTTCAACCACCACACGGCGCCGACGGCCATGGTGTACGGCCTGCGCGCCGCGCTGCGCGCGCTCGAGGCGGAAGGGCTGGAGCGGCGCTTCGCCCGGCATCGGCTGCACGGGGACGCGCTCCGCGCGGGGCTCGACGCGCTCCGGCTCACGCTGTTCGGCAAGGAGCCGCCCGCGCACCGGCTGCCGATGCTCACGCCGGTCGTCGTTCCCGACGGCATCGACGAGATGCGCGTCAGGTCGACGCTGCTGCAGGACTTCGGCGTCGAGATCGGCGCGGCCTTCGGCCCGCTGCAGGGCCGGATCTGGCGAATCGGGACGATGGGGTACTCGGCCACGCGGCGCAACGTCCTGCTCTGCCTCGCCGCGCTCGACACGGTGCTTCGCCAGCAAGGCTGGCGGGTCGCGCCCGGCGCAGGCGTGGACGCCGCCCTGGCGCACTACGCTTCCGTGGGCGCAGATGAGCTATCCGCGTGACCTGATCGGCTACGGCGCCATGGCGCCCGATCCCAACTGGCCGGGCGGCGCCCGCCTCGCCCTCCAGATCGTCATGAACTACGAAGAGGGTGGCGAGCGCTCGATCCTCCACGGTGACGACTTCGCCGAGGCGTTCCTCCAGGAAGTCGTCGGCATGCAGCCGCTCAAGGGCGTGCGCAACATGCAAGTGGAGTCGATGTACGAGTACGGGACCCGCGTGGGGTTCTGGCGGCTCCTGCGGCTCTTCGCCGAGCGCGATATCAAGATCAGCGTGTTCGCCGTCGGCATGGCGCTCGAGCGCCACCGCGCGGCGGCCGCGGCGCTCGTCGAGGCGGGCCACGAGGTGGTGAGCCACGGCTGGCGCTGGATCGATTACCAGTTCGTCGGTGAGGACGAGGAGCGCGAGCACATCCGTCTGGCGGTCGAGAGCCTGACGAAAGCCACCGGCAGCCGGCCGCTCGGCTGGTACACCGGACGGCTGAGTCCCAACACCCGTCGCCTCGTCGTCGAGGAGGGCGGGTTCCTGTACGACTCGGACGCCTACAACGACGATCTCCCGTACTGGGTCGTCGTGTCCGGCAAGCCACACCTCGTCATTCCCTACACGCTCGACAACAACGACATGAAGTTCGGCATGCCGCAGGGCTTCAACACCGGCGACCACTTCTTCACGTACCTGCGCGACGCCTTCGACGTGCTCTACGCGGAGGGCGCGACCGCGCCGAAGATGATGTCGGTCGGCCTCCACATGCGGCTCGCCGGCCGGCCCGGCCGCTTCGCCGCGCTCGGACGCTTCCTCGATCACGTGCAGCGCCACCGCGACGTCTGGATCTGCCGCCGCATCGACATCGCGCACCACTGGATCCGGCACCATCCGTTTCGAACGTCGCCTTGACAACGGTGACCGCCAGTCCACAACGAGTGCGCGCTACCATTTGAACGCCCTGTCACCAGCCACGACTTGATCCGTTGTGTGGTCTTCGATCCAGAGTCGTGGGTCGCTGAGGGAACGTCGAGTAGCGCCACACCGGGCCACCCACTCATTCCGCTCTAAACGCACTTGGTATACGTGACCGGACTGAAGGTCAATGGTGTCCGTCCGGTCAGCCACGCCATAGGTCCGCCCGTGGCAGTAACGCGGGTGGCGATAGGCATAGCCGCAGCGGCCTTTGCCGCCGGGATTCTCTGGGCCGAGACGGGGGTTCTCGTCCTCGGAGCCGTCTTCCTCGCCGAGGAGCTGTACGAAACCGGCGTCCTGGCCGTCATCGTTCGCTTCGGGGAGGGCGCGGCCGCTCATCGCCCGCCCGGTGCCTTTCCCGTGACCAGCCCGGCGTCCCAGCCGCCGCCAAGGGCCCGGTAGAGCTGGACCACGGCCACGAGTTGGGAGAGCAGTGTCCGGCTCTCTGCGATCTCCGCCGCGAGCAGCGTCCGCTGGGCGTCGAGGACGTTGAGGTAGCTCGTGAGACCGCTCGTGTAGCGAAACTCGGCGATGCTCAGGGCCTCCCGCGAGGCGCGGACCGCCGCTTCCTGCTCGAGCAGCGCTTCCCGAGCTTTCCGGTGAGCGATGAGCGCATCCTCCACCTCGCGGAAGGCCTGCTGGATCGCCTGCTCGTAGCGGATCACGGCTTCCCGCTGCCGAGCTTCGACGAGCTCGAGGTTCGCCCTGTTCCGTGCGGCGTTGAAGATCGGCAGCGTCACGGTGGGCCCGAACTGCCAGATCCGCGACGGGCCCGTGAAGAGGTCGGAGAGCGCCACACTCTCGACGCCGAAGGAGCCGGTCAGGCTGACCTGGGGAAAGAACGCCGTCCTGGCCACCCCGATGCGGGCGTTGGCGGCGACGAGCCCATCCTCGGCCTGGCGGATGTCAGGCCGCCGCTCGAGAAGCGTCGATGGCAAGCCGGCCGGTACGGTCGGCGGGAAGGTCTGCCCGGTGAGGGGCCGGCCGCGGCTGATACCGCCAGGGTTGCGACCGAGCAGGATGCTGAGCCGGTGCTCGGTTTGCGCGATCTGCCGCTCCAGATCCGGGATCTGCGCGGCGGTGCCGGCGAGCTCTGCCTCGGCCTGACGGAGGTCGAGGGCGGACGTCAGCCCGGCGTCGAGGCGATCGCGGACGAGCTGAAGCGAGCCCCGGCGCGACGCGACGTTCGCCCGAGTCGTCTCGAGTTCCGTATCGAGCTGACGGAGCTGGAGGTACGCGGCGGCGACGTCGCTGACGAGCGTCATCACCACCGCGTGCCTGGCCTCCTCGCTGGCCAGGAGCTCCGCGCGGGCGGCCTCGGTGGCCCGTCGCAGACGACCCCAGATGTCGAGCTCGAAGGCGAGATCGACCGTAGTCGAGAACAGGTCGGTCTGACCGCCCTGGCCGCGTGTTGGGACATTATCGGAATCGGAGAAGCGGTTGGTCGTGACGCTGGCGCCCGCGTTGATCTCGGGGAACTGGGCCGACCGTGTGACGCCAAGCTGGGCCCGCGCCTGGTCCACGCGCGTCACCGCGATCCGGAGATCCTTGTTGGCCTCGGTCGCTGTCTGCACCAGCCGGCGAAGCTCGTCGTCCTGGAACAGCTCCCACCACGCGAGGTCCGCGAGTGAGGCAGGCTCGGGGGCGGCCTGTGCGGCACGCCAGACCTCGGGGGCAGACACGGTCGGCCGGTGGTAGTCGGGGCCTAGCGTGCAGCCGGCGAGCGCGAGACCCAGGGCGAGCTGCGCAACCAACCGCCTCATCGTTCGTCCCAGCCGCGGGCGGCAGAGGTACTCCATTCGGCTCGCGCTGTTCCTTCGACCTGCCGGGCTTCACGCTCGAGTGGCTCGTGGACCGGGCTCACCTGATGCTGGGCGGCGATGAGCGAGTAGAACACCGGCACGACGAACAGGGTGAACAGGGTGCCGACGGTCATGCCCGCGACCAGCACCGTCCCGATGCTGTTGCGGGCCTCAGCGCCTGGCCCGGTCACCAGCACGAGGGGGAGGTGGCCGAAGACGGTTGCCGCCGACGTCATCAGCACCGGCCGCAGCCGGGTCAACGACGCTTCGCGCAGCGCGGCCGCCTTCGCGAGACCGCCGGCCTGCAGGGTGTTCGCGAACTGCACGATCAGGATCCCGTTCTTCGCGATGAGCCCTACGAGCGTGATCAGCCCGACCTGCGAGTAGATGTTGATGGTGGTGAGGTCCAAGAAGCTGAAGATCAGCGCGCCGGAGATCGCCAGCGGCACCGAGCCCAGCAGCACGATCAGCGGGTCGCGGAAGCTGTGAAACTGCGCCGCGAGCACCAGATAGATCAGGACGAGCGCGAACCCAAGCGTGACGGTGAGCGCCGAGCCCTCGCGCCGGATCTGCCGCGACTCCCCCGCGTAGTCCATGACGACGCCCGGTCCGCTGGCGGCGGCCACGGCAGTTTCGAGGACGCGTAGCCCTTCCTCCTTCGTGACACCCGGTTTGACGCCGCCGAAGACCCGCACGGCGTTCCGCTGCTGGAAGCGGTTCAAGGTGCGCGGTGCGGTGCTCGACTCGATGTGCGTGAACGTCGACACGGGCACGAGCTGACCACCCGGGGTCTTGAGCTTGAGGTCGAGCAGCGGGCCGACGGTGGCACGGTCCTCGTCACCGATCTGCGGGATGACTTTGTAGCTGCGGTCGAAAAAGTTGAAGCGATTCACGTACGCGCCACCGAGCAGCGTCCCGAATTCCTGGCCGACGCTGGCCAGGTCGAGCCCGAGGTCGGCGAGACGTTCCCGGTCGAGCACGACGCGGGCCTGGGGAAGGTCGATCTTCAGATCCGTGTCCACGTACAAGAACTTGCCGCTCTGCCAGCCGGCGCCGAGCACGGCCCCGGCCGCCTCGAGCATCTGCTCGG
>QHSX01000089.1 GCA_003221695.1 Candidatus Rokuibacteriota bacterium
CGGCCGGCCGTCGATCTCGATGAACACGTGCGCCTCCCGTGAGGCTGCGTGCCAGATCACGGTGGCAACGACGCCGGTTCGCGGGTCGAGCCCCTGCCATATCCCGCCGCTCGTGGCGTGGCTCCGATTGTCCTTCGCGATCTCCCGCTTGTACTCCTGGAAGCCGGCGTCGGTGAGCGCCCGCATCACGTGGTCGGGGTCGGCGACCCAGGCGTGTTCCTCGGCCCGCCATCTCATCTCACCCCGACGCTCGAGCTCGTTCAGAGGTCGCATGGGAGACTTCCGCTCACGGCTCGCGGTCGACGATCATGGCGATGCCCTGTCCGCCGCCCATGCACAGCGTCGCCAGCCCGAGCCGTCGCGAGAGAGCATCCGAGCCATGGCCGCGATCTCGCCCGGCTTCGACATGTCCGCCGCGCTGTAGGCGACCGCCGTGCCGCGCGCCGCGACGTCGGCGATCGCGGTGTCGATGGCGGCCTTCGAACCGAAGCCGTTGAGCAGCACGGCGGCCCCGTACGTCGCGAGAGTGCGCGCCACGCCGAGACCGATGCCGCTCGTCGAGCCGGTCACGACCGCCACCCGATTTTTTTCAACGTGAGGCCGTTCACAGGAGTTGTGGTCATGGCGGTCATCGCACCACGGCAGGGCGTCGGTCACCATTGGACCTAGGGCCTACGGCGCGCTGCTGACCATCACGGGCGCAGTACGGCCTGGCGGATGCTGCCCACGCTCTGTGAGCGACGGGGGTCGGCCTCGACGCCGAGCGAAGCGGCGCGCCCGTGCAAAGAGGGGAACCCGCTACACCGAGTTCGTGCCGTGCACGGCTGATGAGGGTCTCACCGGGCGGCGGCGTACCGTCCCGATTGCCCGATCCTCGATCTCGACATGCCGGGAATGACCGGCAGCGACGTTCAGCGGCGGTTGACCGAGTCCGACATGCGGGTGCCGGTCATCATCATCGCTGGACGTGACGACCGGGAAACCGAAGCTCGCTGCCGCGCGGCCGGCGCCGCCGCGTATCTCCCCAAGCCCATCGACGAGAGGATCCTGCTCGATCGAGAGCATCTCGGCCGCCGCCGGGCTGGGGTTCACGTGGGGGACTGGCGTCCTCGAATACCGTGGACAGCAGTATCCATCCATTTACCCGTCGCAATGGACGCAGTGGACAAAGAGGGCTACCTTTCCGGTTGGCCCGAGCCAGGGCTTACACCTTTTACCGCTATGAACCTGGTGAACCGAAATGAGAGGCTCACCGAATTAAACAAAGGTCTAGTCGACCTGAAAACACGGACTGACGTCCGGTTCTTCTTGGGGAAAGATCGGTCGACTCTTGAGCGCCTCTATGTCGCCAAGTCGTCGCGTCCAGAAGGGTGGGAGGACGGCGAGCCCGCCCGGGAACATGACAAACACAAGTTCGTCGACGGCGTGCGGCAGGCGCCGGCGATCATCACCTCGCGCATCAGCGGCCCCCCGAGAAGTCGACCGCGATCCGCTCCTGCGTCGCCGTCTCGAGCACCTGCACGAACGCGCGCAGGAGATCGGTGTACGTCACGATCCCGACCAGCGCGTTGCCGTCCGCGACGGGCAGCGAGCCGAAGCGCGCATCGAGCATGAGTCGCGCCGCGTGTTCGACCCGGGTCTCCGAGGTTACCGTCACGGGATCCGGGGTCATGATCCGACCGGCGACCGTGCCGGGCGACTGGGAGCCGGCGGGCCGAACGTCTCGGTCCGAGACCATCCCCACCAGCCGCCCCCCGGCCACGACCGGCAGGTGCCGGATGCGGTGCTCGTCCATGAGGCGTCGCGCCGCGTCGCACGGCGTCTCGGGCCCGATCGTCACCAGCCGGCGGGTCATCACATCTCGCACCATGATCACGATCACGTTGCTGTCCTCCCCGCCCGTTACGGCGCCGAGCACAGCTCGACCCTCGTGCCGAGCGGCATTGGCCGGACGTCGGCGGAGACGCGGAGCTCCGCGTTCGTCGCAACCAGCGCGTCGGCGACAGCGATCCCCGGTGCCGTCTCGAGCAGCGTCGCGTGGCCTTCCGGAAAGGCGATGACGGCCAGCTCCCGGCCCTTCAGCGTGATGCCGTCCCCTCGATGCGTCATCGGGGGCATCCGACTACACGCCGGCGGCCAGAACCATCGGACCTTGGCCCCAGGCCCGGTGCGTGAGGACTACAGCGCGTCGGGCGACGCGTGGCAATACTTCAGCCACGACCAGGCCCGCTCGCGGGCCTACCGCTGGGGCGAGGACGGGCTCGGGGGGATCTCCGACGACCGGCAGCTCCTCTGCTTTGCGCTGGCCCTCTGGAACGGCCAGGATCCCATCCTCAAGGAGCGGCTCTTCGGCCTGACGAACAGCGAGGGGAACCACGGCGAGGACGTCAAGGAGTACTACTTTTATCTCGACTCGACGCCGACCCATTCACCTATCTCAACGACAAGGCGCGGCCCCACGTCGAGCCGCTGGCCAAGTCGTTGGACGCTCCGATCTTCGAACCCCTCGACGTGGCCAAGCCGAGCGAGCTGACCGCAGTGTTCACTTGCATCGAGGCCCTGTGGGGGCGGCTCGATATCATGGTGCACTCGATCGCCTGGGCTCCCACGGACGATCTCCAGGGTGGGCTGCTCCAGTGCTCGGCCGACGGTTTCGCGAAGTCCATCGACGTCTCCTGCCACTCGTTCATCCGCATGGCGCGGCTGGCCGTGCCGCTGATGGCGGAGGGCGGCACCATGTTCGCAATGAGCTATCACGGAGCCAACAAGGTGGTTCCCAACTACAACGTGATGGGCCCGGTGAAGGCCGCGCTGGAGGCGTCTTGCCGCTACCGCGCCTACGAGCTGGGCCCTCGGGGCATCCGCGTCCACGCGATCTCGCCCGGGCCGCTCAAGACACGGACCGCCGCCGGTCTCAAGGACTTCGACCTGTTGCTCGCCCAGGCGGCGGAACGCGCGCCCCTCGGCGAGCTCGTCGACATCATGGACGTCGGCTTCGCGTGCGCCTACCTGGCCACGCCGTATGCGTGGCGGATCAGCGGCGAGACCCTGTACGTCGACGGCGGGGTACATATCATGGCCTGACGCCGGGCGCGGACCGGTTTGTCTCCGATATTCGCTAGAACACGACCTGCAGCAGCCGCTTCAAGAGCTCCTCCAGCGACACCATGGTGAGGAGGAGCGGAGCGATCGGCACCAGGGTGATCACCGCGAGCTGGAGCACCGCGTCCCTCGTGACGGGCACCACGCGCATGCTCCGGACGAGCTCGAAACTGTTGCCGAGGTCCGCCAGGGACTGGATGTCCGCGCTCCCCACCAGGAGCTCGCCGGCCGGGGCGCCGCCACGCAGCCACTTGTCGTCGAACTCCCGCACATAGCGCTGGGCCAGGGTGCCGTACTCGCGCAGGCCGACGCGCCGCGCCTCGGCCAGGTGCGGCATGAACAGCAGGAGCGGCCCGAGGACGACGAGCAGGAGGAACGCGACGATCACGACGATCTCCACCTTGAAATCTAGCAGCGTCGCCCCCTGGAAGAAGATCCGAGCGGCGATCATGGCGGCCAGCAGCGTTCCGTGGGCCGCCAGGAGCGGCGCGAACGCCACCGCGGTGCTCGACAGGAAGCCGAGGCCGCCCACGCGATCTGGGTGCGTGGGCACCAGGCTGAGCCTGCACCGCCCCACCTGCCAGAGAAAGCGTATCCAGACGAACAGCCGGAGATACCAGCGGAACAGGATGAACTGAAACAGTGGGAGGCTCACATAGACAAACCACCAGCCGGCCAGGGAGAGCTGGCGGCCGCCACCCCCAGGCACGGCATACCACGTCGCGACATTCAGGGCGCCGTAATGTGGCCAGATGAAGAGGCCGTTGATGTACACGAACGCGACGAGCAGCACTTCCGCCACCACCGAGTTCCGCAGTCGCTGAGCTGAGGCCGTAGCCGCGTCGAATCTCGCTCGGGCCGCGTCCGGAATCAGGCCGCGCTCCAGGAACTGCCGGACCACCGGGCGCATCCGCTGATGCACCACCAGCTCCGCCACGATGAGCAGGGGCAGCGTCAGCAGGAACCGGGCATGCACTTCGATGTCCATAAGGAAAGGCACCGCGACCGCGTCGCCCCAGGCGCGCCCACCCAGCGTCGACAGGATCAGCAGCGGTAGCCAGGCGACGAGGGAGATAGTGACGATCCGACGACGTAAGAGCTCGAGCGCGTCGCCAGACAGGTGGGCCCGCCGGACGATCTGGTACAGCGGTCCGCCCAGGATCACCGAGAAGTCGTACGGATCCTCGGGCCGCGTCTCGCCCCCCTCTGGGGCGCGAAGACCAGCAAGGAGACGGGTCTCGGACACCGTGTTCGTCACGGGTGCTCTCAGCGTGCCGACCGCCCGTCGCGAACGCCCTGATCGTAAGCCTCGGCCTTCGATTTCTCGTGTTGGTCGACCAGCAGCCCACCCAGAAGTCCGACGCCCGCCCCGATGGCGGCGCCCATCCCGGCGTTGCCGGCGATCGCGCCGAGTGCCGCGCCGCCGGCGCCGCCCATCGCCGTCCCGGTGACAGCACGCTGCTGCGTGTCGGTCATGCCCGCGCACCCCCCGAGGGCAAGGGTCAGCGCCAGCGCTGCCGCCGTGGCGGCCCTGATCTCGCGGTGTCGTGCTCGCATGAGGCCTCCGTGCCCGTTCACTTCGGGCCACAGGGGAACTGCGTGGCGAAGAAGCGTCCGACGACCTCGACCGCGGGTTCGGTCAAATACCGCGGGTTGTCACTCGCCCACTGGACGAAGCGCCGCACGGCCTCATTGCGCGACAGGGGAGGATCTGGCGGACAGACGACTGGCTTGAGCTTCTCGTGACGGGTCATCGCCATGATCGTCTGATACGCCCCGGCGCCGAACCCGTGACACATGTGCACCGCGGCGCTGTACAGCGGATCGCTCGCCGGCGTCGAGCACAGAGCGACGACGTCAGCGCCGGAACGCAGGCGAAACTCCTCCGGCGTGATCGCGGGCGCGTGCGCGGTGAACCCCAGCACCACGATCATAAGCACCAATCCTGTGAGCGTCATGCGCGCTGCCATGAACACCTCCATGACCCTCTCCACCCGGAATGTCACGCGAGCAGTATGTGACTGGGGCGCCCGGCTCGCCATAGGCCCTTGGCCCTACTCGCGCGATGACCCGTGCGCAATCAGGCCGGCGGGCCCCACTGGCGCTCCGAGAGGTACGGCCCCCATTTCCGCCACGGCGCAATCTTGGTGTGCGTCTCGTCCAGTCGACGATGCTCGGCGTCCATCACGGCTTCTCCTTTTCCTCCGGACTCCGCGGCTTACGGCCGGTCTGTCGGAGCGCCCCTTACGTTACCTTCGGCTCATCGCTATCCCCTGGGCCTGAGGCCGGTTCGGCCCGTTGCTGTGGTGCTGTCGTGATATCGTCGCGGACCCGGCGGCCCGCGTCGATGGGACGTTGGTCCCTTGGGCTGTCGGGTCTATGGGACCTTGGTCTCATAGGCGGCCGCGACTCGCCTGCACGACGCGATTCACGCCCGCCGCAGACGCACCTCGTGCTGGGGGAGGGGGATCTCGAATCCAGCCTCCCCCAGGGCGGTGTACAGGGCCACGGCCAGCTCGCTCTGGGTCTGCACCCAGAGATCGAAGCGGTCGATCCAGGCACGCAGCTCGAAGCGGAGGGCGCTGTCGCCAAACCCCAGGAAGAGCGCGACCGGCGCGGGATCGGGGAGCACGAGCGGATGCGCTCGCGCCACCGCGAGCAAGATGTCGAGCATCTTCTCCGGGGGGGTGCCATACGCGACCCCCACCCCCACGTCGATGCGGCGCAGGCGGTCGGACAGCGTCCAGTTGGTCACCTTCTCCGCGATGAGGCTCGCGTTGGGGACGATAACCTCTGCGCCCTCCCAGGTGCGCACGGTGCAGGCGCGCATGCCCAGCTGCTCCACCCGGCCCGCGACGTCGGCGATCTGGACGGCGTCACCTACCTTGATCCTCCGCTCGAACACGATAAGCAACCCGGAGACGAAGTTGTTCACGACGGTCTGCAGCCCGAAGCCGATCCCCACGCCGAAGGCGCCGGCCAGGATGGTAATCTTGGTGAGGTCCACCCCCAAAGCCGCCAGCGCCAGCAAGAAGCCGACCAGGACCAACCCGTAGTGCAGCAGGCTGGACAGGGCCTGGGCCAGCCCCCGCCCCAGCTGCAGTCGGGGGTACACATCCTCCTCCAGCACGAAGCGGACGAGGCCGGAGAGGAGGATCGCCGCCCCCGCCGTGACCGCGAACTCCAGCACATCGCCCAGCGAGATGCTGAGGGATCCGCGCCGCAGGTGAGCTCCCAGCGCCGCCTCCGTCAGCTCCACCGCCGCCCCCCAGAGGCCGAAATACTTCAGCGCGAAGACCGCCCAGCCGGCGATGGTGAGCCCGCGCAGCAGGCCGTGGGCTCGCCGCTCGAGGAGCGGGCGGTGGCGCTGGACCATCCCGAGGACGCACAGCGGCCGCACGCGCAAGGCGAACGCCACCAGGCCGTCGGCGACCCGGATGCCCGCGTAGAGCACCAGCGCCAGGTACCCGTTTCCCAGGACGCCCGAGCCGAGGAGCAGACCCAGACTCATGTTCCCGGCGGCGCCCACCACGAAGGCGGCGGCAAAGGTGACGAGCACGACGCGGGCGGCCGGGCGTAGCGCACGTTCCCGACTCGTGATCGTGTCAGCCGCCCCCCTGCGCCGCCTTGACGCGAGCCACCACGTCAGCACGACCATCCCGGCCAGCATCTCGAGCAGGAAGACCTGCTGCCCCAGCAGCGGGACCGTCGAGGCAAAGTGGCGAACGAGCTCGGCGAGAAAGAACGCGCCGACCACGTACAGTGGGCGCACCAGCGTCGGATCGAGCGAGAGCCGCGTGACCTTCAGCGCGGGGACGAGCACCAGGACCTGGCCCAGGGCCACGACCGCGCGCGCCGGGGTTGTCAGGTAAATCCAGCCGGACACCAGGACGGTGAGCACCAGGGCGGAAGAGATGGGGCGATCGAACACGCGCATACTGGCCGCCGTCTCGCCGGACTGAGCCCATTGGGCCGCGCGACGCCGGGCCGCGCCCATCAGCAGCGCGAGCCCGAGGAAGAGCGCGACCTGGGCAGCGATCACCCGTCGCTGCCCCTGGACGAACTCGCGGAGCTGGGTGCGGCCGGCCGCGGCGGCGTTGCGAATGCGGTCGGGCAGCTCGGTGACGGCGCTGGCGAGTTGTCCGATCTCCCACAGGGGCACGCCGTCTCGCTCCAGGAGTCGCCCGGCGACGCCCCGCTGAAGCGCAGCCACACGCTCCAGCACGGCCTCGCACCGGGTCACCTCCTGCGCGGCCCGATCTTGTAACACGAGGGTGGCGGCGCGCTGCGCTTGAAGCCGCGTGCGCGAGCCGGCCATGTCGGCCAGCACGCTGTCGATGCGCTCGACCACCTGCGCCGGTGCTCGCGAGGCCTGCGCGTCGGCCCGGGCCTGGGTCCACGTCTTCTGCTGAGCCGTCAGGTGCGCGAGCGCCTTTTCGATGGCCGTGGCCCGCCCGGCAAGGACGGTGACGTATCCGACCAGCTCCGCGCGGGTCGTCTGCCACTGAGCCGTCAGCCCGTCGAGCGTCGGCGCCCCTGGCTGCTCGTCGAGCAGTCGGTCCGCGGCCTGGGTCTGGCTCGTGATCTGGACGGCGATCTCGGGCAGCCGTTTCTCGATGGCCTCGATGGCCTGACCGGGGACGAGGAGGGCCTCGAAGTCCCGGAGTTGCTTGCCGATGTCATCGGCTCGCCTGGCCACCTCGGGAACCGGGATGGACGCGGGCGCGGGCTTTTCCGCCGCGGGCGCCGGAGAGGCCTTGGCCGGGGTGGGGCCCGCGGGGGGCGCTTGCCCCCACGCCGTGGAGAGGCCTGCCGATGTCCCCAGGGCCACCAGCAAGGCGAGCATCGGGAGCACACGAGCCGTCGTGGCCGGGCGCGACCGCCGCGATCCCGGTCGTGCCGCATCGGCGGACTGCCAGAGCGACATGGAATACCGCTGGCGCTAGCGCATCAGCGCCACGATGACCGGTCCCCAGGCCGTCAACAGAATGTTGCCGACGGCATACGGCACGGTATAGCCGAGAGCCGGCAGCTTGCTGTGCGCCTCCTCCTGGAGGGCGCGAAGGGCCGCAGTGATCGTGCCCGCGCCGGCGCAGGCGCCGAGGAGGATCAGCGGGTTCATTCTGAGGACATGCCGACCAAAGAGAATCGCCACGGTGTGAGGGAGTACGGCCACCAGGAGACCCACGACGATCAAGCTTGCCCCCGACGTCTGAAGTGCCGAGACGAAGCTGGGGCCTGCCCCGAGACCCACCACGCCGATGAAGACCGTGAGCCCGACGGTGTCGAACACCCACATGGCGGCCTCGGGAATACGGCCGAACGTCGGACGCACGGCGCGGAGCCAGCCGAACACCAGGCCCATGATCAGAGCCCCGCCGCTGGCCGTGAGGGTCAGCGGCAGCCCGCCGATCGTCACCGAGAGCAGGCCGACCAGTCCTCCGATGAAGATTCCGAGACCGACGAAGATCATGTCGGTCGCGACCGTCGGCCGGTCCGCGTACCCGACCTTCTTCGCCGCCCGCTCGACTTCGCGCTTGGCGCCGACGAGGCTCAACACGTCACCGCGGTCGATGCGGGTCTCGGGGGTGAACGGCATGGGCTGTCCGAGCCGGACGAGCTTTCTCAGGAACACCCCGCGCGCCATTTCCAGGGCGGCCAGCTCTCTGAGCGTCTTTCCGGCGAGCGCCTTGTTCGTGACCACGACGTCCAGGAACTCCTGTGGGAAATCGAGGAGCACCTTGTCGTCGACCTCGGGCCCGATCTCGGTTCCCCGCGCCGTCAGGGTCTCGGTGCGAGTCATCACCGCGACCACGTCCTCCTTGTGAATGACCGTGGTGGGCTCGGCCTCGACGATCGTTCCATGGTGACGGATGCGGCAGATGAAGACGCGGAAGTCCCTGGGCTGGGCTTCGAGCTCGGCGACGGTCCTGTTCACGAGCCGGTCGTTGGTCACGCGATAGACCCGAGCCGTGAACGTCTGGAAGGCGGACTGCACGCCGGCCTCCGGCTCTTCCCCGCCCGAGATCTGGTCCTGCAGCTTCCGGCCCTCCTCCCGGAGGTTCACCCCCATCAACCGTGGCCCGACGACCGGCAGGAACCACACGATGAACGCGGTGCCGATGAGGTACGTCACCGCGTACGCGACCGGGATGTTATTCACGAGCGCGATCTTCTCGGCTCCGGGGAGGTCGAGCCGATGGATGGCCTCCCCAGCGGTGCCGATGACCGTGGACTCCGTGAAGGCTCCGGCCAGCAAACCTGCCGCTGTCCCCATGTCGTAGCCGAGAAGCTTGGACGCCGCGAAGGCGCTGAGCAGACAGGTGACGCACAGGACGACCGTGACCGCCAGCTGAGGCAGGGCATCCTTCTTGAGGCCGCGGAAGAACTGGGGCCCGACCTTGTACCCGGTGGTGAACAGGAACAGATCGAAGAAAACGGCCTTGACGATCGAGGGGACCTTGATGTCCAGCTGGCCCACGAGCACGCCGGCCAGCAGCGTGCCCACCACGGTGCCCAGGCTGAAGGTTCCGATCCGGAGACGGCCGATGAAGAACCCGAGCGCAAGCGTGAGAAAGATGGCGAGCTCGGGATTGTGCCGGAGGGCCATGATGAACCAGTCCACTGCTCACTCGCTGTTCACAGCAAGTCCCTCTCCCAGTTGATCGTCAGGCGGAACTGATACCCGAGCGTCTTGGCGTCTTCCTGGTCGAGGAGGGCACTGCGAACGCGGAACCAGAGTCCCTTCAGGAAGGACGGCCTGAGCCAGGGCGGCCGGTAGTCGACCGTGAGGTCGTACTCCGCCTGGTTGGGTGCGTCGGCCCGCGACTTGGGGTTGATGGCGTCCCAGCCCCACGCGAGATTGGTGAAGGCGCTGAGCCCCGGCGTGACGACCTTGGAGAAGTCGTAGGCCAGTCCGAACAACACGGCCTTCTCGCTGGCCCGGTTGAAGTCCTGGTCCATCAGCGAGACGTACCCGGGGAAGGTGCCCCAGGGGGACTGGATGGTGTTGCCCGAGCCCGTGATCGAGAAGGCGCCGGTCAGCGTCAGCTCGCGGTAGATCGCCTGGACGCGCGCTCCGCCCTGCTGGGTGCTCCAGTACCGCTCCTCCGCGCTGGTCAGCAGCGCGTCACCGACGGCGCGCTGGTCCGTGATCTGGGCTCCGAGCCGGAGCTTCCAGTTTTCATTGAGCGGACGAAGGTAGTCGACCTCGCCGTAGATCGTATTGAAGGTGTTGACGCCGTACTGGTTGCTGACATCGATCCTCAGATCCTTCACCGGCGTCAGCCGGACGCCGGCCAGGCCGACACCGTCGTCGCTCCCCTTGGCTCCGGCCTGCGCGGACATGCTGATGAACTCATCGGAGTTCCGTGGCTTGATGTCCCAGAGAAAACCCCCGAAGTACTGGACGAACCCCACCTTGCCTCCGAGCGTCACGCCCTCGAACGTGTTGGGCGTCATCCGATTGTCCTGGGGGTTGATGTATGTCTGTTCGACCAGCTGACGATAGCCCTTGAGAACCGCGTAGTCCTCGTACCGGAGCGCCCCCCACGCCTCACCCGGGACGTAGTACCCCTCCTGTCCCGGCTTGAGGAGGAGCGTGCCGTCTTTGTCCTCCGGCGCATACAGCGGCGCCGAACCGTAGAGGGTCGCGCCCATCGAGAACGTGTCGAAGAGCAAGCCGGACTGGTAGCTGATCCAGCCGCCGAAGGTCCAGGCTTCGTTGTTGCTGTCGTCGGGCTTTTCGCGGTTGAAGTAGAACGAACGGAAGTGCGCCCTCAGATCCGTGTCCCGCAGGAAGGGGGGCAGGGTCGCCATCTGCTCCTTCAACGGGGCAAAGAGGCGCTCCAGCGGGGGCGCCGGCGGCGGCGGGGGCGCGTCGTCGGCCGACACCGGGCCACACCAGGTCACCACACCGACCAGCAACGCCAGCACGAGCGTCGATGCAACGCGCCACATCGCGTGGCCCCCTCACTCTCTCTTCGCGCGCTTCGAGGCCTCGAAGGCGTCCCGGTAGCCGCGCGCGACGGTCCGGACCCCGCGCCCGATGTCGTCGTACACGTCGTCGGCCAGGTTGGCCAGGGACACGCGAAGCGACCAGTCGGGAGCCTCGAAGCCGCCGCCGTTCAGGAGCACGATGCCGTGGTCCTCGGCCAGGCGGAAGGCCAGGTCGAGCGGGTGGACGTTCTTCTTCAGATATTGCACCGCGTCCTCGCCAATGTTCTTGCGCGCCCAGAACTCGAAGTCGATCAACCCGTAGTAGGCGTCGTAGAGCGGGTTCGGGGTGACCTCGATGCCCAGACCTTCGATCATCGCCAGCGCCCGCCGGCGCACGATCTCCGCGCACGCGTTCTGGTACCGCTTGGCCCCATCCATCATCTCGGCGAGGGAAAACAAACTCATCATGACTTGCTGGGGCAGGGAGAGCCCGGCGGTGTGGTTGAGGGCCACGTCGCGGCTGTCGGCGACGATGCGGTCGATGAACTTGACCTTGCGCGGCTCGAGGGTGAGCGCGCCGTAACGCTTGTCGAGCGCCCTTAGCTCAGCATCGGGGAGCTTCGCGATCATCCTGTCGAAGATGTTGCTTTCATGAATCGCGATCGCGCCCAGCCGCCAGCCCGTGCAGCCGAAGTATTTCGAATAGGAGTAGACGCCGATCGTGTTGTGCGGTAGCTCGCCGAGCAGGGATCGGAAGTCGGGCACGAACGTGCCATACACGTCATCGGTCAGGAGCATCAGGTCGGGACGGCTCGTCTTGACCAGATTGGCGATCTTGCCGATGGTGTCCTTGCTGAGCGCGACGCCCGTCGGATTGCCAGGATTGACGAGGAAGAAGGCCTTGATCTGGGGATGCTCCAGCTTCTTGAGCTCCGCGTCCGTGAACTGGAAGCGGTTCCCCTGGGGCGCCTCGATGGTGACCACGTTCAGGGCGTAGTCCTCGAGATGCGTCATCTCAATGTAGGGCGTGAAGATCGGCGTGCCGAGCGCGATGGTGTCGCCGGGACGGAGCAGGCGGTTGGCCTTCAGCGATTTGAAGATGTAGCACATCGCCGCCGTCCCACCCTCGACGGCATAGAGGTCGAACTTGCCCGGCGGGCGCGGGCTCCCGCACATGGCCCACATCAGGTACTCGTGCACGATGCGCTCGTTGTGGACCAGCATGCGGTCGGGGACCGGGTAGTTGTCGCCGATGATCGAGTCCACCAGCTCGTGGACGAAGGCGTCCGGCTCGAACCCGAATGTCTTCACGGCGAAGTCCACCATGGACGCCATGAAAGGCGCCCCCGGCATGTCGGCGTGCGTGGTGAGCCACTCCTCCAGACGGCCGGCGATGCCCTGGGACTGCGGCATCCCGCCGAGACCGGCGGGATGCTTCATCACCCGCGTACTCTCGGTCAGGGCGAACTGGCCGAGCAGGAAGAAGCCCTCGCGCGGCGTGGTGGCGATCCAGTTGGGGTTGCCCCGGCCGGCGTTGAGGAACGCCGACTGCGTGGTCTTCGACGTCTTCTTGGCCAGCTTGATCAGCTCGTCCTTGATCTCGAACGGGCTGAGGGTCTCGAACTCGCGGAGTCTCACGAGGTCCATGGCGGTCTCCTGATCTTTTCGGGGGTCATCACGACAGCAGCAAGATCATGACCATGCCCCAGATGGTGAGCAGCGTGTTGCCGACGGCGTAGGTGACGGTGTAGCCGAGCGCGGGCACCTGACTCTTGGCGAGATCGCAGATCATGCCGAGCGACGCCGTCGTCGTGCGCGCGCCGGAGCAGGCGCCGAGCAGGATCGCGTCGTGGAAGCGGAAGACGTACTTGCCCACGTACATGCCGAGGATCAGCGGCACGGTGGTGGCCACGATGCCCCACATGAACAGGCTCATGCCCTGGGTGCGCAGGCCGTTGACGAAGCCGGGGCCGGCCGAGATGCCGACCACGGCGATGAAGACGTTGAGGCCGACCGAGTTCATGAACCAGACGGTGGACGAGGGGATGCGTCCGAAGAACGGGCGGGTCGAGCGCAGCCAGCCGAACACCAGCCCGGCAATGAGGGCTCCGCCGGCCGTCGACAGCGTCAACGGCACTCCGCCGACCTTCCAGACCAGCGCGCCGACCAGCGCTCCCAGCGTGATCGCGCCACCAATGAACGCCACGTCTGCGACGTCGGTGGGCCGGTCGGCCACGCCGAGCATCTTGGTGGCGGCGGCGGTGTCCTGCGTGCGGCCGACGAGAGTGAGGATGTCGCCGCGGTGCACCGTCGTCTTGGGCAGGATGGGAATGGTGGTGGCGGTTGCCCCCCGGGTGATCTTCCTCAAGAACACCCCCCGCGCGCCGGGCCGCTGGGCCAGCTCGGCCAGCGTCTTGCCCTCGACGGCCTTGCTGGTCACGTAGACGTCGACACCTTCCACCGGGAAGCTGAGCAGCTCCGGATCCTCGACTTCGTGGGCGACGCCCCCGATGACCTTCACCAGCACCTCGCGAGCGCCCGCGACCGCCACCACGTCGTCCTCGTGCAGGACGGTGTCGGCGGTGGCCTCCTCGATCGTCCCCTTGTGGCGGACGCGTAGCACGAAGACGCGCGCATCAGGCACCAGGGCCTCGGCCTCGATGGCCCGGAGACCACTGGCCGGCCCGCCCGGCCTCACGCGGAACGCGCGCACCTCCCAGCGGTGCCAGGCCGAGCCGCCCCCCCCCAGCTCCTTGGTGCCGCCTTGCTTCTCCTCGTAGTCCTTGCACGCCGCGATCAGATCGAGGCGGAGCAGCGCCGGCCCGAGCAGCGCGAGCACGATCGCCGAGCCGACCGTGCCGAAGATGTAGGTCACGGCGTAGGCGACCGGGATCCCGTCGAGCAGGGCCTTGGCCTGGTCGGCGGGCAACCCCAGTCGGTTGATGGCGTCGGTCGCGAGGCCCATGGAGGCGGAGATGGTCTGCGATCCCGCGTACAGCCCCGCCGCGTAGCCGAGATCGTAGCCGGCCAGCCTGGCGACCACCGCGCCGACCACCAGGCAGAACACGCACTGGACCGCCGCGAAGACCGCCTGGGGCAGGCCATCCCTGGCGACGCCGCGGACGAACTGCGGCCCCACGCCGTAGCCGACGGCAAACAGGAATATGAGGAAGAAGGTCGACTTGACATGCGGGGAGATGGTGATCCCGAGCTGCCCGATCACGACGGCAGCGAGCAGGGTCGCGGTGACCGCCCCCAGACCGATGCCGCGGAAGGTGAACTTGCCGACGTAGTACCCGACGCCGAGCGAGAGGAAGATCGCGATTTCCGGGTAGCTACGCAGCGTCGCAGCGAACCAGTCAAGCATCTGGTCCTCCCTCCTCAGCGCGCTTGCCGTTCCGGCTGGCCAGCGCGGCCGGCGTGAGGAGCTTGAGTCCGTGCGCGGCGTGATAGCCGTGGATCTCCTTGACGTCGAGCTTGCGCATGAACGCGATCGTCTCGGCGGTGATCACCTGGCCCGGTACCATGATCGGGAAGCCGGGCGGGTAGGGAATCACGAAGTTGGCCGACACCAGCTCGGGCCCGTTCCCGAGCCGGTCGTCGATCTCCTTGCTGCCGAGCTTGATGAACTCGCAGTTGGCGTCGTCGTAGGCCATGAAGTATGCCGACCGCATGTGGCCCTCGTTGCTGGCCGCCTTGGCGTTGTCGCGGAAGGCGTCGTGGAAGCGGCTGAAGTTGGGCAGGTCGGGGACGTCGGTCATCAGCGACTTCACCCGGGCCGCGAAGGCGACTTGCTCGGTGACGCCGCCCTGGGCCAGGCGCTGCTCGATCTCGCGGCTGAGGTCGGCCAGCACTTTGATCAGCAGCGCGGCGTCGCTCCGGGTGTTGTTGATGTTGGTCTGGACGAGGACGCTGTTGCGTGAGGTCTTGTTGAGCTGGATATCGAAGCGGTCGGCCAGCAAGTTCTTGAACTGCGTCCCGTCGAACCCGGCCGCCCCGCAGATCAGCGTGAGGCGGGTCGGGTCCAGCGCGAACTCGTCCTCGTTCCAGGCCTCGATGACCTCCTTCCAGGTCGACTGGGGCGGGCCGTAGTCGGCCAGCTTCGAGGCCCGGAACTCGGCCGGGATCATGTCGGCCGGGGTGGCGATGCGGAAATACTTCGCGATGAGCCGATGGTTGTTCACCTCGCGGCGGATGCGGAGCGCCAGCTCCGTCGCCTTCATCGTCAGGTCGTAGCCCTCCAGCTCCATCTGGCGGCGGGCCAGATCGAGCGAGGCGATGATCTGTTGATTCGGCGAGGTCGAGGTGTGGGTGAAGAAGGCCTCCTCGAAGGGGCCTTCGACCTGATGAAAGTCGTCGTCCCAGACCAGGATCATCGAGCCCTGGCGAAGCGCTGACATGGACTTGTGGGTCGAGTTCGTCTGGTACACGCGGATGCGCACCTTGTCCGGATCGGGCAGCAGCGGCATGTCCAGCAGCAGCGAGGTGTTCGCACCGAGCGCGGCCACCTTGGCGGCGAAGGTCTTGTACGCCTCACGGTAGGCGGGCTCGCGGTACCGGGCGGCCAGCGCCGCGGCCGCGCCCATGGCCGTACGCCGCCGGTGGAACGGGGTGAAGCGGGCGAAGCCGAACCAGGCCTCGTCCCACAGGAACACGAGGTCCGGCTTGATGGCCAGGCACTCCTCCATTACACGCCGCGGGTTGTACATGTGGCCGTCGAAGGTGCAGTTGGTCAGGTCGATCACCTTCACGCGATCGAGCTTCCCCTCGGCCTTGCAATCGAGCAGCGCCTTCTTGATGGTCCGGAGCGGCACCGCCCCGTACATCGAGAACTGCGTCAGCGGGTAGGCCTCGACGTAGTAGGGCTGGGCTCCGGCCAGCACTAGACCGTAGTGGTGCGACTTGTGGCAGTTGCGATCGACGATGACGATGTCGCCCGGCTTGCAGAGGGCCTGCACGACGATCTTGTTGGACGTCGAGGTGCCATTGGTGCCGAAGTAGGCCCGCCTGGCGCCGAAGGCCCGCGCCGCCAGCTCATGGGCCTTCTTGATGTTGCCGGTCGGCTCCAGCAGGCTGTCGAGCCCGCCGGTCGTCGCCGATGACTCGGCCAAGAAGAGATTCGTGCCGTAGAAGTGGCCCATGTCGCGGATCCAGTTCGAGCGGAAGATCGACTTGCCCCGCGCGATGGGGAGCGCGTGGAAGGTGCCGATAGGCCGCTGCGCGTACTTCTTGAGGTTGGCGAAGAACGGCGTCTCATACCGCTCGCCGACGCCATCGAGGACGGCGAGGTGGATCTCCATGATCTCCTCGACGCTGTGGAACACCCGCCGCAGCGGCGCCGCTTCCTCGCTGCCGGCGAGCTGTTCCACCGCGCGGTCGGTGAGCAGGTAGACGTCCAGCTCCGGCCGGTAGTTCTTGATCGCCCGGGCCAGGGTGACGGCCAGCTCGCCGGGCGCGGTGGTGGCGGGGTCGATGCTCAGATGGCGCAGCAGGAACTGGCGCAGCACCGGCAGGTCGTGGCGGGAATGGAACAGGAACCCATCGTGGATCACCACCGCTTGCACGTTGGCGTTGAAGATGGTGCCGAGGACCGCGTCCTCGAAGGTCGCCACCTGGACGACCTCGTAGACGAACGGGTCCTCGGGGCGGCGCAGGCGCTTCAGGTCGTTCCGGCCCCGCTCCCAGAGGCTTGGATCGGTCGGCGTGACCACGAGCACCTCGAAGTACGGCTTGTGGCCGTCGCCCTGCTGGGCATCCGGCACGAGCAACTCCGGCCTGGCCTCGCCGTCCTGGAGTGGATCCCACGCCGCCCCCTCGTGCCGGTAGCTCCCAGTGACGAGTGCGCTGGAGATCTTCTGCAGGAGCCGGGCGAACACGCCGGCGTTCCGCTCCTCGACCGCCTCGCCGACCGCCCCCATGAGCCGGGGTCCGGGGTAGGCCCAGTAATGCTCGAGGGCGACGATCTCCCTGAGCAGCCGTGCCGCCTCCGCGTGCAGCTTGTCCTCCGGGTGGCCCTGGACCACGGCGGTCTCCCAGGCCCGCCCGGCAGCGTTCAGCTGGCGCCAGCGGTCGCTCCGGGCCTCGGCGGCGGAGAAGAAGTCCTTCAGGTCTAGCGACGTGGTCGGCTGCGTCGGCGCCGTCATCGTGCGCGTCCTCCTAGGATTGCGGTCAGGCCGGAGTCACGGTCCCACGTCGGTCAGGACATAGACAATGAGACGAAGGTCGGATGCGGTGTGGACCAATGTCCACGGGGCTGATCGTGGGCTACCGAGGCGGACCCTCGATCGGTCCTGCTGATCTATGGCGAGGTTGGGCCTGTTCCGGCTATCGCTTCCTTCGACCGCGGCATCAACGATGCACGTGCGGCTGCCATGCTCTGCCTTGGGACGCCAACCCGCCGGGCCGGTCACACGGATGAACTGAGGGGATTGGCCTCGAGGGATCTGGAAACGGACGCGTGGGTTTGCAACTGACTGGGCTGACCGGCTTCGAGCTCTACGAGTCCCTGGCGGCTTCGGGACGCTCCATTCCGGTCATCTTTATCAGAGGTCATGACAGTGCCTCGACCCGCGATCGCGCCCGTGCTGCCGGGGCCGCGGGCTACCTCACGAAGCCGTTCCACCACGACCAGCTGATCGACGCCATCGCCCAGGTCATGTGAGGGCAGCTCGGCAGAACGACCGCGCGGCCGCAAGACAGTAAGAGATCAGGACCGGCGTCTTCAGCTCGTCGAGCACCCGCCGAACATGAGGAAGCCGCCACCATGACTGAGCACCGCACCCGACATGACGCCCGAAGCTTCCACGATCACCATGTCCCAGGCAAAGCCGTTCATGCCGACTTCTTCGCCTTGCAGCAGGAGCCGACCACTCCCGCGGCTGACAGACGTGATACGAACGGTCCGCCCGGTGGCGGCTCCACTGATCAGCCGCTTAGCAACGTCGACCTTGACGACCGGCGGGAGGTTGACGGTCTGCGCGCTCCCCCGTATGCAGACGGACGGGTCGTCGCACACCATCACCGTCTGGATGGCGCACTGCATGGGCGCCGACCCGTCGACCGGTGCTGCCGAGCCGGTCGACGGCACGACCGCGAACAGGATCGCCAGGGCCCCGATGGCTCTCACTGGCGCCTCACTTCGTGGGTTGGTCGAGGGCGATCCTTGTCGATGGCGGCGATCGTCCCGCGCGCCTTCACCACGGCGGCCTCGCCCACCGCCGGCTTCGTCGCGCTGGCGGCCGGCTTCTTCTCGGTCGCACCGGGCGCCTGGGCCAAAGCGGTCCCTCCGGCGGCGAGCACGAGACTTCCCATCACGGCGGTTGCGGCCATCATCTTCATCCTGTGTTTCTCCTTGTCGTCCATGGTGAAAGGCTTCAGCGTCGTGGACGTCGGCGTGTCGCAGCGGGTCGCGAGAGGCGAGGTGTACAACCTGAAGAGCGCGGAAGATTTCGAGGGCACGTTCGCCGCCGACTCGGGGCATCCTGGCGGTCGCTTGCCGCAGCCCGTGGTGGCCGGCGGCCGGTCGACGGTCTGGCCAGTGGCCATGGTCACGCCGAGCGGCTCGACGCTCGATCGGCGTCCAGGCGATGTTGCAGGTACTTCGTGATGTCCGGAGCGATGGCCGTGAAGCGAACGATGAAGCCGGATCGGTCGGTCGCCGCCGCCTCCACGACCTTCGCATAAAGCTCTCCCGGACTGGCACTCGCCTCGATCTCGGGGATCCAGATCTTCACGTTGCTGAGCAGCGGCACTGGCGCGGACGACCGGATCTCGGCGTTCTTCTCGGAGAGACGCACGACACTTCCGTCCACCACGTTGCGCCCCACGTGCTTGTCCGCGAGGACGGCATAGCGAACCGGAATCGGAGCGGCCAGCAGGATCATTCGTGACGACGCCGGATGCAGGAACAGCGCGTGGGGTCCACCGATCCCTGTCACTTCCCACACGCCGAGCGGCTGCCGGGCCCCCTTCGCTTCGATCTGCAGCTCACGACCCACGCTGACCAGCGAGGCGACCTCCTGTCGGATGCTCTCTGAGATCAGGATCTGTCCTCCGGTCGTGTACGACTCGATCCGTCCCGTCAGATTGACATGCGTGCCCACCGCGGCGTACTTCATCCGACGGTTCGAACCGATGTTGCCCACGATCACGTCCCCGGTGTGGACGCCGATCCCCATCTCGACCTCGGGTAATCCGCGCTCGCGGCTGCGCGCATTCACCCCC
>QHSX01000002.1 GCA_003221695.1 Candidatus Rokuibacteriota bacterium
GCTCCTTGGGGTCGAGCTTGGTGTCGGGCTGCTTGGCGTCGGGCATACGGCGCTCCTGCAGGGGACGACCCCCGCGTTAGCGCCGCACCTCGGGGAAGGCTGGCGGCTGTGAAGTTCCGCACGTCGCTTCACCGGCCCTCGCGCGCCCAGCGGAGGATGCCGGGGATACCATCCCGAAGCGACTATGTTTTACGCTAGCGCCATGCGCCCGGACTGTCCAGGAAAAAAATGCCCCCTACGCGGCGATGGCCTCGCCGGCGATCGCGAATTTACTCTCGTCGAATCCCGCTGGGGCCACCAACTTGACCGACAGTCGGAGATAGAGACCTACGATGTACGAATCGCCGTGGCACGGACCCTCCCAATTCCTTACATGATCGTCGTCGACTATGTGCACCCTCAGCTAAGAGAGCACGGGCGCCGAGGCCAGGTGAACTTCGTGTTCTCAGGCCTTGCCGACCAGGCGAGCTTATGCTTCTCTTGAGCCAAGCTCTGAGCCGGAGCGAGCAGGACCAGCCCTCCGACCAGTGATAGTGCAAACACGGTGGCGAACCCACGGCGAGTAGTCCTTATCATGCTTTCCCCTTCCCCTTTTGATGCCGATGATCCTCGGCCTGCGTTCGGGATTCGACCAGACTGATTGCTCGATGTCTGTTTGCCGAGCGCGGTAGGGATTCAACCGACGGCGGGGAGGCGACCTCGTACTTCACGGGCCGCTTAACATCTTGAGCGCTCCTGGATCGCTGTAGTGTCGGACACCTCGGCCCGACTTTTACTCACGGCTTCAACGCCATATCGTAGGCGCGGATAAGCTCGTCGCTCCGCGCTTGCCAGACTAGCCGTTTATTTAGGCCATACAGATCTATCTGCTGATAGAGGGGGGCCGCGACCGCGTCTTCTAGCCATATTTTGTTGAGGCGATGGTAGAGGTCGAGACGCTTCCCCTCGTCCATGGTGATACGTGCTTCGTCTACCAGCCGATCAAACTCGGGGTTGTAGTAGTTCGCAAACAGGCTTCCCGAACGGAAAAGAGGACGATAGATACCATCAGCGTCCGCAGTCGGGTATCCCCATCCGAGGAGGAACACCGGTCCGGCCTTGTGGAGATATGTGAGGTTGTTTACGAACGTCACGAAGTCGTAGGTTCGAACCGATGTCTTGATGCCGGCCTTTGCAAGCTGGCCAGCTACGGCTTCCGCTACTTCCTTGTCGCGAACATAACGGCCCTGGGGGCTGTTGAGCGTGATCTCGATGCCATTCGGGAAGCCGGCTTCGGCGATCAGGCGCTTGGCACGCGACAGGTCATGCTTCGACGGGACGAGGGAAGGGTCGAAGCCGAAGTGCAGGCTGGTGAGCAAGGTGGCGACCCGCTTCGCCTTGCCGTCGAGCACCCTCGTGATGAGCTCGTCCGCGTCGATCGCTGCGACGATCGCCTGACGCACCCGCTTGTCTGCTGTTGGGCCAGCGTAAACACCAACAAGGCGATGTTCGGCGTCGAACTGGTGCGTATAGAACATCAACTGAATCGTCCGTATGCTGGGAGCGGTAGAGAGGAAGAGTCTCGGATGACTCGCGATGACTCCCGCGAGGTGAGGCGGGATATTCACACCGAGGTGAATCTCGCCCTTCTGGAGCGCCGCGATCCGGACGGAATCGTCGGGAATCGGTCGGAAGACGACGTCTTTGATCCTCGGAGCGCCTCGCCAATAATTATCGTTCGCCTCGAGCACAATCTCCTCGTCCTTGGACCATCGGACGAACTTGTACGGGCCGGTGCCAATCGGATTCCTTGAGATATAGGCCGTGTCCTTGTCCGCATAGGCTCTCGGCGGGTACATCGAATACCCACCCAGGGTTAGGGATTTGACGAATGTCGGCACCGGCTGCGTTGTATGGACCCGAACGGTGTAGGAGTCCAGAATTTCCACTCGGTCCAGCACGTTTGGACGCGGCGCGCCGCGGAGCTTGTTTGCGGGATTAATGAGGCGCTCGATGCTGAACTTTACCGACTCCGCCTTGAAGTCCTCTCCGTTGTGGAACTTGATGCCCTTCCGAAGCCTGATCTCCCATAGGGTCGGAGAGATGGCTCTCGGCAGCTCCGCGGCCAAGCCTGGGACAGGCTGGAGGGTTTCATTTCGCTCGACGAGCGTCTCGAAGATTTGAGCGCCGACGTTCGCCGCCGGTGTCTCTTGGTGGTTCGTCATATCGAGAGTGCTTGGATCGGTCCCTTGGGCAATAACGATCTTGCCGTCGGGAGCAGCGCTAACGAGATCGGCGGCCGATATTGCGATAGCTAGAACAAGAGTAATGCGCCACAGCTTCATACGGCCCTCCTTCGTGACGATAGGAGCATTGGGCAGCCTAGCGGACCTTCACGGAGACACGCCGTCACCTCTTGGTGAAGCCGTTTAGAGGGCGCCTGAGGAGAGCCGGCGGCCCTCGTGGATCCAGGCTGAGATCTCTGCTTGTGCGGAAGACAGGAGCCTCCCGCAAATCGAGGCGAGATTGAGGCAAGTGAGATCGTAGGGTTCGTCACTACTCGCCACTCTCTGCCGGGCGGGCCGCGGAGACTCCTGGGCGCGAGGCTAGACACCTTTGGGAACAAGCACGATCTCATGCTGAATCACGACGCTACCTCGCGCGACCCGACCAGCACGGGATCAGCGCGACCTCCTGCAATCGGAGCGGCCCCGTCAGACCGGGCTACATTTTCGCCGTCGTCGTCCTCGGCATCGGGCCACACCGCAGTCAAGTTGAACGCGGGAATCCCGGTGGCCTCCGCGCATGTGGTTTGAAGGAGCAAAAGCAGAAGGATGGGGCTGAGGAGGCAGAGCGGCCGACCGCATAGGCGAACCCTGGGGGAAAAGAGGCCCGAAAGCTGATCCAGGGCCATTCAGGCTCCGCGCGGGGCCGACGGTCAAGGCGGTGACGAGATCATCTGCGCCCACCTAGAGGTTGTCAAGGTGGTTGACCTCTCTCCTCGGGCGGGCTAATCTCGGCGCACTTCCGACCTTTCCCGGTCCGGCTGCCTGGAGGCTTGGGCGTGAAGTGTCCCCGGTGCCAGCACGAGAAGCTGGCCGACCAGAAGTTCTGCGCTAAGTGTGCGGCTTTGGCGTGCGCCGTGTGAAGCCGTCACGCGATGAGTGCGAGGCTGAGCCGACGCAACAATGACGAGTCCCGTCCGGATAGGGCGACGTTCGCACCAGGCGATTACGGCCGGGTGACTCGGCACCGACGGGACAGCGCAGTGGTACGTTCGGTCTCCGAAGGGAGCGTGGATCGCCCCCCGATATCAGCGGATCATCGAAAACCAGGACGGCACCATCACCTTGTTGTCCTTGGCGTGATCCACGTGAACACGTCGGCGAGCTGAGCTGCTCCCACAGAAACTTGACCGGCGCCCGCGGGAGATATTCTCCCGCGGGAGATCTTCTTATGAAGAACGTACAGATGACCGTCGACGGGAACATCCTTACGATCAAGGTGGATTTGTCGAAGGAATTTGTGCCGTCCTCTTCGGGCAAGACCATCATCATTGCTTCGACCGAAGGGAGTGTCTCGGTCCCCGATCGGGAGGAAAAAGTCGGGTTGAACATCTACCGCAAGAAGTGAAGGCTCCAAAGGGTGACCTCGTGCGAGGGAAGGACCGTTGGTTCTGCTACGTACTCGAGTGCGCTGACGGGACCTTCTACACCGGCATCACGAACTCGATTGATCGGCGGCTCTCGATGCATAATCGCGGTTGCGCCTCAAGATACACCCGTGGCCGCCTTCCGGTTAGATTAGTCTACGCCGAACCATACCGAGACCGGTCGTCAGCGAGTCGCCGCGAAATCGAAGTGAAGAAGATGTCCAGAGCGAGGAAGCGGAGGCTCGGGGGGGTGTGACTGATCCGACGCGTGCACCCCTGGCCCGGGTTGACGATCCCACCGTCGCTACTGCTGCGGGCGGATGAGGTGATCCGAATGATGCGAGCGCGGAACGCACCACGCGGAACGCACCAAAATGAAGCGCGTCGCCCGCGTCCTCGCCGTCGGCGCACTCGTTGTAGGGCGTAGGCCGCGGTTTCGAGTAGCACCGGGCCGTGGCACCCGGCGTCGAAGTCGGTGAAATCACTATCCGTGGGCTCGCCCTCTCAAGACCGAGACGCGGGTTCGAATCCCGCTGGGGCCACCAAATTGGGATTCGATTGCTCTTTGCGCGACAGCTTTCCATGTCTGTCCGATAGGCGACGGGAGCCGTCGACCGCCGTTTTGGTCGTCGACCGTGATCCGTGGGTCGTCGCGCTCGCGCCCGTTGAGCTGGGAGATCGCGGCCTGCGTCTCCTCGAGCCGGCCGTCTCGACGAAGCCGACTCCAAACATCGCAATGTTGACTCGCTCGCGATCCTGCGTCTATTGTTCTCCGGCGATGCCACGTTAGCCCTATGAACGACGGGATCGCGGTCTTTCAGGTCGACGTCTTTACCGACCGACCCTTCACGGGCAACCAGGCCGCGGTCTATCTCCTCGACGCGTCTCGGGAGCCGGACTGAATGCGAGCTGTCGCCGGCGAAATGAACCTTCCGGCAACAGCATTCGTTGCGCCGCGAGGTGCGGAGTTCGATCTGCGCTGGTTCACGGCGGTGACGGAGCTTACCCTGTGCGGGCACGGCACGCTCGCCACGGCGCACGTCCTCTGGGAATCGCGCCGGCTCGCACCCGAGGCGTTGGCGCGTTTCCAGACGCCGAGCGGACTCTTGACAGCCAGACGCGCGGCCGACTGGATCGAGCCGCTCGCCCTGATCGGCTTCGCGGTCTCGGTCGTGGTCGGGGGAGTCATTCTCGGACTCATCGGCAGACTCATCAAGGGTGGGAAATCGTAAGGCTTCGCGGGGGACGTTCCGCCTGGCAGGGCGACGACACCTACGTCTCGAATTGTTTCCGGGATCCGTCCCTGCCGTGAGAGGCTGAAGTTAGGAGGGCACAACGATGAACGGACTGATGGTCAAATTCGCGAAGGCGGGTGCTGGGAAGCACGTATCCCGGTGGAAGAAGCGGATGGACCACGCGATCCGCCACGCCGTCAAGGTGAGCCGCACGGCGATTCACACGATGAATAATTCTGGATCGTCCTACAAAGCAGAGCGTCTGGCGCTGAGGGCGAAGAGAGACGTGATGAAAGCGGCGAAGGCATTGTAGCACTCAAGAAATCTCCATCGCCGAGGGGTCGACCCGCGAGCTAATCGTTCGCTTGTTTCACTACACTTCGCGAGCAGCCGCCGCTTGTGACGGGCCGGGCAGGTTATCGCTCGGCCTGTTCTCTTTCGCCTCCTATTTGGCGAGAGCCAACTTTCTCTTCAATCGGTAGAACGGTGGCCCGGCTTCGAAGCCCCGAAACACTGGAGCGCCCCTTTGTCGGGGGAGTAGTAGTGCTTGCCGCCACAGCGAGTGCAACGGAAGAAGTCACCTCTAGCGTTCTTCTTGAGCTTTGGACCAGTCGGGAGCCGTCGTTTACTGGTAAGTACACGCAGTTCAGCGGACTCGTCTTCGAGCCCAAACCGCTGCAGAAGCCGTACCCGCCGATCTGGGTCGGGGGGCACAGCAGGGCCGCGCTCCGCCGCACCGTCCAGTTCGGGGCCGCTTGGCACCCGATCAATCGCTCACCAGAGGAGCTGCGGGCAGGCCGAGCCGAGCTGACACGCCTCTCCAAGGTCCGCGGCCGCACCGAGCCCCCGACCGTCACGCTTCGTAATGACGTGCGCGTCCTTCGGCCTGGCCAGAGTGTGCCGGCTTCGACCCACGGCGGACGGGTGCTCGCCGGCGAGCGAGCTGCCCTGGTCGATCAGATTAAATCGGACCCGG
>QHSX01000093.1 GCA_003221695.1 Candidatus Rokuibacteriota bacterium
GCCGCTGGGCAGCGTGGAGGGGGACAGGGTCACACTGCCGGTGAAACCGTTCTGCGGCGAGACGGTGATGGTGCTGGAGCCGCTGCTGCCCTGGGTGACGGTCAGGCTGCTGGGCGAGGCCGACAGGGTATAGGTCGGCGCGGCAGCCACGGTGAGGTTGAGCGTGGTGGTCTTCGGCGTCAGGGTGCCCGAGGCGCCCGTGATGGTGACGGTGACCGTGCCCGTGGTGGCCGTGGCGCTCGCCGTCAGCGTCACGGTGCTCGACACGGTGGCGGGGTTGGGGTTGAAGGCGGCGGTCACGCCGGTCGGCAGGCCGGAGGCGGACAGCTGGACGCTGCCGGTGAAGCCGTTCAGCGGCGAGACGGAGATCGTGCTCGAGTTGTTGGTGCCCTGGGTGACGGTCAGGCTATTCGGCGAGGCCGAGAGGGTGTAATCCGGCGCGGCCTGGGCATTCACGGTGAGGCTGAGCGTGGTGGTCTTCGACAGGGTGCCTGACGTGCCGGTGATGGTAACGGTGACCGTGCCGGTGGCCGCGGTGCTGTTGGCGGTGAGCGTCAGCGTGCTCGTCGTCGTCGTGGGGTTCGGGTCGAAGGCCGGGGTGACGCCGTCCGGCAGCCCGGCGGCGGAGAGGGTGACGCTGCCGGTGAAGCCGTTCAGCGGTGAGACGGAGATCGTGCTCGAGCCGCTGCTGCCCTGGGTGACCGCCACGCTGCTAGGCGAGGCGGACAGGGTGAAGTCCGGCGCGGCCTGGGCATTCACGGTGAGGGTGAGCGTGGTCGTCCTGGTCAGGGTGCCCGAGGCGCCCGTGACGGTGACGCTGACCGTGCCCGTGGTGGCCGTAGGACTTGCCGTCAGCGTGAGCGTGCTCGACGTGGTGGTGGGGTTCGGGTCGAAGGCCGCGGTGACACCGCTCGGCAGACTGGAGGCGGACAACTGGACGCTGCCGCTGAAGCCGTTCAGGGGCGAGACGGTGATGGTGCTCGAGCCGCTGCTGCCCTGGCTGACCGCCACGCTGCTGGGCGAGGCTGAAAGAGTGTAGTTCGGCGGAGCGGGCGCGCTGGTCGTGTTCAGCAGCACCGAGACGGTGCCGGGACCGAAATTCTTTTCATCAAAGTTGGCCACCGCGAGATCCAGCTTGCCATCGCCATCGAAGTCGCCCACGACCACGGATTCAGGGTTCGTGCCCACAGGGAAGGTCAGCGGCGCCTGGAAGGTCCCGTCGCCGTTGCCCAACAGGACTGCGACATTGCCCGGGTCAGGAGGGATGATGTTGGGGTCGCCATAGTTGGCCACTACTAGATCCAGCTTGCCATCGCCATCGATATCAGCAGCGGCGATGGAGAGAGGACGCTTACCACCAGCATCGAAGGTCTGTGGCAAGACCTGGAAGGTCCCATTGCCGTTGCCGAGGAACACCGTGACGCTGTTGGAAGAGGTGCTGGTCACCGCGAGGTCAAGCGCGCCGTCGCCATTGAAGTGGCCCACGGCGACAGCGTAAGGAGACGAAACAGGGCCGAGGAGGGACCCGGACCGGAAGGTGCCATCGCCGTTGCCCAGCAGCACGGAGACGTTGTTGTTGCCAAAGTTGGCCACCGCCAGATCAGGCACCCCATCGCCATTGAAATCGGCCACGACGGGGAAAATCGGATTGACGCCAACGATGACGCTCTGTGTCGCCCGGACGCTCCCGAGACCGTTGCCCAGCAGCACCGTGATGTCGGATGGATTCGGCGATCCAAAAGACGCCCAGTTGGCCACCGCCAGGTCGAGCAGCTGATCGCTATCGAAATTGCCCACGGCCAGAGAAGTGGGCTGCGTGCCGACAGGTATGGTTGCCACTGACCGGAAGGTCCCATCGCCGTTGTTTAGCAACATCGAGACGTTGTTGCCGTTGATGTTGGCGACCGCCAGGTCAGGCCTTCCGTCGCCATCGAAGTCGCCCGCGGCGACCCACACTGGATTTCTGTCAACCGCAAAGAACTGCGGCGCCTGGAAGCTCCCATCGCCATTGCCGAGGAACACCGCGACGTTGTTGGACCCTTCGTTGGCCACCACCAGGTCTTTCTTCCCATCGCCATTGAAATCGTCCACGGCGAGGGTGATCGGATTGGCGCCGGCTACAAGGGTTTTCCGGGTGAACGATAGCGTCGCTGTCGCCCCTGGCTGCGTGATGGTATACGTCGCGGTGGCTACCGCACTCGCCGTCAGGCTGGGCGCCGTCGCGATCGCCTTGATCGTTCCGGTCGTCGTCAGCGTGACTGGTCCTGTGTACTGCGTCGACGACGTCGTCGGGGTGCTACCGTCGATGGTGTAGTAGATCGTCGCTCCCGGCGTGCTGTCCGCGATCGTCACCTGCAGGGGGGAGTCGTAGGTTCCGCTTCCCGGACTCAGCACCGGCGTGGCAGTGGTGGGGCCGCTACCGTTGCCGAACAGTACAGAGACGTTGGTGGATTTGGAGTTGGCGACCACCAGGTCGGCTACCCCATCGTGGTTGAAGTCGCCCACAACCACGGATTGAGGACTGGTGCCAGTCGCGAAGGCGACCGCGGACCCGAAGGTGCCGTCGCCGTTGCCCAGCAGCACGGAGACCGTGTCGGAGCTGGCGTCGACGACCGCCAGATCCTGATTCCCGTCGCGATTGAAGTCGCCCACGGCCACGGAACGAAAATCGCCGCCGACGCCGAAGGGCCGTGGCGTCTGGAAGGTCCCACCGCCGTTACCCAGCAGCACCGAGACGGTGTTGGAACTGAAGGAGTTGGCCACCGCCAGGTCGAGCACCCCATCACCATTGAAGTCGCCCACGGCCACGGCGGTAGGAAGACTGCCCGCAGGAAAGATCAGGGCGGACCCGAAGGTGCCATCGCCGTTACCCAGCAGCACCGTGACGTTGTTGTTGCCGTAGTTGGCCACCGCCAGGTCGGGCACCCCATCACCATTGAAGTCGCGCACGGTGGGCGAGATGGGATTCACGCCACTGGGGAGGCTCAGCGCCGTCCCGAAGGTGCCATCGCCGTTGCCCAGCAGCACCGAGACGTCGCCGGAAAACCAGTTGGCGACGACCAGGTCTTGTCGCCCGTCGCGATTCAAGTCCGCCACGGCGACGGAGTCAGGACCGGTGCCCACAGCGAAGAACTGTGCCTCCTGGAAGGTCCCATCACCGTTGCCCAACAACACTGACACGTTGTTGGAACCGATGTTGGCGACCGCCAGGTCTGGCTTGCCGTCGCCATTGAAGTCGCCCACGGCGACCCACACGGGCTGAGCGCCAACCGTGAAGAGCCGTGGCGCCTGGAAGTTTCCATCCCCGTTGCCCAGCAAGACCGCGACGTTGTTTTGACCTTCGTTGGCCACCGCCAGGTCGGGCACCCCATCGCCATTGAAGTCGCCCACGGCGACGGTCATAGGAGTGGTGCCGGATACAAAGTCCGCCCGGGGGGCGAACGACACGGTCTGGGCCGGCGCGGGGCTTGGCGACAGCGACCAGAAAGACAGGGCTGTCGCGACAAGGAACAAACGCTTCGTTCCGTTTCCGGTCATATCAGGTCTGCTGAAGGCTAGCCTCGGATCAGGAGGAGGCAAAGTAGTAGAAAGCCAGAATCGGAGCCAGGGAAATCCCTGACCGTTCCGGCCCCCCGGTCTATCCCCCCGTGGTTCTCCGCTTGGATTTCGGGGAAAGCTCGGATTGCCCGCGGGCCGCAGAGCGATTTACTTGTCGTGGATGCTCTTCGATCGTCGAAGCGCCGAACGGCTGCGGGTCCTCGTCGTCGAGCCCAGGGACCTCGTAGCGGCCCGCCTCAAGACGCAGCTAGAGACGCTCGGCCACTGGGTGCTCGGATTCGCCCGGGACGGGGAGGAAGCGGTCACGGCTGCCGAGAGGCTCCAGCCGAGCCTCATTCTCATGGACGCCAAGCTCCCCGGGCGGGACGGCATTGACACGGCAAGGACGATCCTCAGCGCTCGGCCGGTGCCCATCGTCCTCCTCACGGGTTATACCGGCGCCGAGCTCGTCCGGCGGGCCAGGGAGGCGGGTGTCGTGGCGTATCTCACCTCCGTGGATCAGAGGCAGCTCGTCTCGGCGATCAGTGTCGCGCTGGAACGCTTCGGGGAGTCCAGCATTCTCCGAAGAGAGGGCAGCGACCCGAGCGAGGCGCTGGTGACCGGCAGGCTGGTGGACCGCGCCAAGAAGGTGCTGATGGCGCGCCTCGGGCTCTCTGAGGCCGGGGCCTTTCAACACATCCTGGAACGCAAGCAGAGCACGCGTCGGAGCCTTCGCGAGACCACATGGACGATCATCGAGGCGGAGGAGGTTCTGTCGAGGCACGATTTCGCTCGTTGCCTCGAGACGATCTTCAACGCCCTCCGCCCGAACCCGAAGGCGAGAACCCTGTCCACCAGGGCTGCACGGGCGACGGCCTTGCGCACCGCCTCGCCGAGAGCCGTGGGTTCGATGATCTGAACCGGTCGTCATGAGTTTCGCCCCTGCATTTATCGTGAGCCTCTTCGGCGTGACGGAGGAATTAGGGCATAACCCTGCAAAGATGCGCCTGATCGTCCGCAGACCGTATGCCCATCTCGAGGAACGGCTCAGGCGGGCGTTCGAGGGGCGTGAGGACGTCGAGATCGTCATCGATCGGCGCCGTGGCGAGCGGCGCATGAGCGTCCGGCCCTTTCCGCTCGAGCGACGGCACGGCGACCGACGGACCTCCAAGGAGCAGATTCTGGAGATCGTGATCGAGGGCGATCCGCTCACGATGCTCCCCTAGACCGATCCGCCTCCCTGGCCCGACTGCTTGACAGACACGCTTTGACAGACACGCTCACCGGGGCGCCCCGGGGCTCACGCGGACGTCGACGGTCTGGACCGGCGGCCCGGTGTTGAAGCTCGCGAGCACCGCCCCCGTCGCCAGATCGAACTTGTAGACGTTGGACGCGTAGTAGTTGACGGCCCAGAAGGTGCCGTCCCCGACCAGATCGACGCCGGTCCAGTACTGGGACTCACCCGACACGCTATAAGTCTGCACGAGGGCGCCGGCCGCGTCCAGACGCGAGATCACCTGGCCGGTGGAGACGAGGACGCCGCCGTCGGGCAGGACATGGAGCGCGTGGGTCTCACCCCCAGGCATTGGGGCGAGATTGAAGTCGGGGAGCTGCGTGGTGGTGCACACGTCGAACCGCTTCACGTTGGGGCCCAGCGACGTGTAGAAGATCGTGCAGCCGTCACTGGCGAGGTCGACCCACAACGAGCCGCGCCGCTCGGCGGCGACCTGATACGCGACCGACGGCCGGCCGGCCGCGATTTTCAGGATCTGACCGCTGCAGTCGGCCTGGCCGACGTACATGTTGCCGACGGCGTCGAAGGTGATCGCACCCGGATTGCAGTGGTACCCGGTGCCGACCGAGCCCTCGGACACGCCGTGGACGTTGAATTTCTCCACGGTATTGCCGGTGGT
>QHSX01000090.1 GCA_003221695.1 Candidatus Rokuibacteriota bacterium
TGTTCGGCGAGAGGGTGCGGCGGCTCACCACCGACCACGCCCACGACGACATCTACGCCCGCAACATGTGGTGGAGTGCCGATGGGACGCGGTATCTGCACCGCACGGTTCCCGACACCTGGAAAGTCATCGACGTGGCCACGGGCGCCGTGACCCACTCCGGCATCGAGAACGGCTTCTTCCCGGGTGACGGCGGGTTCGATCCCGTGGACCCGGACGTGCTCTACTATCTCTCCGGGAGCGCGATTCACCAGATCACGCTGAACCCGAACGGGACCTGGACGGATTCGGTGTACTGGACGGCGCCCGGCGGGGCGGCCATCAAGGGTCTGGGCGGAACGCTGAACTGGTTCGACGCGAGCGGGCGCTACATGCTCGTCCGCTACGGCGCGGAGCCCTCGGTTCACCTCCTCGACCGCCAGAACCTCTCGGCAGGTCCCTACGCGAACGCGATCAACGCCACCAACTCCGTCGATGCCAATTCCTACCTCGGCGTCTCGCCCGACGGCCAGTTCATCGTGGGCTACGACGGACGTGCGGTCGGCCTCTACGGCATAGGGCAGGGGCTGAGCTACAAGCTCAACCACGCGACTCGCACGATCACGGCGTCGCCGACGATCTTCTGGTCCCTGTGCGGGGACCACGGGTCCTTCCTCTCCGCCTCGGACGGGCGCACCTACATGGTCGTGTCGAACTGTGGGAACAGCCCAGAGCTCTGGCGTGTGGACGTCACCAATAACACAGCGGGGCTGAGCGAGAGTCAACAGCGGGCGCTCCCGAACAACAAGCTCCTCATCGCGTGGCCGGGGTTTAGCGACTGCTGCGGGCACGTCTCGACTTCCGCGCGGAGCGACTGGGCGTTCGTGGCGACCGAGGACGGCTCGGATAACGGCTCCGTGAGCCCCTGGCACGCGTATCGTCAGGAGATCATCGCCGTCCACGTCCTGACCGGCGAAGTCCGCCGCCTCGCGCACCATCGCTCGCGGGGCTTCGGGGACTACTACGCCCAGCCGCGCATTTCGGCCGCCTGGGACGGGTCCGCCGTCGCCTTCGCGAGTAACTTCAACCAATCAGGGGTCGTGGACATCTATGCGATCCCGTTCGCGCCATCGAGCACCAACCCGGTACCCTCGGTCAGTTCGCTCGCGCCGAGCAACGTGCTGGCCGGCGCGGCGGGGTTTTCTCTGACCGTGAGCGGGACCAACTTCGTCTCCACCTCGGTGGTCCGGTGGAACGGCACGAATCGGGCGACGACGTTCGTCAGCAGCACGCAGTTGCGGGCGACGATCCTGGTCACCGATGTCGTGACGGCGGGCACCGCTCAGGTGACGGTCGTCAATCCCGCGCCCGGCGGCGGAACATCGAACCCCCTGACGTTCACGATCGCGTCAGGGTTCTCGGTGGCGGTCGTCCGGGCCGGGAGCGGCGCGGGCACCGTGACCAGCACACCGTCCGGAATCAACTGTGGAGCGAGCTGTTCCGCGAGATTTGCCAGCGGGACGTCCGTCGTCCTGACCGCAGCCCCGGACTCGCAGTCCACCCTTGCGGGCTGGAGTGGGTGCGACACGGTTCTGGGCCCGCAGTGCACGGTCGTCCTGACCACCTCGAAGACCGTCACCGCCACGTTCGACCCGATCCCTGACACCACCACGCCCGCCGTCACCATCACCGCGCCCACTTCCGGCGCGACCTACACCACCGGCAACCCCGCCATGACGTTGGGGGGGACGGCCTCGGACAACGTCGGCGTGACCCAGGTGACGTGGACGAACAGCCGGGGCGGCAACGGGACGGCGACCGGGACGACGAGCTGGACGGCCAGCGGGATCGGCCTCCAGATGGGCACAAACATGCTGACGGTCCAAGCCCGGGACGCCGCCGGCAACACCAAGACGGCCACCTTGACCGCCACGTTGACCGACACCGCGCCGCCTACCATCACCATCACCGCGCCCACTTCGGGCGCGAGCTACACCACGAGCAGCTCCTCGCTGACGCTCGGGGGGACGGCGTCGGACAACGTCGGCGTGACCCAGGTGACGTGGGCGAACAGCCTGGGCGGCAACGGGACGGCGACCGGGACGACGGCCTGGACGGCCAGCGGGATCGTCCTCCAGATGGGCACAAACATGCTGACGGTCCAAGCCCGGGACGCCGCCGGCAATACTGCCACGGACACCTTGACGGTGACCTTCACGCCGACCTTCACCCTGACGGTCTCTAAAGCAGGCACCGGGAGCGGGACGGTCACCAGCGCCCCGGCGGGCATCACGTGTGGGGCGACCTGCGCGGCGAGCTTCACGAGCGGCACCGCCGTGACGCTCACTGCTACCCCTGCCGCCGGGTCCACCTTCGGCGGCTGGAGCGGCGGCGGGTGCTCGGGCACGGGGTCGTGCGTGGTCTCGGTCTCCGCAGCGACGACGGTCACCGCGACCTTTACCCTTCAGACCTTCACCCTGACGGTCTCTAAAGCAGGCACCGGGAGCGGGACGGTCACCAGCTCCCCGGCGGGCATCACCTGTGGGGCGACCTGCGCGGCGAGCTTCGCCAGCGGCACCGCCGTGACGCTCACTGCTACCCCCGCCGCTGGCTCCACCTTCGGCGGCTGGAGTGGCGGCGGGTGCTCGGGCACGGGGTCGTGCGTGGTCTCGGTCTCCGCGGCGACGACGGTCACCGCGACCTTCAGCCTCCCGACCTTCGCGCTCACCGTCAGCGAGGTGGGCACCGGGAGCGGGACAGTCACTAGCTCCCCGGCGGGCATCACCTGTGGCGCGACCTGCGCGGCGAGCTTCACGAGCGGCACCGCCGTGACGCTCACTGCAACCCCGGCCGCCGGGTCCACCTTGACCGGCTGGAGTGGCGGCGGGTGCTCGGGCACGGGGTCGTGCGTGGTCTCGGTCTCCGCGGCGACGACGGTCACCGCGACCTTCAGCCTCCCGACCTTCGCGCTCACCGTCAGCGAGGTGGGCACCGGGAGCGGGACAGTCACCAGCGCGCCGGCGGGCATCACCTGTGGCGCGACCTGCGCGGCGAGCTTCACGAGCGGCACCGCCGTGACGCTCACTGCAACCCCCGCCGCCGGCTCCACCTTCGGCGGCTGGAGTGGCGGCGGGTGCTCGGGCACGGGGTCGTGCGTGGTCTCGGTCTCCGCAGCGACGACGGTCACCGCGACCTTCAGCCTCCCGACCTTCGCGCTCACCGTTAGCAAGGTGGGCACCGGGAGCGGGACAGTCACCAGCGCGCCGGCGGGCATCACCTGTGGCGCGACCTGCGCGGCGAGCTTCACGAGCGGCACCGCCGTGACGCTCACTGCTACCCCCGCCGCCGGCTCCACCTTCGGCGGCTGGAGTGGCGGCGGGTGCACCGGCACGGGGTCGTGCAGCGTGACGGTGACCGCCGCCACCACGGTCACCGCCACGTTCCCGGGCGCGGTGACACAGTTCAATCTCTCCACGGGCACTCGAGGGTCTGCGAAGGGCACGGTGACGAGTGCCCCTGCGGGAATCTCCTGCGGTGCGACTTGTTCAGCGCCCTACCCGAGCGGGACGATAGTGACGTTGACCGCGACCTCGGCATCCGGGGGTTTCAAGGGGTGGAGCGGGGGCGGCTGTTCTGGCACCGGTCCCTGTGTGGTCACCATGACCGCGGCCCAGTCGGTGAAGGCAACCTTCTCCAAGGTCTTCACCAATTCCAAGCTGACTGCTGGAACGAGTATCATCAGCGCCGCGGACGTGGCCGAGCTCCGGTCGGCGATTGACACGCTTCGCACGCAGAACTCTGGACTGGCATCGTTTGCGTTTACGGATCCGACGATCTCCGAGAATGTGATCCCGGTGAAAGCCGTTCACATCACTGAGCTTCGAGCGGCGCTGAACGACGCCTACGTCCAGGCCGGCCTGGTCCCGCCGATCTACACCACCCCTGTGATCATACCGGGTGTGACGATCAGGGCGGCTGACCTGAACGAGCTGCGCGATGCGTTGTGGGGGGCCGAATGAAAGGGTCAGTGACGCGTACCGGAGGGTGAGCCGGCCTCCTCCTCTTGAGGTGGCGCGGGGCCAGACGGAAGCTTGCGGCCGTGGTTGAGATTCACGCGCGCACGATGTTCGAAGCGCGGATCGGCGAGTTCGAGGCGCGCCACCCGCGCGAGATGTCGTGGGCGGCGCTTCCAAACCACTAGATCGCCGGCGCCGTGCAGCTCACGGTCACGTGGAGCTCGTGAACCGCACGGCGTGCCCGATACGTGGGCGCAGCGCCCGTCGGCGGGCTTACATCTCGGGGCTGGCGAGCTCTTCCGAAGCGCGGCGCACCACGGTGATCCTCGGCAGCTGCCCGTCTTTCCTGTCCACCCTGACGATGTCCCCGGAATGGACGGTGCTCAAGCCTGCCTTGGACACGGCCTGCCAGCGCCGGTGCTCCGCACACATGAACTTGCCGGCCTCCCTGTCGATCTTCAGGGCTGTCATGCGCGTTGCCTGCAGGCGATCGGTGAGGCCTTCCGCCACCGCCACCGACGCCGTCAGCGAAAGCACCGCCGCAGTGATCGAAAGCACTCGGGTCAGCATCGTGGTCCTCCTCTCGCTCCGGTCGTTCGTGTCTCGAACCAAGCTCGGCATCCTGCCCCGGTCGAGAGCAACCCGGGTGCCACACGCTAAGTGATTAGAATAGCGAGAGAGGTGGAACGGAGCGCTTCGGGCGTCCTGCCCGCCTTCGTTCCCGCGATGGCATCGCGCCCGATCGCCCGCCGGGGCACGGGCGCTTGGGGGGGAGGCCCCATGCTCACGGTGGAGACTCCGAAGGACCTTCTCCAGCATGTCGGACGCGAACTGGGTCCCTCGGCCTGGATCGTGGTCGATCAGGCGATGATCGACCGGTTCGCTGACGCCACGGGCGACCACCAGTGGATTCACGTGGACGTCGAGCGAGCCCGGCGCGAGATGCCCGGGGGCAAGACGATCGCCCACGGCTACCTCACGCTGTCGCTGATCCCGCGAATGGCCGCCACGCTGCTCGAGATCACTCGGCGGGGCCGGGGTATCAACTACGGCTCGAACAAGATTCGCTTCATCAGCCCCGTGCCGGCGGGATCCCGCGTCCGCCTGCGCCAGCGGATCGTCAACGCCGAAGAGGTGCCCGGCAACGGCATCCGGGTGACGTCCGAGATGACCGTCGAGGTCGAGGGGCAGGAGCGCCCGGCGCTGGTCGCCGAGGTGATCGGTATCCGCTACGCCTGACGGCGCTCGGCGCCGGCACTACGTCCCGCTTCGCAACACGAAGCGGCGGTAGGCCTCGGCGTACTGGACGCCCGCGCGCTTGCCGTCGCGCGCCGCCCAGCCCTGCAACAGCTTGTCCACCCAGTCTCCCGACCCGACCTGCGAGACGTGCGCCCTGAGCGCCGCGCACTTGAGCGCGAGCGTGTCGCCGACGTCGATCCAGGTGTCTGGCGGGACCGCGCCGGTGAGGAGGACCTCTTTCACGTGGTGGGGCTCGAGGCCCTCCGTCAGCAGCTCGGGAAAGACGGCCCGGGTCTCCGCGGACGGGAAGACCGCGTCGAGCACGGCGCTGGCGACCGCCCGGTGGTCCGGATGGTTGAGGTATTCGTTTCCGTACCAGCGCACCGTGGGGTCGCCGCACACGACCACGTCGGGACGGGAGCGGCGGATCACGCGCGTCAAGTCACGGCGCAGGCCGAGGGTCGGCTCCAGGACACCGTCCTGATACCCGAGGAACACGAGGTCTTTCACGCCGAGGATCTTCGCCGCATCCGCTGACTCCCGCTCCCGGACCGGCACCAGGCCCGCGCTCGAGGGCGTGTGCTCGTTGGTTCCCGCGCCGCCGCTCGTGACCAGGCAGAAGACGACCAGGCGCCCCTCGCGGACCCACTTCGCGACGCTCCCGGCGATCGTGAACTCGATGTCGTCGGGGTGCGCCGCGACACAGAGGATCCGGGTGAGAGCCGGCGCGAGCGTGTGCGGGCGGGGCGAGGCGCGTGCCATCAGAGGTTCCTGCGTTCGCCTGCTCGCCGCGTGCGGGTGATCAATGGCAAGATCGCGCTACGGCCGCATGTGGTGCGGGGACGGGCCGGGCCGCCGCAGCGGGGCCGCGAGGTTGGCGAACTCGCAGAGGAGCGGCCGGGTGTCGCGCGGGTCGATGATCTCCTCGATCCAGAACGTCTCGGCGGACCGGAACGGCGAGCGCAGCTTGGTGAGGCGGTCCTCGATCTCCGCGAGCTTTTCTTTCGGGTCGGCGGCGGCGTCGAGCTCGGCGCGGTACGCGGCTTCGATCCCGCCTTCGAGTGGCAGCGAGCCCCACCGCCCCGACGGCCACGCGTAGCGCGTGCAGTAGCGGCTGCCGTTCCGATGGGCGGCGCCGGCGACTCCGAAGACATTCCGGACGATGACCGCGCACCACGGGACCGTGGTCTGCCAGATTGCGGACATCGCGCGGACGCCCTGCTTGATGGTGCCGGTCTGCTCGGCGTCTGGGCCGATGAGGAAGCCGGGGCAGTCGACCAGATAGACGACCGGCAGGTGAAAGGTCTGCGCGAGATCCACGAAACGCTCCACCTTCTGGGAGCTGTCCGCTGTCCAGGCGCCTCCGTAGAAGAACGGGTCGCTCGCCATCAGGGCCACGGGCCAACCGTCGAGGCGCGCCAGGCCGGTGATGATCGGGCGGCCGTAGAGCGGGGCGATCTCGAAGAACGACCCTGTGTCCACGACCGCCTCGACGATCGCGCGCATCTTGTACGGCTTGCGGACGTCGTGCGGGATCGCCTCGAAGAGCCAGGGCTCGCGGCGCTCGGGGTCGTCGATCCGCGGCCCCCGCGCCGGCAGCTCGTCGATCGACGAGGGCAGGTACGACAGGAAGCGCCGGACGCGGGCGAACGCCTCCTCCTCGGTGTCCACGGCGTCGTCGACGGCGCCGGCCTTGAGCTGGATCTCCCAGCCGCCGAGCTGATTCTTGGTGAGCTTCTGGCCGAGGCGCTCGACGACCGGCGGCCCCGCCACGAAGAGCGCGGACTTCTCCCTGATCATGACGGAGTAATGCGCTGCGGCCAGGTGCGCCGCACCCAGCCCGGCCACGGAGCCGAGGCCGAGCGCCACGCGGGGAATCGTGCCCATGTTGGTGACGACCCACTCCCAGCCGTCTACGGCGGGAACGTTCGCGCGCCCGGTCGTCTCGATCGTCTTGACCGAGCCCCCGCCGCCGGAGCCCTCGACGAGGCGGATCAGCGGCAGCCGGAGGTCGTGGGCCATCCGCTCGCACGTGGTGTGCTTGCCCCTGATGGTCGCGTCGGCCGACCCGCCACGCACCGTAAAATCGTCGCCGCCGACGACGACGGGGCGCCCGTCCACCGTGGCGCGTCCGAACACGAAGTTGGACGGCGTGAAGGTCGCGAGGTCGTTCTGCTCGTCGTAGGTGGCGCGGCCGGCGAGCTTGCCCAGCTCGTGAAAGGTCCCAGGGTCCACGAGCTTCGCGATGCGCTCGCGGATCGTGTACCGGCCCCCGTCGTGCTGCCGCTGCACCCGCTCGGGCCCGCCGAGCTGCTCGGCGAGCTCCTCGCGGTGCCTGAGCTCATCCATCTCCGACTGCCAGTCCTTGCGGGATCCCGGGTCCATCGCTCCACGCCCTCGCCTGGCGAGCGCCGCTTGCCTCGTTGTACCTCTCGTGACCCGCGCGGCCGGTCTCAGTCCACGGGGACGAAGATACAGTGGCGCAGCTTACCCTCGAGCGCCTTGGAGCGATGGCCCTTGCCCCACGTGTCCTCGACGAGGATCACTTCGCCGGCGCCGATCCGGCGCATCTCGCCGTCGCTCGCGGTGATCTGCACGCCCGCGTCGAGATTGATGATGTACTGCCGCTGCGGAGCCGGATGCCAGTCGAGGTCGTACTCGGGCTGGACCTCGCGGAAGATGATGCCGGTGGCGGGAAGGCGCGCCGACAGCCGACCGGCGCGAGTCGATTCCGTGAGGGGGACCTCCATGTCCTCGAAGTGCGACTCGCCCTGGGCGTCGACGTAGAGCCGGTGGATCTTCATGGCACTCCTTCGCGTGGTATCCGCTCGGGTGGGGTCCAGAGTCCCTCGCATCGCCGCCAATGAATAGCGCCGCGCCTCGGTCGGCGCAAGCGGTGTTTGCCGGGTGGTGTTATACAGGGATTCACCGGAGGCCTGCCACGGGTTGTCCCCGGGGGGCTCTTCCGGCCTTTTCCATGTGCCACGTACAGGGTTCGCCCTATTTCCGGAAACATCGCGTCGCTCTAGACTGGGGCATGGGTCGCTCTCATGTGAGGCCGGGTGAGAAGCGGGTGAGGGCGATTTCGCTCCTCGGTGCGTTCCAGCGCCGGCGTTGTCGGACACCCCAGGCACGACAGCCGCGGATGGTGAAAGGGGGCCCTTAGCCCCCGGGGGAGGCAGCACGTGGCACGGTTGCTCCTCATCGTCTCCCGTACGGAACCATCTCGATTCACATACCTGAAGCACGTCTTCGGCACCGAGACCGTGGACGTGCTCCTCGACCGCCGGATGGAGGAACGTCGGCAAAGCCTCGAGCGGGTGGGGTCCGACAGGCGCCGCCTCACGGAGCGGCGCCAACGAGACCTCACCAAGGACCTCCAAACGTACGGCTGGGCTCTGGTGCGGCACTAGGTGACGTAGCCGCTCAGACGAGATCCGAAGCGACCGCCGCGATCGCGACGCCCTCGAGGAAGCCGTCGGCTTCACGGAGGGTGGCGAGAACTCTCAGTGGCGCGCCGTCGTCACGCCGCCAACGCAGTTCCCGGTTACTGACCACCACGCCCGGCGTCAGCGTGCCCGCCAGTTCCTGCCAGTGCGCCTGATCGAGGAAGAGATCCTTCATGTTCATGGCCAGGATCTGCCGGGCCGAGGAGGCGCCGAGGAGGCGCACGAAGAGGTCATTGCATTCGACGATGCGTCCGTCGCGCCGCGCGCGGAACACCCCGGCGAGACTCCCGACCTGCTCCCGGTAGCGCTCGACCGAGGCTTGTAGCTCGTCCACGAACGTCACGAGCTTGGCCGCCACCGCTTCGACCGTCTTCCGCTCGTCGGCCTCGCGCTCGAGCTGACGGGTCACGGCCTCGACGCTACGCCTCGCATCGAGGAGCTGCGCGTTCAGGCCGCTCAGGAGGACGCCGACACTCACGAACAGGACGAACCCCATGAGGTCTCCGAGATCCCCGGTCATCGGCGAGTGAGTCGGCGGCAGGTCGAGGTACGCGATCGCGAGCCCTGAGAGGAGCGTCGTGACGAGCCCGGGGCCGAAGCCGCCGAACCAGGCGCTCAACATGACGGCGGGATAGCAAGGCCACAGGAGGTGGCGCGGGTTCCACCGCGGGGCAAGCTCGACGCTCGCCAGCACCGCCAGTACCGCGAGGGTGACGGCCAAGGCGTAGCGCGACAGCAGCCACTGGGAGGCGGGTCGAAAAGCCACGGCGCGATCGGTCCCGGTCCAATCTAGCTCTGCGTCCGGGATGGAGTCAACGAAGCGACGGGATGGAGTGACAGGATGACGGAACAATGAGGGGGTTCTCCGCGAGGGGAATCAGGCAAACTGCGGATAGGACGGGCGTGGGGTCGCGCCTAGATTCGAGTGGATGAGCCCGCGCCGGATTCGCCTCATGCCGTGGGGACTTCTGGTGCTCGGCGGTGTCTACGTCGTCGCGGGGAAGCTCGGGCTGGCGCTCGCCTTCGTCCATGCGAGCGCCTCGCCCGTGTGGCCGCCGACGGGCATCGCCCTGGCGGCGACGCTGCTGCTCGGATACCGTGTCTGGCCGGCGCTGTTCCTGGGCGCGTTTCTGGTGAACGTCACGACGGCCGGATCCGTCTGGACGTCGCTCGGGATCGCCGGCGGCAACACGCTCGAAGGGCTCCTCGGCGCCTTCCTCGTCAAGCGCTTCGCGAACGGTCGGCGAGTCTTCGATCGGGCGCGAGACATCCTCATGTTCGCGGCGCTCGCCGGCCTCGGCAGCACGGCCGTGTGCGCGACGATCGGGGTGACGAGTCTGTCGCTCGGGGGCGACGCGAGCTGGGAGCGATTCGGGGCGATCTGGCTCACGTGGTGGCTCGGGGACGCGGCGGGCGCGCTGGTGGTGGCCCCGGTGCTGATCCTCTGGGGGATGGACCGCGCGCTGCGTCTGACGCGAGCGGGGGCACTGGAGCTCGCGTCGCTGATCGGCTCCGTTGTCCTGGCCGGCTGGGTCGTGTTCGGCGGCCTGTCGTGGGGGTGGGATTATCCCCTCACGTTCCTCTGCATCCTGCCGCTCGTCGTGGCCGCGTTCCGGTTCGGCGCGCGCGAGGCGGCGACGTGCGTCGCTCTCCTTTCGGTGATCGCGAACTGGGGCACGCTCGACGGCTCGGGGCCCTTCGTCCGGTACACGCAGAACGAGTCGCTGCTGCTGCTCCAGACGTTCATGGGGACGATGGCCATCGTGGCGCTGCTCCTGGCGGCGATCGTCAAGACGCACGGGGAGACCGAGGCGGCGCTGGCCCGCGTCGCCGCGATCGTGGAGTCGTCGGACGACGCGATCATCGGCAAGACGCTGGACGGGATCATCGCGACCTGGAACCGGGGCGCCGAGCGGCTCTACGGGTACCCGGCCCACGAGGTCGTGGGGCGACCGATCTCGGTCATCGTCCCGCCGGAGCTTCGGGACGAGTTGCCGACGATCCTCGCGCGGCTCGCCCGGGGCGAGCGGATGGATCACTACGAGACGGTCCGGGTGACGCGGGACGGGCGCCGGATCGACGTGTCCATCACGGTGTCCCCGACCCTGGACGCGGCGGGGCGGATCGTCGGCGCGTCGGCGATCGCCCGGGACATCACCCACAAGAAGCAGGCCGAGGCGGCCGTGCGGGAGCGGGATGCTCTGCGGTACGTCGCGGGCCTCGCGGCAGCGGCGGCCCAAGAGATCAACAATCCGCTGGCCGTGATCATGGGCCAGGCGCAGCTGTTGGACGGGACGCTCGACGCTCAGGAGCGAGCGCGAGTGGAAGAGATCCTGGAGGGCACCTGGCGGATCGAGGACATCATCGCCCGCATGAAACGCGTCAAACGGCTCGAGCTGACGGATTCTGCTCCGCATGTGCCCGAGATGCTTGATCTGGAAAAGTCGAGCGAGCCTGGCGGTGGGGCGCTGCCGTTACTTGCTCGCCGCGACGCTTGACCGTGAGAATTCGGGTGAATTCCCGGGTACAATCAGGTAATTACCTGATAGGGCCTTTCAGGTAGAGACCTTAGAGTGCTCCGGGTAGACTCTGGACATGGACCCATGTCTCAGTGAGCAGGCAGGAGGTGCCCGATGAATGACAGCCGGAAGTTAGCGACCGCGACCGAGCCCCGCCTCGAGTCCACGGCCTCGTTGCTACGCGAGCTGGTGGCGCACCTCAGGCAGCAGCGCGCTCAGCTGCGCGAAGAGTGGGCCCGGCTCATCACCGAGGCCAAGCTGCTGACGGCGATGACGAAAGAGGAGATCTTCGCCGAGGCGACTTCGGTGTACGACAACTACGTCGAGGCCCTCGAGACGGGGACGTACGAAGCCCTGCAAGCCTACGCGCGCAACCTCTCGGAACGCATCATTCCGCGAGGCGTCGAGACGCACGAGGTCGTCGGTATCGTGCTGCTCCTCCGCGACGTGCTCGCGCGCTCGCTGTTCGCGAAGTACCACGAAGACTTCACCAAGCTCAACCGCATCCTCGACGCGTACGAGCCCGCCGCCAACCGCATCGCGATCACAGTCGCCGTCGGGTTCGTCCAGGAGCGCGAGCGCATCATCCGCGAGCAGCAGGAGGCGATCCGCGAGCTGTCGACCCCGGTGCTCCAGGTCCGCGAGCGCCTGCTCATCCTGCCGATCATCGGCGTCATCGACCCCCAGCGCGCGCGGCAGCTGACCGAGCAGCTGCTCCGCGGGATCCGCACCAACCGCGCCAAGGTCGTCGTGCTGGACATCACGGGCGTGCCCTACATCGACTCGCCCGTGGCGAACCATCTGGTCCAGACCGTCGAGGCCGCCCGGCTGCTCGGCGCGACCGTCATCGTCACCGGTCTGTCGCCCGAAATCGCCCAGACCCTTGTTAATATCGGAGTGGACCTCGGGAAGATGAACACGGTTGGCGACCTCCAGGGCGGCATCGAAGAGGCCGAGCGGCTCCTGGGGTACAAGGTTGTCCTGACGCGGGAGTCAGCCGCGGAGCCCGCGTAGGCGCGGGGAGAGAGGAACCGTGCAGGTTCCGATCCTCAAGCAGGGCGCGTATCTGATCGCGACGGTCCAGTCCGCGCTCACGGACGAGGACCTGAAGCAGCTGCGCGATACCCTCGTCGAGCGGGTCAGTGTGGTCCGGGCACGCGGCGTCATCGTGGACGTGACGGCGCTCGACGTGATCGACTCGTTCGCGACCCGTACCCTGCGCGACGTCGCGCACATGATCCGACTGCGCGGAGCCGAGACCGTCATCGTCGGGATCCAGCCGGAAGTGGCCTTCTCGATGGTCAAGCTGGGCCTCACGCTCGAGGGCGTGGCGACCTCGTTGGACCTCGAAGAGGGCCTCGCATACCTTGATCGCAAGGGGAAGGGCCCTGGGCATGAAGTTCGCACTCATCGCTGATGAAGTGCGAGTGTCGATAGATTCCGACTCCGACATCGTCGCTGCCCGCCAGAAGGGACGGGAGCTGGCAGCGCAGTGCGGGTTCCCCTCGACCGACCTGGCCGTCGTCGCGACCGCGATCTCGGAGCTCGCACGGAACATCGTCCGCTACGCGGTGCGCGGCGAGATCATCCTCCGCCTGATCGACGACAACGGGAGGCGCGGAGTCGAGGTCGTCGCCACGGACGACGGGCCCGGGATCCCCGACGTCACGCTGGCCATGCAGGACGGGTACTCGACGTCCGGGAGCCTCGGACTCGGCTTGCCTGGTGTCCGGCGGCTCATGGACGAATTCGAGATCTCCTCCGACTTCGGCAAGGGCACGACGGTGACGGCCCGAAAATGGAAACGGTAAGCACCGGGGTGATCGAGTGGGCCGTCGCCGAGCTGGTCCTGCCCGGGCAGACCGAGTCCGGCGACCGGTACCTGGTCACACCGGCACCGGACGGCGTGCTCGTGGCCGTCGTGGACGGCCTGGGCCACGGCGCCGACGCCGCTGAGGCGGCGAAAGCCGCGGTGCGATCGCTCGAGCGTCACGCGCAAGAGCCGATCATCACGCTCATCAAGAGCTGCCATCAGAGTCTCGCCGGCACGCGTGGTGTGGTCATGAGCGTCGCCGCGCTGGACGCGCGCGCCGAGACCATGACGTGGGTCGGCGTCGGCAACGTCGAGGGCGTGCTGCTGCGCGCGCAGGCCTCGGTGAGCCCGCGTCGTGAGTCGCTCCTGCTGCGGGGCGGCGTCGTCGGCGGGCGTCTGCCGGCGCTCCTCGCCGCGATCCTCCCGATGATGCGGGGCGACGCGCTGATCCTCGCGACCGACGGTGTCCGAAGCAATTTCGCCCTCGCGAACTTCGCCCACGGCGAGTCGCCGCAGCAGCTCGCCGATCGCATCCTCGCAGAGTGGGGCACGAAGACCGACGACGCGCTCGTCCTGGTCGCCCGGTATCTGGGCGGGGCGCCATGAACCCGGAGCTCCGCGAGCTGGCGGACGAGTACGACCGGGCGCTCGAGGACTACCTGGCCGGACGCGGTGAGGCGGCGCTGCAGGAGGCGTACGAGCTCGGGCGGAAGACGCTCAAGAAGGGCCTCGGCATGCTCGACGTGGCGACGCTTCAGCAGCGCGCGCTGCTGAAGTGTCTCGTGCGAGCCCGGACCACGAAGGAGGGGACGCGGATCCTCCGGATGGCCCAGAAGCTCTTCGTCGAGAGCCTGCTGCCCTTCGAGATGTCCCACCGCCGGGTCCAGGAGGTCAACACGGCGCTGCGGGAGTCCGAGCAGCGTTACCGGAACCTGGTCGACACCGCCCGCGACGTCATCTACACGCTGTCGATCGACGGGAAGATCAAGTCCCTGAATCCGGTGTTCGAGACCATCACCGGCTGGCTCCGCGCCGAGTGGATCGGCAAAGAGTTCTCGCCCCTCGTCCATCCGGACGATCTCCCGCGCGCCGTGACGCTCTTGCAGGTCGTCTTGGCGAGCCGGGTCCCGCCGACGTTCGAGTTGCGCATCCGCGCCAAGTCGGGCGCCTACATTCCCGGGGAGTTCACGGCGACGCCCCAGACCCAGGACGGACGCGTCGTCGGCGTCCTGGGGGTCGCCCGCGACATCACCGATCGAAAGCGTGCCGAGGAGGCGCTGCGGCGGCTGAACGAGGCGTTGGAGGAGGAGGTCAAGCGGATCGCGCACGCGCTCCACGACGAGGCGGGCCAGCTGCTCGCTTCCGTCCACATCGGGCTGGCCGACGTCGCTCGCGACCTGCCGCCCCACACCTCCCGGCGTCTGGATGACGTGCGGGGGCTCCTGACCAAGATCGAAGAGCAGCTGCGACACCTCTCTCACGAGCTACGGCCGACGATCCTCGACGATCTCGGCCTCCAGCCGGCGATCGAATTCCTCGCCGACGGCGTCTCGCGGCGGACGGGGCTGCAGATCGTCGTCGAGGGCGCGCCGGGCAAGCGCATGCCCGCGCCGACCGAGACCGCCCTGTACCGCATCGTCCAGGAAGCGCTGACCAACGTGACGAAGCACGCCCAGGCGAGCCACGTGACGATCCGGTTCGTGCGTGACGGGCGTCTGCTGCGCTGCTCCATCCATGACAACGGCACGGGGTTCGACGTCCTCGCGGTGCAGGCGCGACGGGGAGTGCGCGGCCTGGGCCTCATCGGGATCCAGGAGCGGCTGAACGCGGTCGGAGGTACCTTGAACGTCGCCTCGGCCCCGGGAAAGGGCGCCGAGCTGATCATCTCCGTGCCTGTGGAGGCAGGCGGTGCCGACGCGGATCCTCCTCGCCGATGACCACCTGATCGTGCGCCAGGGTCTCAAGGCCCTGCTCGAGCACGAAGGGTTCTCGGTTGTCGCCGAGGTCGGCGACGGTCAGGAGGCGGTCCGCGTGGCGCGAGAGCGGTGCCCGGATGTGGCCGTCCTCGATTTCGCGATGCCGCTCCTGAACGGACTCGGGGCCGCCAGGGAGATCTTGCACACCTGTCCCCGCGCGAAGGCGATTCTCCTGACGATGCACACGGACGACCACTACGTCCTGGAGGCGCTCCAGGCAGGGGTCAAGGGTTACGTTGTGAAGACCCAGGCTTCGGGGGATCTGGTGCGGGCGATCAACGAGGTGCTGCGAGGGATGATGTACCTGAGCCCCGGGATCTCCCAGGCGGTGGTCGAGGCGTACCTCTCCAAGTCGGAGGTCCCGCCCGACCCCTTGACGGCCCGGGAGCGTGAGGTGCTGCAGCTTGTCGCGGAAGGTAAGTCCACGAAAGAGATAGCGAAACTCCTGGGGATCAGCTTCAAGACCGCGGAATCCCACCGGACACGGATCATGAAGAAGACCAACATCCATGAGACCGCCGGCCTGGTCCGGTACGCGGTTCGGCGGGGCCTGATCCAGCCCTAACCCCCCCTACGCAGGTCCCCGAGGGCCGGATTAGGTATTTTCCTGGTCTGAATTGAGGCGCTTTCCGGATTTTCCGGACATCTTCCACCGCTAGACTTTTACCAAGATGCCAACGCGCATCCTCTTGGCCGACGACCACGAGATCGTTCGGCAGGGCCTGCGACTCCTCCTGCAACGGGAGGGGTTGGAGGTGATCGGCGAGGCGGCGAACGGTCAGGAGGCCATCCGCCTCGCCAGTGAGACGTGCCCGGACGTGGCCGTGCTGGATTACGGAATGCCGCTCCTGAACGGCATCGGCGCGGCGCGCGAGATCATGCAGGTGTGCCCGCGGACGAAGGTGATCCTCCTGACGATGCACACGGATGACCACTACGTCCTCGAAGCGCTCCGGATGGGTATCAAGGGGTTCGTCGTCAAGACCCAGGCGCCCGCGGATCTGATCCGATCGATCCACGAGGTCCTGTCGGGCATGGTGTACCTGAGCCCGCGGGTCTCGCGCACCCTGGTCCAGGCCTACCTGGCCAAGTCGGCGCTGCCCGCCGATCCGCTGACGCCGCGGGAACGCGAGGTGCTGCAGCTTGTCGCGGAGGGCAAGACGACGAAGGAGGTCGCCAAACTCCTCGGGATCAGCGCCAAGACCGTCGAGTCCCACCGAACCCGAATCATGAAGAAGCTCGACACCCCGAACACCGCCGGCATCGTCCGATACGCGATTCGCCTGGGTCTGATCCAGGTCTGATCTGTCGTTTCTGTCGTTCGCCCCCCTCCGGGGAGAATACCGGAGCCCCTAGGCAGGTGATTTCCTGTCCGCTTTTGGGGGTTCACTGAATTGAGGGGAGGCGCCCCTCGACCTACCGTTAAGAGCAGAAGCGAGCGAGAAAAACGGCCAAGGGTATGTGCGGAATCGGCGGGTACTTCGGCAAACAGGACGCGGGGCGGCTCGAGCACCCGGGACGAACACGGGGCGCCCTCTCGGCGGACGCGGCGCTCACGCCGTCTCCGAGCCCTCGTTTCCTCGGGCGTGGGGTCACCAACCGGTCGCGCTCGAGGGGGCGCTCTAAGGTCGAAGATCTTGCGTACACCCGCGCGGAGAGCACCCCGCGGGCCAGATGAAGCGCGCACCGACGGTTGCATAGGCGGTCGGGCGCGTTCGCCAGGCGAACCCCGGCCGCGAAAAGATGATGACGACGAACCTGTGTGGTTCGGTCCCGAAAGGGAGCGTTGAACCAAAGGGGGCGAAGCCTGTCCGATGAACACTGCAGCAGTGACGACCGAGCTGGTTCTTCCGATTCACGACGCCGCCGGCATCCACGACGACCGCGCCCCGCGCTCGTCGGTGGCCTGGCACGCGTTGTGGACGCGGAGCCACTGCGAGCAGCTGGTCCACGACCAGCTCGCGGCGAAAGGGTTCGACCTCCTCCTGCCGAAGATCGAGCAGTGGTCGAGACGCGGCGGGCTCCGACACCTCATCCGGGTGCCGATGTTCTCGGGCTACGTCTTTCTCCGCGCCGCGATGGACAAGGCGAGCTACGTCGAGGTCGTGAAAGCGCGGGGGCTGGTTCAGGTTCTGGGCGAGCGTTGGGACCGGCTGACGACGATTCCCGACAGAGAGATCGACACGATTCGTCGGATCGTCGATGCCCGGATTCCCGCCCTGCCGTATCCCTACTTGCGGCAGGGCCAGCGGGTGCGGATCACGCGCGGGCCGCTGACGGACGTGGAAGGCATTCTCGTACGGAGCAAGCCGAACCGGGGCCTCCTGGTGGTGTCGGTCGACCTCCTGCGGCGCAGCGTCGCCGCGCACGTGGACTGCACCTGGGTAGCGCCGGCGTAGGCTGCACGAGGGTGAGCATCATGGCCTGGCACAAGTCGCTCATGATCGCGATGCTCGTCATGCCGCTGATCGTCACCAGCCTCACGGCGGCGGAGGAGACGCCGAAGGGACTCGCTGGGGCCGCGGCGGTCGACGGCCAGTACACGATCGGGCCCGAGGACTTGCTCGATATCGCGGTGTGGAACAACACCGCGATCAGCCGCGCCGTGCCGGTCCGGCCGGACGGCAAGATCTCCCTTCCCCTGTTGAACGACGTGCAGGCGGCCGGGCTCACGCCGTCCCAGCTGCGGGAGGTGCTCGCGAAGCGGCTCGCCGACTACATGCCGACCCCCGAGGTGTCGGTCATCGTCCGCGAGGTGCACAGCTTCAAGGTCTCGGTGATCGGCGAGATCAAGACTCCGGGCCGCTACGAGCTCAAGAGCCGGGCCACCGTGCTGGACGTGCTCGCCCAGGCGGGTCCGTTCAGCGACTTCGCCTCTCGCGCACGAATCTTCGTCCTCAGGTTCAACGGAACGACCGCGAAGCGACTTCCTTTCAATTACAACAAGGTCATCGCGGCGGACGGCGAGCAGGAGAACTTCTTCCTCCAGCCCGGCGACATCGTCGTCGTGCCGTAGGCGGGCCGGGGAGAGGGCCAGACGATGGCGGATCGCGCGACCCGAGGCTCCGCATTCGAGCTGACGCTAGAGGTGTGGAGCCGGCGGAAGTGGCTCGCGGTCGTCCTCTTCGTGGTGATCGTTGCCGCGGTGGGCAGCCTCGCGGCGTTCCTGCCCGACATCTACAAATCGACCGCCACCGTGCTCGTGGAACGCCACCAGGTGCCCGAGACGTTCGTGCGCACGTCGATCACCGGCGAGCTCGAGACCAGGCTCCAGACGATCAGCCAGGAGATCCTGAGCCGCGCGCGGCTCGAGGAGTTGATCACGCGCTTTGGCCTCTACCCGGACTTGACGAAGCGATCGCCGATCGAGGTGGCCGTCGAGAAAATGCGGCGCGACATCCAGCTCGTGCTCAAGGGGGTCGAACAGATGAGCGGGCGGAGCGCCACCGTCGCGTTCGATCTCAGCTACCGGGGGCGCGACCCAGAGACGGTGGCACGGGTCACCAACATGCTCGCGTCCCTCTACGTCGAGGAAAACTCGAAGATCCGCGAGCGGCAAGCGTCGCAAACGACCCAGTTCTTGAAGGTCCAGCTCGATGAGGCGAAGAAGCGGCTCGACGAGCAGGACGTGCGGGTTCGGGACTTCCGGACGCGCCACATCGGCGAGCTTCCCCAGCAGATGGGCGTGAACGCGGCCACCGTCGAGCGACTCCAGGGCCAAGTCCACCTGAACAGCGCGAACCTGCTTCGTGCGATGGATCAGCGGTCGGCGCTGCTGAAGCAGCTGGCCGAGTCGGGCGCAGCCGGCGTCGTGGGAGTCCCCGACAGCGCGGCGACGAAGCTCGCCAAGCTGAAACGGGAGCTGGTGGAACTGCGTACGAACTTCAGCGACAAGTATCCGGACGTCGTTCGCGTGACGCGGGAGATCGCTGCGCTCGAGCGTGAGCTGGCCGAGAATCCTGGGGCGGACGCCACTGCCGGCCGCGGCGATCCCCCCGTCGCCCCGTGGAAGACGGCACTCAGCCAGATCGATGGGGAGATCAAGTCGCTCAAGACCGAGGAGGAGCGCCTCCGGCGTCAGATCGAGATGTACCAGCGACGGGTCGAGAACGCCCCGCAGCGTGAGCAAGAGTTCCAGGAGCTGTCGCGAGGCTTCGAGACGGCCCGGGAGAGCTACGCTTCGCTGCTGAAGCGGTACGAGGATGCCCAACTCGCAGAGAGCATGGAGCAAAGCCGCCAGGGCGAGCAGTTCCGGGTCCTGGATTCTGCGCTTACCGCGAAGCAGCCCGCGGCGCCAAACCGGTTCAGACTCGCCGTCCTCGGCGTGCTGCTGGCCCTCGTCGGGGCGGGGGCCGCGGCGGCGCTGGCCGAGCACCTCGATACGTCCTTCCACACGTTCGACGATCTCCGCGCCTTCACGCGGGTGCCGGTGCTGGCGAGTATCCCGACGATCGTCAGCGACGTGGACATGACCCGCCAGGCGCGTCAGCGTTGGCTGGCGACCGCCTCGGTCGCGCTCGGTCTGGCGCTCATCGTGGCGGCGTCGTACCACCTGGCGCACGGGAACGATCAGTTGGTCCGTCTCCTGTCGCGGGGCGCGTCCTGAGATGGACCCGTTGAGGGCCTGAGCCGATGTATCTGGGATTTTACGAGCTCAAAGAGCGACCGTTCAATTCGACGCCCGACCCGAGGTTCCTCTACCTCACGCCGGGACACCGCGAGGCGTTGGCCCAGCTCGTGTACAGCGTCCAGGAGAGCCGCGGGTTCCTCGTGTTGACCGGGGAGATCGGAACCGGCAAGACCACCCTCCTCCACGCATTCATCGAGCGCCTCAACGGCACGGCCGCGGTCGCGTACGTGTTCAACTCGATGCTCTCGTTCGACGGGTTGCTCGAGTACACGCTGGAGGAGCTCGGAGCGCCGGCGCCCGGGAGCTCACCGGCCCAACGACTCCTCGCCCTCCGCCGCGTCCTGCTCGACCGGCGACGCGCTGGCCAGAGCACCGTGCTGGTGCTGGACGAAGCCCAGAACCTCGAGGTGGCCACACTCGAACGGATCCGCCTGCTCTCCAACTTCGAGACGCCGACCGAGAAGCTTCTGCAGATCCTGCTCGTGGGCCAGCCGGAGCTGCGGGAGAAGCTCAACCGCCCCGAGCTTCGGCAGCTCCAGCAACGGGTCGAGCTGCAGTGCAGCCTTCCTCCCTTGTCGCATGCGCAGGTTCGCGATTATATCCAGACCCGTCTCCGCGTAGCGGGTGCCCACGACAGTGACCTCTTCAGCGACCGGGCTCAGGCCCGGATCGCCGCGTACTCGCGTGGGATCCCGCGGCGCGTCAACATTCTCTGCGATCACTGCCTCGTGATCGGCTACGCCGACCAGCGGCGACGGGTCGAGGTCGATGTCGTCGACCAGGCGATCGAGGCGCTCGAGGGTGGGCCCCGCCGTCCGGCGCACCGGTCGCCGTCGCCCGCCAGGAGAGCGCATGAGCGCTGGGTCTTGGGCGCGGTCGCGGCCGCGGTGCTGGCCGGGGTCGCCGTCTTGCCGGTGCGATTCGAAGCCGAGCAGCTCCTCACACTCGCGCGCTACGTGCGCGACCTGTTCTGGCGATGAGCAAATTCTTCGAAGCGCTCGAGCGATCTCAGCGGGAGCCTGCGCCCCGGACGCGGGCGTCCGCGTCGCCCGCGCCGGCCGACCAGTCCGCGACGCTGCGCCCGGCTTCACCATCCGCCGGGGTGGAGCCGGGCGCGCCAGCGCGCGTCGAGGCGCCGGTGGTCGAAGCGCCGGCCGCGGCGACCCGGCTCGCGGTCGATCGCCCCCGTCGCGCCGCGGAGCACCTCGTCAGCCTGTTCGACCCCACGTCGTACGAGGCCGAGCAGTACCGCGTGCTCCGTCACGTGGTGGAGACGCTGCGGAAGGGCGCCAACCTCCAGATCTTGGCGCTGACGAGCGCGGGGGTCGGCGACGGCAAGACGACGACCGCCATGAACCTCGCGGGGTCGCTCGCGCAATCCACGCACGCCCGCGTCCTGCTGGCGGACATGGATCTTCGCCGGCCCATGGTGGCGCACCGGCTCGGCCTCGGCGGCGCAAAGCACGGCTGCGTGGACGCGCTCCTGGATTCGAGTCTCACGCTCGACGATGTCGTGCAGAATCTCCCGCACTTCAACCTCTCGGTGCTGCCCGCGGGCAGGCCCGCCGTCGCACCCTACGAGCTGCTCAAGTCCCCGAGGCTCGAGGCGCTGCTCGACGAAGCGCGACAGCGCTACGACTTTATCGTCCTCGATACGCCGCCGTTCGTTCCCGTCCCCGACTGCCGGCTCATCGCGAAGTGCGTCGACGGGTTTCTCGTCGTGGTCGCGGCGCACCGTACGCCGCGGGGCGCGCTGGCCGAGACCCTGGACCTGATTGACCCGGGGAAGGTGATGGGCCTCGTGTTCAACGGCAACGACTCGCACCACCCCGGCTACTACGACGTGTACGCGGGACCGTCGTCCAAGGCTGGGCGGCGCCGACCGTGGAGGAAGGCGTGACGGTCGTCGCCCTGGGCGGCGGTACCGGGCTGCCGGTCGTCCTCGCCGGGCTGCGCCGCTATCTTCCCGCGCGCTGCCGGATCACGGCGATCGTGACGGCCGCCGATGACGGCGGGAGCTCAGGAGTCCTGCGAAGGGAGTACGGGGTGCTGCCGCCCGGGGACATCCGCAACTGCTTGATCGCGCTGGCGCGGGTGGCGCCGGAGGTGTCGGCCGCCCTCCAGTACCGGTTCGACGGGGGCGCGGTTCAGCATCCGGTCGGGAACCTTCTCTTGACGGCGCTCGACATGGTTGCGGCTGACGAGGTGACCGCGATCCGGCTAGCGGCCGAGCTGCTCGGTGTGGACGATCTCGTCCTGCCGTCGACCACGCAGCGGGTTCACCTGGTCGCCGACCTCCGGGATGGCCGCTCGGTGTCCGGCGAGTCCGAGATCCCGCGCGGGGGCGCTCCGATCAGGCGCGTGCGAATCGAGCCTGCCGATGCGACCGCGGCGCCCGGAGTGCTGGAGGCGTTGAGCGAAGCGGATGCGCTGGTCCTGGGTCCCGGCAGCCTCTACACGAGCCTCCTCGCCACGCTCGCCGTGCGGGGCGTCGCCGAGGCCATGACGCGCTCACCGGCGGTCCGGATCTTCGTGTGCAACGCGATGACCGAGCGCGGCGAGACGGATGGATACGGCGTCGCGCAACACCTGCGGGCGCTCGCCACGCATGGCCTGGCCCCGGAGGCGCTCGATTACGTCGTCGTCAACACGACTCCGATCCCCCGCAAGGTCCACGCCCGGTATGCCGCCGAGGGCGCGAGTCCTGTGGACCCCGACTTCGTGCTGCCCGGCGAGCGGCCGGTGATCGTTCGCGCCGATCTCCTCGAGTCCGGTCCGGTGGTCCGGCACGCCCCTGACAAGCTGGGCCCGATCCTGTGCGACCTGGCGTCGCGGCGCATGGAGTGGGCGCGGGACGGGCACTGTGGCTAGCGGCCCCGTTGGAGTCCGATGAGCATGATCTACGGCTTCGTTCCTGAAGCGCCGCTCGGCGGTAACCCGCTCGTGGCGGGCCTCGTCATCATCGTCGGTTTCCTGCTCGGGCTGCGCGTCTGTCACGGCGTCCGGCGCCGTCGTCAAGGCGGCGAGCGCGTGCTGATCGTCGGAGCGAGCGCGCTGGGTCGCCACGTTGTCGAGGAGATCGAGCGGCGGCCGTACCTGCGATACGACATCGTCGGCGTGGTCGAGAACGCCGAGAACCTCGGTCGCGTCATCGAGGCGGCCCGGCCCGATCGGATCGTCGTCGCGCTCGTCGAGCGACGCGGACGCCTGCCGCTCTATCCGCTCCTTGAGTCGCGGGCGCGCGGAATCCTGGTCGAGGACGCTGCCGACACCTACGAGCGCCTGACCGGGAAGCTCGCCCTCGAGGCGCTCTCGCCCAGCAGCGTCATCTTCTCGCCCAACTTCCATCCGTCGCGTCGCCAGCTCGCGCTGTCGCGGGCCTTCAGCCTGCTCGCGTCGGTGACCGGCCTGATCGTCCTGGCACCCCTCTTCGGTCTGGTCGTGCTCCTGATCAAGCTCGACTCTCGCGGCCCGGTGTTCTTCATCCAGGAGCGCGTCGGGCTGCGCGGTCGATCCTTCAAGCTGATCAAGTTCCGCACCATGCATCCGGTCAGCCGGCCGAAGTCCGAGTGGGAGCGGGACAATTGCGATCGGATCACGCGGATGGGGAAGTGGCTCAGGCGGTTCCGAGTCGACGAGCTGCCCCAGCTCGTCAATGTCCTGCGGGGCGACATGAACCTCGTGGGGCCACGGCCGCATCCGCAGACGAACCTCGAGCTCATGATCCTCGCCGTTCGCAACCTGAGCGAGCTGTCCGGCGACGCGATCCCGTACTACTCGCTACGGTGCTCGGTTCGGCCGGGAATCACCGGCTGGGCGCAGATCCGCTACGGCTACGCGAACACCCTCGAGGAGGAGATGGAGAAGATCCGCTACGACTTCTACTACCTCAAGCACAGATCGTTCTGGCTGGAGCTGCGGATCCTGTTCGAGACCGCCCGGGCCGTCCTCAGCGGTCGCCGGACGGGGGAGTCCGAGGCTGACCGGATCGGACCACCGGAGAACCAACTGCGAGGACGACTGCGAGCGGCGTGACGGATCAATGCGCTTCGGGCGTTTCGGCCTGTGGACAGTCTTGGACGCCGCCCGGTGGGCGGGACACGACGCGCGGCACGCCGGCCGATGACGACGCTGACGCCCCGCGCCGGCTGGTGGCGAGCGTCGTCGGACGAGGACGGCGACGCGCCTGGCAGCCTGGCGCCCACTGACCCATCCGCGCCGCAGCCAAGCGCGGCGCCCTTCTGGGCCCTCATGGCCCTCACCGTCATCCTGTTCCTTGCGCCGCAGTCCTTGTTTCCCGCGCTCGCTCCGCTACGAATCGGGCTGATCGCTGCCGTGCTCGGCATCGTGACGCACCTCGTCGATCGATTCAGGCGTGGCCAGCCCTTCACGATACCCCCGCGAGAGCTCTTGATCGCGCTCGCGCTCGGCGCGTGGGCCCTCCTGATGGTTCCCCTCTCTCTGTGGCCGGGCGGCAGTCTCGCGTTCCTGCACAACATGTATCTCAAGACCTTCGTGATCTTCTGGCTCCTCATCGGTGTGGTGTGCACGCCGGCTCGCCTCGTCCGGGTCGCCTGGGCCCTGAGCTTGATCGCGTGTCCGATCGGGCTGACCGCCGTCCGACACTTCCTCACGGGGCAGTTCGTCGACATGAACATCCACGTCAAGCGGATCGTCGGCTTCGAGGCGCCGCTCACGCAGAACCCGAACGACCTTGCGCTTATCCTCAACATGATTCTGCCGCTGACGGTTGCCCTCTTCTTGCTCGAGCGCCGGCCCGTGGCGCGTGGCGTCCTCCTCGCCAGTATTCTGCTCGGTATCACCGGCGTGGTCGCGACGTTTTCGCGCACGGGCTTCCTGACCCTCGCGACCATCATTCTCGCGTACCTCGTGAAGCTGCGCGGCCGGCCCGAGCGTCGCTTCGCCTGGGCGCTGCTGGTGCTCGCCCTTCTGGGGACGCCGTTCCTGCCTTCGGGCTACCTCGACCGCCTCGATACCATCGCCGACGTGAGCGCGGACTCGACCGGGTCGGCGCAGGCCCGGGCGCGCGACATGCTGGCGGCCGCGACGTACGTGCTCCGCCACCCGATCGTCGGCACCGGGGCCGGAATGGGCGCACTGGGGCTCAACCAGGTACGTGGAGACACGTGGTCCGTCGTCCACAACAGCTACCTGGAGTACGCGGTCGATCTCGGAGTCCCCGGGCTCCTCATGTTCCTTTTCCTGGTCGTCAGCAGCGTGAGGTGCACGGTGCTCGCGCAGCGGCGAATGGCGGGGGTCCCCGCGTTCCGTGAGCTGTTCCATCTCGCCGAAGGCCTCCAGATTAGCCTCGTGGCGTTCGCGCTGGCCGCCGCCAACTTCCAGCCCGGGGGCTACAACGTCACCTTCTACTTCTTCGCGGGGCTCGCCATCGCCCTGCAGGGTCTCGATGTCGGCGACGCGAGGCGCGTTGGCGTCCAGACGCGATGACGCTCCAGGCTCGCGCGAGCACGGGCTCGAACCCGATCAGGCTGCTGCAGTTCCTCCCGGTCTTCAAGGTCGGTGGAACGGAGCGGCACGTGACCAGCCTGAGCCTCGCGCTCGATCGGAGTCGGTTCGATCTCCATTTTGGCTGCATGCGGCGCGAGGGCGAGTTTCTCGCGGATGTCCAGGCGCGTCGGATACCCGTCACCGAGTACCGGATCCACCGGCTCTACGGCGCTCACACCCTGAGAGAGCAGGTGAAGTTCGCGCGGTATCTGAGGCGGAATCGGATCGAGATCGTCCACAGCTACAACTTTCACGCGAACTGCTTTGCCGTCCCGGCTGCCCGGCTCGCCCGCACACCCGTCATCGTGGCATCGATCCGAGACACCGGAGCCCTCCTGACGCCGCACCAGAGACGCGCCCACCGGGTGGCATGCCGCCTGGCGAACGTCGTCCTGGTCAATGCCGACGCCGTCCGGCTCTGGCTGATCGGCCAGGGATATGACCCAGCCAGGATCGTGGTGATTCGCAACGGGATCGACCTCGCGCGCTTCGGCCGCCCGCGGACGGGAGCGGGCGTGCGCCAGGAACTTGGGGTGTCGGCGGACGCACCCCTGATCGCGATGCTCGCCCGGATCAACCGCCTCAAGGGGGTCGAGTACTTCCTCGAAGCGGCGGCCTCCGTGGCCGCCGGCTTCCCGGACGCGCGTTTCCTCGTGGTCGGCGACGCCGAGACCATGAAGGGCGACGCGATCGTCCAGCACTCGGACTACCTGCGCGAATTAGAGGGCCACCTGTGTCGCCTCGGCCTTCAGGGGCGCGTGGTGTTCACGGGGTTCAGGCTGGACATCCCCGAGCTGCTCTCCGAGGTCACCGCGTCGGTCCTCCCATCGCTCAGCGAGGGCCTCTCCAACGCGGTGCTCGAATCCATGGCCGCCGCCGTGCCGGTCGTGGCCACCCAGGTCGGAGGCCTGCCCGAGGCGATCGAGGACGGAGTAACGGGACTGCTCGTCCCACCGCGGGATTCGGCCGCCCTCGCCAAGGCGATCGCCCGGATCCTCGAGGATCGGGAGCTCGCCGCACGACTCGGGCAGGCGGGCCACCGCCGCGTGGCCGAGCGATTCTCTTTGCCGAACATGGTAAGCGAGACAGAGCAATTCTACTCGACGCTGCTCGGTCAGACACGGAGGGGAACCGCTCACGGCGTCGCGCTCGATTCCGAGAGGACTCGGGCCCGTGGCAGGCTGCGCCGGCGCGTCAAGAGTGGGGCCGCGTCGCTCCTGTACCAGACCGGCGGCGACCGGATGTTCGCCGTCCTCGCGGGCGTTCACCGCGCACCGCTCGTCCTCGGCTACCATCGCGTCGTCGAGAACTACGAGCCACACGCCCGCGTCTCGATTCCAGCGATGCTCGTGAGTCGCCGGACGTTCGAGGCCCAGCTCGACTGGATCGGTCGCCGCTATCGCTTCATCTCCTTCGACGAGCTCCTGAGGTTGCTCGCGTCCGGAGAGCCATGCGACAGACCCGTGGCGGCGGTCTCGTTCGACGACGGGTATGCGGACGTCTACGAGAACGCGTTCCCGCTCCTCGTGCGTAAAGGCATTCCGGCCGCCGTCTTCGTGGTGACGGACCTCACCGGAACGTCGCACCTCCAGATGTACGACAAGCTGTACCTCCTCCTCGCCCGCGCACGTTCCACGTCGCGGTTCACTTCCGACGGCCTCATTCGACAGCTCACCGAGCACGGCATCCGGCTTGCCGCCCGCGCGCCGGTCTTCGACGATCCTTTCACCGCGATGCGGGTCTTGCTCGAGACCCTGCCCCACGCGGAGCTCGCTCGCGTTGTCGAGGCCCTCGAAGCGCGAGTCCAGCTCGAGGCGGCCGACCTCGAGCCGCTCCGTCCGCTGAGCTGGGATCAGGTCTCGGAAATGCATCGTGCCGGCCTCGCGATCGGCTCGCACACGAAGCGCCACGTCTTGCTGACGAACGAAGCGCCGGGCGTCACGGTTGACGAGATCGCCGGCTCCCGACGCGACCTCGAGCGCGGGCTCGGTGCACCGGTCCGGTACTTTGCCTATCCCGACGGGCGATTCAATTCCGCCGTCGTGAGCGCGGTGGCGGACGCCGGCTATCAACTCGCGGTGACCGCGTGTGGCCACCGGGAGTCTGGCTACCCGCTGCTGACCGTGCCGCGGAGGCTCCTCTGGGAGCATGCGACCGTGGACGCCGCGTTGCGCTTTTCGCCCGCGACCCTGAGCTGCTATGTGAATGGCGTCTTCGACTGGACCAGGAGATGCGCGCTCGACCATCGCGGGACGGAGCCGCACGGCGGCTCGGCATGCGCATGACCCCTGTCGCGGCGAAGACGATCGTGGTCCAGCGGATCGAGGACCCGGCTGCGTTCCAGGCCCTCCGGGAGGAGTGGGACGAGCTCCTGGCGGCCAGTCTCGCGGACTCCTTCTTCCTGACGTGGGAGTGGCTCTACGCCTGGTGGACGCACCTCGCTGGAGACCGGAGGCTCTTCCTCCTCGTCGCCCGTCAGGGCGGCCGGCTCGTCGCCATCGCCCCCCTGAGTCTGCGCGCCCGCCGGGTGGCCGGCGTCCTGCCGCTCCGTTCGGTCGAGTTTCTGGGTGCCGATCGGCTCAGCTCGGACTACCTGGACGTGATCGTCAGGCGCGGCTGGGAGGCAGAAGCGATTCCGGCACTCGCCCAGTATCTCGCCGACGCGCGGCTCGCGCTCGAGCTGGCCAGCGTCAGACGGGCCGGTTGTGCCGCCGCCGCGCTCTCTCGAGCGCTCACCCAGCGTCGATGGCGGATGTTGGAGACCCCGACCGCCGTCTGCCCGTTCATCGATTTGTCGGGACACACCTGGGAGTCCTACCTCGGGACACTCGAGTCGAAGCCGCGCAACGACTTCTTGAGACTGCTCAAGAACCTGACCAAGAAATTCAGTGTCCGCCTCGAGCCAGCGAGCTCGGAACCCCAGCGCCGTGAGTTCATGGTGCACCTCGTGAGACTGCACAACCTTCGCTGGCAGAACCTTGGAGGGTCCGACGCCCTCCACACCGCTGATCTCGTCGCGTTTCACGACGAGGTCAGCCGGGTGACGCTCGAGCGTGGCTGGCTCAGGCTGTTCGTGCTGTGGCTCGATGGACAGCCGGTCGCCTCGCTCTACGGTTTCCGATACGGTCGAACGTTCTACTTCGTCCAGACCGGCTTCGATCCCGCCTACGGGCGGCACGCCGTCGGCCTGATCACGGTCGGCCTGACGATCAAGAGCGCGATCGCCGAAGGCGCCGAGGAGTACGACTTCCTCCGCGGCGACGAGGCGTACAAGTTCCGCTGGGCGCGCGAGGTTCGCCACCTGGCCACCCTCGAGGTGTATCCACGGGGGGCGCCCGAGTTGCTCTACCGGCGTACCCAGCGACTGACCGCCGTCGCCAAGAGGATCGCGCGCCAGACACTCCCTCGAACAGTCATCGATCGAGTGATCGCAGCACGACAGAGGCGTTTCCAAATCCTTGCTAGCCGCTGACGCAGCGGAGAAAGTCCTCAACTCGTATGAAAACCACTATCACTCCCAAGCAATCGAGCATCGTGCCACTCCAGGAGCACATCGACCGCACAAGCCAGGAGCTGCTCGCTTCGTTCCCCAACACTCAACAGCTCTCGGCCGACGAGCGGCGCGGGATCATCGCCCGCTACACCGCAGTGCTCGAAGGGAACTTCATTTACTGGATGACCGCCGCGTATCTCGCCGTCGCGTCAGACGAAGCCCACGCGATCATCCGGGACAACCTCCTCGAAGAGGTACGCGACAACCACCCTGGGATGCTGCGAAAGTTCGCCATCGCTGCCAACGCCGTGCCGACGGATGTGGACGCGCTGGCGGTCCATCGGAATCTGCAGAACGTCCGCCTGTTCGTGGCCCAGCTCTCGGCGGTGAAGCTCCTGCTCATGATGGCCTTCTTCGAGGGTTGGATCACCCGGTTCATGCCTTACTTGGCGGAGCTCGCCAGATGCCAGGGCTCGGCGGAGCGCGAGTATACGGACGTGCACGGCGTCTGCGATGTCGTCCATACGCAAGAGCTCTTCCGCGCGCTCGAAGGGGAAATGGCGCTCACGGACGACCCTCTGCCGCCTGCGACGCAGCTCCTCGAGGGTGTCGAGCGCCTTCGGGTGCTGATCCGAAACATCGTGTATCCCGCGGCAGGCGTCGGAGGGTTACGATGAGGGTCAAGACGGTGTCGGTGAGGTCCAAGGTCCTCTCTCAGTTCGAGCAGGTCGCCAAGGAGCAGAACAAGGTATTGGGGCCGCTCTCCGACGATCTCGTGCTCGTGGATTCGGGTCTCGACTCGCTGTGCCTCGCCATCATCGTCGCGCGTCTCGAGGATGCGCTCGGCGTCGACCCGTTCAGCGCCAAAGACGACGACTTTCCCGTGACCCTGGGCGACTTCATTAAGTTTTACGAAGATGCCGCACCCTGACGACCGCTCGCTCTGGAGCTCGTCGAGCGCCGCCGGCCACCTGGCCGACCGTGCGCTGTGGGGAGCCGAAGCGAGCGTCACGCTGGGCGAGCTGGTCCGGGGCTCGAGCCTCGGGGGTCGGCTCGAGGAGCTGCGCGGCCGTTCCGTCCTGATCGCCACCAGCGATCAACTGACGGCGGCCTTGGCGCTCGTCGAGCTCGATGGCGTCGTCCGACGGCTCGTTCTTGGCCCGCCCGATCTGCCTTCGGAGCATCTGTCGCACATCGTCACGACCGCGGCGGTGGATGCCCTCGTGTCCGATGGGGCGGTGCCGCCGACCAGCGGTCCCGGCGTGGGGGTCGTCGTCCCGTGTCGCCCGCGGCTCGCGCCCACCGATGCCGAGCGCCGGGGAGGCCATCAAACGGAGTGGATCCTCCTGACGTCCGGGACGACCGGCCCGCCGAAGCTGGTCGTGCACACGTTGGCGAGCCTGGCGGGCGCGATCAGAGAGGGCCACACG
>QHSX01000091.1 GCA_003221695.1 Candidatus Rokuibacteriota bacterium
CCGATGGAAGGGCATCGGTGCGCCCGAGCGCTGGTGGCAGCGAGAGCTCGCCGCGCTCGTCGCGGTACTGCTGCTCGCGGCCGTGCTGGTGTCGTTGCCACCGCCCGCCTGAGAGGCGGCTCTCGGGGCGACGGGGCGGAATCTGGGGACAGCGTGTGCCGTCCTACGAGCTTTTCAGCTGCATGTTTTAGTCGCGTCGACTCTTTCGCGACCCAACAAGTCGTAACGTGCGACAACTCCAACGAAAACGTAATCGCGACTCAAACACGGGATTCAGACCGTAACCTCGAACCGGAACACCAGTGACTTGTTTGCCTGCAAGTGGTTGCGGGCCCCCGCAAGCAAGAAGCGCAAGGGAGACCCTACAGCCCCTCGAGCCCCACGCGCCGCGGAACGGCGACGAGTTTCACTGGCTGCTGCGGCGGTCCAGGCACGCCGTGGCCCTGCCAGGCCCGAGGCTGCGGTAGAAATATCGAGAACTTCGACGACGGACAGGAGCTTCCTAAACTGCGTGCCGGGTGTTCGAGTCACCCCGGGGGCACCAACTCCTTCCCACGCTTGACGACGCTGGGCCGCGTCCTTAGAGTGGCGCCACCCGCATGGGACCGAGTCACAGCCCGGGCAAGGAGACGACCATGACACCGAACCGTGCCGCGCTCGCGCTGTTCGTGCTGCTGTTCCTGCCGACCCTGGCCGCCGGCGCGCCCGAAGGCAAGATCGTCATCGCTCAGGGCGTCGACCCGACCACCCTCGACCCGCAATGGCACGAGGAGACGCCCGCCTACAACGTCCTCCTGAACGTCTACGACACGCTGCTGTTCCGCGACAAGGACCTCAAGCTCATCCCGTGGCTCGCTGAATCATGGAGGCTCGTGAACCCGACCACGTGGGAGTTCAAGATCCGCAAGGGCGTCAAATTCCACAACGGCGAGGAGGTCGACGCCGACGCGGTGAAGTTCAGCCTCGATCGCATCCGCGACCCTGAGCTGAAGGCCCGGCAGAGCGTGTACTTCAGGCTGGTCACCTCCGTCGAGGTCGTCGACAAGCACACTGTCCGCGTGCTCACCTCGAGGCCGTACCCGACGCTGGAGAACCACCTCGCGCTCCGCGGGGCCATCATGCCGCCCGGCCACTTCCGCGGCAAGGACAAGGTCTTCGCCGATCGGAACCCGGTCGGCAGCGGCCCGTACAAGTTCGTGCGGTGGGTGAAGGACGAGCAGATCGAGCTCGAGGCCAACCCGGGCTGGTGGGGCGGCGCGCCCAAGATCAAAACGATCGTGTTCCGTCCGATCCCCGAGCACGCGGTCCGCGTGGCCGCGCTCCAGGCGGGAGAGATCGACGTCGCGGTCAACATCCCGCCGCACCTGGTCCAGATCATCGAGAAGCACCCGAAGCTCTATATCTCCAAGGCGCCGAGCGTCCGGACGATCTTTATCCCGATCTACGCATACCAGTACGACACCGCGAACAAGCCCGTGGGCCCGGTGGAGGGGCCGACGCGCGACAAGCGTGTGCGGCAGGCGCTGCTCGCCGCCGTCAACGTCGACGAGATCATCAGGACGGTTCTCGAGGGTAACGCCGTCCACACGGCGACGCCGCTGACGCCGAAGCACTTCGGCTTCGATCCCACGTTCACGCCGATGAAGGTCGACGTCGCCCGCGCGCGTAAGCTCCTGGCCGACGCGGGCTTCCCCCAGGGGATCGACCTCACGCTGAACTCCCCCGACGGGCGCTATCAGAAGGACAAGGAGGTGGCGGAGGCGGTGGCCGGTCAGCTCACCAAGGCCGGGATCCGGACGCGCGTGAGGACCCATGAATGGACGACGTACCTCAGCCAATACGTGTACCCGCACAAGGCGAACCCCATGTACCTCATCGGCTGGGGCAACACGACGTGGGACGCGGACGGTACCATCGGTGCGCTCTTCCGCACGGGAACGCCGCAGTCGAACTATCACAACCCAGATTTCGACGGGCTCATCGACGAAGCGCAAACCTCGATCGACCCCAGGCATCGGCAGGAGCTCTACGCTCGCGCCCAACGGATGATCGTCGACGACGGCGCGGTGCTCCCGCTCTATCAGCAGGTGGACATCTACGGAGTCCACAAGCGACTCAGCTTCCAGGCGCTGTCCTCGGAACAGCTCGTCGGCGCGTGGATGTCGCTGCGGAACGGGAAATAGCCGCGCGGCTTCCAGGAGCACGGGCGCTCGCACCGGAGGGACAGGAGATGGCGGTCAGGGGCGAGCGGATCCTTCAGGTCGGGCGGAAGCACATTGGCGAGCCGTATGTTCTCGGTTCGCTCGCGCCGAAGGACAACCCCAAGTGGAAAGGGCCGTGGGACTGCGCGGAGTTTGCGTCGTGGCTCGTCTTCCAGGCCGCGGGCGTGCTGTACGGCTGCGCGTCGGATTCGGCGGATCCGGCGAGCGCAGACGCCTACACGGGTTACTGGGTGCGCGATGCGGAAACGCTGGGCGTGAAGATTCCGATCGAGCAAGCGATGCGGACGCCCGGCGCGGCAGTGCTGCGCAGTCCTCAGCCGGGCGCGACTGGGCACATTGCCATCTCTGATGGCCGGGGCGGCACGGTGGAGGCTCACTCGACCAAGGCCGGGGTGATCGCGTCGATAATCTCGGGGCGGCGATGGGACATGGGCATCCTGGTCCCCGAGATCGAATACTCCGAGAGGGATGCGGGCCAAGAGATGGGGGAGCCCAAGGTCGTCATCTATCGGCTCACCGAGCCACGCATGACCGGGCCGACGGTGCGCGAGATCCAGCGGGCGCTGAAAGAGAAGGGGTTCCCGCCCTGGCCGATCGACGGCGACTTCGGCCCGAGCACCCACGCGGCGGTGGTATCCTTTCAGGCCTCTCGTGGGCTCGTGATCGACGGCGAGGTGGGCCCGAGGACCGCACGCGCTCTTGGCGTCAAGCTTCCCGCGGCTGACCGCTAGGCCGACCTCGCGCTCACCAGCCCCGGGCGACGCCGTCGGCTCGTGGATCTGATCCCCCGCGCAGCCCATCGTTGTCGATCGTGATGACCTGCGCGTGTCCCATCAGGTCGCTCCACTCTTCGACCAGCCGGACATCGTGCCCCCGGTCGCGCAACGAGGCGGCCACGTCTGGCCCGAACCGGGCCTCGAGCCGCAGGGTCTTCGACGGCTCTCCCCACGTCCGCCCAAACAGCCAGCGCGGGGCCTCGACCGCGGTCTGCGGCCCGAGAGCACGATCGACGATCCTCGTCACGAGCGCGGCCTGGGTCTGTGGTTGTCCGTCGCCGCCCATCGTCCCGTAGACCAGGCGCGGGCGGCCATCGGCCAAATACATCGACGGAATGAGCGTGGTCGCGGTCCGCTTGCGGGGCGCCAGTCGGTTGGGATGCGCGGGGTCGAGGGAGAAGAGCACGCCGCGATTCTGGAGGAGCACACCGGTGTCCCCGGCGACGACGCCCGCACCGAACTCGTGATAGAGGCTTTGGATCACCGACACCGCGTTGCCGCGGGCGTCGGCGGCCACGATCGCGACGGTGTCCCCCTCGCATGGGCCTCCGGGCACGGAAGCGGCGGCGCGCCTCGCGATCCGGCCTCGCCGGCGCGCGAGACGCTCAGGGTCGAGACACCGGTCGACCGGCACCGGGACTGCGACCGGATCGGTGAGGTAGCGGTCTCGATCCTCGAAGGCGAGCTTCGTTGCCTCAACGAGCACGTGGACGTAGTCGGCGTCGTCGAGGGCGGCGACGTCGAAGCCCTCGACCAGCGCGAGGATCGCGAGGGCGGCGAACCCCTGGGTCGGTGGCGAGAGGCTCACGACCTCGCCGCCGCGATAGGGCACACGGATCGGGTCGCCCCAGTCGGCGCCGTGCGTGGCGAAGTCGTCGAACGTCAGTGGACTGCCGACGCCGGCCGCCGCGTTCGCGATGCGGCGTGCGAGCGCGCCCCGGTAGAATTCCTCAGGACCGTCGGTCGCGATGGCCTCCAGCGTTCTGGCCAGGTCGTGCTGGACGAAGCGGCCGCCCTCGAGCCGGTCAGGGTGATAGATCGGCCACAGCGTCGTCTTCACCTCGTGCGGCGAGTCATTCACGAAGAGGTCGGCCGCGGCCGCCGTCACGCGCCGCTGCCCGGGCGACGGCGTAAAGCCCTCCCGCGCGTGGGTGATCGCGTCGGCGAAGAGCCGCTTCCAGTCGATCCGCGAGCCCAAGCGCTCTCGACTGTGTCGGTGCGCCTCCCACCAGCCAGAGACGGCGCCCGGGACGGTGAGGGCCGCCGCCCCGCCGCGCGTGGGGATCGCTGCACCGTAGCGCGAGCGGTAGGTCTCGAGGCTCGCCGCGCCGGCGGAGCGCCCGGCGGCGTTGAGAGCGAGCAGGTGCCCGCGCTCGCCGTCGTAAATGAGCCAGACGTTGTCGCCGCCAACGCCATTCATGTGGGGGTAGACCACGGCGATGGTGACCGCGGCGGCGATGGCGGCGTCGAGGGCACTGCCTCCGGCCCTGAGGATGGACAGCCCCGCCTCGGACGCCAGAGGGTGCGGCGACGCGACGAGGCCGTGTCGCGCGTGAGCCTCGACGCCTCTGACCACTCGAAGGGCCCCCCGTCCCGGCGAATGCCGCGGCTCAGGGGCGCCGCGCGATGAAGTCGATCTCGATCCGAGCGCCGAGGGCGAGGGCTGTCACCCCGATGCACGTGCGCGCCGGCAGCCGGCCGCTCCCGAAGTAGCCCTCGTACACCCGATTCATCCGCTGGTAGTCTTCGTCGAAGCGCGTGAGGAATACCCGCGCCGCGACCACGTGCTCGAGCCGGAGCCCGAGGCCCGCCAGGACGCGCGTCAGGTTCTCCATCGTCTGACGCGTCTGGGCCTCGATCCCCTCGGGGAGCGGCGCTCGGTCGTGGCCCGGGGCGTTTGGGATCTGGCCCGTCAGGAAGACCCAGCCATCGACCTCCACCGCGTGGCTGTACGGGGCGACCGGCTTCGGCGCGCCGGCGAGCATGTGAAACACCGGGGTCGCGGCTGCCCGCCGCGCCGGGGCGGGGGTTCTCGTCCGTGTCGCGCGACTTCGCATGCTTGCCTCCTGAGCGAGCGGCGCCACCACCCGCCCACCCTCAGGCCATCGGCCCTTCTGTTCGCACGACGAGGGTGCACGCCTCAGCGCCCCGGTGCATGCACGTGGGCTCCGTGATCGCGACCCGCTCTCCGTAGTGGCGCGCGATTCCACTGACGATGCCGCGCGCGAGCGCGCAGAGTCGGCGGGGGGACGCGTAGGTGATGACCACCTCCTCCGGCGTGGTGCGCGCGCAGCGCAGCAGCGGCGGACGCGCTCCGGGGTTCCGGAGACGAACGACCTTGTGGACCGTTTGCTCGGCGTTGACGAGCACATCCAGCGTCCGCCATTCCGGCCTGATCAGGCGCGGGTACGTGGCCATCAGATCCGGCGCGATGAACTCGCCGAAGTCCTCCAAGATCGCCTCTGTCGCCGCGCCCGTGTCCCGTGAGACCGCGGCCACGATCGCAGTCAGTTCGCCGTCCGGATAGTCCCCCACGCGGACGTACTCGAGTGTCGCCGGGATACCTGCCTGAGCCAGCGCCTTCGGCCACGCCGTCTGCCCGTGTCGAGCCTCGACGTACTTCCTCAGCTCCAGGTGAATGATACCGTGCATGACCGGTGCTCCTCGCCAGCAGGCAGTCTAGCCGGTCCAAATGCCGTCACACAACCGATCACCACGCCCTTACGGGAGGAGCGCGGCACAGCCGAGGTCGTCGACGGCGGCAAGGATGCGGTGGAGATGGGGCCACCAGATAGCCGTGTGGAGCCCGTGCGTCTGCTGCCACACCGGCGTCGCCAGTTGGCCGATCACGGACAGCCGGTAGTCCTCCCACAAACGATCGAGACCGTAGTCTGTGACCCCGTGGCCGACGAGGCCGGCATGGTAACGCTCGAGGAGCGGTGCCTCGAGCCGTGCGCGACGCTCGGGGTACCAGTGCACGGCCATCATGTAGGCGAGGTCGGAAGTGGCGCGCCCCACGCGCCAACCGTCCCAGTCGATCAGGCGAATGCCGGAAGGGGCACCGTTGCGCGGGTAGAGGAGGTTCCACACGTGGGCATCGCCGTGGGCGAGCGTGCAGGTCGCGTAGAGGCGCGCCGGCGTGAAGAGGCGCTCCCACGCGTCGAGCACGCGGGCGTAGATCGCCCGCGCCGCCGGCCAGAGCCGGTCGCCCAGCGCCTCGGCAAACCGCCCGTAGCGCTCGCGATACTCCGATGCGGTCTTCACCAGCGCTGCATCATCGAGGAACGTGCCCACCTCGCGTCCGAGACTCGGGTGGCGCCACCAGAACGCGTGAAAGGCCGCCCAGGTGTCCACGATCCGTTCGCACGCCTCGACGCTCGGCGGCAACGGCCACTCGGTGAGGATCACGTGTGTCTCCGAGAGATCCTCCAGCAAGAGGTGGAAGCGCCCCGAGGCGAACTCGGCGTCGTAGCAGTGGGGGAACGGTCCCTCTGGCATCAGGGGCGCCGCCTGGCGATAGAACGCGACCTCGCGCTCGCCGACGGACGCGAGGCTGGCGTCGAGCCCGCCGCGCGTGGCCTTCAAGAGCAAGCGCGTCGGCGCCTCGGCCGGCGCGTCGGGAGAGTACGTCACGCGGAGGGGCACGATCACGGAGAGAATCGTCGTGCGGCGTTCCCCGGCGTGAACGGCCGTCGCGCGGCCGCACGGGAGCGCGCCGCTCGCGCGCAGGCGCTCAGTCAGATCGTCGGGGACGAGGTCCTCGGCGCTGGTGACGACCACGGCGGAGGAAGTATAGCGCCCTCCTCGCGACAACATCCGGGTGGTGACGCGGGGCCGACCGCTTGACGGCGTCGGCGCGCCGGGAGCAGTATCCCTGCCGGGGAACCGTAGCGAGACGATGGCGAGCGGCCCAGACTCCACGGCGTACACCGACCCGAACACGCGGCTCGAGGAGCATGCCCGCGAGCGCCGGGACAAGGTCTTCATCGAGAGCCCCGACCAGCGGTCGCGCATCACCTTCGGCGAGTTCGAGGCGGTGACCCGGCGCCTTGTCAATTTCCTCACCGGTGAAGGCGTCCGACCTGGCGACCGGATCTCCATCCTCTCCGACAACGCGATCGAAGCGCTGGTCGTCTTCTGGGGGGGGCTCCGCGCCGGCGTGATCGTGAACCCGATCAACGTCGAGATACAGGCGAAGCACGTGAGCCAGATCCTCCACGACGTCGGGCCCCGGCTCGTCTTCGGAAGCCGCGAGCGAGACGACCTCCGGGGACTCGCGCCCGGCGGAGCGACGTGGGTGCCGTTCGGGTCATGGAGCGCGCCGGCCCCGGTCGCTGACGACCTCTTCGCCAGGCTCCGCGCCGCCTCCGACAGGGCGGTGGCGGCCCGCCCCGCGCGAAGCGACTGGTCGTGCATCAACTACACGTCGGGCACGACCGACACGCCCAAAGGAGTCATCTGGACCCACGAGGCGTACTACGCCATGAGCGAGTCCACGATCGACCGCCTCGCGCTGACCCACGCCGACACGATCCTCGACTACCGGCACTTCAGCTGGTCGTCGCCGCAGATCCTGTCGATCGGGCCCGCGCTGCAGATCGGCGCGACCCTCGTGCTGGCGCGGAAGTTCTCGCAGGCGCAGTTCTTCAACTGGGTGCGCGCGTACGGCGTGACCGTGGCGGTCGGCATCCCGACGGTGATCAACATGCTCCTGGCGCGGCCGGTGGGGGTGAGGGGGGCCGACCTGCCGAAGCTCCGCCTCATGACCTCCAGCACGGCACCGCTCTCGGTCGAGAAGCACCTGGAGTTCGAGAAGACCTACGGGATCCCAATTGTCCAGCTCGCCGGCGGTACGGAGACGGGCTTCATGTGCGGCAATCATCCCGCCCAGCGCAGGCTCGGGTCCATTGGCCGGCCCACCCTCAACATGCGCGTGCGCATCCTCGACGACGCGGGCCGCGAGCTGCCGCCCGGGCAGGAAGGCGAGATGGTGGTCAGCGGCCGCCAGATGGCGTCGGCGTACTGGCAGGGGCCGGACGCGCTCGTGCCGATCCCCCAGGACGGCTTTCGGAACGGCGACCTCGCCCGGCGGGACGCGGACGGGTACGTCTACATCACGGGGCGCAAGAAGGACATCATCATCAAGGGCGGCATCAACATCGCCTCGCTCGAGATCACGAATTGCCTGCTCGAGCACCCCGACGTGGCCGACGCCGCGACCCTCGGCGTGAAGGACGGTATCTACGGCGAGGTGCCGGTCGGCTTCGTCGCCCTCCGGTCGCGGCGGCACGCCCCGGAGGCGTCGCTGCTCGAGCACTGTCGCGCGAGGCTCGTGTCCTTCAAAGTGCCGACGGGCGTCGTCATCGTCGACGCCATTCCCAGGAACGCAAACGGCAAGATCGACCGGGACGCGCTGGCGGTGCTCTGGGAGCAGCGGGTCGGGCGCTGACCGTGCGCGCCATCCTCAACGTGATCCGCGCCGTGCTCGGGGCCCTCATCTTCGCCGGCGTGGCGCTCAACTTTGCCAACGTGGTCGGCCGCTACGTCTTCTTCAAACCGATCATCTGGGCCGAGGAGGTCCTGGTCTTCATCATGATCTGGTGCGTCATGCTCGGGGCGACGGTCGTGACCTGGGAGAACCAGCACCTCCGGATGGACGCCGTGTACCACCTCGCCCCGCCGCGGGTGCGACGCTGGCTGAACCTCACCGCCACCTTCGCCTTTCTCCTCGCCGGCGCCTTCGTGCTCGTGCAGTCGGCGCGGGTCGTCGCGCTCCTCGCGTCCACCGGACAGCGGAGCGTCGTGGCGGAGCTCCCGATGGTCATTCCCTATGGCGCCCTCCCGGTGAGCTTCGGAATCATCGTCGTCGTGCTGGTGTGGCGCTTCCGCACCTTCGTGCTCGCGGAGCCGGCGCCGCCGGACGTCGACTGATCCGTGGGGTGGACCCTCGCGCTGCTTCCCTTCACGCTCCTCGCCCTCGGCGTCCCGATCTTCCTCATCCTGCTCGTCACGGTGATCGTGCTGCTCGCGTTCTTCGTCAACGTGCCCTTCACCGTGATCCCCCAGACCATGTTCGGGAGCATCGACAAGTTCGCGCTCCTCGCCGTGCCGTTCTTCATCTTCGCCGGCGAGGTCATGGGGCAGGGCGGCATATCGGCGCGGCTCATCCGATGGATGCAGTCGGTCTTCGGGGGCTTTCGCGGCAGCCTCGCCCTGGCGACCGTGGGAAGCTGCGAGTTCTTCGGCGCCATTTCGGGGTCGAGCCCGGCCACGGTGGCCGCCGTGGGGCGGCTCATGTACCCGGCGCTCCGCGCCGACGGCTACGAGGAGAAGTTCGCGCTCGGCCTCGTGACCTCGTCGGGCGCCATCGCGAGCGTCATCCCGCCCAGCATCCTCATGATCCTCTACGGGGCCGCCGCCGAGCAGTCGGTCGCCGCCCTCTTCATTGGCGGCGTCTTCCCCGGGCTGCTCATCGGCGTCCTGACCGCGGTCTACATCGTCTTCTACGCCCGCGGCCGGCAGCCCCAGCGGGCGGACGGCATTCGCCCGGGGACGTTCTGGCGGGCCACGCGCGACGGCGCGTGGGCCTTCGGGGCCCCGGTGGTGATCCTCGGGAGCATCTACGCGGGGGTCTGCACACCGACCGAGGCGGCAGGGATCGCTGGGGTGTACGGCATCGTCGTCACCCGCTACATCTACCGCGACGTCACCTGGGCGCGCCTCTGGGACATCGCGGTCCGATCGGTGTTCCTCACGGCGCAGATCATGATCATCGTGGCGGCCTCGGGTGCGTTCTCGTGGCTGCTCACGATCAGCGGTGTGCCCCGGACGCTGGTCGCCGCGATCCAGGGGCTCGACGTCTCGCCGTGGCTCATGCTGGTGGCGATCAACGTCTTCCTCCTGATCGTGGGATGCCTGATCGACCCGACGTCGGCGACGCTCATCCTGACGCCGCTGCTCGTCCCCATCGCCCAGGCGAATGGGGTGGACCTCGTCCACTTCGGGATCATCCTGACCGTCAACCTCTCGATCGGCATGTTCACCCCGCCGTTCGGCCTCAACCTTTTCGTAAGCCAGGCGCTCTTCAAGGCGCCCATGACCCGGATCGCGCGCGGGCTCGTCCCGTTCATCGTGATCCAGGTGACGGCGCTGGCGATCATCACCTACGTCCCGTGGCTGTCGCTCTATCTGACGCGCTTCGTGCACTGATGGCTGGGAACCCCGACAGAGAGAGGCGGATCTGATCATGGTGCTCGCACGATGGGTTCGACGGAGCCAAACGGCGGCAATGGTCGGCGTCGCGCTGGCAGTGGCAGCGATGCCGGCCGCGGCGCAGACCTACACGCTCAAGATCGGTAACGCTACCATCAACGACGTCCAGCACGAGTGGCAGAAGCGCTGGGGCGCCCGCGTCGAAAAGCGGTCGGGCGGGCGGATCAGAGCCGAGATCTACCCGGCGAGCCAGCTCGGGTCGATTCCACGCATGATCGAGGGGCTCCAGCTCGGCACGCTCGAGGCGTGGATCGGGCCGCCCGAGTTCCTCGTCGGCCACGACCCCCGCTTCCAAGCGCTCGGGGCGCCGGGCATCTTCCATGACATGGAGCACGCCTACCGGGTGATCGGCGACCCGAAGTTCAGGGACACCGCGCTGGCCCTGGGCGAGGGCAAGGGCATGAAGGGCCTCTCGCTCATCGTGTACGGGCCGACCGCGTACGCGACCCGCAAGCCGATCCGCAAGCTCGACGACTTCAGGGGGCTCAAGATCCGTGTGTTCGCGTCGCCGATGCAGACGCTCGCCCTCGCCCGGCTCGGGGCCACGGCGGCGCCGATGCCCCTCGACGAGGTGTTCCCGGCCCTGCAGCGCGGCGCCATCGACGGCAACCGGACCGGCATCACCATCTTCACGACGTTCAAGTACTACGACATCCTCAAGACCGTGACCGAGACCCACGACGCCATCGTCACCTCGATCGCGATGGTCTCGAAGCTCTGGTACGACAAGCTCCCGCCCGAGCTCCAGAAGGTCCTCGTGGAGGAGGGCGAGGCCGTACAGAAGGAGCTCTTCGACTGGACGGTCGACTTCAACAACAAGGGCCGCCAGACCTGGACCGAGAAGGGTGGGGAGCTGATCAAGCTCTCGCCGGCCGACCAGGCCGAGCTCATGCGACGACTCTCCACCGTCGGCGACGAGGTCGTCGGTGCGCTGCCGCGCCTGAAGGAGGTCTACGACCTCATGGTGCAAACGGCGAACGCGAAGCGGTAGGCTCGCTGCCGGAGCCCTCCGCGCGGATGACGTAGCGACCGGCGTCGTCGCGCGCGAGCAGATCGGCGGCGCGCACCTCACCCCAGGCGCGCAGGAAGGTACGCCACGGCGTGTCCATGTGCGCCTCGACCAGCTCGGCGAAGTGGCGCGGACGTTCTCGCAGGTCGGCGACGATGGACCGCGCCAGCGGGCTCACCGGTAGTCCTCGAGCCGCACCGCGTCCTTGGCGAAGTAACGAAGCCGCTCGTAGTGCGAGCGCGGTACGCCCTCGGGGATGGTGGCGTCGATGCCCAGCTTGGCGGTGGTCGGCAGGCCGCCCTTGCCGAGGAGGCCGGCGCGCACGCTCGGGTCGATGTGTTTGCCGCGAGCCCCCGGCACCACGAGCACGTCCTGATCGGCCTGGACTCGAAACGTTATCGCCCAGTCCAGCTCGTCGGGGCTGTAGATGTCGATGTCGTCGTCGGTGACGATGGCGAGCTTCACCTCGGCGACCGACAGGAGCGCCAGCAACGCGTTCTTCCCCTCGCCGGGGCGCTTCCGGATCGACGCGACGAGGGTCCAGTAACAGCAGCCGCCGACGGGCGCCCGGATGGCGACGGGCTCGACGCTCGCGACGCGCAGCGCCTGGAGCCCCGCCGCCTCGATCACGGGCGCGGCGAGCCAGTCGTTCTCCCACGGCATCTGGAGAATGTAGAAGATCGGGTCCCGGCGGTGGGTGATCGCCCGAACGCGGAAGATCGGGTTCCACTTGACCTCGCCGGTGATGTGGCTGAACTCCCCGAACGGCCCCTCGTCGGCCGTCCAACCGATCGGGAGTAGCTCGCCCTCGAGGACCAGCTCGGCCTCGGCGGGCACCTCGAGATCCACCGTCCGGCAGCTCACCAGCTCCACCGGCGCGCCATGGAGGCCGCCGGCGATCGCGAACTCGTCCACGGTGATCGGGGCCTTGTACGAGGCCGCCAGGAGCTCGAACGGGTGCACGCCGACAGCGACGGCGATCTCGAGGGGCCGCCCCTGGTCGAGCGCGCGCTGGTAGTAGACTCGCATGTCGGACGATGAGACGAGGTCGATGCCGGTCTCGTGCGGCGTGCGGTACATCATCCGGTACGAGCCGACGTTGCGACCGTACTCGGGATCCCTCGCGACGACGAGCGTGCCGGAGATGTAGGGCCCGCCGTCCTTGACGTGCATCATCGGGATCGGAAGCCGCGTGAGGTCCGCCTCCTCGCCCGTCCAGACCACCTCCTGGCACGGCGCGCGCACGACGCGGCAGGCCTCGATCGGCCGGCGGATGCCCTCCTCGAAACGCGTGGCGATGGCGTGCTCGGGACAGCCCATGGCGAGGGCCAGTCGACGCCGCGTGGAGAGCAAGGCCCCGACGGCCCGCCACTCGGGGTAGCCCGTGACCTGCTCGAAGAACGTCGCCTGAGGCGCTTGCGCCATCAGTGCGGACAGATGCCGGGGATCGACGGCCTTCGGGAGACGTCGGAGCTCGTCCGCATCCTCGAGCTGCCGGAGAAACTCGCGGAGCCCCGCGCTCATCGCGGGCAGTCTATCACCGCGGTCACTTGCGCGTGAGCTGGGGTCTCGGCGGGGGTAACAGAGGCGTGTGACGCGCCAGCAGAATCCAGCTCACGGTCGCGCCAACGAGGATGCCCACCATGAGCTTCAGGGCCAAGTAGCAGTACGCCTGCAGCAACGCGAATTGCTCCGGCGTCAGACCGAGACGCACTCGATGCCACTCCGCCAGCGTAGGGAAGAGCGCCGCTCCGAACAGCACCACGGTCGTGAGGAACTGTCCGACGCTGAACGGCCGAGCGAGTCGCGTGACACTTTCCGTCGTAATGATCGCGGCCACGACGCTCAGAAACAAGCTCAGCCCGGCCAGACGCCGCAGCGAGGGGTTGTCGAAGGCCGAGAACAAATCGAGACCGGCGGTCGAGCCTACCACCCACGCCAGGACGGCCGGCAGGACGTCATAGAAGAGCACGTGCCCCGCGATCGCCACCGGCACGAGAAGCTTCTCCAACAACTGCGAGCGCCCACGTTCGCCCGTCTCGTCCGCCTCGTTGCCATAGCGCATCAGGGCTCCCCTGGGCGAGGACGCTCGCGATCACGCGGACCGTGAGGACCGGGCACGCCAGTCCTCCACGATGCCTTCGATGTCCAGGAGTCCCAGCCGGGTGGCCGGGCCTTCGGCCGCCCGCGCGTTCACCTTCGCGATCTCGGCGTTGAGGGCGAGGACTCGAACGAGCTTCTTGACCCACCAGTCTGGGTCATACGCCGCCTCGAGGTCGGGCAACGGCTTCCCCGCGCCGGGGAGATTTTCGAACGCGCCGGCTTCCTGCGCCTGACGAATCTGCTCCTCGAACCACGATTCCCAACTGACCCCGGGAGGCTTGCGCTCGGTCATGATAAAGCATCCTACCGCGACCCCAGGGCGTTCGCGACCGCCGCGCGCCGAGCCTCTACGTCGCACCGCGGCATCGTCTCGATGTCGCGGTCGGGGTGTGAAAAGCTTTTCGGCTTGCGCGGTAGGGTGCCCGCGGTTAAGGTCGGCACCTCAGGGCCATATGGCATTCTTCTTTCGGGCCGGCACGGTCGGCGCGGCTATCGTGACGCTCGTAGCCGGTTTGGCGACGGTGCGCGCGGCGTCGGGTGGGACCATCAAGGGCACCGCTGTGTTGAAGGGACCGGCGCCCGAGGCCCGAAAGATCACGGTGACGATCGACCAGTACGTGTGCGGCAAGGAGAAGAACGCCGAGGATCTGGTCCTGTCGCCGCAGGGGGGGATTCGCAACGCGGTCGTCTGGCTCGTGAATCCACCACCGGCCTCGCCGGCCGCGACGCCCCCGCCCGTGATCGCGGTGGACCAGCGGGAATGCACGTTCACGCCGCGTGTCGTCGTCGTGGCGGCCGGCGGGCGGATCGACTTTCTGAACAGCGACCGCCTCCTGCACAACCTTCACAGCATCCCGAACGCGAACCCGCCGTTCAATCGCACACAGCCCAAGGGACGGACGATCCCCATCACGTTCGCGCATCCGGAGATCATCCGCGTGAGCTGCGACCTCCACTCCTGGATGCGCGGCTGGGTCGTCGTGGCGGAGCATCCCTTCTACGCGGTCACCGACGCCGGCGGCCAGTTCGCGCTGACGGGCCTCCCACCCGGGCGCTACACGGTCCGGGTATGGCACGAGCGGCTCGGCACGGTCTCGAGAGAGATCATCGTGGGTGACCAAGACCCGACCACCGTGACGGTGGAGATGACCGCCCGCTAGCCGCGCGGGGGAGGGCGCCATGGACCGCGCGTCGGCCCTGGAGCGAATGCCACCGCTGGTGGCGACGTTGCTGTCGTCGCCGATCGGCGCCCTCGTGCGGGCCGTGGCGCGGGTGCGGGCGTCCGTCCACGTCAAGCTCCTCGCGGCCTTCCTCCTCATCACCCTCCTCTTCATCGCGATGGGCGTGGTGAGCTTCCAGACCGTTGCCAGCACCTCGCGCCAGACGAACCTCCTCGACCAGGCCCACGAGCGCGTGGGCTGGTCGCGGCAGATCGAGCACGCGCTGGCGATGCAGATGCACTTCACCGCGATGGCACTCATCGCCCAGGACGACGACACCGTGGGTCGGATCCTGCGCGAGAACAACCGGTTCAACGACACGCTCGCCCGCCTCGAGACCGCCGCGCCGGCCGAGGAGCGCGCGCTCATCCAGGACATTCGCGGGGCGCAGGACGACGCCATGGCGGTCGTGGCCGACATCGCGAACGCCCTCCGGGACGGACGCATTGCGGACGCGATGACGGCGCTGCGGACACGGGAGGAGCCGATCTACCGGCGGATCGAAGGGCTCGTGGGCCGGCTCGTGGCCGCCGAGGAGGCGCGGATGGCCAGCCTCCGGCGCGGCATCGACGCCGCCAACCGTCGCTCGCTGCGCGTGATGGCCGGGTTCGCCGCCGTCTCGATCGTGTTGGCCTTGCTCGGGGGCTTCGTGATCTCGTGGTCGTTCATCCTGCCGGTGCGCGCCGCCCACGACTTCCTGAGCGAGGTGGCCGAGGGAAGGTTCGGCGGGACGATCGTCGTGCCGAACCGCGACGACTTCGGCGCGCTCGCCGAGCACATGAATCGGATGAGTCGCGAGCTCCACCGGCTCGACGAGGAGCGGCGGGTGGCGGCGGAGGAGCTCCATCGCCTCAACGACCGCCTGTCGCAGGCGAGTCGGGCCAAGTCGGAGTTCCTCGCGAACATGAGCCACGAGCTGCGCACGCCGCTCAACGCCATCCTCGGCTTCACCGAGCTCATGCTCGACGAGTTGTACGGCCAGGTCCCGCCGACGCTGCGCGAGCCGCTCACCGACATCCAGACGAACGGTCGCCACCTCCTCCGGCTCATCAACGACGTGCTCGACCTGTCGAAGATCGAGGCGGGACGACTCGAGCTGGGCGGTGGCGAGTACTCGGTGCAGGAGATCGTCGACGTCGTCCACACGTCCCTGCGATCGCTGGCCCTCGAAAAGGGGCTGGCGTTCGCCGCGACGGTGTCACCCGATATCCCGCCGGCCCGGGGTGACGGCCGACGACTCACGCAGTGCCTCATGAACCTCGCCGGCAACGCACTGAAGTTCACTCGACAGGGGCGCGTGGACATCGACGTGCGCCTCGACGGTGAGTCGCTGGTGTACCGCGTCAGCGATACCGGGATCGGCATCCCCAAGGATGAGGTCGAGAACGTCTTCGCGGAATTTCGCCAGGTCGACGCCGCGATCACCCGGGAGTACGGAGGCACCGGGCTCGGACTCAGCATCACGAAGCGTCTGGTCGAGCTGCACGGCGGGCGCATCTGGGTGGAAAGCGAGCTGGGCAAGGGGTCGACCTTTTTCTTCACGGTGCCCCTGCACGCGGACGGAGGGCGCGGATGAACGAGCGGACGGTGCTCTACGTCGAGGACAACGAGTACAACCGGAAGATCGTCAGGCAACTGCTGAGCCGGACGTCCTACCGGCTGCTGGAGGCGGCGGATGGCGAGGAGGGGGTCGCCATGGCGCAGCGCGAGCTGCCCGACCTCATCCTCATGGATGTCCAGTTGCCGAAGCTGTCGGGGCTCGACGCCACCCGCAGGCTCCGGGCCGATCCCCGCACGGCGCATATTCCGCTCGTGGTCGTGACGTCGTTCGCGCTGAGCGGCGACGACCGGCGTGCCATGGACGCTGGCGCCTCGGCGTACCTGGCCAAGCCGTACAGCCCGCGGGACCTGCTGACGCTGATCCGCAAGCTGCTGCCCGAGAACTGAAGGAGGAGAGAACGCGATGAGGTACGGAAAGACATCGGGTGTCGTCGTCGTCCTGGCCGTGCTCGCCCTGGTCCCCACCACTGCCCGGGTGGGAGCAGAGGGGCAGGCCGAGCAGTTCACGCCGGAGTTCCGGGAGGTGCGCCGGTCATACGACGAGAAGCACACGCCCAAGATCGAGGCGCCCGACTCGGTGAAGCGCGGACAGTGGTTCGAGGTCACGGTGACGGTGGGCGCGGGGTCCACCCACCCGTCGCTGTCGGAGCACTTCGTCCGCTACATCGCGCTCTACAAGGACAGCGCGGAGATCGCACGCGTCTACCTGCACCCCGTGTTCTCCTACCCGAAAGCCGTCTTCACCATCGCGCTCGACGAGGGCGGCGTGCTGCGCGCGGTGGCCGAGCCCACGCACTCGGCGGCGTGGGAGAGCTCGAAGAAGATCGTCGTCAGCCGCTAGGTATCCAGGTGAGGACTCCGGCGCGCATCCTGATCGTCGACGACAATCCCACCAACGTCCGGATCCTGCGCGCGCGCCTCGCGGGTGACGGCTACGACGTCGTCACCGCCGGGGACGGCGAGGAGGGGCTCGCGGTCGCGCGCGAGACGGGGCCCGACCTGATTCTCCTCGACGTCATGATGCCGAAGATCGACGGCATCGAGGTCTGCCGCCGGCTGAAGGCGATGCCGGACTTCCCCTTCACGCCGATCATCATCGTGACCGCGATGACGGACGCCAGGGACGTCGTCGCGGGGCTCGAGGCCGGCGCGGACGAGCATCTCGCCAAGCCGGTCGACCATGCCGCCCTTGGCGCGCGGGTCCGGTCGATGCTCCGGATCAAGGCCCTCCACGACACGGTCACCGCGCAGGCGGAGGAGATCGCCCGCTGGAATACGACGCTCGAGCGGCGCGTGGCCGAGCAGGTGGCCGAGCTGGAGCAGGTGAGCCGGCTCAAGCGGTTCTTCTCGCCGCAGCTCGCGGACGCTATCGTCACCGGCGGCGCCGCGGATCCGCTTCGACCGCACCGACGCGAGATCAGCGTGGTCTTTCTCGATCTGCGCGGCTTCACCGCCTTCGCGGAAACGGCCGAGCCCGAGGAGGTCTCGGACGTGCTCGGCGCCTACCACGCCGAGATGGGGCGCCTCATCCTGGAGCACGAAGGCACGCTCGAGCGGTTCACGGGCGACGGCATGATGATCTTCTTCAACGACCCGGTGCCCGTCGCGAACCCCGAGGAACGATCGGTTCGCATGGCGGACGCCATGCGCGCCCGGGTTCGGGCGCTCAGTGGCGAATGGCGCCGGCGGGGTCACGAGCTCGACTTCAGCGTGGGGATCGCGAAGGGCTACGCGACGATCGGCGCGATCGGCTTCGAGGGGCGGTGGGACTACGCCGCCATCGGCAGCGTGACCAACCTTGCCGCTCGTCTGTGCAGCGAGGCGTCGCCGGATCAGATCCTGGTCAGCCAGCGCATCTTCGCCGCCGTGGCCGACCTGGCGGAAGCCAAGGAGGTCGGTCCGCTACAGCTCAAGGGGTTCCATCGTCCGATCGCTGCCTATGCGGTCGTCGGCCTGAAGCAGCCGGCATAACTGGAGAGTTGGAACAAGAAGACGCGGGGAGGGAAGCTCCTCCCCCGCGTCTCCCGTCGACAAGGGACGCGCCACTACGGCAAGAGCACCGTCGCGCTGTCGCCGGCAGCCGAGATCTGGAACGTTCCGATGACGCTGTCGAGGGCGATCGCGTAGTTCGCGGGCCAGCCCGCTGCGGTACCCGGAGGCAGCGGCATACGGGCCAGGAACGGCCCCGCCGTCTCGTTCTGAGCGTTGGCGATCTGGATCGTGAGCTGAGACTGGGCGCCGGGGATCGTGCCCATGTGCGCCGAGTAGATGGAGATCGCCGACGCGATAGAGCGCGCGTCAGCCTGGGCCTTGGCGATGCGGGCCCGTCTCTGGACGTTGGCGTAGAGCGGGATGGCGATGGCCGCCAGGATGCCGATGATCGCCACGACGATCATGAGCTCGACGAGGGTGAAGCCGCGCTGGCTCCTGCTCCTGGCGAGGGGCGCTGCGATCGATGCGGGGTGAACCCTCATACTCGTCCTCCTCCTGTGTGAAAACCTACCTCTCACCGGAGGAAGGGACGGGGCCCTGCCTCTCCTTCTTCGGTAGCCCGGCTGTCAGACCCAATTGCCTGACCCGTGGCTTTGCGTCCCAGCCTCACGACTGGTTTGCCTTTATCGGAAAGAGGTCGTGTCTGATACCTTTCGAGCAAGCACCGCGCCACATCGTCGTTCCCCGGAAGTGATCGATAACCTGGACCGCCAGGAATCTGCTGCCGGTGGGCATCGGAGGTGCTGGGGGCACGTTACGACTCAGTGGTCCGATCGTGGGCGTCTTCCGGAACCCTCTTCGCCCGACTTGCGCCTGATCCGACGCTCAAGTAACGTCGCGCTGGTCGGCCCCTAAGCTCGAGCTGACGACGAGGCGAGTACGTGAAAAGTGGAGACCGTGTGACCCCGGTGCGAGTGGCCGCGGTGGGCGTCGGGTGGTGGGGCCGCGTGCTCGCCGACGCGGCGGCGCGGGGGAGTGACATCCGGATCGTCGCCTGTACCGGCCGATCCCAGGAGAACCGCGCGACCTTCGCGAAGGCCTACGGCTGCCGCGACCTCCCAGACTACGAGGCCGTCCTGGCCGACCCTGAGGTGGAAGGCGTGCTCATCACGACGCCCCACTCGCTGCACGCCGAGCAGGTCGTGGCCGCGGCCCGGCACGGCAAACACGTGTTCGTGGAGAAGCCCTTCACCCTGACGGTCGCGGACGGGCGACGCGCGACGCAGGCGTGCCGGCGGGCAGGCGTCGTCCTCGCCGTCGGCCACCAGCGGCGCCGGCAAGCGGCGAGCCGCGCCCTCAAGGGCCTCGTCGACGCGGGGGCCCTGGGTCGGGTCGCTCAGATCGAGGGCAACTTCTCCGCGGACATCGGCTTCAACCTCGCGCCAGGCATGTGGCGCACCGACCGCGCCGAAACGCCGGGCGGCGCCATGACCAACCTGGGCATCCACCATGTGGACACGTTCCAGTACCTCCTGGGCCCGATCGCCCGAGCGACGGCCTTCTCGCGTCGCGTGGCCCTCACCTCCGTGCCGATCGACGATGCGACGTCCATCCTCTTCGAGTTCGCGTCGGGCACCCTCGGCTACCTCGGCACCTCGTGGGTCCACGCGAACCGGACGGCGGTCATCGCGCTCCACGGCACCGAGGCCCAGGCGTGGAGCGAGGCGGACGGCTCGCGTCTCTTCCTGGCCCGCCGCGGCGTGCCGGAGCGGACGGGGGTGTCGCTCACGCCGGTGGATGCGGTCGTCGAGGAGCTCGCGGAATTCGCGCGCTGCGCGCGAGAGGGGGCGAAGCCGGAGGTCGGCGGCGAGGAGGCGACGGCCAACATCGCCGTGCTGGAGGCGATCGTCGAGTCGATCGAGACCGGCCGCGCGGCGCGTGTGGGGAGTTGACATGAATCCATCACATCGTCGCATCGTCGTGTCGCTGGTCGCCGCCGCTACCGTGCTGGCTGTGGGAACGACCAGGCCCGCCGAGGGGCAGCCGATGCCGACCGGAGCGGCGGTCATGGCCTGGCACGTCACCATCGCTCCGAGCTGGTTCGACCCGTCCACCGCCCCGCCCCAGATCACGCCCTTCGGAATGCTCTACGCGATCCACGACGCTCTGGTGCGCCCGCTGCCGGGGCAAAAGATGGGCCCGAGCCTGGCAGAGTCGTGGACGGAGAGCCCCGATGGGCTCACCTACGAGTTCAAGCTGCGCCGCGGGCTCAAGTTCCACAACGGGGACCCCGTCACCGCGGACGACGTGCGATTCAGCTTCGAGCGCTACAAGGGGACGGGGGCCAAGGAGCTCGGAGCGCGCGTCCAGCGCGTGGAGGTCGTCGACGCCCTCGTGGTGCGCTTCCATCTGAGGGAGCCGTGGCCCGACTTCATGACCTTCTACGGGACCACGGCCACCGCCGCCGGAATCGTCGTTCCCAAGCGATACCTCGAGCAGGTCGGGGACGACGGCTTCAGGAAGCACCCGATCGGCGCGGGCCCCTACAAGTTCGTGAGCCATACGCCGGGCGTGGAGGTGGTGCTGGAAGCTTATGGGGGACATTGGCGGCGGGTCCCCAACGTCAAGCGGCTGATCATGAAGAGCGTCCCCGAAGGAACCACGCGCGTCGCGATGCTGAAGAGCGGGGAAGCGGACATCGCCTATGTCCTCGACGGCCCCGAGGCCGAGGACGTGAAGCGGGATCCGCGCCTGACGCTGGTCGCGACGCGGCACGCGTCCATCTTCTGGATCGAATTCGCCGACCAGTGGGATCCCAAGTCGCCGTGGCACGACAAGCGCCTGCGGCTGGCGGTCAATTACGCGCTGGATCGCAAGGCCATCAACGAAGCCGCCTGTCTCGGCTATTGCCCGCCGGCCGGGGTCATCGTCCCCCGGGTCATGGACTATGCCCTGCAGGCCGAGCCTCTACCCTACGACCCGCACAAGGCGAGGCAGCTCCTCGCCGAGGCCGGCTATCCCCGGGGCTTCGACGCGGGAGAGCTGGTGCCGATCCCCCCGTTCTTCACGACGGCGGAGGCCTCGGTGAACTATCTGAACGCGGTCGGGATCCGGGTGCGGATGCGGCCGCTGGAGCGTGCGGCGTTTTACGCCGCCTGGCGGGAGAAGAAGCTCCGCGGGCTCTTCCTCACCGCCGTCGGGAACGCGGGTAACGCGGCCAGTCGTGTCGAGGCGTTCATGTACTCCAAGGGGGGCTACGCGTACGGGGGATATCCCGACATCGACGAGTTGTTCCTGCAGCAAGGGCGGGAGCGGGATCCCGCCAAACGCGAGGCCCTGCTCCATCGCATCCAGCAGCTCACGATCGACCGGGTGATGTTCGCGCCGGTCATGGACTTTCGCGCCCTGATGGGGGTCGGGCCGCGAATGGCCGAGCACGCGATCAACCTGGTCCCGATGAACTTCTTCCCATCCTACGAGGACATGCGCCTGAAGGCTCAGTAAGGGTCAACGAAGAATGGCCCGTAGACCGGTGACCGAGATCAGGTCCGCGTAGCGACGCTTGAAGTGGCCCCAGAATCGGTGCATGTCCTTGTAGTCCTGGAGCCCATCGAAGAGCAGCAGGTCGATCGCGGCGCTGTCGATCCAGGCGACGTCCTGCCGGTAGCCGAGGATCATCGACACCTGGGTCGCGGCGATGAATCGAGAGAGCCTGGCGTGCTCGATCTTGATCGTCGAGCAGCTCCCGAAGTGGATCACCCAGTTCGTGAACCCATCGCCCATGAAGCCGGCGAGCTTCTGGATGTCGACCGATGATTCGTCGAGGACGAGCTCTCCGGGCTTCCCGTGGCATGCCAGGTAGAGGATGCCGTAGCCGCGCTTGTTCTTGAGCTTCTCGAGGTTGTGCTCGAGCTCGTCTTCGGTATTGCAGGTCAGGTAGCTGAACCGGATCTCGTCGATCCTCGACGCGAGCTCGAGGAGGGGGACGACGCTCAGGCGGCTCTCGATGTTACCGTCCCAGAGCGATTCCAGGCAGGCGATGTTCTTCTTGTGGCTCTTTGTCCGGCCCATCTCTCACTATTCTCGGACGACACCCCCGCTTCCGCCAAGCTCGACGCGCATGGCACAATCGCGCCCGCCGGCCGGACGCCCGGCGGGGGCGCCGGGGGGCGGGCCGCCGCGGGAGGAACCCGGACCCGCGGGGACGGAGAGTCTGGTCCGGGGGAGGAGCCGACGTGGGCGATCCGACGACGCGTGACGGAATGCGCATCGACTGGGACGTTCCCATCCCGATGGACGACGGCCTCGTCCTGCGCGCTGACGTCTACCGGCCGATCCGTGACGGCAAGCATCCCGTCATCCTGACCTACGGCCCGTACGGCAAGTGGCTCTCCTTCGAGGACCTCTATACCGATCAGTGGCGCCGGATGATAGCTCAACACCCCGACGTCGAGGCAGGCTCCACGAACAAGTACCAGAACTGGGAGGTGGTCGATCCCGAGAAGTGGGTACCGGACGGCTACGCCTGCGTCCGCGTGGACTCCCGCGGCGCGGGCCGCTCGCCCGGCTTCCTCGACCTCTGGTCGGCCCGCGAGGCAAAGGACCTCTACGCCTGCATCGAGTGGGCGGCGTGGCAGCCCTGGAGCAGCGGCAAGATCGGCCTCTCGGGCATCTCCTACTACGCGATGAACCAGTGGCAGGTGGCGGCGCTCCAGCCGCCGCATCTGGCCGCGATCTGCGTCTGGGAGGGCGCCGCCGACTACTACCGCGATCTCAGCCACCATGGTGGCATCCTGTGCACCTTCGGGAGGGCCTGGTTCCCCTCGCAGGTCGTCAGGGTGCAGCACGGCCGCGGCGCGCGGGGTTACCGGAGCCGGATGACCGGCGACTGGGTGTCAGGGCCCCTGACGCTCGGTGAGGAGGAGCTCGGCGCCAACCGCCGCGACTTCTACGAGGACTGCTGGACGCACCCGCTCGCCAGCGCCGACTACTGGCGCTCGCGCATGCCCGACTGGTCGAAGGTCATCGTCCCCCTGCTGTCGGCTGCGAACTGGGGCGGGCAGGGGCTGCACCCTCGCGGCAATTTTGAAGGGTTTGTGCACGCCGCGTCGCCCGAGAAGTGGCTCGAGGTGCACGGCCTCGAGCACTGGACGCACTTCTACACGGACTATGGGGTGGGTCTGCAGAAGCGCTTCTTCGGCCACTTCCTCAAGGGCGAGGCCACCGGGTGGACGACGCAGCCGTCGGTCCTCCTCCAGGTGCGCCATCCGGGGGAGCGCTTCGTCGAGCGGCACGAGCGCGAGTGGCCGCTCGGCCGCACGCGCTGGACGAAGCTCTACCTGAACCCGGCCGCGGCGAGCCTTGGCCCGGAGCCGCCCGCCCGGGACGGGAGCGTGAGCTACGCCGGCTTCGGCGATGGGGTCACGTTCCTGACGCGGCCCCTCGACGCGGAGACGGAGATCACCGGGCCCATCGCGGCCAAGCTCTGGGTCGCCTCCGAGACCACGGACGCCGACCTCTTCCTGGTGGTCCGCGTGTTCGCGCCGGATCTGAAGGAGGTCACCTTCCAGGGGGCGCTCGATCCCCACACACCGATCGCGCAGGGGTGGCTCCGCGCCTCGCACAGGAAGCTCGACCCCAAGCTGACGCTGCCCTACCGCCCGTATCACACCCACGACGAGAGGCAGCCGCTCACGCCGGGGCAGGTGTACGAGCTCGACGTCGAGGTCTGGCCGACCTCCATCGTGGTGCCGGCGGGCTTCCGGATCGCGCTCACCGTGCGCGGGCGCGATTACGAGTACCCGGGCGGTCCCGGCGCGGGCCTCGGGACCCTCGGCGCGGTCTTCACGGGCGTCGGTCCCTTCCAGCACAACGACCCGCGGGACCGGCCGCCCGAGGTCTTCGCGAAGACGGTCACGCTCCATTCGGGGCCCGGGCGACCGTCGCACGTCCTGCTGCCCGTCGTCCCGCCCGAGCGCTAGGGCTCGGGGTGGGTGACGTGCGCCGCCATGCCGGGGACCGACATCACGAG
>QHSX01000065.1 GCA_003221695.1 Candidatus Rokuibacteriota bacterium
CGAATGACAGGTCGTATCGCGGCCCGCGCCACGTCCACACCTGACGCAGATGATAGCGGCGACCAGCCCAGAGACGCTCGCCATACGGTCGGACCTCGACCGTTCCGGTGGGCGGCGGGGATTCGTAGTCGCGCATCGAAATCAAGCAGCCACCACCTCGACGAACGCAGCGTAAGCACTCAGCAAGGGCCTCTTGGATGTCCGCCTCGCTATCAAGATGGGGAAGGGAGTTGTCGCAGAGGAGCACGACATCGAAGGCCGCCGACCGTACGGGGAGCGCCCGGAAGTCGGCGACCAGAGAAACGAGCGGCAAGCGCCGCACTACCGCTTCGCGTCGCGCCCGGGTGACAGCACCGATGGAGAGATCCGAGCCTGTGACACGGAAGCCCCTTGCGAGAAGGCCGAGCGCTTGGGTGCCGATACCCAGCGCAGCGTCCAACACCGCGTGCGCGTTCACTCCCCAGTGTTCCGCGATGAGCGATGCCAGCGCCCCACCCTGCCGCGCGACGCTCGTCTCCCAGTCTTCGTAGACGAGGTGATACCGCGGCGCCAAGTCGTCATAGAACGCTCTGACCGACATTATGTTCTCTTGTGGTCTAACGGTTGAGCTAAGCCGCCCCGGAGGCCGAAGGCCGGAGGGGTCGGCTTGAGCGATTTGTTAGACGCCCTCAAACGGCAACTAGCCACCGCGAGTACGCACCCCTTCAGGTCTGTACCTGTCACATGTGCTCATCGGGAAGTCTGCTGCCCGAGCTCTTGGGCAGCCCGATGAGAATTCCTTCGGGGCCCCGGATGTAGCAGAGCCGATACGTGTCTTCGTACTGGACCACTTCGCCGACGAGCTCCGCGCCGCGTTTGTCGAGCCGGGCGAGCGTATCGTCGATGTCCTCCACGGTGAACATGACGCGTAGGTAACCGAGAGCGTTCACCGGGGCGCTGCGGTGATCGGCGACCACAGGCGGCGCGAGGAATCGGGACATCTCGAGCCGGCTGTGACCGTCCGGCGTACGCATCATGGCAATCTCGACGCGCATGTCGCGTAATCCAGTGACGCCATCTGCCCAGTCTCCTTCGATTGGGGCGCGCCCCTCGAGCTCGAGGCCAAGTTCGGTGAAGAACTCAATGGCGGCGTCGATGTCTTCTACCACGATGCCGACGTTGTCCATACGCTTGACCGTCATGATGTCTCCTTGGCGTCTAACTCTCGGTATCACCCGCGGCCGAAGGCCGTCGGGTGCATGCCGTTGTTAGACAGTACCAACCCAGCGGCTTCACGCGAGAAGATTTCGATACCACCAACACCAGAATACGGCGACCAGGAGCGACACGCCGGCCCAACTGCGCACTTCTGTAGGGGATGCGCCGGTGAAAAGCACTATGACGAACGTGACGCCGATGACCGCTGTTGCACCGCTTGTTGCAACTAGGAGAATGATCCTCTCATCGCCCTGCGTCTTGGCCACAAGTCGGTCACGGAGGGGTCGAGAGAACTCCCAGATGAACGGCGCTACCAGCAGGTACAAGGCGAACGGGATAAAGCACCAACGAGCCACGGGCGCCCAGTCCGCGAACTGTCCGCGTGCAGGGCTGAGATCAATCGTTGACGCCCATGCGAAGAATATCGGCGCGGCCAGAGACACTGCGCAGGATGATCGGAGCACGGCTTTTCCGATGACCTGTCGAGCGTCAGCCATCTTGTCCCTATCTGTCTAACCTTATCTATTTTGAACCACGTAACACGATGAACGCTGCGCGGGGTGCAGTGTAGCGCCCGGCGTCCATTGAATCGAATACGCCCGATTTGGCTTGGAAATCGCGGGGCAGGACCGCAATGCGACCAGCCGCGGCGCCTGTGCTATCTTGCGTGGCGCCGCGGTGTAGCGCCGGTTGTGTCATGACGGGAACATGCGGTCCGCCGGGCTCCGCACGGCCGCCGGGCCACGGTTCAGGACGTGGGTGTAGATCATCGTCGTGCTCACATCCCGGTGGCCAAGCAGTTCCTGAATGGTGCGGATGTCATGACCGTCCTCCAGAAGGTGCGTCGCAAACGAGTGCCGGAACGTGTGGCACGTCGCCTTCTTGGCAAGGCCGGTCTTAAGCACGGCCTCTCGGACGGCACGCTGGATGACCGACTCGTGCAGATGATGGCGGCGGCGTTGACCCGTGGCTCGGTCGACGTAGAATCGCGTCGCCGGGAACACCCATTGCCAGGCCCATTCGCGCCCCGCGTTGGGGTACTTCCGAGCGAGCGCCCACGGCAGCTCGACCCACCCTGCGCCCTGGCGGAGGTCGCGTTGATGGAGTGCTCGCACCCGTTCGGCGTGCTTCGCGAGATCGGCCTTGACAGTGCCCGGCAACATCGTCATCCGGTCCTTGCCGCCCTTGCCGTCGCGGATCGTGATCTGGTTCGCCGCGAAGTCGACGTCCTTGATTCGCAGCTGGCAACATTCCAGGAGTCGACATACGTTCGCGTCATGGGCAGTTCAGCGCGGCGCCACCCTGCAGGAGGTCAAAGACCTCCTCGGGCACCACTCGCTCGCGATGGCGCTGCGGTACGGGCATCTCGCCCCTGAGCATCTCCGTAGCGCTGTCGCCCGTCTTGACGCCGTCCTTCCTGCCCACTACTCAACGCAAGACTCAACGCAAGAGGTGGCGAGCGAGATGGAGCGTCTCTCGAAGTAGCTGTTCTTGTTGGTGCGCCCGGCAGGGATCGAACCTGCGACCTTCGGATTCGAAGTCCGACGCTCTGTCCAACTGAGCTACGGGCGCGACGGGTACTCAGCGTACACCAACGAGCGCCACCCGAGGCTGACCGACGTCGGGGGGTGTAAGCTCAGAACAGTAGGGCGTTTATCGTCCGCACGCAAGAAGCCCGATGCTGCGGTGCGGCAGTTTTCAGCCCGTGGGGCTGGTCTCCTCCACTGGACGCTCGAGGGCGCCTCCTGAGTAGTTTTCGGGGAGGAGATCGAGCGAACAGGCTGGTTCACCTGATGAGCCACAGAGAACGACGTAGGATACTCATCTGTCCCGCAAGCGGCCACGCTGTCAATGATCCAGTCGGACCCTTCTGTGGCGACCACGGAGCGAGGATGTTCTCCGACTGCCCGGCCTGCGGAAGTGAGTGGTCTCGCACCCGGGACCCGCGAGGAGAGAAGGGCACCGATTTCTGTGCTCAGTGTGGCAATCCTGCCCCGTGGCTGTCGCGGACGGAGCTGATCCAATGGCTCAAGGCCTGCGTTCAGGCCACGGATCTCGAACCCGCGAAGCGACGTGAACTTCAGGAGGCGCTCGATCGCATCGCTGAGCTGGCGCCAGACGACACGAAGACGGCCGCGGGATGGGACAGGCTCCGAGCGGTCGCGCCAAGAGTATGGGAGCTCGCGAAGCCGGTGATCAACGTACTCATCGGCGAGGGCGTGAGGAAGATGCTCAGGCTGTAGGCGCCCGCGCCGGCCGGTCAGCCGAGATCGGGCTCGACCCGGAGGCCGTTGTTGAACCGATTCGTGAAGTTCGCCACGCTCACGACCAGGGCCAGCTCGACCACCTGGTCCTCACCGAAATGCCGCTTGAACTCGTCGAGCGCGCCGTCGCGGAGCCCGGCGCCCGCGGCCCGCGTCAGCCGCTCGGCGTAGAGGAGCACGGCCTTCTCCTTCTCGTCGAAGAGCGGGCTCTTCTCGTAGAACGTCAGCGCCCGGATCTGCTCGTCGGTGATGCCGATCCGCTTCGCCGAAGCGGTGTGGGCGCGGGTTCAGTACTCGCACCCGTTGAGCAGTGAGGTCTTCAGGTACGCCAGCTCCTTGTACTTCGGCTCCACCGTGCCCTCGCTCATGACGGACGCGTAGAACGCGAGGAAGGTCTTGAGCGCGGCCGGGCGGTGGGCCATCACAGCGAAGATGTTCGGCATGCGCCCGAAGCGCTTCGTCAGGTCGTCGTAGATCGGCTTCGCGGCATCCGCGGCCTTCTCTTTCGGGATCGGGTTGACGACGGGCATGCGAGTCTCCTTTCGGCCGTGAGTCGGCCCCCGGGTCAGCGCGGGCCGGGTCTCACGACGGGGCGGCGCTGAGGGCCGCGCGGATCACGGTGGTGAAGGACCCGATGAGCATGGCGATGAGAATCGCCGAGCCGATCCAGAGCAGGGTCTGCAACCGCTTCTCGTCCATCGTGCCGGCCCTCCGCTCGCGCACGCTAGAGCTTCGGTGCGATCTGTGACGCGAACTGCTCGAGGTGCTGCAACTCGTCGAAGACGGGGTTGAGCATGAGGAAGCCCACGCCCGCTGCGGTGATCTCGGAGAGGCGGTCGACGCACTCCCCGGGGTCACCCCACACCGAAACCTCCGCGGCGAGCTCGGGCTTGCCATAGAAGGCGCCGAACCACTCGGCGAGCCGTCGCCCCGCCCGTGCGCGGTCGCGGTCGACGGCGATGTAGACCCGCTTGCCGAGCGGAAACGTCGCGGGATCGCGCCCGGCCTCCGCGAGGAGGCCACGCAGGAGCTTGACCTCGTCGAGAAACGTCGCCGTCGAGACGGAGCCCGCGCCGATGAAGCCGTCGCCGAGCTTCACGGCGCGCCGGAGGGCGTCCGGGTGATGGCCGCCGAACCAGAGGGGCGGGTGGGGCTTCTGCAGAGGCTTCGGCTCCATCGACCCGTTCTGGAGCTTGAAGAACTCGCCCTCGAAGGTGACGCGCGCCTCGGTCCACAGGCGCTTCATGAGCGTGAGCCCTTCCGCGAAGCGCGCCGCCCGGCGCACCGCGTGGAGACCGAACGCGGGGTAGACGCGCGGGTTGCCGCCGAGCCCGACGCCGACCGTGAGCCGCCCGCCGCTCAGGTGATCGAGCGTCGCCAGGCTCTTGGCGAGGTGGACCGGGCTTCGCAGCGCGGTGAGCAGGACCGCGGTGCCGAGCCGCAGCCGCTCCGTGCACGCCGCCGCGTACGTGAGGAGCACGACCGGCTCGAGGCTCCGGATCGAGCCCAGGATCTGCTCGACGACCCAGGCACTCTGAAAGCCGAGCGCCTCGGCGCGCGCCAGGAACTCGCGGATGCGACGCACGTCGAACGCGCCCTCCACGAGGGTCTGGGGGATCGCGACCCCGAGCTCGACCCGACGCTTCACGCGGCGAATCCTACCACACCGGGGCGGTGGTATAGTGTGGGGCGCCGTCGGCCCCGAAACATCACGACCAGGAGACCACCATGAACCCACTCAAGGAGATGATCGCTGGGGCGGTGGACCGCCTCGGTGACGAGCTCGAGCGACTCTCGCACAGCATCCACGACCACCCGGAGCTCGGCTACCAAGAGGTGAAGGCCGCCGCGTGGCTCACCGAGTTCCTCGACGCGCAGGGCTTCAAGGTGGAGCGCGGTGTCGCCGGCGTGGAGACCGCGTTCCGCGCGACGCTCGAGACCGGTGAGGGTCCGACCATCGCGATCCTCTGCGAGTACGACGCGCTGCCGGGCATCGGCCACGCCTGCGGCCACAACGCCATCGCGACCGCCGGCGTCGGTGCGGGCGCCGGGCTCGCCGCGGTGCGCGATCGCCTGCCGAAAGGGCGCGTCCACGTCGTCGGCACGCCCGCGGAGGAGGGCGGTGGCGGCAAGGTGCGGCTCATCAAGGGCGGCGTCTTCAAGGACGTGGACGCCGCGATGATGGTCCACGGCTGGGACCGCTGGATTCCGCACATGGACCTGCTGGGCATCGTGCGCGTCGGCCTGGAGTTCACGGGCAAGGCCGCGCACGCCTCCGCGGACCCGTGGGAGGGCGTGAACGCGCTCGACGCTGCGGTCCAGACCTACACCAACGTGGCGATGCTGCGCCAGCAGGTCCGCCCCGACGCGCGCATCCACGGGATCATCACCCATGGTGGGGCGGCGCCCAACATCATCCCCGAGTTCGCCGCCGCGACCTTCTACGTGCGCTCGATCAATCTCGACTACATGTGGGAGCTCCAGAAGCGGGTCGTCGCCTGCGCGGAGGCGGCGGCCAAGGCCACGGGCTGCACCCTCCGGGTCGTCGAGAGCCCGGACAACGTCTACGAGCCCATGAGGCGGAACGCGACGCTGCTCGAGGTCTTCCGCGCCAACCTCCGGGCCTGCGGCGTCGTCGAGGCGCCCGAGATCAAGGACCGCCTCGGCTCCTCGGACATCGGCAACGTGAGTCACGTGATCCCGGCGATCCAGCCCCTCATGAAGATCGCGCCCGACGGCACGCCGATCCACTCGCGCGCCTTCGCGGCGGCCGCGCGGAGCCCGCTCGCGCGCGAGGGCACGCTGACCGCGGCGAAGGCGATGGCGATGACCGCGCTCGACCTGCTCGCCGACCCGTCGCTCGTCAAGAAGGCGCAGGCGGAGTTCAAGACGATCCCGTGACGCAGCGGCCGCTCGCGTCGACGCGGGGGGTAGCTAGGAAGTAGCGAAGCGCGGCGCCGGGTCGAGCGCCGCCGCGGTCCGGCTCGCCATCCAGCCGCCCACGACGCCCGCGACCAGCGTCAGACCGAGCGCCACGAGGGTCGCGCCCGCGTCCGGGACGAGCGGACGGAACGCGGGCAGCGACGCGAGCCTCACCGCCATCAGCGCGAAGAGCACGAGCGCGTAGGCGACCGCCGCCCGGATGGGTCGGCGACGCGGGTCCACGAGGACCAGGGCGGCGACGGGAAGGAGGCCGAGGAGCTGCGCGAGGCTCGCCGTCGCGCCCGGCGGCGTGCCGTTCTTCCGCGCGACGAGGTACGCGACCGCGATCGGCGAGGTCGGATCCTTGGCGATCTCCGCCTCGATGACCGACACCGGCTGGAGGAGATCGAAGCCGACGCGCGCGATCTGCATGCCCACGAGGCCGAGCGCGACCGCGCCGACCATCACGACAGCGGGCGTCCAGCGGACGCCGGACAGCTGCGCCGTCGCGACCAGCGCCAGGGGCAGCACGAGCGACGCGAGCATCGCGTAGAGGTGGAAGAGGACGCCGCCGTTGAGGTACGCGATCCGGAAGCTCGGCTGCAGCGCGAAGTGCAGTCCGATGTAGAGGATCGTACCGGTGCAGACGACGGCGGCGAGGGCGACGCGGTTCGTCGCTGGATAGACCTCGCGGGCGATGCGGAAGCAGCCGAGCGTGTTGATCATGGCGCCCAGGAGACCCAGGAGGTGCGGCGGGCTCCAGAGCGTGACGTCGAGGCCGAACAGACGGTGCCAGAGGTCGTCGATCGGCGCCGCGAGGACGGTGAGGGCGATGCCCCACGCCGCCAGGTGGAAGCCACGCGTGCCCGTGAGGCCCAGCACCCTCACGACGTCAGCCGCGCCGGGCGAGGGCCGGAGCGTCGTCCACGCGAGGACGCCGAAGCTCAGCCCCACCATCACGGCGACGCCGGCGTAAGTCATGAGATGGGGCGCGATCCAGAAGGAGTCGCGGCCGATCAGCGTGTGCCACTGGATGTCCCACTGGACGCCCCAGCTCGCGACCACCTTCGCGCCGAGGAGCGCCCACAGCACCGCGCGCCGCCAGGCGAGCGACGCATCGGCGGCGGCCGCCGCGGCCGGGGAAGCGCGGATGGCGCCGGCTCTGGTGCTCGTCGTCATGCCTCCGGCTCGGGCTCACGGTCGAGCATAGGTGACCGTGTGATGCGCCAGCAGTCTACCATCCGTGCCCACGCTCTCCGCCACGCCGTAGACGAGTCGCCGCCCGAGCCGGAGGATCCGGGCCGTGCAGCGGAAAGCCTCTTCCTTCGCCGAACCCAGGAAAGCCGTCGTCATGGCGGCGGTCACCGACGCGTCCGTCCTGCCGAGCTTGGTCATGATCGCGAGCCACATGGCCACGTCGGCCGCCGCCATGAAGACCTGGCCGCTCACGATCCCGCTGGGCCTCTCGAACGTCTTCTGAAACGGCACGTCGATCGCGCACTGACCGTCGGCGATCGAGGAGAGTCTGAACCCGTAGGCGCGTGTGAACGGAACGTCGGCGAGCAGCGCGCGGAGCTCGGCGTCGGTGACCGCAAGGGCCATCGTCGTCACGCCCTCAGCGCGGCCAGGACCTTCCTGGCCTGGTTCACGTGGTCGATGGCGTGCAGGCGCCAGCTGACGATCGTGTACGACTTCCAGTCGAGATCCTCGATCCACTCGAGCGGCGTCGTCTTGCCCTCCGCGTCCTTCACGTTGACGACCATCACGAGCGGCGCCCGCGCCGCCGTGGTGTAGTCGGCCGGCACGGCGGCGAGCGTTCTGAGGGTCTCGGCGTGGAGGCGCCGCAGCTCGTCGAGGAGCCACGGCCACGGCCGCAGGAGCGGCGCCTTGGACTGGAGGTTCGCGGGGATTGGCCCGCCCGGCGGCCGCCGGCCCGCGAGCAGGCACCAGAGCTCGTCGAGTCCCGGGCGGTAGGTCTCGACGAGGTGATCCACGATCTCGTGGATCGTCCACTCCCCCGGGATCGTCGCGCATGCGGCCTGCGCCGCCGGGAGCGGCGTCATTAGGTCTTCGACGGAGCGGAACGCCTCCGCGATCCGCTCACAGAGGACGGGCACCGGTGCTTCCGAGCTCTTCGTCCTGAAGTACTCACGCGCCCTCTCCATCGCCTGCGCTTCCGCCTCGGTCCTCATGGCGCCTCCCTCTTGAGGTAGCGCATCAGCGCGTCCTCGCAGAATCGGACTGCCGTCGCAACACTGAACGCCTTCGGGTCAAATGTGATCTGCAGCGAGACGCCGTCCACGAGGGCGAGGACGACAGCGGCCGCCTCTCCGACATCGACCCGGCGAAATCTCCCCGCCCGTATCCCCTGGGCGATCAGCGCGCCGAGCTGCCGGCGCATCCGCCCGTAGAGGGCGGCGTTGATCTCGCGCAACTGCCGGTCGTGCATCGTCTCGCCCCAGAACTCGACGAATACGACCCAGAACTCTCGCGCCTCCGCGGCGAGCCCGAGGCACGCGGCGAGGAGCGCGGCCAGACGCCTCCACGGATCGCGCCCGCCGCGCGCTTGGGCGGCGGCCACGCGCCGGTCGAGGTCGGTCGTCACGGCCTCGAGCGACGCGACGAGGATTGCCCGCTTGTCGCCGAAGTAGTAGTGGAGGATCCCCTGGCTCACGCGGGCCTCGCGCGCCACCTTCTTCATGGTGAGGCCCGAGTAGCCGTCGCGGGCTAGGCAACGGACCGTGGCACGCACGATCTGCTCACGTCGAAGCGGGGCGACACCGACCTTGGGGCTCATACTTTTTATTGATTGGACGACCAATTATCTTCGGCTCTCGGCGCGACGTCAAGCAGCTCGTCGGGGGGCCGGCCGAGCGGCGGCGCGCGGTCAGGCGCCGGCGCGGCGCCGTTCGGCCGCGCGCTCCGCCTCGAGCCGCTCGAGCTCGACGGCCGAGTGATCGGCAAAGATCATCGCCGCCGCGATCGCGTGGTGGCCCGCGCGCCCGGCGATGAGCCGATGCATCGCCTGGCAGATCCTCCGGTAGGCGGGGTGCCCCTGGGGCGTCGTGCGCAGCTCGATGACGTGCATCGCCTCGCGGGCGTTCAGCTCCATATAGAAACGCACCCGGTACGCCATCGCGACCGCGTACGAGGCGACCTCGGGCAGCCCGGCGGCCACGATCGCGTCGTGGAGCTCGGCCGACCCCCCGAGGACCTCCGTCCAGTCGGCCTCGGCGCCCGCCGCCGCGACCGCCTCGGGCATCACGGAGCCGTGGTGCGGCGTGAGCCGCTGCCACTCGAGGGTGAGCAGGCGGTGGCGCTGCAGGTCGCGGAACGCGCCGTAGTCACCCAGGATGTCGAAGCGGTACGACGTCCGCTCGAACGCGCGCCCGGGCCGGTGGCGTCGGTTGAGCCGCTCGCCCACGTAGGCGTCGAGCACCGCCCGCCGCTCCTCGTGTGTCATCTTCCGGGCGCGCTCGAGCAGCTCGTCGTCGGGCAGCGCCGAGACCGCGTAGAGAGCCGCGGCGACGACTTTCACCTCGCCCTCGGGATCGAAGTCCGTCAGCGTGACTTCCTCGCGCGGCTCCGACGCGGCGGCGTCCAGCAGTCGCCCGGCCACCTCCTGCGTCGCCGCGCGCGTCGCCGCGAGATAGCGCGACCAGGCGCCGCCGCGCTCTGGCAGGTCGACGCGCTTGAGGAACGCCGGTATGACCTTGCGCAGCTCGGTCAGCATCAGGTCCGCGTACGAACGTACCTCGAGTAAGGGGTGCGCGCGCATCCGCAGCAGGAGCTGCTCGTACGCCTGGCCCGTCCCGTAGATGCCGACGTGGGAGATCGTCGCCGCGGGCAGCATCCCGCGCAGCGTGTCGAGTGCCTTCGCGCGGATGGTCATCCGGTAGACGGTCTCGGCCTCCGCGGGGTCGCGCGGATACTTCGTCTCGTAGAAGGCGCGCATCCGCGGCAGCCACGCCCGGTAGGTGTCGAAGGCGCGGTCGAGGGTGCGGACGTACCGTTCGCGGAGCGGGCCGTCGAGCTCGGCGGGAACGTGATAGCGGTAGCGACCGCCCGGGCGGTCGTCGTACGGGATATATCGCGTCGACTGCTCGAGGTAGGCCATCAGGCGCCCCCACTCGAGCACCTTGGTCAGGATGTTCGAGGCCCCCTCGCACGCCAGGTGGACGCCCCCGAGCTGAGCGACCGAGTCGTCGCCGTACTCGAAGAAGACGCGCTCATAGAGCTGCTCGGCGCGCTCGCTGCCGGCGTCGGCGACCTTGACAGGCTGGCGCTTCGGCGGAGGCTTGACCGCCCGCGCGACAGCCTTCTCCCGCTGCTCCGGCGTCAGGAACTCGTCGAGGAAGAGCCGGCGCAGCGACTTCGACGAGCGCGAGTAGCGCGCGAAGAGCGCGCCCTTGACGACCTCGGGAAGATTGACGAGCGCGAACACCGGGCCGTCGAGGTTGGTGACGTAGGGGGCGAGGGCGGCGCGTTCCTCCCGCGTGAACTCGTCGGCCATCTCAAGGGCGATCTTAGCACCTCGGCTGGCGGGCCCTCATCCCTTCCGCATGTAGGCGGGCGCCTCGTGCGTGAGGAAGTCCTCGCGCGGCGGCGCGAAGACGTCCACGACCTCGGTGTCCTCCGGGAACCACGCCTCGTGCTCCACACCGCCGGGGATGACGCCGACGTCGCCCGGCCCGCACGCCCGCTTGTCGTCGCCGAGGCGAAACTCCATCTTCCCCTTGAGCACCCAGAAGACCTGCTCGTGGGGGTGCTTGTGGGCGGCGGCGTGGGCGCCCGCCTTCATGGACCACCAGACGACCATCTCCTTGTCGCCGACGAGCAGCCGGCGCGTGATCTTGTCGGTGATCTTCTCCTCGGGCAGGTGTCGGAGCGCGTGGAAGCCCTTCATGCTCGCCATCGTGTGCCTCCCTGTGTCTCTCCCTCGGGATCGTGGGCTCAACGTAATCGCCGGCGCTGCCGGCTGTCAAGTAACGCGCCGTTCCATGCTGCGGCTACATGAAAATGTCACGAGGATACTGGACCCTCTTGAATATCGCGAGCAGCAGTCATACGATCACCCGCGCGTGTCGGTAACCGTTCCCTGTGCCTCTCACCGTGAAAGGAGCTGGTCGCCATGAGGTTCAAGGGGTTGCTCGCCGCCGTCCTCCTCGTGTTCGCCTCAGCGTCCGTCGCGCTTGCCCAAAGCGATTGCACCAAGATCGTCCCGCCTTCGCCCTGGGGACCCAATGATGAGACCGGCGCGACCAATCGCGTCACCCCCGCGGTCACGAAGGCGGCCGCGGCCGAGATCCAGGAGGGCAAGGTCGTCCCGATGTCGTGGATTCTGAAGGATGGAATCCCGCTGTTCGGGACCCGTTTCACGAAGACGATCCTGACCGCGACGTCGCTCGCGGCCGGAGGTGCTTTCGGCGAGAACGAGCTGACGTATATGGAGGACACGTGGCTCAGCCAGAGCCACGTCGGCACGCACCTCGACGGAATGGGGCACATCGGGCGCAAGGATTGTTACTTCAACCAGATCGCGATGGGCAAGTACATCAACCAGAACTACATCACGAAGCTCGGCCTCGAGCATCTCAAGTCCTTCGCCACCCGCGGCGTCCTCGTCGACGCCGTTCGAGTCTTCCAGGCGGCGGGGAAGCTCAAGAGCAACCCGGCCTGCCGCAAGCCGTGCCTGGACAAGGGGACCGTGATCACGGCCGCCGACATCCAGGCAGGGCTCAAGATGTACAACGTGACGCTGCGCGAGGGCGACATCGTCGTCGTCCACACTGGCTGGGGCGACCTCTTCGATCAGTTCCCCGCCCAGAACGCCACCTTCAACTCGGGCGAGCCCGGCATCGGCAAGGACGCGGCGAAGTGGCTCATCTCCCAGAAGGTTGTCGCGGTCGGCGCCGATCAGTGGGCGGTGGAGGTCATCCCCGGCGAGGATCCGAAGGAAGCCTTCATCGTTCATAACCTCCTCATCACCGACAACGGCATCCACATCCTCGAGAACGTGCGGACGGACCTCATCGCCGAAGAGGCCGCACGGACCCATCGCGGCACGTTTTTCTTCAACATGACGGTGCCGCGCGCGTACGGACTGACGGGGAATTTCGTCGGGATTGACGGGATCCGCTGAGTCGCTGACGGGTTGCACCGAGCCGCCGGCGCCCTGTGCGGGGCGCCGGGGCGTTGCTTTCCTGATCCCGGTCGCGATCGTCGTTGCCCTCGTGGCGGGACTGGCGGGCGAGGCGACCGGCGTCGAGCGCCGCTTCACGATCGCCTTCGCTAACCTCACCGAGGAGCCGGGCGTTCTCCTGGAGGGTACGGGGTTCACCGGGCGCGAGGTGCGCGAGAGTTTCGCCCTCGCTGCCCGCGCCTATCCGGTTGACCTCGTCTTCTACGACAATCACAACGACGCCCACCGGGCGCTGGCCAACGCCGAGGACGCGATCGCTCGCAAGGTCGATCTCTACATCCAGTACTTCCGCGACAGCGCGGTGAACGCGGAGATCGCCCGGAAGCTACGCGGCGCGGACATCCCCGTGCTCGCCGTGAACTATCCGGTGCCGGGCGCTCCCCTCTATACTGCCGACAACTCCGCCGCCGGGCGCGTCGGCGGCGAGGCGCTGGGCCGCTTCGGCTCCGGCGCGTGGAAAGGGCAACCGGTGGTGGCTGTGCTCATCGGGCCACTCGGCGCGCAGGCGGACCGCATCCCCGAGCGGGCGCAGGGTGTCGTCGAGGGGCTCAAGAGCCACCTGCCGACGGCGACCGTGACGCGAATCGATACCCGGGGCGATCCCGCCCAGGTGGCAACGCTCCTCGGGAGGTTCCTCGCCGCCAATCCCGGGCGAAAGATCCTCGTCGCCGCGATGGACGACACGACCGCGCTCGCCGCCAAGAGTGTGCTCGAGGCGTCGGGCCGGCTGGCCGACGGCGCGATTGTCAGCCATGGGGTCGACCGCTCGATCCACGGAGGGATGAGCGACCACAAGGAGATCGATCCGAGCAATCGCGGCAGTATCGTGATCGGCTCGGTCGCGTTCTACCTCGATCGGTACGGTTACGACGTCCTGCCCCTCGCCTTGCAACTGCTTCGCGGTGAGCCGGTTCCGCCCCGGACCGCCACCCACCACAAGCTGATCACGGCGGCCAACGTCTTCATCGAGTACCCGCCGTACGATATGCAGTAAGCCTCCCGCTTCAGCGCGTCTTCGATCGCGATGAGTAGAAGATGCCCTCGACGCCTTCGCCGGTCGCAGTCGGCGCGGTGGCAAAGGTGACATCGCCCGCCACGCTGATCGTGGCGATCGGATAAAGGCCGAAGGAGGCGAGCCTGCCTCCGGCGGCCAGCCCGTCTCCGATTCCGACCAGCCGCTCGATGCGGGTCGGCGTCGCGACGAACACGCCGGCGGGCGGGCCCCCACCGTCAACCGAGGCGGTGAACGCGACGGCGCCGTCGGCGCTCAGGGCAGGCCAGAGGCCGAAGTGGGAGAAAACACCGCCGCCGGGCGCGCCGTCTCCGAGCGCCACGACCTTGCGCGGGCGCCCGCCCTCGACCACGAACACCGCCTGCGCCACCGGGGCGTCCTTGAGCAGCGAGGTGAACGCCACCGCTCCCGCGCTGTTGAGCGCGACACGCTCCGAGAATTTCGCAAAGATCCCCCCGATCGGACTCTCGTCGCCGGCGCCGACGAGCATCCGGGTCCTGCCACCTTTCGCGACGAACACGCCCCCGGGCACCGCGCGCCCCTCGACCACCGCCGCGAAGGCCAGCGCGCCGGAGTCGTTGAGCGCCGGCACCCCGAAGCCCGCGAAGGTGCCGCCCGCGGGTGCCGGGTCGCCTTGAGCGACGACCTTGCTGAGCGTGGCGCCCGACGAGAGGTAGATCGCCTCGACGCTCTCGCGCCCGCGGCGGACGGTCGCGAGAAACGCGACATCCCCGCGGTCGTTCAGCGCCGGCGCGTCGAGGTTGGCGAAGGTGCCGGACGCGATGGACGGCGCCGCGCTCCCGACGACGGCCACCGCCCTGAGGCGCCGCCCCGTGGTCGCAAAGATCCCCTCCACGGTCTTCCCGCCCGACACGGCCGCCGCGAACGCGACGTTACCGGCCTCATTGAGCGCGGGGACCGGATGCCGGCCGAATCCCGAGAAGGTGCCGCCTTCCGGCGCCCTGTCGCCCTCGGCCGCGATCGTGTCGATGCGCGTGCCCGTCGCCAGGAAGAAGCCTTCGCTCGCGCGGCTGCGAAGGAGCGTCGCGAAGAAGGCCACCTGGCCCCGGGAGTTGACCGGGGCCACGACCGGCAGGGCCTCGATGCTGAACCGCTCGAACGCGCCACCCCCCGGCGCCGCCTGGCCCGCGACCACGACGCGGTGGAGGATCGGGGACTCGGCGGTCACGCTGAGGGGGAGGCCGACCGCGGCGACAAACGCCAGAAGCGCAGACAATCGAAGCGCGCGCATCCCGTGAGACTATAGCGGCCGTGGCGTGGCGATCACAACTCGTGGCCTTGAGGCCGACCCGGTGCGGTCGGCGCCTCGTGCTCGGGTCGGCGCTTTCGCTCGCGCTGACGGGCGCAGGTGAGCCCGCCGACGAGCGGCCGCGCGCAGAGCTGACGGGCGCTTGCTACTGCCGGGCCGTGCAGGAGCTCACGTGCACGGGCGACCTGACCGAGCGCGACTGTCGGCGGCGCTGCGCGGAGGAGCTGTGCGACGACTGGTTCTGGCTCGATCGTCGTCCCTGCTGGAACTGGGGCTACGGCGGGTAGCCGGCGCCGCCCGCGCGGTCGCGTGGCGTCTCCCGCAGGGCGCCGCGGTCGCCGCGGCGCTCGGCGTGGCGGTGCTGGCGCCGCGTCCCGGCGAGGCGCAGCCGCGCGTCGTCGCCACCCTGCCAGACCTCTACGTCCTGACGCGCGCCGTCGCCGGCCCCGCGGCGACCGTGGACCTCGTCGCCCGGTTTGGCCAGAACCCCCACGACATGGAGGTACGGCCGAGCCACATGCTCCTCGTCCGGCGCGCTGACGTGCTCGTGCGCAACGGTCTCGAGGAGGACGCCTGGATCGACGTCATCGTGCGCGGAAGCAACAACCCGAAGGTCCAGCGCGGCTCGCCGAATGTCATCGACGCCTCGCTGGGCGTCGAGATCCTCAAGGTGCCGACCGGGCGCGTCGACCGCTCGCTGGGCGACGTCCATTCGACCGGGAACCCCCACTACACCCTCGACCCGGCCAACCTCCCGACCGTGACGCGCAACATCGTCGCCGGGCTCGCCCGGGCGGCGCCCGAGCACACCCGGATCTTCGAGGCGAATCGGGAGGCGTTTCTGGAAAAGGTCGCCGAGGCCGATCGGCGCTGGAGGGCCCTGCTGGCGCCCTTCCGCGGCGCGCGCATCGTCAGCCATCACGATAGCTGGCCGTACCTGTTCAGGGCCTTCGGCTTCGTCGAGGGCGGCATCATCGAGGACCGGCCCGGCATTCCGCCCTCCCCGCAGCATCTGGCCGGGCTCGTCCGTCGAATGCGGGACGAGAAAGTCAGGGTCATCCTGCTCGAGAACTGGTATGCGGCCGACGCCGCCAGTCTCGTCGCCCGCGAGACCGGCGCCAAGGTGCTGGTCGTGCCGCAGACGCCCGGCGCGGTCAAGGGCACCGACGACTACGTCCTGCATCTCGACTCCATCCTCACCGCGATCGCCGACGCGCTCCGGGAGGCGTCATGGCGCGACTGAAGATCGGCGTGATCCCCATCGAGGGCGGCCATTACTATCGCGAAGCGCTCGAGGAGGTCACGCGCGCCGAGGAGCTCGGGTTCGACTCGGTGTGGATGGAGGAGCACCATGCCGTCACGGACCACTACTGGCCATCACCCTTGACGGTGCTCGCCGGGTTCGCGACGCGGACGTCCCGAGTCGTGCTCGGCACCGATATCCTCGTCGCGGCGTTCCACCATCCCGTCCGCCTCGCCGAGGACGTGGCGCTGCTCGACGTGATGTCGAACGGTCGGGTCACGCTCGGCATCGCGATCGGCTACAAGCCGGACGAGTTCGCGCTCTACGGGGTCGAGCTCGAGAAGCGCGGGGCCCGGTTCGAGGAACAGCTCCAGATCATGAAGGGGCTGTGGACGGACGGGCACGTCAGCTTCAAGGGCCGCTACTACACGGTCGAAGGTCGGCTCGAGCCCCCGCCCGTTCAGCGGCCGCACCCACCCCTCTGGATCGGCGGCTGGGGCGACCTCACGCTCAAGCGCGCCGCCACGCTCGCGGACAATTGGATCCCAGGCCCGACCGCCGACCTCAAGCGCCTCCTCGAGGGCAAGCGACGGTTCCTCGACAACCGTCGCGCGGCGGGGCGGACCGCGCCGATCACCGAGTGGCCGCTGACCCGCGACGTCATCATCGCGGACACGGATCGAGCGGCGCGGGAGCTCGCCGAGCGGCACATCATGGTCGCCTACCGCAACGAGTACGCCGGCGGCTGGCGTCACCCGTTCATCGACGCGTCCATCGCGACCGATCTCGACCGGCTCATGGCGGACCGCTTCATCATCGGCGGGCCCGAGCAGTGCGTCGCCACGATCCGCCGCTTCGTCGAGGCCTATGGCATGACGCATCTGATCTGCCGAACGTTCTTCCCCGGGATGCCGCACACCCACATCCAGCGCGAGCTCGAGCTGATCGCTCGTGAGGTGATGCCGGCGTTCCGCTGAGTCGCGTCAGCCGCCGCTGGACTTTCGCTTGGGTGTCTCGTAAGTATCTGATATACTGGGCGCTTGGGGGAACTGCTTCGAGAGACAGGAGTGATCTAGCGATTTCGCAACCGGCCTGGCGGCTCGACCGCTCGTATCAGTGGAACTACGGCCACGCCCCGGCGCTTCCACGCGCCAGGCGTGTGCCTTCGGGGCCGGGCGGCCGGCTCTTCGACCACGCGCTCAACTCGCCTCTCGGGATCGCCGCCGGGCCGCTGCTCAACGCCAAGTGGGTCGAAGCCTACGCGCGCCTCGGCTACGACATCCTGACCTACGCCACCGTCCGCTCGGCGTATCGCCCTGCCTGGAGCCTCCCGAACATCCGCTGCGTGGAGAATCAGGAGCAGGCCGCCATCGTCACGCGGCGGGTCCGACCCGGCGTCTGCCCCACCCTCGCGGTGTCGCTAGGGGAGCCCTCGACCGAGCCGGACATCTGGCGAAAGGACGTCCGCCGCGCGAAGGAGCGGATCGGGCGGGGCCAGATGCTGATCGTGAGCGTCGCGGGCACGCCGGAGCCCGAGCACGACGCCGAGGCCCTCATCGCGGACTACGCACGCTGCGCGGCGTGGGCGGTCGAGAGCGGTGCGGACGCCGTGGAGCTCCACCTAGCGGTGCCCGACCCGTTCGTCGAGCAGCCGCAGATGATCTACGAGAACATCCCGCTCGCCGCGCAGATCCTCTACCGCGTGCGGACGACCGTCGCGCTGCCCGTGCTCGTCAAGCTCGGCGCCTTCAGGAGCCCGCGCGCGCTGCACGAGACGGCGACGAAGCTCGCGCCGTGGACCAACGGCTTCGTGCTGGTCCACGGCCTGCACCGCCGCGTCCTGGACGAGCGGGGCAATCCCGCGTTCGAGGGGTCGGGACGCGAGTCCGCCAACGTTGTCGGGGCCGACATCTTTGTCGTCGCGTCGCGCCAGGTGGAGGAGATACTCGCCTGGCGCCGGGCGGGGGCGTGGGACCGCGCCGTGCTCGCCGCCGGTGGGATCTCGACCGTCGAGCGTGCCCAGTACCTCGTGCGGGAGGGCGCCGACGCCGCGCTCGTGGCCACGGCGGCGCTCTTCGACCCGCTCCTCGCCGTCCGCTTCCGCCAGGTTCGCGCGACCGCCGTCGCCTAGACCCCCTTCCCCGCGCGGCCCGTGTGCTACGCTACGGCCCGTGCGCTGGCTGATCGTCCTTCCGTTCGCGCGACCGGGACTCATGGGCATGGATTTCGCGGACGAGCTCAGGACGCTCGGCCACGAGGTCCGCACGTTCGCGTACCGCCGGGACAACCCCCTCTACAAGAACCGGGGGACGAAGGCCGCGTACCAGCACTGGATCCTGCGCCGGCTCGAGCGCGTCTGCCTCGCGTGGCGCCCGAGCGTCGTCCTGGTGATCAAGGGCGGGCCGATCACGCCGGAGCTGATCCGGCGCGTGAAGGCGAGGCTCGACACCCTCTTCGTGAATTTCTTTCCTGACAACCCGCTCTGGATGCTGCCCTTCGAGGCGATCGAGGCATACGACCTCTTCTGCACGAAGGAGCGCTACGCGATGCGGAGCCTCGCGCAGGTCGGGCTCCGCAACCTCGCGTACCTGCCGATGTACTGCGTTCCCGACGCGCACCATCCCGTGACTCCGACCGCGGAAGAGTCGCAGCGCTGGGGCGCGCCGGTCAGCTTCGTCGGCAACCGCTACCCGTACCGCGAGCGGTTCGTACGCGAGCTCCTCGCGTACCCCCTGCGCGTGTGGGGCGACGGTTGGGCGAGTGGCCCGGACCGGGCGGTCCGCGCGATCGCGGGACCGCCCGTGTTCGGCCGCGAGAAGCTCCTGGTCTACGCGGCGTCCACCGTCTCCCTGAATCACCACCATCCGATGAACGACATCGTGGGCGTGAATACGCGCACCTTCGAGCTCGCGGCGGCCGGCGCGTGCCAGCTCGTAGACCTCAAGGAGGACCTGCGCGACCTCTTCAAGCCGGGCGAGGAGGTCGTCGCCTACCGCGACCTCGGGGAGCTCAGGAAGCAGCTCGACTTCTACCTGGCGCATCCCGACGAGGCGCGGGCGATCGGCGAGCACGCCCGCCGGCGCGCCCTCGCCGAGCACACGCTGCGCCACCGCGTCGAGGAGATGCTCGCGACGCTCGCCGAGCGCCACGGGAGGCGCGCCTGACCGACTCGCTCGCGCGGAACCTCACCTGCGTCGACTGCGGCGCGGCCCACCCCCTCGCCTACCGGCTCGAGTGCGAGCGGTGTCACGGCCTCCTCGAACTCACCTACGACCTCGACCGCATGCGGTCCCTCGGGCCCGCGATCTTCACGGGGACGGGGCTCTGGCGCTACGCGCCCGTCCTCCCGATCGCCGACCCGGCCCATCGCGTGACGCTCGGCGAGGGCGGGACGCCGCTTCTCGACGCGCCGCGGTTGGCCCGGGATCTCGGCGTGCGCCGGTTGCTCGTGAAGTTCGAGGGCCCCAACCCGACCGGCACGGTCAAGGACCGCTCCTCCGCCACCGCGGTCGGTGCCGCGCTTCAGTTCGGCTACCGCGCGACGTCGGTCGTCAGCTCGGGCAACGCGGGCTCGTCGATCGCGGCCTACGCGGCCCGCGCGGGCCTGCGCGCGCTGATCTTCGCGTACGAGCGCGCTTCGGCGCCGAAGTTGTTGCACATGGCGGCGGCGACGCCGGACCTGATCGTCTACAAGGGCGTGTACGACGATCTGATCACGCTCTGGGACCGGCTCGTCGAGGAGCGGCTCTTCTTCGACTGCGGCGCCTCGCGCAACGCCTACAAACAGGATGGCAAGAAGACGCTCGCCTACGAGATCGCCGAGCAAACCGGCTGGGCACCGCCGGATGTCGTCGTCGCGCCGGTCGCGGTGGGCGAGACCTTCATCGCGACGGCGCGCGCCTTTCGCGAGATGCACGCGGCCGGCTGGATCAACCACGTGCCGCGCCTGGTCGCGGCCCAGGCGACGCGGGCGAACGCGATCGTGCGAGCGTTCCGCGACGGGGCTCCGATCACGCCGCTCAAGATCGGTTACACGGTGGCCGAGGGGCTCGCCGCCGGAAACCCCGGCAAGAAGGGCGACCGGGTGCTCCGGCTCCTGCGTGAGGGCAAGGGACTCGCCGGCGACGCCGAGGACGCGGAGATCCTGGACGCGCAGCGCCGGCTCGCGCGCACCGAGGGCGTCTGGGCGGGGCCCACCGGCGTCGCGGCCGTCGCGGTGCTCCTCCGCCTGCTCGCGCGACGGGAGCTCGATCCCGCGCAGACGATCTGCGTCATCGTCAGCGAGACGGGGCTCAAGACCGAGGCCGAGGTGCCGAGCCGCACCGGCGCCGCGTTCGACTACGACGCGCTCCGGCGGCTCGTCGTCGAGCGTCTCGACGCCACGTAACCTCGGCGCGTCGGCCATGCCGCTTCCGCGACGCTTCTATCAGCGGTCGGCGCGCGCCGTCGCGAAGGACCTCCTCGGCTGCGTTCTCGTCTCGCGGCGCGGCCGCACGATCACGGCCGGGCGCATCGTCGAGGCCGAGGCGTACCTCGGCCCGGAGGACAAGGCGTCACACGCCGCCTTCAGACCCGGGAGCCGCCCGGCCTTCTACGGCGCGGGCGGCATCGCGTACGTGTACCTCAACTACGGGATCCATTGCTTGCTGAACGCGATCGCCGGGCCCGTCGGCCGGCCGGGCTGCGTGCTCATCCGCGCGCTCGAGCCCGCGCTGGGGCGCAGGACGATGGCGCGTCGGCGCGGCGTGGCGGGCGACTCGTCGCACCTGGCGAGCGGGCCGGGAAACGTCACGCGCGCTCTCGGCGTCACGCTCGCCGAGAACGGCGCCGACCTCACGGCGGGACGTCTCACGATCGAGCCGCCCGACCGCCCGCGCGATTTTCGCATCGCCTCGGGCCCGCGCGTCGGCATCACGCGCTCGGTCGAGCTGCGCCTGCGCTTCTGGATCGCGGGCAACCGCTGCGTCTCGCGTGAGCCGAGGCCGCGTCACGCCGGTCGCCCGCGGGCGCGGACCGCGGCCGGGCGGGGAGCCCTCCGAGACCCGTAGCCTCGAGCGGGTGCGACGCGAACTCCTGAGTCACGGCTCCCGGCGGAGCGCGTCGGGGTCGAACAGGGCGTCGGGGGGATTCGTGTTGAGTCGGACGGAGCGCACGGTGATGCGCAGCAGGAGCTTGCTGTTCACGAACGCCTCCTGCCGGTACGGGAAGAAGAAGCCGCCGAGAAGTGGACGGTGCTCGGAGAATGCCAGGTCGAGCGTCGCGGGACCCGTCGGGAGCGTCTCGCGCGTCACGAAGCGGACGACGCCGTACTCGGCGTCGAGCCAGACCGCCGGGACGTTGCGGTCGCCCGGCCGCGCGCCGATCACCGTGATCGGCCGGTCGTGCATGCGCACGACGTGGCTCACGTCGTCGCGCACGCCGAACGCACGCCACTCGCTTATCAAGTCAGCGGCGCTCCGCCGGAAAGGCACGAGCAGATCCGTGCGGTCGCTCGGACGCAGGAGGGCGGGCGCCTCGTAGACCTGACCGGAGGACTGGCGGACGAAGGCTCTGTCACCGACGACGAGCCGGACCTCTCGCTGGCCCTCGACGGTCTGCTCGACCCGCTGACGCCGGGGCAGCTTGAACACCACGCGCTGCGTGCCCGTCGATTGGGGGTGGCGCCCGGCGGGATCGTAGAGCGTGAGGTTCTGGACGATCACGAGGTCGGCGACGCTGACGTCCGAGAGGCGGGCGACGAACGCCTCGACGGCGGCCTTCGTGTCCTGCGCCACGCTCGGAGAGGCGCCGACGCCGAGGGACGTGAGGAGCAGCAGGAGGACGGCGGCGCCAGCCACGTTATCTGGTTATAATGCCTTACGTATCGTGAACGCAAACCCTAAGGAGGGCCCGTGCCCACCGACGCACTGAACACCGGCATCCTCGCCCTCGTCTGGAACTCGGGGCCGATCGCCAAGGTCGTCCTCGCCGTGCTCCTCGTCTTCTCGATCGTGAGCTGGGCGCTGATCGTGGACAAGACGTTGCAGTTCCGCCGCATTCGCCGCCAGACGATCGAATTCCTCAAGACCTTTCGTGAGGGCCGGCGGCCCTCGATCATCTACGGGGCGGCGCGGCGGACGCGCGAGAGCCCGCTCTCCCAGCTCTACACGGCGGCGTACCAGGAGGTGTCGGGCCTCGGCGACGCCCCGGACCGCGTCGTCGACGAGGCCGACGAGGGGTTACCGGCCGAGCGGCTCGAGGCGGTCAACCGCGCGCTCCGCCGCGCGGCGGCGCTCGAAGTCGCGCTGCTGGAGCGCTACCTTCCCTTCCTCGCAACCACCGCGAGCGCGACGCCGTTCATCGGGCTCTTCGGCACGGTCTGGGGAGTCATCGCCGCATTCCACGGCATCGGCCAGCAGGGCTCCGCGAGCCTGGCGGTCGTGGCGCCGGGCATCTCGGAGGCGCTGATCGCGACGGCGGCGGGTCTGGGCGCGGCGATCCCGGCCGTCATCGGCTACAACTACTTCGTGAACCGCGTGAAACACTGGGCCACGGAGATGGACGGCTTCACGCTCGACCTCCTGAACCTCCTGAGCCGGCCCGCGCCGAAGGTCGCACGCTAGCGATGACGTTCAGTCCCGATCCCTCCGGCGCGTCGCGTCGCATCGGCACCAGCCTGGCCGAGATCAACATCATCCCGCTCGTGGACGTCGTGCTCGTGCTCCTGCTCATCTTCATGCTGACCGCGCCGATGATGTACCGCGGCATCGACGTCAACCTGCCGAAGGCCGCATCCAAGCCGACGGCGGTCGAGGAGCGCATGGTCCTCACGCTGACCCGAGACCACTCGCTGTTTCTCAACGACAAGCGCGTCGGGGCCGGCGCGCTCGAGACGACGCTGCGCCAGGCATTCGCCAATCGGAGGGACAAGACGCTCTACCTCAAGGCGGACGCCGCTCTCGCCTACGGCGCAGTGGTGGAGACCATGGACCGCGTGCGCCGCGCCGGGATCGAGCGACTCGGGATGGTCACCGAACCGGCGCGGGAGCGCTGACGTCCCGCGGCGATCGCGACCATGCGGCTCGGTGGACGGCTCCACCTCGGTCCGGCTCTCCGGCGCCTCCGTCTGCCCGTCAAATCCACGGTGGTCTCGGTCGTCTTTCACGCGGCCTTCGTGGGGGCGGTGCTCTGGGGCAACGCGGTGTGGGGGGACAGTCAGTCGAAGCCGGTGATCGTCAACCTCGTCCCGACCGTCGCGGCCGTCGGCGCGCCGCAGGGGCGCCCGGAGATGTCGCCTCGCGCCGCGGAGCTGCCGCCGCCTCGGCCGGTCCCGACCGATCTGCCACGGCGCGAGGCCTCGCGTGACCTGCCGGCACGCGATCTCCCCGCGCGGGACCTGCCACCGAGCCTCCCGGACCAGGGCCTGCCGCCCCGCGCGCCGGGATTGCCGCGGCCGAGCGACAAGGAGCTGCCGACCGTCGCGAGCACGCGCACGCCCGCGCCGACCCCCGCGCCGGCGCCCGCCCCGGCCGCGCCGCCCGCAGCCCCCGCGCCGCCGCTCGGCCAGCCCGGCGGCTCGCCTCAGGGCGTCGGCGCGCTCACGCTCAACGTCACGGACTTCCCGTACGCGTGGTACATCGCCGCGATCCACCGGAAGATCAAGGAGCGGTGGGACAGCTACGCGCTGGCCGGCCAGCAGCCGGCGGTGATTTTTGAGATCGGGCGCAAGGGAGAGCTCAAGCGCGTCGTCGTCGACAAGAGCTCCGGCAACCCGTACTACGACCAGACGGCGGTCCGAGCCGTCACCGAGGCGAACCCCTTTCCGCCGCTGCCCACGGATTTCAAGAAGCCCACGCTGACGGTCGGCCTGCAGTTCGCCTACGACCGGGGAGCGACGAGGTGATCAGGTGAGACGAACGAGCGTCGTGGTCGTGATCGCCCTCCTCGCCCTCGCGGCCGTGGCCGTCCCGTGGTCGCGCACGCCGGCGCCCCGCGCCCAGGGCGTGGACGTCTACATCAACATCACCGGAGGTGGCGCGAAGCGGCTGAATATCGCCGTCCCGGAGTTCACGGTGATCGCGGGCACGGACACGGCGGCCCTCGGGAAGCTACTCGCCTCGGTGGCGGGACAAGACCTCACGTTCTCGGGGCTCTTCAGCGTCGTGGCGGGCACGGGCTCGATCCCGCCGAATAACCCCGAGGCGCTCCGGCAGTCGTGGGCCGAATTCGCCGCGGCGGGCGCGCACGCCGCGGTTCATGGGCTCGTCGCGTTGCGGGGCGATCGGCTCGAGACGGAGATGCGCCTGTACGATCTCACGTCCCCGGAGCATCGGCTGATCGCGGCCAAGAAGTTCGAGGGCCCGACGGCGCAGCCGCGACGTCTCGCGCACAAGATCGCCGACGAGGTCGTGCTGCAGTTCACCGGGGAGCCCGGGGTCGCGGACACGAAGCTCGCGTACGTCCAGGGCCCGGCTGGCGCGAAAGAGATCTGGATCTCCGATTACGACGGCGCCAATCCGGTGGCCGTCACGAAGAACGGCTCGATCAACCTGATGCCGGTCTGGAGCCCGGACGGCCGGTCGCTCGCCATGACGTCCTTCGTGCAGGGGTACCCGGACCTCTACCGCCTCTTCCCGTTCGAGCGCCGCCCCGTGCAGACGCTCGCGGCGTTCGTCGGGATCAACTCGTCGCCGGCGTGGAGCCCGGACGGGCGCTCCCTCGCGGTGACGCTCTCCAAAGACGGCAACCCCGAGATCTACGTCCTCACCGTCGCCACGGGGACGCTGCGCCGGCTCACCCGGCACGCCGGCATCGACACCGAGCCGGTCTGGTCGCCCACGGGTCAGCAAATCGCGTTCGTGTCCGACCGCAACGGGCAGCCGCACATCTACGTGATGGATCTGGACGGGTCCAACGTCCGCCAGGTCACCTCGAGCGGCTTCCACACCCAGCCGCGCTGGTCACCGAAGGGCGAGACGATCGTCTACACGCAGCGGGAGGGCACGCACGACCTGTGGGCGGTGAGCCCGGACGGCTCGAACCCGCGTCGCCTCACCACCGGTCCCGGCGACAACGAGGGCGCGGCCTGGGCTCCCAACGGGCGCCACCTCGCGTTTCAGTCGAATCGCCTCGGCCGCTGGCAGGTCTTCGCGATGCTGCTCGACGGCTCGCCGCCAACCCAGATCTCACAGGGGCCCGCCGAGCACACAAGCCCCTCGTGGTCGCCGCGGCTACCGTGATAGGATTGCTCGTTGTCAGTCGCGCGTCGGAGTCGAGACCCAAAGGAGGCGTCATGGGTACGCGTCGGTTTCACATCGCGGTGATGTCGCTCCTGCTGCTCGGCGTGGTCGCCGCGGGCTGCGCGAAGCGCCCCGCGACGACCTCGGTGGCGGCGCCACCACCGCCCGTGCCAGCACCCGCCGCGCCTCCGGCGACGTCCGCGCCGGCGCCGAGCGCGCCGGAGCCGGCCTCGAGCACGCCGGCAGCGGCCCCGGCCACGCCGACGCCCGCGCCGGCGCCCGCAGCGACCACCGTACGACCGGTGCCCGCGGAGTTCGCCGCGATCCCCGAGCTGAGGGACATCCAGTTCGACTTCGACCAGTACGACATCCGTCCCGACGCCGCGCGGACGCTCGACGCGAACGCTGCATGGCTGAAGTCGAACGCGAATCACCTCCTTCTCATCGAGGGACACTGCGACGAGCGGGGCACCAACGAGTACAACCTGGCGCTCGGCGAGCGGCGCGCGAAGTCCGCGATGAACTACCTCGTGGCCCAGGGCGTCCAGGCGGCCCGCATCACGATCATCAGTTACGGCGAGGAGCGACCGCTGTGCAGCGAGCACAACGACACGTGCTGGCAGCAGAACCGGCGCGGCCACTTCCTGGTCAAGCCCCGCTGAGGTCCCTCGACGCTCCCGCGAGGCGGAGGATCGCCCTTCTCCTCGCGCCCCTCCTGATCGCCGGCGGCTGCGCCGGCGCTGCCGAGGTGACCGGCGTCGCGATGCAGCAGGACCTCTTCCAGCTCCGCGCGGAGGTCGCCCAAGCGCAACAGAACGCCCTGCGCGCGAAGACGGAGCTCGAAGGCCTCTCCGTCCAGCTCGACCGTCGCGTGCGCGAGCAGCGGGCCGACAGCGACCGCCAGAGCGCCGCGCTGACCCAGCGCCTCGACGGGCTCGCCTTCACGCTCTCGACCGTGAGCGCGCGGCTCGACGAGCTCGCCGCGCATGTCGACGCGCTCGGCCGCCAGCTGCGCGCGGCCGGCGTGCCCGCGCCCACGCGCCCTGCGCCGGCGCCGATCGCCACCCCGCCTCCACCCCTGCCGCCCGCCGCAGCGCCCCAGGCGGCGCCGCTCACCGCGCCCGCGCGCCCGACGACGGGAGCGCTCCAACCCCAAGACATCTACCAGGCCGCGTACATCGACTTCAGCAAAGGGAGCTACTCGCTCGCGATCGCGGGGTTTCGCGAGTTCCTGCGGCGCTACCCCGATCACGACCTGGCGGGCAACGCGCAGTACTGGATCGGTGAGGGGTACACGGCGCTCGCACGAAGCTACGCGAACGCGGATCAGGCGGACAAGGAAGCCGAGGCTCTCAACCAGGCCGTGCAGGAGTTCAGGAAGGTCCTCGCGAACTACCCGCGGGCCGACAAGGCCTCCACCGCGCTCTACAAGGAAGCCCTTGCGCTCCTGGACCTCAAGCAGCCGCAGCAGGCCGCGGCGCGGCTGCAGTACCTCGTGGACAATTTCCCGCAGGCCGAAGAGACGCCGCTCGCCAAGGAACGACTCGCGGCGCTGAAGCGGAACGGCTCGGCTCGCTAGCGCGGGGCCGGCGCCGGGGGGAGCGGTGCCGCTTTCCCAGGACGTTGATTAGTCGTCGAGGCCGAAGACCCACACGACCGTCATGTCGCGCTCGGGCGTGTGGTAGACCATGAGACTCGCGCCGGGATGGTCCGAGTTGGCCGAGTTGACGACCACCGGTGCCTCGAGGACGGGCAGGACGGGGTCCGACTCCCAGAGCATCATCGACACCAGGAAGGCGGCCACGAGCGCGCCCCCAATGGCCCAGCGGGGACGACGCCACGCTGGCTGAAGCGCCCGGACGGGGGCGCGGCGCTTCGCCTGCTCGATACCCCGGACGATTCCTGGCCAGAACCCGGTCCAGTCAGGCTCCGGTACGTGCCGCGCCGGGCTCAGCGCCTGCTGCAGCAGCGCCCGCATCCTGCGTAGGCCCTCGGCCTCCTGCTGGCACGCCGTGCAAGCGGCGAGATGGCGCGCCGCCGACTCCGCTCGTGGCCCTTCCAGGGCGCCGTCCAGGTAGGCTCCGATCCGCTTCCGCGTGCGGTAGCAGGTCAGCACGATTATTGGACGACCGGGCCCCCCGCCCGTATTCTCATGCGCGCATGATACCCGAACAGTCGGCGACGCTCGCGGTGGCCTCGGACGTCGCCCTCGAGAGCCGGCTCGCGGTTCCCGCCGGAGCGCCGGCCGGAATCGTCATCTGCCACCCCCACCCGCTGTATGGGGGCGACATGGACAACCCCGTCGTGGTCCGTGTGCAGGAGGTGTGCGCCGAGCTCGGGCTCGCGACCCTGCGCTTCAACTTCCGCGGCGTGGGCGGATCGAGCGGAACTCACGGCGGCGGCCTCGCCGAGCAAGAGGACGCCAGAGGCGCCCTCGACGCGCTCGCGCAGGCGACCGGCGAGAGGCCGCTCGCGATCGCCGGCTACTCGTTCGGCGCGTGGGTGGCGGCGCTCGTCGGGGGCCGTGACGCGCGCGTCACCGCGCTCGCGCTGATCGCGCCGCCCCTCGCGATGTACGACTTCGGCGGGGTCGAGGGCAAGCGCGTGCCCACGCTCGCGGTGGCCGGCACCGCCGACCCGTACTGCCCCGCGGACGATTTCCAGCGCTTCGCGGCGCGGGGCGCGTGGGTGACGCCGGCGGTCATCGAGGGCGCCGACCACTTTTTCTTCGGCAAGCTCTATCCGCTCGGCGAGGCGGTGAGCGGCTGGGCGCGGGGGTGGATCCCGGCGGGGGCGCGTTAGCCGCGCGGCAGGCGCGCGGGCGTGGCGGTCCCCGCCGAGAGGATGATGCGGATTCCCTCCTCGACCGTGAGCCCCGTGGCGATCACGCTCTCGCGGTCCACGACCACCACGTCGCCGAGGTAGAGGTTGTTGGTCGGGAGGAAGACCGTCATCATGTCGCGCTTGCCGTCGGGCGTGTCGAGGAGGAGCTGGCTCGTCACGAATCCGAACGCGTACTCGCCGGCCCGCGGATGCTCGACGAGGACGACCGCTCGGAAGGCGCTCCGGCGCTCAGGCGAGAAGGAGTCGATCAGCATCTTGATCGACGGGTAGAGACGTCGGTAGATCGGCACCCGCAGGAGGAGCTTGTCGCCCCAGGCGAGCACGCGACGGCCGACGACGTTGCGCGCGATCGTGCCCATGAGGAGGATGATCGCCACCGCCGTCAGGAAGCCGAGCCCCGGCACGGCGCGACCGAACAGCTTGTCGTACATCGGAGCGAACACGTCGTCGATGCGGCTCCAGAAGATCCAGAGGAGCCAGGCGGTGAGGAAGACCGGGACCGTGAAGAAGAAGCCCGTGATGAAGCGGACCTTGAACCAGTTCTTCACGCGGGACGACATGATCGGGTCGAGGATAACACCACCCCGTCCTCGCGTGCTCATTACCGGCGGTGGACGTCGGGTGGGGCGGGCGATCGCGCTCGCGCTGGCGCGCGCCGGTCTGGACGTCGCGATCGCCTACCACCGCTCGGCGCGCGAAGCCAGGGGGCTGGTCCGTGAGCTCGAGGCTCTGGGCGCGCGAGCCGTCGCGCTCCGCGCCGACCTGGCGGACCCCCGGGAGGCCCGCGGGCTCGTGCGTGAGGCCGTGCGACGCCTCGGCCGGCTCGACGTCCTGGTCAACAACGCGGCCGTCTTCACGCGGACGCCGCTCCTCCGCACCACGCCGGCGCAGTACGACCTCCATCTCGACCTGAACCTGCGTGGGGCATTCTTCTGCGCCCAGGCCGCCGCGCGCGTCATGCGTCGTCACGGGGGGCACATCGTGAATGTCGGTGACGTCGGCGCAACGCGAGGGTGGCCGGATTACATTCCGTACACGCTGTCGAAGGCGGGACTCGTCGCGCTGACGCGAGGGCTCGCGACGGCGCTCCGGCCCCACGGGATCGCCGTGAACTGCGTGGCGCCCGGCGCCGTGCTCCGGCCGAAGCGCTTCTCACCCGCGCGCTGGCGGCGGCTGACGCGCGGCCACGCAGGCAGCCCCGAGGACGTCGCGTCCGCCGTCCTCTTCTTCGCGACGTGTCCGCGCTACATCACGGGCCAGGTGCTCGGCGTGGACGGCGGCGAGGGCGCGTGACGCCGCTACGGGAGCCGGATCCGCCCGCCGCCCATCGTCTGCAGGAACTCGCCGAGCGAGGCGAAGCGCATGAAGGGATTCTGGCGCTTCTCCGCGCCGATCGTGGAGGCGGGCCCGCCGTAGTTGTGACCGGGGAACAGGGTCGTGTCGTCGGGGAGGGCGGCGAGGCGCTGCGTGAGCGAGTAGTACATCTCCACCGGGTCGCTCCCCGGGAGGTCGGTACGCCCGCACGAGCCGATGAAGAGCGTGTCCCCCGAGATCAGCCGGCCGTCGACGAGGAAGCACTGGGAGCCCGGCGTGTGGCCGGGCGTGTGAAGGAAGGTCAGCGTGAGCCGCCCGACCTTGAGCGTGTCGTGATTGTCCACCGGCGCCAGGTCGGAGCCGAAGCCGGTGAGGAACTGGCGCTCGGCCTTGTGGACGCGCACCTTCGCCTTCACGCGCCCGAGGAGCTCCTCGAGGCCGGGGATGCGCCCCGGCATCCCCCACGACTCGAGGCTCCCACCCACGTGGTCCTGGTGGGTGTGGGTGACCAGGACGTCGGTGATCGTCATGCCGTCGGCCTCGGCGGCCCCGACGATCGTGTCGATCTCCCACGCCGGGTCCACGACGACACACTCGCGGCTCTCGGGATCACCGACGAGATAGACGAAGTTCTGCATCGGCCCGAGTTCCATCTGCTTGAGGTAGATCGGGCTCGCGCTCACGCGCTCCATCGTATCCCACCGGTGGCGTCCGCGCTAGAATGGGGAGAGGCTCCGTCTCCGAATGACGCCCCGTTCGCTCACGTTCCTCTCGGCGCTCGCGCTTCTGGCCGCGGCGTGTGCCACCTATTCCGTCGAGGGCGACTTCGCCGGGCGAACGCTCGACGGGCACGCCGATCCGGAGCGGACGATCGTCCTGATCCACAACCACGGCTTCTCGCTGGCGCGCGCGGGGACGTACCGGCCCGTGACGCCGCCGATTCTACGACTGGCGGGCGACCGCAACCCCGACGTCGTCGTGTTCTCGCAGGTCCGCAACCTCGCCAACCCGACCGCGGCGGACCACGCCGCGTTCATCGCGTCGGCCGTCGCGTACTTCCATGCCGAGCGCGGCGTGCCGATCGAGAACATGATTCTCGCGGGCCAGAGCTGCGGCGGTTGGGGCTCGCTCTACGCCACCGCGTTCACCTATCCGACGATCGGCGGCGTGCTCGCGTTCGCGCCGACGTGCCACGGCAGGCTGCCGCACCCCCCCGCGGTCCGCGCGCGCCGCGCTTGGGAGTTGGCGCGGCTTGCGGAGCGGCTCCGAGCGCAGGGCACCATCTTCTTATACGAAGGCGACTCGTACTACGACGTCGCTGAGTGGGACGCGTTCACGGCGCACCTCGCCACGCGCGCGCCGTGGCTCCAGGTCGTCCGCGTGGGGCGCCCGCAGATCCTCGCGCTCTGCGACGCCTGTGGCCGGGACAGCCACGGCGCGTACTGGGACCGGCGGTTCGCGGAGGCGTTCTTCGTAGACCACGTCCAGCGGCTGATCGACGGCGTCCGCGGGCGGATCCGCGCGCGCCTGGTCCGGGCTAACCCTTGAAGTCGTCGGGGATCTTCGGGAGCTCGCCGAGCGCCTTCGCGTCGACGTCGTAGATCGCGGGCCTCACCTTGAGTTTCACGTACGCGTGGTCGCCCTCACGTCGGCCCACGAGCACGGTGGCGATCTCGGCGCCGCCCGCACGGAGCAGGGTGGCTTCGAACGTGGGCGCGTCGAGCCCGTACCGCATGGGGTCCTGGCCGCCCGGCGCGGCGATCGCCTTCCATTTGAGCCCGCGGAGCACATAGAGCAGGTTCTCCACGTTCGACCCCTTCGCGGGGCCCGTGCCCCCCTCGATGATCCGCCAGTCGGCCTCGCCGCTCCGCTCCACGACGAGCGTCTGGCCGCCCGCCCGCACGCGCACGGTCCTGACGTCGCGCGGCTCGAGCGCCGGGAGCACCGTCCGGTCGCGCAGCTCGGTGACCGAGCGCGTGAGCCCGTCGAGCGCGTCGGCGCCGACGAGGACGACGGGTCCGCGGCCGCTGACCGCCGCGTACGCCATGGCCTTGCCGCCGCGCCGGTCGGGCGCCGGCGCCAGCAGGACCGTCGTCGGGGCCGCGGCGCCCGTCGCCCCGATCGTCACGCGCACCGTCGGCCGGGCGAGGTAGCGGGCGATGCCCGACGCGTCGTCGGTGAGGAACCCCTGGGCCTTGAGGTCGCGGAGCTTGAAGAGGAGCGCACCGGCCTCGACCTGGTCGGCCGGCAGGTTCTCGGGCGCCACGATCCGCCAGCGGTTCTGCTCCTGCGTGAGCCCGACCTTCCCCTTCGGACTCTCGAGGTCCACGCGCGTCACCTTGTCCCGGTCGATCTCCACGACGACCTTGTTCCGGAGCACCGCGACGTTCTTCGGCACGAGCTCCCACGTCTCGGCGGGCAGGAGCAGCACCGACGACTCGCCGGGCCGCATGGCGTAGACGCCCTTCGCCTTGTCCACGGTCCCGATGAGGAGCGACGCGGTCACACGGTCCTTGTCCCTGCCCGTGTGGATCGAGACGCGGATCGGGCGCTCGAGGCCGTAGGGGACCAGCGACTTCGGCGACTCGGCGACGAACTCCTTGATCCGGGTGGACTGGAGCTTGTCGAGGAAGGCGGTGACCGTCTCGGTGTCCGCGGCGAGCGCGACGGGGCGCGTGAGCCGCCACCGGCCATCCACCTGCTCCACGGCGAGCGTCCCCTCGCGCGTGACCACCTCGAACGCGGTCACCTGGCGTGCGCCGAAGGCGAGCACCGTCTTGTCGCGGAATTCGCTCAGCGGGCGCGTCACATCCCGGAGGACCGTGTCCGACACGACGAACACGGCCGCCTTGCCCGCCTCGCGTGCGTAGACCCAGACGCCCGTCGGGCTCTTGGCGCCAAGCTGAAGCTCGAGCCGGCGGCCGTCTTTGAGCTGTAACGTGACGGCGGCGGCGGGCTTGTCGAGCCCGTACTGATCGAGTCGCGTCGGGGCGGACTCGATCTCGCGATCGACCCGCGCCGTCGTGAGCGTCGTCAGCGTCTCATCGACCCTGGACCGGTCGCCACGCGCCGTCACGGGGACGAGCAGCCGCCAGCCGTCGCTCTCGCGCTTGAGCGTGACGGCCTCAGCGCCGCGCTTGAGCTCCATCTCGTCGACGTCGGCCGCGTCCACGGTCCAGAGGCGGCCCTTCTGCGCCTCGATCTTCGCGCGCTCGGGCCCGCCCCGGATCTCGTAGACGTAATAGAAGGTGCCAAGCGCGAGAAGGACGACGGCGAGGACCGCGGTCGTCTGCCAACGCATCGCGGGCTACTGCGCGCCGCGGCGGCGGGCGACGGCGACGACGCCGCCGGCGAGCACGAGCCCCGGGACCACGACGACCGGGAGCAGGAACACGAGCTGGGCCTGGTTCGCGTTGAGGAAGACGGGGGTCTGCCGCGGATCCTTGGGACGGATCGAGATCTGATCCTCTTCCTCCGCGAGCCAGCTCACCGTGTTCAGGAAAAAGTCCCGGTTGCCCTGGAGGTTCAGGCCCTGGTTCGACGCGAGGGTCGCCGTGCCGTAGACCACGATCCGGGCCTTGTCCTTGGTGGCGACGGCCGCGACCGTGAGCGGTCCCTTCGGATCCTCGGGGTCGGGCTTCACGACGCCGCGGTCGAGCTCGCTCCGGTTCGTCTCGCCCCAGCTCTGCGCGCTCGTCCGCGCGAGGGGCTCGAAGCTGATCCCCTTCGGCTGGACCTTCGCGGATCCGATCGACCGGGTCATAGGGAAAATCGTCATGACACCGCTGCTGTCGCGCGTGATCGGATGGCGTTCGTACTGCTGGACGACGAGCACATAGGGCTCGAACCCGAGCAGGCGACCGATCGGGTTGGCCTCGACCACCAGGTCGTTGCCCAGCGCGAAGCCGTACTTCTCGAGGTACGGCTTGAACGCCTGCCCTTGGAACGGATTCACCATGACCAGGACCTTGCCCCCCTGGTTGATGTACGCGTCGAGCGCCGTGAACTCTGGTGGGAGCAGGTCGTTCCGCGGACCGGGGATGATGACGACCGCCGCGTCGGCGGGCACCTTGCTCTCGCGCACGAGCACGAGGGGCTTCACGTCATAGTTCGTCCGCTCCATCGCGGCCTTGGCCTCGCTGAACCCGCCGCGCTCGGTGTTCGTCAGCTCGTGCTCGCCGTGCCCCTGGACCACGTAGACCACGCGCTTGCCCTCGCGCGTGACCTTGACCAGCCCGTTCGTGAGCTTCTCCTCCTCGGCGTCGAGGATCTTCTCCGACTTCGTCTTGGTCTCGAGCACGACCGTCCCGTACGACTCGATCCCATAGCGGCGCGCGAGCGCGGGCTCGCGGTCCGGGTCGACGATGCGCCACGTGAAGCGACCGGCGCCCGCGTAACGGGCGTACTGCTTGAACAGATCCTCCGTCACGCGCTTGCCGGGCTGGTCGCTCCGGAAGAACCCGGTCGCGCTCACGTCAGTCCTGAGGCCCTGGAGGAGTTGCACGGTCTGGGGCGAGAGGCTGAACCGTTTGTTCTCGGTCAGGTCGTACCTCCACGAGTGCTGGGCGGCGAGCGCCTGCACGAGACCTGTGACGCCGAGGACCAGCAGGATCATGACCGCGGCGTTCACCCCGTAGCGCGTCGTGCGGCGGCCGAGGAGATCACGGTAGTCTTCGACCCGCGCGAGGAGCGCGGCGACCACGAGGAGCGCGCCGCCGAGGAGCAAGAACCCCCGCTGGTGCGCCCGGGCGGGCCACACGAAGGGCAGGGCGACGCCCGCGGCGAGCACCGCGAGGCCGAGGTAGCCTCCCCAGTCCAGGATCTTCCGGATCATCCCTTCCACCGGCGCGCTTCGAGGGACTTGAGGCTCAAGAACAGGGCGAGGGCGGTCAGATTGACGAAGTAGACGATGTCCCGCGTGTCGAGGACGCCTTTGGAGAGACTGTCCATGCGCTCGGGAATGGAGAAGTGGGACAGGACCCGGCCCGCCGCACCGCCGACGCTGTCGGAGAACCACCCGACGATCCAGAACCCAAGGAGGATCACGCCCGTGATGAGCGCCGCCACGATCTGGTTCTCGGTGACCGAGGAGGCGAACGTCCCGATGGCCAGGAAGGCCGCGCCCATCAGCGCCAGCCCGAGGTACAGCGTCAGGAGCGCGCCCCACTCCACCCGCGCGAAATAGACCATCATCGCCACGTAGACGAGGGTGAGTCCCAGCATGACCACGTAGAGCGCGAGCGCGGCGAGGTACTTGCCGGCCAGCACGGCGCCGTCGCGCACGGGATAGGTCAGCAGCAGCTCCAGCGTCCCCGACCGCCGCTCCTCGGCGAACAGGCGCATGGTGATCACCGGCATGAGGAAGAGGAACAGGATCACGGACAGGGTGTTGAAGAACAGCGGGCGCATCACCGCGTCGGAGACGTTCAGCTCGCGCGCCATCATGGGGTTCATCATCCCCTGCATCGACGCCATGGCGAACGTCGAGAACTGGAGGTAGAAGAACAACCCCATGACGACGGTGAACACCAGCAGGATGGCGTACGCCACCGGCGACGTGAAGTAGAGCCGCATCTCCTTCTTGAAGATCGGCCAGACTCTCACGGACCGACCTCCTCCTCGCCGGCCACCACGCGCATGAAGACCTCCTCGAGCGTCGTCCCGACCTGCCTGAGCTCGAGCAGCCTCCACCGCTGCTGGGAGGCGAGCGCGAAGATCTCGGCGCGCACGTCGCGCCCCCGCGCCGCCTCCACGACGTAGCGGCCCGCGCTGTCCGTCACCGTCACGCCCTGGACGGCCACCACGCCCGGGATCGCGCGCATCCCGGCGTGCACCGCCGCCGACGGCCCCGCGATCTCGACCTCCACGCGCGCCGTGGGAAAGAACTGGTCGACGAGCGTGTCGATGGGGCCCTGCGCCACGATCGACCCCTTGTTGATGATCACCACGCCGTCGCACACCATGGAGACCTCGGGCAGGATGTGCGTCGAGAGGATCACCGTGTGCCGGCCCGCGAGCGACTTGATGAGCGATCGGATCTCGGTGATCTGCTTCGGGTCGAGGCCGATGGTGGGTTCGTCGAGGATCAGGACCTCGGGATCGCCGAGGATCGCCTGCGCGAGGCCGACCCGCTGCCGGTAGCCCTTCGACAGCCGGCCGATGAGCCGGTGCTGGACGTCGGTGATGAGGCAGCGCTCCATGACCTCCGCGACCCGGCGCCGACGCTCGGCGCGCCCCACGCCCTTGACCTCGGCGACGAAGTCCAGGTACGGCGCGACGCGGAGGTCCCCGTAGAGCGGGACGTTCTCCGGGAGGTAGCCGATCCGCCTGCGGACCTCCAGCGACTCGGCGAACACGTCGTGCCCCGCGACCCGCGCCGTCCCGCTCGAGGCGGGCATGAAGCAGGCGAGGATGCGCATCGTCGTCGACTTCCCCGCCCCGTTCGGGCCGAGGAAGCCCACGATCTCGCCTGGCGCGACGCTGAACGACACGTCGCGGATCGCGGTGATCGGTCCGTAGCACTTCGTGAGACGCTGGACTTCGATCATACGAGGCCGACGGCCGGATTATACACTGGAACCGGAGCCACGCCAGCGGAGGGGGCCCGCCGCGGGCGCGCCCTCATCCCCTGCCACCACCGGCATGATGTCCCCGAGCCACGGGGGCACGGCGATCATCTTCCCCGTGGTCGGGTCCAGGCAGGCGTGAAGCGTCGAGCCCGTGGCGACCGTCGCGCCGTCCTCGCGCACGATCTCGTAGGCGAAGCGGAAGCTCGCCCGCCTGCGCTCGCTCACCCAGCAGCGAACCTCGAGCAGGTCGTCCAGACGCGCCGGGCGCACGTAGCGCACGACCGCCTCGACCACGGGGAGGTGGACCTTCCGGTCCACGTCCGACATCGGGAACCCCTGCGCCCGGAGGAATTCGACGCGGCCCACCTCGAAGTAGGTGAGGTAGTTGCCGTAGTAGACGATTTGCATGCAGTCCGTGTCCTTGTAGCGGACCCGCACCTTGGTGGTCGCGCGGAGGGGCTCCATCTACAGATACTGACCGTAGCGGATCTTCTCGACCACGCCGCGCACGCTCTTGTAGCCGTCGATCGCGTCGAGCACGTTTTCGGTGGTCACGAGCGACGGGGGGACGCCCGCCGCGGCCGCGTGCACCTTCGCCTCGAGCGTCCGCCGCACGATCACCGAGATGTCCGCCCCGCTCATGCCGCCCATCACCGGGAGCACCTTGTCGTAGTCGATCGGCGCGAAGAGCTGCCGGCCGGCGTTCTTTTCCGTCCGCCCGCGGATGAGCTCCAGGATCTCACGCTGGTCGTCGGTGTCCGGGAGCGCGATCTCGATCAGATGGTCGAGGCGTCCCGGCGCGACGAGCGTGGGGTCGAGCGCGTCGGTGCGGGTCGTCGTGGCCACGACGAGGACGCGCGTGGACGGTTCCATCGCGTCGAGCTTCTCGCACAGCGCGGCGACCAGGCGGGCGCTCGCCTCGCGCGCTTGCGGGGGCGGCAGGAGGTGCTCGAGCGACAGCGCCTCGGCCTCGTCGAGAAAGAGCACCGCCGTTCCCTCCCCCGTCGCGATCCGGAGAATCTCCTGGAGCAGCTCGCCCGTGTTCGCGCCGAACTTGGAGGTGAGGTTCGTCAGCTTGAGGTGGTAGAAGATCGCGCCCGACGCCGTCGCGAGGGCCTGGGTGAGCTTCGTCTTGCCCGTGCCGGGCGGGCCGTACAGGAGCAGGCCCTTCGGCGGCGTGATGCCCCACTGCGCATAGAGATCGGGGTTGGTCAACGCGACCGCGAACCCGCGCAGCTCGGCCTTCGCCTGACGGACGCCGCCCACGTCGTCGAAGGTCACCGTCGGCCGGATCTGCGTCTCGACCCGTCCGGTGAGGTCGCCGAACTTCTCGCCGAGCTTCGCGAAGACGTCTTCGAGGCGCCGCTGGAGCGCCCACTCCTGGTCGTTGCCCTTCTCGCGGTCGGCCATGGCGCTAGATGGACGGCTCGCCGCGCGGGCGCCGCGCGCCGGTCTTCTCGAAGACACGGTCCTCGACGAGCACCGGCGCCTTGGCGCGGATCGCGAGCGCGATCGCGTCGGAGGGGCGGGCATCGAGCTGCATGTCCGCGCCGTTGGCCGCGAGGTAGATCGTCGCGTAGTAGGTGTCGTTCCGCAGGTCGGTGATCACCACCCGCGTCAGCGCCACCTTGAGGCGGCCGAAGAGCGTCAGGAACAGATCGTGCGTCAGCGGGCGCGGCGGGGTGGCGCCCTGGAGCGGTACCGCGATCCCGGTCGCCTCCGCCAGACCGATCGTCATCGCCAGCGACCGCTTGTCGCGCTTGCCCTGCAGCAGCACCGTCGGCTGCTGCGTCTGCTGGTCGATCATCACCGCGACGACCTCAACTTCCTGAGGTCCCGTCACCTTCGGCGGGCTCACGTCCGCCCCGTCGGGGGCCAGGGACGCCCGCCCGGGCGCCCCCAGCACCGCGAGACTCACCACCGCGATCACTCCGGCCCGGCCGCTCGTGGTCATCCTCGCCACCCCGTTTCCGCTGCGACTCCCGAGAGTATAACGTCGTCCGCGCGCGGTGCGCGAGTGCGGCTGTCAGGCGCGCTCGAGCCGGAGGCTCAGCGCGAATCCCATGAACAGCAGCGACGTCAGCATCGTCCACATGAACGCGTAGCCGACACCGTGCGCGACCCAGCCGAAGACGAGCGCGCCGGTCGTCTGGCCCGTGAGGAAGACGGAGCTGAAGATCCCGACGACGACGCCGCGGCGCTCGGCGGGCGTCTGGTCGGTGACGAGCGCCGCGAGTCCCGGGTAGAGGAACCCGTGGGCCCCACCCGAGAGGAGGCCGGCCAGGAAGAGCACGGGCACCACCGGCGTCTGGCTCGTCCGGGCGACGAGAAACCCCATGCTGGCCAGGAGCGCCGTGGCGACCGCCTGCATGAGCATGGACGGGACGATGACGGCTCGGCGGCCGCGGGTGTCGATGAGCCGTCCGCCGAAGACGCGCACGCCGATCGCGGCCAGCGCGTACGCCGTGTAGAAGAGGGCGAGCGTCTCGACGCCGAGGCTCTCCGCGAACGTCGGCAGGAACACGAAGATCGTCCCGGCGCCGAGCCCGAAGAACGCGGTCACCCCCATACTGAGACGGAAGACCTCGCGGAGCGCGCCGCGCTCCCACGGAAACCCGTGGAGAGGGCGCGGCGTCGCACGCCCCGGCTCCCGCAGGCCCAGCACGATCCAACCGGCGACGGCCGCGGCGGCGGCGGCCAGCGCGAAGAGCACGCGAAACCCGAGGCGGCGGATCACCCATTCGCCGAGGAGCGGCGCGATCGCCGTCGCCGTGAGCCCGGCGACCCCGTAGATGCCCAGTGCCCACCCTCGTCGCGCCGGCGGCACCAGGTCGATCACGAACGAGTAGTTCGACACGAAGAAGCACGAGAAGCCGAGCCCCTGGAGCGCGCGGACGAAGGCGAGCAGCGGAATCGAGGTCGCGACGGTGGAGAGCAGAGCCGCGAGAATCACGAGGGCGATCCCCACGAGCATGAAGGGCTTCCGGCCGGCGGCGTCGGTCCACGGGCCGATGAGCGGCTGGCAGACGATACCGACCGCGTTGTAGAGGCCCATGACGAGGCCGATCTCGACCTCCGTCCCGCCGAGGGCCGCGATGTAGAGCGGCAACAGGATGAAGCCGTTCATGCTGAGGAAGAAGAAGAAGTTCGTCACCGTCGCCCGGAGGAGGGAGTTGTCGGCTAGAATGGGCGACACACGCGATTATCGCATGACGACGATCGACTCCGTGTTGCGCCGGTCGCTCGACGACCGGTCCGGCGCACTGATCCTCACGCTCGATCCCGCGTTCCAGGGGTTGCCCGAGACGGCGCACGGAGGGTCGGTCCTCGCGGCCTTCGACGCGCTCGCCGGCCTCACCGGTCCGCGTCACGTCGGTGGTGTCTACCGCAGGCGCGTCCCCCTCGGCGTCCCCCTCGCCCTCACCCGTGCGCATACCGACGCGACGCACACCTTCGTCCTGCGCGACGCCACCGGCACGCTCGTCGACGGTCGTGTCGCCTCGGCAGTGGATGGCGCGTGCGGCGCCCCGGTGCCCCTCCTCGACCACGCTAGCCACCGACCCGATGTCGGACATTTCAGGAGCGCTGCACCTGGCGACGCCCAGACGCTACGGGTCTCGGAGGGGCACCGGGACACCACACGCCATCCGCTGCCGGTGTCGCGCACGTGTTTTGCGTGTGGCGTCGACAGCACGCTCGGGCTGCGCCTGCGGCTCGAGTTCGACGACGCGGAGGTCCGCGGCACGTGGGCGCCGCGCGAGCCGTTCAGGACGGCCGACGGCACGCTGACGACGGTCGCGCTCACGACGCTCTGTGACGAGGCGGCGTTCTGGCTCGGCGCGCTCGCGACGGGCGAGTCCGGCATGACGACAGAGCTCGCCGTCACGCTCCGCCGGGCGGTCCCCTTCGGCGGAACACTCACGGTCGCGGGCGCCCGCGCCGACGCGCGGCCACGGCCCGACCCGCGCTACTGGAACACAGAGGTCCTCGTGCGGACCGAGGATCGCACCCTCGTTGCTTCGGCGCGCATCACATTCGTCGTCGTCCGCGGCGCCGCGCGGCGGCTCGTCCAGGGCCTGCTCGCCATCAACGACCCGGCGATCGTCGCCCGGGTCTTCCCCGCGTACGCCCGCTAGCGGCGGCCGGGCCCCCGCGTGACGCTCCGCGCCGCCCGCTGGGGGATGCTCCTCGTGCCGGCGTCGCTCTACGTCTTCTCGTGGGTTCACCGTGTCGCCCCCGCGGTCGTGGCCGCCGACCTGATGCGCGCCTTCTCGATCACCGCCGCAGCGCTCGGCAACCTCGCGGCGATCTACCCGTACGTGTTCGCGGCGATGGCGCTGGTCGCCGGCAGCCTCGCCGACACGCTCGGCCCGCGGTGGACGCTCGCGCTCGGCGGCGCCACGATGGGGCTCGGCGCGGTGCTCTTCGGCAGCGCGCCGACCTTCGACGTGGCGTTCGCGGGGCGGCTCCTCGTCGGGCTGGGCGCGTCGGTCCTGCTGATCGCGTGGCTCAGCCTGGCCGCCGCGTGGTTCCGGCCCGACGAGTTCGCGACGATCTCCGGCTTGACGCAGACGGTGGGGAACGCGGGAGCCCTCCTGGCGGCCTCCCCGCTCGCGCTCCTCGTGGACGCCGTCGGATGGCGGCACACGTTTGTCGTGATCGGCGGCGTCACGCTCGTGCTGGCCGCCGGCGCCGGCGGCTTGATCCGCGACCGCCCCGAGGCGATGGGGCTCGCCCCGGTCAATCCAGAACACGCGCGGCGGAGCGTGCCGACGCTCCGTGCCGTCCTACAGGGCGTCCCCGAGGTCATCCGCAATCCGCGTACGTGGCCGCCGATCCTCGCCGCGTGCGGGATCTACACGACCTTCATCACCTTCCTCGGTCTCTGGGGCGTGCCGTACCTGACCCAGGTGTACGGCCTCACCCGGGTCAGCGCAGCGGCCGTCGTCTCGACGCTCGCGGTCGGCACCGCCATCGGCTCACCCGCGGTCGGCTGGCTGTCCGACCGCTGGCTCCGCCGACGCCGGCTGCCGATGGTGGCCTTCGCGGCCCTCTACGCCGTGTGCTGGATCGCGCTCGTGCTGCCGGCCGACGCGCGCCTGCCGGTCCCGTGGCTCATCCCCTTCTTCCTCGTCATGGGGCTGGCGGCGTCGGGGCTCGTCCTCGTGTGGAGCTCTGTCCGCGAGGTCAACGACCCCGCGCGGGTCGGGATCGCGCTCGGCTTCTGCAACGTGCCCATCTTCCTCGGCGTCGCCTTGCTCCAGTGGCTGACCGGCGTGATTCTCGACGCGAAGTGGACCGGGCTCGCGACGGGCGGGGCGCGCCACTACCCGCCTCAGGCGTACCAGGCGGCCTTCGCCGTCTGCCTCGTCATCGCCGCGGGAGGTCTGGGGGCAGCGCTGCTCGTGACGGAGACGCGTTGCCGCAACGTCTGGCGGCCCGCCGAACCGTCGTGACCGCCCTAAGTATCGGAACCGACACATTGACCGTATGCCTAGACGAAGTAGAATGTATGCCTATCGGGATGATCGGCTGGAGGCTGTCATGGGGCGTGACGCACCGCTCAAGCGCAAATCCTTCTTCGTGAACGAGCGCGAGCTGCGCTGGGCCAAGAAGCTCCTGGGCGTGACGACGGATGCCGAAGTCATTCGCGTATCCGTCCAGCGGATCACCGAAATGGAGAAGTTCTGGCGGTTCATGAAGCGTAGCCGCGGCAGTCTCCGGCCCGGGAGCATCAGGAACCCGTAGGTGCGGTGGGCCGTCCTCGACACGAGCGTCTACATCGGTCACTGGGAGCGGCGGCTGTACGAGGACGCCCTCACGGTCGTGCGGAGGGCTTTCATCGTGCGCCATTCCGCCGTTGTGCTCTCGGAGTTACGGCGAGGCGCCCGGACCCGTGAAGCTCAGCGACGGGTCGAGACGCTTGCTCGGTTTGCGGCAGCTCGGTGGGAACCGACCGCAGCGGACTGGTGGGAGGCGGGCGGACTGATCCGAAAGATCGGTGATGCGAAGGGCTGGGACACGAGCAAGCGCCGGGACTTTCAGAACGATGCCTTAATCGCACTCACCGCGCGTCGTCACGGCGCGACCGTCGTGACCGCAAACACCCGCGACTTCGCCCTGCTCGCTCGCGCGCTCGAGATCGAGGTTCTTGCCGTGTAGCTCCGTCCGTCCTTCTTCCCCGTCGGTTATCCCTTCAGGTGCTTCGCGAAGAACGCGAGGCAGCGCTTCCAGCCGTCTTCCGCCGCCTCCTTCTTATAGACCTGCGGGCGGTCGTCGGAGAAGAACGCGTGGGGAGCGCCCGGATAGAGCACGAACTCGACGCTCGGGTGCGTCTTCTTGAGCTCGGCCTCGAAGCGCTTGACGTCCTCCGCCGGGATCCCGCCGTCGGCCTCGCCGTACAGGCCGAGCACCGGCGCCTTGATGCGCGGGATCAGGCTGAACGCGTCGACGCCGGGCGCGTCCGGGTACGTGCGCTTGACGTGGCCGTACCACGGCACCGCCGCGGCCACGCCGGGGTACTCGGCGGTGAAGTGGAGCGTGAGCGCGCCACCGCCGCAGAAGCCGGTCACGCCGAGCCGGTCGGCGCGCGCCCACGTCTGCTGCTTGGCGTAGTCGGCGGCGGCCGTAATGTCCCCGAGGTACTGTTGACGGGTCACCTTGCCGGAGATCGCCCCCATCTCCTGGAAGGTCTTCCCCTGCATCCCGCCCTCGCGGTGGTAAAGCTCGGGCGAGATCGCGTAGTAGCCGGCGTGCGCCAAGCGCCGGACCACGTCCTTGTGGTGCTCGCTGTTGCCGGTGAAGCCCGAGATCACGACGATCACCGGGTAGCGGCCCGGGGCCTCCGGGTGCGCGTCGTACGCCGGGATCATCGTTCCGCCCACGCTGAGCTGGATGTCGCGGTCGATGATCCCCTTCGTGTCGGTGACGATCGCCTGCGCCAGCGAGATGCCGGGGGTGAGGACGCCACCCACCGTCGTGTACGCGCCGAACTTCAGGACTTCCCTGCGACTGAGCGGATTGGCCATCTGCGCCTCCTTGTACTTGTTCAATCAATCGGGCTTGAGATACGGAGCCGGGTCGCTCCTGGCTCAGGCCACCCTCGGCGGGAGGCGGCCACGCGGACCTCGCTACAAAGGCACGAGCCGGCCGCGTCCGTCCAATCAACGATCCATTGCGGACCCAGGTTCCCGCCCTCAGCGCCCCGACGGGTTCGCCTTCCCGGCGGCGAGCCAGGCCTGCCACTCCTGCGGGGCGAAGCCGACGGCGACCTTGCTCCCGCAGCGCACCAGCGGCGTCCGAAGCAGCCGCGGCTCGCCGAGGGCGCGCGAGAGGAGCCGCTCGGGTGAGTCGCCCGCGACGTGCAGGCCGAGGGCGCGGAAGCGCGGACGCTCGCGGTCGATCAGCGCGGCGGCACCGCAGCGCTCGGCGAAGCGGCGGAGCTCGCCGCGCGTGGCCGGGCGCTCCGCGAGATCGACGAAGTGCGCCGGGATCCGTCGCTCCGCGAAGAAGCGGAGCGCCTTCCGGGTGTCCGGGCAGTCGTTGAACCCGAAGATCTGGACGTCCGTGGTCAAGTTATTTCAGCCTCGGCTCGCGCCCCGGCGGCGCTCACCTCGCACTGGCACGGGCTTCGACGGCGCGCGCCTTCACCTCCTCCCAGACGGCGAGCGGGATCGCGGGGGTCCCCGGGTGGGCCGCCTTCCCCAAGTGAGGCCCGTGATAGTCGGAGCCGCCGGTCGCGACGAGGGTGTGCCGGCGACAGAGCTCGAGGTACATCGCGGTTTGAGCCGTCGAGTGCTCGGGATAGTAGGTCTCGATCCCCATGAGCCCCGCGCGCACGAGGTCGGGAATCAAATCGTCGCGTCCCGCGAGGCCGGGGTGCGCGAGGACGGGCACGCCGCGCGCTCGACGGATCACGGCGACGGCGTCCGCGGGCGCCAGGCGTTTCCTCGGTACGTTGGCCGGCCCGCCCGCGCGCAGGTAGCGATCGAACGCCTCGCGGACGGAGGCCACGTAGCCGCGGTTGACCATCGCCTGGGCGACGTGGGGCCGGCCCGCCGACCCGTCCTTCACGAGCGCCAGGACCTCGGCGGGATCGATGGGCATGCCGAGCTCGGCGAGGCGCTCCGCCATCCGGTAGACCCGCTGCCGGCGCTCCTCGCGCTGCTCGCGCAGGAAGCCTTGAAACCAGGGGGCCTCCCAGTCCACGGCGTAGCCGAGGACGTGGATCTCGGCGGGCCCGCCGTCCCCGCGGCCCGGCACGTCGCAGTTGATCTCGAGCCCGGGGACGATCTGCAACGGTGGATGGTGCGACGCCTCGTCGATCGCCTCGGCGAGCGCGTCGGTCGAGTCGTGGTCGGTGATCGCGAGCACGCGCACCCCGTGCTTGACCGCGAGGCGCACGAGCTCGCGTGGTCGCAGCGAGCCGTCCGACGCGGTCGTGTGCGAGTGGAGGTCGACCGCGCCGCCCACGCTAGCCCGCGAGGTAGGTGAGGATCGTGCGGACGGCGACGCCCGAGGCGCCCTTGGGCACCAGCGGGAGGTCCTTCTCGCTCCACGCCGGCCCCGCGATGTCGAGGTGCGCCCAGGGCAGGTCGCCCGCGAACTCCTTGAGGAAGAGCGCCGCGTTGATCGCGCCGGCGCCGCGCGGCCCGACGTTGTTCAGGTCCGCGATCTCGCTCTTGAGGTGGTCGCGGTACTCGTCGATCAGCGGGAGCTGCCAGAGCCCTTCGCCGGCGGTCCCGGCGGCCTCGAGGAGCCGGTTGGCGAGCCCCGCGTCGTTCGACATGAGACCGGCGCAGAGCGGGCCGAGGGCGACCACGCACGCGCCGGTCAGCGTCGCGACGTCGATCACCTCGTCGGGCTTGACGCGCGCGGCGGCGTAGGCGAGCGCGTCCGCGAGCGTGAGGCGCCCCTCCGCGTCGGTGTTCCCCACCTCGATCGTCGTGCCGCTCATCGATCGAAGGATATCGCCCGGACGGAGCGCCGTGCCCGACGGCATGTTCTCGGTGGCCGCGATCAGGCCGTGGACCTCCACCGGCGGCCGGAGGCGGCCCAGCGCACCCATGATGCCGAGGACCGCGGCGGCGCCGGCCATGTCGTTCTTCATCCGCAGCATCCCCTCGGAGGTCTTGAGGTCGAGCCCGCCCGAGTCGAACGTGATGCCCTTGCCGATGAGCGCGACGCGCTTCGTCCGACGGCCCGGCGACGCGTACGTGAGGTGGATGAACTTCGGCGGCTCGGCGCTCCCGGCCGCCACGCCGAGGAATGCGCCCATGCCCAGGCGGCGGCAGTCGGCGCGTTCGTAGACCTGAATCGCCAGCCGGTGCTCTTTCGCGACCTGGGCGGCGGCTCGCGCGAGGTCGCTCGGACTCAGCTCGTTCGCGGGAGCGTTGATGAGGTCGCGCGCGTACGCGGTGGCGCGGGCGAACACCTCGCCCCGCTGCGCGCCCTCTCCGACCTCGCGTCCGCGGCGGCCGTCGGCCTCGACGACCCGAAGCTCCTCGACGACGCGCTCGGACTTCTCCCGCTTGAAGCGGTCGAACGTGTACGTCCCGAGGAGCGCGCCCTCGACGAGGGCCTGCGCGCGCTCCCGGGCGGGCAGCCGGTCGCCGAGGACCTCCGCGGCGACGGTGCGGGCGCCCAGGTCGCGCGCGCGGCGGAGCGCCCCCGCGGCACCGCGACGCACCACCTCGAGCGTCGTCTCGGCGCGCCGGCCGAGGCCGGCCACGACCACCCGGCGCTTGCCCGCGTGGACGTGCGTCACCTGGCCCGCCTTCGCCTTGAACCGCTCGGCATCGAGCACGGCCTTGATCTGCCCGCCCACTACACGGTCGAGGCGGGTGATCGTGTCCGGCAGCTTCGTCTCGTCCGCGTAGAGCCCGACGACGAGCGCGTCGGCCGCGACCTCCTCGAGCCGCTTCGTGGCGACCAGGACCTTCACGCGCCGACACCCCCCCTGAGCGCCTGGGCGCGGTGGATCATGTCCACGAGCCCGTCGGTCGTGTCGAGGTCTGCGACCCGGTCGATCTCAACCCACCGTGCTTCCGCGGCGTCACTGCCCGACGTGAGCCGCGTGGACTGGGGGTACGCGAGGTAGTCCACCAGGACGTAATGATACTTGACCCGTCCGTCGGCATCGCGGGTGACACGGTCCACGACGCCGGCGACGCCGACCACGGCGATCGTGAGCCCGCATTCCTCGGCGACCTCCCGCACCACGGCGTCGCGCGTCGTCTCGCCGAGGTGGACGAGGCCGCCGGGCAGGCTCCACTTGCCCAGCGCCGGCGGCCGGCCGCGCTTGACGAGGAGCACGCGGTCGCCGTCGAGGACGACCGCGCCGACGCCGACGCGGGGCTCGGCCGGGTATTCGCGACTCACGCGGGGCCGGCGAGCCACTCGGCGGTGGCGTACTTCTCCTCGACGAGCCGGGCGGCATGCGCCGTCTCGTCGGCGGTGAGGCCGTCGGGCGTGAGGCGGAGACCGTGCTCCCCCTCGAAGGCCTGGGCCAACGCGGCGGCGACGTCGTCGAACTTGGGCCGATGGCCGAGCGTCGCCTCGAGCGTCGTCAGGGTGGCGAGCGGGTCACGCGTGGTGGGAAAGAGCTCCCGGAGGCGTGGCGCGTCGACGCCGAGCAGGACCGAGCCGTGCTGGAGGAAGCACCGGCCGCGCCGCCGCTGGGCGCTGCCGACGATCTTGCGCCCGTCGACTTCAATCTCGTAGCTCCCGGTCCGCGCGAAGCAGAACGCGGGCGGCGCGATTCCGCCGCCCGCGACCGCGACCATCTCGACGGGCGCGCCGAGCGCCCGAAGCCCGGTGACCAGGGCGCGCCCGATCCACCGATAGGTCTCGAGCAGGTCGCGCGCACCGCCGAGGTCGTCCGTCGTGGCGACGACGCTGTAGGTCAGCTCGCGCTCGGGGCCGTCGTGGTAGATCGCGCTGCCCCCCGTCGGCCGCCGCACAAGGCCGACGCCCAGCCGGCGGCACGCCTCGACGTTCACGTGGCGATCGAGGGGCTGGCCGTAGCCGAGCGAGACCGTGGGCGGCGCCCAGCCGAAGAAGCGGATCGTCGGCGGCGAGGTTCCCGCCCGGCGCCCCCGCCAGAGCGTCTCGTCGACCGCCATGTTCGTCGCGCCGTCCGCCGGCTCCGTGACGAGCACCCGCCAGGTGGCGGTCATGGCACGACCAGCTCGAGCTTCGGGAAGTACGTCCGATAGCGACCGGCGTCACGCGTGAGGAGAGGCATGCCCCGGACAGCGGCGTGGGCCCCGATGTAGAAGTCCGGGAGCGGCGCCCGGCGTGCGCCACCCGCGCGGCGATACTTCACGAAACACTTTCCCGCCAGGAACGCCGCTTCCCACGGCAGCGCCTCGCGCCGGAAGAACTCGTCTGGCAGCGCTGCGTCGAGGTCCTCGATCCTGTCGAAGCCGACTGACACCTCGGCGTAGACGATGGGATTGATCACCAGCTCGTGATCGGCGCCAAGCCGCGCCAGCGTCGCCGCCGAACGCTCGAACCAGTGTGGATCGTTTGTGAGCACATCGAGCAAGATGTTACTGTCCACCAGGATGTCGGCCACGTAGCTCCCGCGTCAGCGCCGCGTCAGAGCCATGATCTGGTCAGTGCTCATACCGGTCGTCGCCCTGCCGCGCATGGCCTCGACCAGCCGGTGACTATGATCACGGCTCGTCGTCGCCTTCTTGAGGATGACCACTCCCCGGCTCATCGTGAATCTCACCTCCGTGTTGGGTCGGAGCCCGGCCTTCTTCCGGATCGCGACCGGAATCGTGACCTGACCCTTGCTCGTGATGCGCATGCCTCTCCCTCCCATGAGGTAAGACTCTTACCAGTAAGAGTAATACCAAACGCGCCATCTGGCAACTCGCTCACCTGCCGTCGATGAGATCGACACGCTGCTGGACCGAGTGTTCGCGAAACGTCGCACCTTCCACGAGGCGAAACGTCACACGAGAGTCGTGTCCGAGATGACGACGCGCGATTTCCAACACCTTGGGGTCGCTATCAACCGAGGTGAGTCGGGAGTTCGCGTCCATGCCCGCGAGGAGCCAAGCCGTACCCACGCCGGTGCCGGTACCAATTTCGAGAAATTCGCCGCGCGGCTTTGATGCCGCGAGTGCGCGAAGGAGTGAGCCGGTCTTCGGCTCCGACGCGAGGGTAAAGCCGACGCGTTCGGTGTCGCGGCGGATGCCATCCAAGGTGGCCGGAATGTTAGCGGGTTCGCGATCGTTCATCGGCGACGCTAGGGCCGCGGCGTCCAGCGGAGATCGGGCTCCCGCGCCGCTTTGGTCTGGTCGAGACGGCGCACGGGTGTCGTGACGGGCGCGTCCTGGACCACCTGGGGTGAGCTCTCCGTCTCAGCGGCGATGCGGATCATCGCGTCGCAGAACTGGTCGAGCGTCTCCTTCGCCTCCGTCTCGGTGGGCTCGATCATGAGCGCCTCCTCGACGATGAGCGGGAAATAGGTCGACGGCGCGTAAAACCCCAGATCGAGGAGCCGTTTGGCAATGTCGGTGGCGGTGACGCCGAGTCTCTTCTGGCGACGCGCGGACAACACACACTCGTGCATACACGGACCCGGCACCGCGATATCGTAAACCTTCTCGAGGCGCTTCATGATGTAGTTCGCGTTCAGGATCGCGTTGTCCGCCACGCTTCTGAGCCCGTCGGCGCCCATCGTGCGGATGTAGGTGTACGCGCGCACGAGCATCCCGAAGTTCCCCCAGAACGCCTGGAGCTTGCCGATGGACTGCGGACGCTTCCAGTCGAGGGCGTAGCGATCGCCGTCCTTCGTGACCACGGGCACCGGCAGGAACGGCTCGAGGTGCGCCTTGACGCCCACCGGGCCCGCGCCCGGGCCGCCCCCGCCGTGTGGCGTCGTGAACGTCTTGTGGAGGTTGAAGTGGCAGACGTCGAAGCCGAGATCGCCCGGGCGCGTGATGCCGAGGATCGCGTTCAGGTTCGCGCCGTCCATGTAGACCTGCACGCCCTTGGCGTGGCACATCTCGGTGATCTCGACGATGCGGGGCTCGAACATGCCGAGCGTGTTCGGCACCGTGATCATGAACGCGGCGACGTCGGTGTCGAGGTGGCGCGCGAGCTCGTCGAGGTCGACCTCGCCGTTCGGCTGCGATGTGACCTCGACGACGTCGTAGCCGGCGAGGGCGGTGGACGCAGGGTTGGTGCCGTGGGCCGAGTCGGGCACGAGCACCTTCGTCCGCTTCTCGTCCCGCGCCGCGTGGTAGGCGCGGATCATGAGGACACCCGCCAGCTCGCCCTGGGCGCCTGCGGCCGGCTGGAGCGACACCGCGTCCATGCCCGCGATCTCGGCGAGCATCCCCGCCAGCTCGTGCATGAGCCGGAGCGCGCCCTGGCTCAGCGCCTCCGGGGTGAGCGGGTGGAGGCGTGCGAAGCCCGCGAGGCGCGCCATGTCCTCGTTGAGCTTCGGGTTGTACTTCATCGTGCACGAGCCGAGCGGGTAGAAGTGCGTGTCCACGCCGTAGTTCAACCCGGAGAGGCGCGAGTAGTGGCGCACGATGTCGAACTCCGAGACCTCGGGCAGCCGCGGCGCCTCGGCGCGCAGGTACGCCTCCGGAAGGAGCGACCGCGCGTCGCTCGTGGGCACGTCGGAGTCGGGCAGCGAGTATGCCACGCGGCCGGGCGAGGACAGCTCGAAGATCAGCTTGTCGTAGCTCGCCGCGCTCATCGCACGACCGCCCGTTCGAGCGCCTCGGCGAAGGCGTCGATCTCCTCCTTCGTCCGCTTCTCCGTGACGGCGACGAGGAGGCAGTCGGCGAGCGCCCGGTCGAACGCCTTCAGGGGCACGCCCGCGAGGATCCGCTCCTTGGCGAGGCGCGCGACGACCCGGTCGGGCGGTTTCGGCAGCTTGAGCGTGAACTCCTTGAAGAACGGCGCCTGAAAGCGGAGCGATACTCCCGAGAGCGCGGTCAGCCGCCGGGCGGCGTAGTGCGCCTTCGCCGCCGAGAGCTCGCCGACCTTGACGAGGCCGTGCCGCCCGAGGGTGGCGAGGTAGATCGTGGCCATGAGCGCGCAGAGGGCGACGTTGGTGCAGATGTTGGAGGTCGCCTTGGCGCGGCGAATGTGCTGCTCGCGCGTCTGGAGCGTGAGCACGAAGCCCCGTCGCCCGTCACGGTCCACGGTGGCGCCGACGAGACGGCCCGGCATTCGACGCACGAGCTCCTTCTTGGCTGCGAAGACACCGAGGTTCGGCCCGCCGAAGCTCATCGGGACGCCGAGCCCCTGCCCTTCCCCGACGACGAGATCGGCGCCGAGCTTGCCCGGCGCCGCGAGCACGCCGAGATTCACGGGATCGGCGACGACGATCAGCAAGGCGCCGGCCGCGTGCGCGATCTCGGCGACCGAGGCGATGTCTTCGAGGCACCCGTAGAAGTTGGGCGACTGGACGACGAGCGCGGCGGTCTTCGGCCCGCAGAGCCGCGTCGCCGCCGCGAGGTCGGTCGTCCCGCCGGGGGCGCCGGCCTCGCGCAGCCGCATCCGGGGCCCCCCGCAGTAGGTCGCGGTCACGCGCCGGTAGAGGGGGTTCACACCGCGGGAGAGGACGACCTCGGCCCGATCGGTGGCGGCGTGCGCCATCAGCGCCGCCTCCGCGACGGAGGAGGCGCCGTCGTAGATGGACGCGTTCGCGACGTCCATGCCCGTCAGCTCGGCGAGCATCGTCTGGTACTCGTAGATCGTCCTGAGCGTGCCCTGGCTCGCCTCCGGCTGGTACGGCGTGTACGCCGTGAAGAACTCGCCGCGCAGCACCAGGTGGTTGATCGGGCTCGGGACGTAGTGGTCGTACGAGCCCGCGCCGAGGAAGCAGGCGTACCGGTCGGCGTCGGCATTCGTGTCGGCGAGCGTCTTGAGGTGACGGATCAGGTCGGCCTCGGCGAGTGCGGGCGACAACGCGAGCGGCCGTGAGAGCCGCACCTTGGGGGGGATCTTGACGAGGAGCTCCTCGACCGACGCGGCGCCGATCACACGGAGCATCTGCTCCTGCTCGGCGGGCGTGTTGGCGATGTAGCGCGACGCCATCAGTGGGCTCCCGCCGCCAGGAACGCCTCGTACTGCTCGGCCGTGAGGAGCTCCGCCCACTCGGGCTGGTTCGAGGGCGCGATGACGATCATCCAGCCGCGGCCGTACGGGTCCGCGTTCACCGTCTCGGGCGCGTTCGGCAACTCCGTGTTGACCTCGACGACCTGGCCCGACACGGGCGCGAACAGGTCGGACACCGCCTTGACCGACTCGACGACGCCGAACGGCTTCTTCGCCGTCGCCGTGACGCCGACCTTCGGCAGCTCGACGAAGACGACGTCGCCGAGCTGCTCCTGGGCATACGCGGTGATGCCGACCCGAACCCGATCACCCTCTCGCCTTGCCCATTCATGGTCTCGCGTATATCGGAGCTCCTTCGGGACGTGTGCCATCGTTACCCCTTCTTCACTCGCGACGGATGGAACGGGGTGCGGACGACGCGCGCGGCCTTGGCCTGCCCCCGGATCTCGACGGCGAGCGGCGTGTCCACCGCGGCGAGCGCGGTCTCGACGTACGCCATCGCGATGTATCGGTCCACGGAGGGGCCGTAGGAGCCCGACGTGACGACGCCGACCCGACGCCCGTCCTTGAGCACCGGGTAGCCGTGACGCGCGACCGCCTTGTCCACCATCTCGATGCCGACCAGCTTGCGACGCACGCCCTCGGCGCGGACCTTCTCGAGCGCCGCCCGGCCGATGAACTCGCCCTTGGCCGGCTTCACGACCCAGCCGAGCCCCGCCTCGAGCGCGTTCGTCGTGTCGTCGATGTCGTTGCCGTAGAGCGCGTACTTCATCTCGAGCCGCAGCGTGTCGCGCGCGCCGAGCCCGATCGGCTGCGCCCCGTCGTCGTGCCCCGCCTCGAGGAGCGCCGCCCAGAGCCGCGCGGTGGCCGCCGCCGACGCGTAGAGCTCGAACCCGTCCTCGCCCGTGTACCCTGTTCGCGAGATCAGCGTGTCGATCCCGGCGACCGCGCCGCGCGCGAAACGGTAGTACCCGAGCTTCCCCACGTCCTGGTCGGCGAGGCGGCTCACGAGCGCCTCTGCGCGGGGCCCCTGCACCGCGACGAGCCCGGTGGCCGCCGAGACGTTCGTCCAGCGCGCGCCCGGCAGCGTGGATTGATTCACATGGGCCCAGTCCTTGTCGATGTTCGCAGCGTTGACCGTGAGCATGAACCGGTCGCCCGCGAGCCGGTACACGGTGAGGTCGTCCACGATCGTGCCGTTCGGGTAGCAGAGCAGCGAGTACTGCACCTGGCCCACCTCCAGCGCGGCCACGTCGTTGGTGGTGAGCGACTGCAGCGCGTCGAGGGCGCCTGGCCCGTCGACCTCGAACTCCCCCATGTGGCTCACGTCGAAGAGGCCGACCGCGCTGCGCACCGCCCGGTGCTCCTCGATGATCCCGGCGTACTGCACCGGCATCTCCCACCCCCCAAAAGGGACCAGGCGCGCGCCGGCCTTGACGTGCGCCTCGTAGAGCGGAGTGCGCTTGAGTGGTGCGTCCACGAGCGATCCAGTAGACCATCGCCGCGGGGCCAGGGTCAAGGCCGGACGGCCGTCGCGAGCTCCGTGCACCACGCCTCGATCGCGGTCCGCATCGCCTCGGGTTGCTCCGTCGGGATCCAGTGGTCGGCGGCGAGGCGGACGACCCGGCAGTTTGGCAGCGCGCGCAGGCGGCGCTCCGTGAGCACGGGGTCGCTCAGCGCGCCCCCCGTGGAGAGAAGCGCCAGGACCGGGACGCGGATCGCCCCGAGGTCGGCGAGGCCGCGGCTGACGGCCATCAGCGACTGGAGATACGCTCCGGTGGGCGTGGTGGCGAGGTCGAGCCAGGGCGACGCGTAGCGGCGGACCAGCGTCTCTCGGGCCTGCGACATCGCGGCCCGTGTCTCGCGATCGAGCGCGACCAGATCGAGCGGCGGCACACGTCGGCGATGGATGCCGAGCGCGTTGAGGGCGCGGACGAGCCGCGCCACCACCGCCGAGAGCGGCCGGAGCCAGGCGGCGGCGCTCAAGCTCCCACGGAGCGCGTCCCGCAGTATCGGCTCGATGAGCACGAGCCCGCGAACCGCGTCAGGATTGCGCCGGGCGAACTCGACGGCGACGTTGGCGCCGAGACAGTGGCCGGCGACGACGGCGCGCTCCACCCGCTCTGCTTCGAGGACCGCGGCGAGGTCGGCGCACCACTCGTCCATCCCGATCCGCCCGCGATCGAGCGAGGTCCCGTGACCGCGGAGGTCCGGGCGCAGGATGTCCCAGTCCGTCTTGAGCGACGTGCCGGCGACGAACTCCGACCAGCGGCTCTGGTTGCTCGCGAGGCCGTGGAGCAGGAGGAGCGTGCGCCGCGGGGTCCCGGGCCGCCAGAGCCGGTAGCCGATGACCGCGCCGTCTCGGGTCTTCAGGCTCCGCGCGCTGTCCAGGGCGACGACCGGCCTTCGGCCCGGATTACTTCACCGCGTAGCCGCGGCCCTGCATGCACGCCGCGTAGGCACGGTCGTATCCTTCCTTGCTCTTCGAATACTGGTACGTCCCGCCACCGGCCGCGCCGCCCAGACCGCCGACGGTCGCGCCGACCGCGGCGCCCCTGCCCGCGCCGCCGCCGGTCGCCGCGCCGATCGCCGCCCCCGCCGCGGCGCCGCCGATTGCGCCGACCACCGCGCCGATCGCCGCGCCCTTGCCGGCCTCGGTCGCGGGATCGAAGCCGGTCTGCTGCTTCGCCCACGTCTGGCACTCGACGCTGTCACGCGTCTGTAGCTCCATGCTCTGGCCCTTGGCCGGGTACACCATGACCGAGGGTTGCGTCGACGACGCGCAGCCGGCGAGCACGAGCGTGATCACAAGAGCCGCCCCCGCTCGCTTCTCCATGCGCCCTCCTCGAGGATCGTCCCTTCGCCGCCGGGATGCGGTCAGGCCTTCGGAAGCCACTCGCGCAACGGCCGGACCCGGCACCCCGCCTTATCGAGCCCTTCGCGCACCGCCCGCACGATCTTCGACGCGCCCGGCGTGTCGCCGTGGCAGCAGATGGTCTGCACCGAGATATCGATCTCGACGCCGTCGAGCGTGCTCACCTTGCCTTCCATCGCCATCTTGACCGCCTGCGCGGCCGCGCGCTCCGGGTCGGTGATCAGGGAGCCCGCGAGCTTGCGGGAGACCAGCGAGCCATCCACGTTGTACGCGCGATCCGCGAAGCCCTCCGAAGCCACGCGCACGCCCCGCTTGCGGCAGGCGGCGTCGTACTTGCCCGACGCCAGCGTCATCAAAATCAGCTCCGGGCCGGACTCGAGCACCGCCTCGCCCGCCGCGACGGCGAGCGCCTCGTCCTTCTCCATCATGTTGTAGAGGATCCCGTGGGGCTTCACGTGCTGGAGGTCGCTCCCGGCCGCTCGCACGAACTCGCGCAGCGCGCCCGTCTGGTAGCAGAGGTAGTCCTTGACCTCCTGTGGGGTGACGTCCATGACGCGACGGCCGAAGCCCATGAGGTCCGGCAGGCCCGGGTGCGACCCGATCGCCACGCCATGGCGGAGCGCCAGCGCGACGGTCTTGCGCATGACGTGGGGGTCGCCGCCGTGGAAGCCGCACGCGACGTTCGCCGAGGTGATCCTGGGCATGATCTCCTCGTCGGCGCCGAGCGTCCACCGGCCATAGCTCTCGCCCATGTCGCAGTTGAGATCGATGGACTTCGTCGCCATCCCCGTGGCTCCTTAGCTCCGCGCCATGACGCGGGCGAGCGCGTTGACGAACCGGTCGATGTCCTCCTCGGTCATCGGGAGCGAGCAGGCGCCGAGCCCCCGCTGGCTGAGGAGGATGCCTTCGTTCAGCAGCCCCATGAAATGGCGCATCGGGGCCTCGGGGTCCTTCGGGCGGCTCGAGCGGTAGTCGGTGAGCGGCTCGCCGGTCCAGTGCAGACAGAAGAGCGAGCCGACGCCCGACACCTGGCCCTTCCGTCGCGTCGCGGCGAGCAGACGCGCCACGCCGCCGCGGAGCCGCTCGCCGAGCGCGTCGAGGCGCGCGTACGCTTCCGGGGTGAGCGCGTTCAGCGTCGCGACGCCCGCCGCCATCGTCGCCGGGTTCGCGTTGAAGGTCCCGCCGTGGCTGATGCGCTGGGCGCCTTTGCGCGGGTCAAAGTAGCTCATGATGTCGGCCCGGCCGCCGAAGGCGCCGACCGGCAGGCCGCCGCCGATGATCTTGCCGAACGTCGTCAGATCGGGCCGAACGCCGAACCGCTCCTGCGCCCCACCCCACGCGATCCGGAACGAGATGACCTCGTCGAAGATCAACACGATGCCGTGGCGCTCGGTGAGGCTGCGCAGGTGCCCGAGGAACCCGTCGAGGGGCGGGATGACGCCGCCGATCCCGAGGAGCGGATCCACGAGAACCGCGGCCAGGTTCTTCGCCTCGGCCTCGATGATCTGCTCACACGCCTCCGGATCGTTCCACGGCAGCACCACGGTGTGCTTCAGGACGGCGGGCGGGACGCCGGCCGAGGCGACCACCGGCTTCGGCCGCTTGCGGCTCCCGGCCGCTTTCGGGTCGGGCGCGACGCTCACGAGCACCCAGTCGTGGGTGCCGTGGTAGGCGCCCTCGAACTTCGCGATCTTCGGCCGGCCCGTGAACGCGCGCGCGAGGCGCACGGCGTTCATCGTCCCCTCGGTGCCCGAGTTCGTGAAGCGGATCTGCTCGACCGACGGCACGCGCCGGGTCAAGAGCTCCGCGAGCCGCACCTCGTGCTCCGTGGGCCCCGGGAACGAGAGCCCGTGCGCGACCGCCTCCTGGATCACCTTGACGACCTCGGGCGGCGCGTGGCCCAGGATCAGGCTCGTGTAGTTGCCGTTGAAGTCGAGCCGGTCGGTGCCGTCGGCGTCCCAGACGTGGGCGCCCTGGCCACGCTGGACGTAGAACGGGTACGGGTCGAAGAACGTGGTCGTCCGGCTGTTGCCGCCCGGCATGACCGCCAGCGCCTCGTCGTGCAGGGCGCGGGAGCGGACCGTCTTCGCCGTGTACTCGTGGACCTCCTTCTCGATGCTCATGCGATCTCCTCCCTGAGCCCTGTCTCGAAGATGGCGTCGGCAAGGTACAACAGTCGGTGGGCCTCGTCTACGGTGACCGCGCGGAATCGGAGCGACTGCCCGGGCTTGACCTGCCCGACGCGCCCGACGTCGAACGAGCAGACGGTCGCAACCTTCGTGTAGCCGCCGGTGGACGGCCGATCGACCAGGTGGATGATCGGCTGGCCGTCGCCGGGGACCTGGATCGAGCCGAGCGCGATACCGTCCGAGATGATGTCGTGCCCGCGCGCGTGCGCGACCCGCTCGCCGGACAGCCGCGCGCCCATGCGGTCCGACTGGGGCAGCATCACGTAGGCGCTTTCCAGCAGCGCGCCGATGCCGGCGCGGGTGAAACGGTCGGCCTGCGGCCCGAGCACGACGCGGATCGTGGGCTCACCCCCATACGCCGGCACCGCACGGGGGGCGAGGCGCCAGGGGCGCGGCAGGGGCGCCGCAACGGCGTGGAGCCGGTCGTCTCTCCGGAGCGCCCGCCCGTCGAGCCCGCCGAGACGGCCGCGGAGATAGGTCGAGCGCGAGCCCATCACCGGGGGAACGTCGAGGCCACCCGAGAACGCGACGTAGCTCCGCACCCCCGAGCGCGCGGGACCGAGCCTGACGACGTCGCCGGGCTGGAGCGCGAGGGTCGCCCAGCCCGGCGCCTCCTGGCCGTTGACCGTCACGGGCATGTCGGCGCCGGTGGTGGCGACCGCGCACGGCGCGTCCACCTCGAAGCGCGGCCCGGCCAGCGTACACTCGAGGGCCGCGGCGCCGTCGGGGTTGCCGACGAGGCGGTTGGCGAGGACGAAGGCGAGCCGGTCCACCGGGCCGGACGGCGGGATACCGTAGCGGAGGTGTCCGACACGGCCCAGGTCTTGAATGGTGGTCTGAGGCCCCGGATCGAGGATCTTGATCACGTGATCACCGGGACGTAGCTTCGCGCGTCCACGCGCGCGGCGATCGCATCGTACTCGCGGCGGTCGATCGCGCGGAAGCCCACGCGGTCCCCGGGGCGGAGCAGAATCGGCTCGAGCGCCTCCGGATCGTAGAGGCGGAGCGGCGTGCGGCCGAGCACCCAGAAGCCGCCGGGGCTCTCGACCGAGTAGACACAGCACTGCGTGCCGCCGATGCCAACGCTCCCCGCCGGCGTCTTCGTGCGCGGCGTTTCCAGGCGCGGGATCGTCAGGCGCTCCGGCATTCCGGTCATGTACGGGAGCCCCGGGGTGAAGCCGATGAAGTAGACGAGGTACTCGGCCTGGCTGTGGAGACGTACGAGCTCGCCCGTCGAGAAGCCGAGGCGCCTCGCCGCCGCCGCGAGGTCGAACCCCAGCTCCGCGTCGTCGTAACAGCAGGGCAGCTCGACCAGGCGCGAGGGCGGCAGGACGGCCGTCCCCGCCTGGGGCAGGAGCTCCGTGATCGCGGCGCAGAGGGCGTCGTAGCCGACCGCGCGCGGGTCGTAGTACACGAGCAGCGAACGGAAGGCCGGCACCGTCTCGACGACGCCCGCGAGACCCTTCTGCTGGATCAGGAACTCCAGGGCGCGTACGCGCGTGTTCACCTCGACGCTGATCTCCTCGTCGAACTCGACCAGGACGGCGAGATCACCCGCCGGGAGAAACCTCACGCTCACAGGGCCGCGAGCGCGGAGTTCGGCAGATCGGTGAGGAACATATGCCCCGGGCTGTGCGTGATCATGAACGGCGGCTTCGAGGCGAGCGCGACCGCCTGGGGCGTGACGCCGCACGCCCAGAAGACCGGCACGTCGCCCGACCGAAACTCCTGACGGTCACCCCATTCGGGCCGGGCGAGGTCTTGGATCCCGATCGCCGTGGGGTCGCCGATGTGGACCGGCCCGCCGTGCGCGCCGGGGAAGCGCGCGCTCGCGGTCACCGCCTTCGAGAGGTCGGCGGCGGCGATGGGGCGCATCGAGACGACCATGGGCCCGTGGAAGACGCCCGCCGGCCGGCACGGGATCGACGTCCGCCACATCGCGACGTTCTTGCCGTGCTCCACGTGCCAGAGACGGACGCCGGCCTCGAGCAGCGCCCACTCGAACGTGAACGAGCAGCCGAGCAGGAACGCGACGAGGTCGTCGCGCCAGTACGGCGTCGCGTCCGTCACCTCGTCGGTCAGCTCGCCGTGCGTGTAGATCCGGTAGCGTGGGATGTCGGTTCGGAGATCGGCGCCCGGGGCGACCCCGACGGGCTCGGCCGAACCCACGTCGGTGACCTCGAGGAGCGGGCACGGCCGCGGGTTGCGCTGGCAGAAGAGGAGGAAGTCGTACGCGTAGTCCCTCGGGAGCACCGCGAGGTTCGCCTGGACGTGGTTGGCGCCCAGTCCCGCGGTGATGCCCGTCAGCTTGCCGTTCCGGATGTCCCGCCGGATCTCCCGCGGATGGCGCGCGTCGATCGGCATGGGGCCATTCTACCTCCGATCCCCCCGGGTGTTCGCGGCGCTCTCTATCGCCGGCCGAGCCGCGGCCACACCTCGGGATTGACCAGTACCTCGGGCTTCTCGCCGCGCAGGACGCGCAGCATCTCCCCCGCGACCTGCACGGCCATCTGCCGGTTCGCCTCGCGTGTGACGCCCGCGACGTGTGAGGAGCAGACGACGGTCTCGAGATTCAGGAGCGGGTTGTCGAGAGGCGTCGGCTCCTCCTCCCACACGTCGAGGCCCGCGGCGCCCAGGTGACCGCGCGTGAGCGCCTCGAAGAGCGCGCGCTCGTCCTGCACGGGGCCGCGCGAGGTGTTGATGACGATGGCCCCCGGCTTCAAGAGGGCCAGCGTCTTCGAATTGATCATGTGCCTCGTCTCGGGGGTGAGCGGCGTGTGGCACGTGAGGACGTCGACCTGCGGCAGGAGAGCCTCGAGGCTCTTGACCGGCTCCGCCCCGCGGCGTCGCACGTCGTCGTCCGGGACGTACTTGTCGTAGCCCAGGACGCGCATGCCGAGCGCGGCGGCGAACTTCGCCACGCGCCGGCCGATGTTGCCGACGCCGACGATGCCGAGCGTCTTACCGGCGAGCTCCGTGTTGCCGACGACCCGCGTGGCGCCCCAGTCCCCTTTTCGAGTGAGCGTGTCGATGAGCCGCGTGCGCTTGACGCAGGCGAGCATGAGCATCAGCGCGTGCTCGGCCACGGCCTGCGAGTTCGAGCCGGGGGCGTGGACGACCGCCACGCCGAGCCGGGTCGCGGCCGGGATGTCCACCGTGTCCAGGCCGACGCCGTGCCGGCCGACGACCCTGAGCTTCTTGCAGGCGGCCATCAGGCTCGCGGTGCAGCTCGGCCGGATGCGGAACAGTATTCCCTCGGCCTCCACGGCGGCTCGCACGAGCCCGGCCTCGGTCTCGTCGTCCGAGACGACGACGCGGGCCTCCCGCTCGAGGAGCGCCCTGCCGTCGGGATGGATCGGACCCGCGAGCACGACCAGCGGACGGGACACGGTGGCCATCGAAGCGGTCTCCTCTCCCTCGCGTGCGCGAGTGCTATTTCCGGGCGACGAGGACCAGGCGGGCGGCATCGAGCGAGAAGGGCGTGCCGTCGAGCCCGCCGTAGAGCTCCACGCGGCCCCAGCGCTCCGGCCGCAGCATCGCCGACAGCTCGTGGGCCGAGTACAGCCGGATCTCGCTCTCGCCGATGAGCTCGCCCGTGTCCTTCGACTTCGCCGTCGCGCGCTTGATTCGCCACCACCGCGCGCGCCAACGGCTCGTCGCGGGGTCGAACGCGTTCTCGATGCGGACCGTCCAGCCGTTCACCCGCTTGCGCTCCTCGGGCGGCAGCGAGCGCACGAGCTGGTCCCGATTCCGGGTGTCGAGCACGAACACGCCACCGGGCTTGAGCGCGCGCCAGAAGCGGTCGATCACCAGCCGGTCCTCATCGTCGGAGAAATAGCCGATCGAGCTGAACAGGTTCACGGCGAGGTCGAACTCGCCCGGGAACTCCATGTCCCGGATGTCCTGGCAGACGAGCCGGAGCTCGACCCGGGCCTCGGTGGCGGCCTTCCGCGCCCGGTCGAGCTCGGTCTCGCTGAAGTCGACGCCGGTCACCTGATGGCCGCGTCGCGCGAACTCGATCGAGTGGCGGCCGAAACCGCATGGCGCGTCCAGGACGCGCGCGCCGGCGCCGAGCGCCACGGCCCCGACGATCCACTCGGCGTCACTCGCCGCGTCCGTCGGCGATGCGAACGCATGCGAGATCTGGGGCCACGCCTCACGGAAGAACCGCTCGCTCTGAAACATAGCGGCATTATACGAGGACCTCGAGGCGCCTCGCGTAAATCTCCCGGCACGAAGAGCCTCGCCGCCGTCGGCCTGCCCGGACCCCACGCCGGCCGTGTGATATCGTCTCGTGCCGTGAGCACTCTGGTGACGGGCGCGTTCGGCTGCATCGGCTCGTGGGTCGTGCGCCGCCTCCTGGCCGACGGCGAGCGTCCCGTGGTGTACGACCTCGGGGACGACCCGTGGCGGCTACGGATGATTGCGGGCGACGACGTCGCGCGCCGGGTCACGATCGTGCGCGGCGACATTGCCGATCATGACGCCCTGGTCCGCGTCGTACGCGACCACGCGGCCCGCCGCATCATCCATCTCGCGGCCTGGCAGGTCCCGCTCTGTCGCCAGGACCCGGCGAAGGGCGCCCTGGTCAACGTCGTCGGCACCGCGAACGTCTTCGAGGCGGCCCGGGCGAGCGAGGGGCGGGTGGAGCGCGTCGTCTACGCCTCCTCCGCGGCCGTCTTCGGCGCGCCCGAGCTCTATCCGCCCGGCCCGATCAAAGACGACGCGCCCAGGCTCCCGGCGACACACTACGGCGTCTACAAGGTCGCCAACGAGGACACCGCGCGGGTCTACTGGGACGAGCACAAGGTGCCTTCGATGGGCTTCCGGCCCCTCTCGGTCTACGGGCCCGGGCGCGACTTCGGCGTCACCGCCGATCCGACGCTCGCCATGAAGTCCGCCGTGCTCGGACGCGCGTTCAAGATCCGGTGGGGCGGGCGGACCGACCTGGTCTACACCGAGGACGTCGCGCGCGCGCTCACCGCCGCGGCGGCGTCGCGCCTCGACGGCGCCCGCGTCTACAACCTCCACGGCGCCTCCGTGGCGATCGCCGACCTGGTGCGCACGATCGAGGCGGCGTGGCCCCGCGCGCGGGGGCTGATCACGCACGTCGAGCAGCCGATCCCCTTCCCGGCGGCACTCGACGACGCCCGCTACCAGAGGGACCTGGGCCCGGCGCCGCCGACCGCGCTCGCGGACGGCCTCAGGAAGACGCTCGACGAGTTCGCACGGCTTCAGACGGAAGGGCGACTCGACGCGCGGGAGCTCGGGTGACCGACACCCGCGTGAGGCCCGCCACGGCGGGCGACGCCGACGCGATCTGCCGCATCTACAACCAGGGCATCGAGGACCGCGTCGCCACCCTCGAGACCGAGCTGCGCACGCCGGCGGAGCGCGGCCGGTGGCTCGCGAACCGCGACGCGCGCCACCCGGTGATCGTCGCGGAGGCGAACGGTGAGGTCGTCGGCTGGGGGAGCCTCAACGTCTTCAACCCGCGCGACGCCTACCGGTTCGTCGCCGACTTCTCGGTTTATGTCGAGCGGGCCTGGCGGGGGAAAGGCGTCGGCCGCGCGCTGCTCGAGAAGCTGATCGAGCTCGCGCGCCAGAACGGCTTCCACAAGCTGGTGCTCTCCGCCTTCCCCGTCAACGCTGGCGGCATGGCGCTCTACGAAAAGCTGGGCTTCCGCCGCGTCGGCGTCTACCGGGAGCAAGGGGTGCTCGATGGCAAGTGGGTGGACACGATCATCATGGAGAAGCTCCTGTAGCGGCGAGGGTGATCGGCGGCCCGTCCCGGCGCGCTAGTAGCGGTTGGCGATCGGCAGCTCCTCGGCGGGGAAGAGCGTGATGACCTGGGCGCCCTTGGGCGTGACGACCACCTCTTCCTCGATGCGCGCCGCCGAGACGCCGTCGGTCGCCGGGCAGTAGGTCTCGACGGCGAAGACCATCCCCGCCTGGAGGTCCATCGGATCGTCGAACGAGTTGAGGCGGCTGATGATCGGTCGCTCGTGGAGACCGAGCCCGAGCCCGTGGCAAAAGTTGAGGCCGAACGCGGCCATCTCGCTCTCGAACCCGATCTCCTGCGCCTTCGGGAAGGCTCGTGCGATCCGGTCGGTCGTCACCCCGGGCTTGATCAGCGCGATCGCCTCGTCCATCCACTCGCGCGCCTTCTTGTAGGCGCCGACCTGCGCCGCGGTCGCGCGGCCGACGTTGAAGGTGCGGTAGTAGCAGGTTCGGTACCCGACGAACGACTGGATGATGTCGAAGAACGCCTGGTCGCCCGGACGCACGAGGCGGTCGGTGAAGTTGTGGGGGTGGGGGCTGCAGCGCTCGCCCGAGATTGCGTTGATCGCCTCGACGCAATCGGAGCCCATCCCGTAGAGCCGTTGGGTCGCGAGCGCCACGATCTCGTTCTCGCGGACGCCCGGTCGGAGGGCCTCGGCGATGTCCTGGTAGACCCCGTCCACCATCGCCGCGGCCATGTTCAGGAGTGCGAGCTCGTCCGCGCTCTTGAGCGCGCGCGCCTCGAGCATCACCTGCTGGCCGTCGCTCACCCGTACCCCCGCCTCCTGAAGGGCGAACAGGAAGGGGGGCTCGACGACGTCGATGCCGACCGGCATGTCGACGACGCCCTCGTCGCCGAGGATCGCCTTGATCTCGCGCGCGGCCTGGGTGAACAGGCCCGCCTTCGGCGACACGGCGCCGCGCAGGCCGACGAGGCCGGCGAGCGAGTGCTTGGGCGGGAGCCACGGCGCGTAGAGCCGGTGGTGACGGGCCGCCGAGCCGAAGTCCCACACCCAGGGCTCGCCGTTGCCGGTCAAGAGGCACCAGCGCGTGAGCTTGTCCCGGGCCCACTCGCCGATGACCGTGCTCGAGATGTAGCGGATGTTGTGCTGGTCGAAGACGAGCAGCGCGCCGAGGCCGGAGCCGGCCAGCGCCTGGCGAACCCGGCCCAGCCGGTAGGCGTGCAGGCGGCGGAAGTCCACGCGCTCCTCGAAGTCCACCTGCATGTGGCCGGGCGCCTGGAGGGGGCGGTCCCACGCGTATCGCGGGTCGACGGCGTCCGGCGTCACACGGTGCGGCTCTACGGGTCGTCGCTTCTTGGCCATTGTGACTCTCCCGAACAAGCCTGCTACGGTCGGCCGCTACTCTAGCGCATTCGGTGATACTATCGCTTTTACCTTTCGAGGCCCCGACCCAGAACGTTGGGGGGTGTGCCAATGAAGAAGCTACGCGACATCATGCGGCACGGGTTCCTCTTCACGGTCCAGCGCGGGGCGACGGTGGCCGAGGCGGCGCGCACGATGGCGGCAAACAACGTCGGCATCGTGGCGGTGCTCGACGGCGACAGGCTCGCCGGGGTCTTCTCCGAGCGCGACGTCGTCCAGAAGGTCGTCGACCGCGGCCTCGATCCGACCCGCACCCCGGTCGCCGACGTGATGACGGCCCGGCTCGTCGTGGCCGACGCCGACGAGGACTACCAGTCCGCGATGAGCAAGATGGACCAGGCGAACATCCGCCACCTGCCCGTCGTGAGCGGGGAGCGGCTCCTCTCGATGCTGTCGATCCGCGACCTCATGCGGGTCGCGATCGAGGACCGCGGCGCCGAGATCGAGTACCTGAAGGAGTACCTCTACCAGGTCCCACCCGGCGTCGGGCCCTAGTCCCCGCCGGGGGACGGGATCACTCGCCGACGACCGGCAGCCCCTCCACCCGCTCGCCGGCGGCCGCCGACGGCTTCGCTGGCTCGGTCCGCACGCGCCGCATGAAGGGGACGATCGCGAGGAGCCCGAAGAAGATCATCGAGAAGAGCCAGAACTCGTCCGCGTACGCGAGCACGCGCGCCTGGTTGACGAGGTCGCCGTAGAGGGTCGCGAGCGCCCGACGCTCGGCGGTGAACGGGTCGGTGCCCTGCGCGACGAACTGCGCGGCGAGGCCCTTGAGGCGCGCGGCCGTCTCGGCACTCCAGATGTTGACGTGGGCGACGAGCGTGGTCTGGTGGGCCTGGCTCCGGCGCGCGAGGAGCGTCGTGGCGAGCGCGACGCCCACGCTCCCGCCCGCGTTCCGCACCACGTTGAAGGCCGCGGTCGCGTTCCCGAGCCGCTCCATGCGCACCGTCGCGAGGGCGAGCGTCTGCAGCGGAACGAAGACGAATCCCATGCCAAGGCCCTGGACGAAGCGCGGCCAGGCGAGGCTCCAGTAGTCCATGCCGATCGTCATGTTCGACATCAGCGTGAGCGCGACGCCGTTGATGAGGCAGCCGGTGGCGAGCAGCATCCGCTGGTCCACCCGGGTGACGAGCCGGCCCGCGACGAGCAGCGACAGCATGTTGCCCAGCCCGCCCGGCGCGAGCACGAGCCCCGAGGTCCACGCGTCGTAGGCGAGGAGCTTCTGGGTGTAGAGGGCCAGGAGCAGCATGCTCGCGTAAAATCCGAAGACGGAGAGCGAGATGACGACGCTCGCGATCGCGAAGTTCCGGTCGTGGAAGACGGTGAGGTCGAGCACCGGCTCGCGGCACGTGAGCTCGCGGACGACGAACCCGACGATGGCGCACACGGCCACCACGGCGAGCCCGGTGACGAGGCGCGAGTCGAACCAGTCCTCGCGCTCGCCCCAGTCCAGGGCGAGCTGCAGGCACCCGAACCCCACCACCATCAGCGCGAGCCCGAGTACGTCGACCCGGCCGGGCTTCCGCTGGTGCGGCGAGTCGAACACGAACACGCTCGCCATGATGAAGCCGATCAGGCCGATCGGGAGGTTGATGTAGAAGATCCAGCGCCACGACCAGTTATCCGCGATCCAGCCTCCGACGGTCGGGCCGAGGATCGGGCCCAGCATGATCCCGACGCCCCACAGGGCCATCGCCATCCCCCGCTGATGGAGCGGGAACATTTCCCAGAGGATCGCCTGCGAGATCGGGATGACCGGCCCGCCGCCGAGGCCCTGGAAGACCCGCGCGAGCACCAGGGACGTCAGATTCGGCGCGATGCCCGAGAGGAACGAGCTGACCGTGAACAGCACCGTGCAGATCAGGAAGAAGCGCCGGCGTCCCAGCAGCCCCGAGAGCCAGCCCGTCGCCGGGATGATGATCGCGTTCGCGGCGAGGAAGGACGTGAGGACCCACGACATCTCCTCGACGCCCGCCGAGAGCGAGCCCTGCATGTGTGGCAGGGCCACGTTCGTCACGCTCGTGTCGAGGATCTGCATCACGGTCACGAGCATGACCGAGACGGTGATCAGCCACTTCCGTGCGGTGGACAGGGGGGCTGTTGGAGCGGGGTCCACGAGTGCGCGACTCGCGTGGGTGGCCTGAGACAGGTACCTCCCGGCTGCGTTCATCGCACGCGAATCGTCACGATGACCGACATCCCGGCGCGCAGCGTGTGCGGGTTGCCGAACTCGCGCGAGTCGAGAAGGATCTTCACCGGGACGCGCTGGACGACCTTGACCCAGTTCCCGGTGGCGTTCTCCGGCGGCAGCAGCGAGAACCGCGCGCCGGTGCCGGCGGAGAGCGAGTTGACGATGCCCGTGAAGGCGCGCTCGGGGACGCCGTCCACCCAGACCTCCGCGCGCATGCCCGGGCGGATCTTGGCGACCTGGGTTTCCTTGAAGTTCGCGAGCACCCAGACGTCGTGGAGTGGGACGATCGCCAGAAGCGGCTGGCCCATCTGGACCACCTGCCCCACCTCGACGGAGCGCTTGGAGACGACGCCGTCGATCGGCGTGCGCACCTCGGTGTACTGGAGCTGGAGCTCGGCGAAGGCGAGGTCCGCCTGCGTCTCGCGAAGCCGCGCGTCCGCCTGCGCCGCCGCCGCGTCCTTGATCGCCACCTGGTGGAGCTGGCTTTCGGCGCGCGCCAGGGCGGCGCGCGCCTCGGCGACGCGCTGCCGGGCCTGCTCCACGGCATGGACGCGCGAGGCGAGCTCCGCCTCCGCCAGCTGGACCTCCCGCTCGGCCTGGGTGAGCCGCCGCTCGGTCGCCTCGACGGTGGCGCTCGTCGTCTCGTAGACCGCCTCGGCCTGGTCGAAGTCGCGTCGCGCGACCAGCTCGCTCTGCAGGAGCTGACGGAGGCGCTCGAGCTCGCGCCCCGCCTGGCGCTGCGCGCTCCGGACGCCCACGACGTCGGCGCGCATCGCGCCGGCCGCCGCGCGCCGCGACTCGAGCCGCGCGCGCGCCTCCTCGACGGCCGACTCGCTCGCGCGCACCGCAACGGCCGCCCCCTCGAGGTTCGCGCGCGCCTGGTCGATCGCCGCGCGCGTCTCTTCCCGCGTCAGCGGCAGCTCCGAGCGCGCCGCCCTCAGATTAGCCTCCGCCATCGCCACGGCGGCGCGCGCCTGCGCGACCTTCGCCTGGTAGTCGCGCGGGTCGATGCGGAGCAGGAGGTCGCCCTGCTTTACGGACTGGTTGTCGCCGACCAGGAGCGTCGCGACGTGGCCGGACACCTTGGCGCTCACGGGCGTGACCGTGCCCTCGACGTAGGCGTCGTCGGTCGAGACGTAGTGGACCGCGTAGTACCAGGCCCAGCCCCCGTAGGCGAGCGCGGCCAGGGCGACGAGGACGCCGAGGGCCTGGAGGAGCCTCGCCCTCACGCCAGGTCCATCGCCGTCGCGACCGGGCGCGCGAGGAGAGCGTTAATCGGGGCCGATCGGCGTGAGCCGTCCCGCGGCGTCGAAGGCGAGGGGCGCGGGATCGGTGAGTCGGGTGAGGTCGGCGCGCTGGGCCACGGCGGGCAGGAACGCTTCGGACACCTCGATCTCGCCGAGCATCAGCGTGTTCTTGATGCGGATGACCCGCGCCTTCTCCGGCGGCGTGAGCCCGACGCACGAGAGCGCGGTCTCGATCGCCTCGCGGTCCGTGTCGTACGTCGCCGGCACCTTGGCGCCGCCCGGCGCGCAGGCGGTGATCGCGTTGATGAGCGTCGGCTTCATGTCGATCTTGTCCACGAGCCGGCGCGTGGTGAAGTCGGCGTTGCCGATACCGACAGCATTACCATAGCTCTCGGCGGTCAAGTCGAGGGCGACGATCCAGAGGATCTTCGGATCGGCCGGGAACGGCTCGTGGGGGTTCGATGGCCGACCGATGACGTTCGTGTCCATGCCGGCGCCGGAGACGTTCTTCCCGATCTCCTCGACGATCAACACGTCGATCGGGGAGAAGGGCAGCCGCGCCATCCACTCGCGCGCGTCCTTCAGCAGGCGACGCTCGCCCGCCTCGAGATCCTCCGCGGTGAACGCCTCGATCCGGGCGGTCTCGTCGTACCCGTTCTCGACGATCCCGAGGCCGAAGCCGATCCGCGACTTCGACAACATCTCGCGGCCGACCGACGTGATGACGGTCTCGTAGCCGTGGTGGATGTTGGCGCGGTGATACTGGATCGCGCCGGCGTACTTGCCGAGCCCGATCGTCATCATCTTGAAGAGGCCCGACTCGATCGACCCCTTGAAGTCGGTGTGGGGCTTCACGCGGTTGACCAGGCCGATCCAGTCGGCTTCCGCCGCGTAACGGTCGAGCCAGACGGGCAGGCCGAGCGCCTCACCCACCTGGATGACGTCCATGGTCGCGCGGATCGGGCAGCCCATGGCCGTCTCGGTGATGCCGTAGTGCGCGAGCACCGAGAGCTGTCCCTCGGGCGTCCCGCCTCCGTGGCTGCCCATCGCCGGGAAGACGAACGGCCTGGCGCCGAGATCCCGGAGCCACCGGACGGTGGCGCCGACGATCACGTCGATGTTCGCGATCCCGCGGCTGCCCGCTCCGACGGCGACCGCGTCGCCGCGCTTGATCGGGAGTCCCGCGGTGCCGAGGGCCTGGGCGACGGCGCGGGGAATGTCGGTCACCCGGGGGCGAGGGAAGGTCTGGCGGATTTTGAGCATGCGGGGCCACGCCATAGGAGATGCCTCCTGAGTGTTCTCGTAATACCGGGCAGCCCCCCGGAAGTCAAAGAGTTTTTGGCGACAGAATGTGCTATATGTAGGGGCCAAATTTTTATGCGCGTGCGGATACTTCTCGCAAGCCTGCTCCTGGTCGCGAGCGGGTGCAGCTGGCTCCGGCCCGCCCCGACGCCGATCCTCCCCGCGGAGGAGCTCTATTCGATCGGGGCGCAGGAGCTCACCGCCAAGCGTTACGACGTGGCCCGCGACAACTTCAAGAAGATCGTCGAGCGCCACCCGAACTCGTCCTACGCGCCGCGCGCGCGCTTTCTGATCGGCGAGGCCTATTATCGCGAGGCAGAGTTCGACAAGGCGATCAAGGAGTTCGAGGCGTTCGTGTCGTTCTTCCCCCGCCACCAGATCGCCGACCTCGTCCAGTACCGCCTCGCGATGAGCTATTACGACCAGATGAAGCCGGTCGAACAGGACCAGGGGCTCACCCAGAGGGCCCTCGATCAGTTCCGGAAGCTCGTCAAGGAATACCCGGAGAGCCGCTACGCGACCGAGGCGCTCGCCAAGATCGACATCTGCCGCGGGCGGCTCGCGCAGAAGGAAGTGTGGGTCGCCAACTACTACTTCACGCAGGGTAATCCGAGCGCGGCGCGCCAGCGGCTCGAACTCGTGCTCAAGCGGTATGCGCGCACGCTCGTGATTCCCGAGACCCTCTACCTCCTCGCCGAAGTGAACTTCTACGAGGGCAAGAACCCCGAGGCCGTGGACCTCCTCCGCCAGCTCTCAAGCGAGTACGGCTACACCGAGTGGGGCCGGCGCGCCGTCCAGCGGCTCCGGGCCCAGCGGTGAGGCGAGGAGAGACCCCGTGCACGACGTCGTCGACCTGCGCTCCGACACGCTGACCCTCCCCACGCTCGAGATGCGCGAGGCGATGGCCCGCGCCGAGGTCGGGGACGACGTGTGGGAGGAGGATCCGACGGTCAAGCGCCTGGAGGCGATCGCCGCCGAACGGCTGGGCAAGGCGGCCGGCCTCTTCGTCGCGTCGGGCACGATGGGCAACCTCGTCTCCGTCGTGAGCCACACGCGCGCGGGCCAGGAAGTCGTCCTCGACCTCGACTCGCACATCTTCAACTACGAGGTCGCCGGCGCCGCGGTCATCGGCTCCGTGCAGATGCGCCCGGTGAAGACGGCGCGCGGGTTCCTCGCGCCCGAGCAGGTGCGCGAGGCGCTGCGGCCGGCCAACATCCACGTCCCCCCGACGGGGCTCGTCGCGCTCGAGAACACGCATAACCGCCACGGCGGAACGTGCTGCACGCCCGAGGAGATCGATGCGGTGGCGGCGGTCGCCCACGACGCCGACGTCCCGGTCCACCTGGACGGCGCGCGCCTCTTCAACGCGGCGGTCGCGCTCCGGCGCCCGGCCAGCGACTTCGCGCGGCACGTGGACTCGGTGACGTTCTGCGTGTCGAAGGGGCTGGGGGCGCCCGTGGGATCCGTCGTCTGCGCCTCACGCGAGCTCATCGCGCGGGCCCGGCGCGTGCGCAAGATGGTCGGCGGCGGGATGCGGCAGGCGGGCGTCCTCGCCGCCGCGGGGATCGTCGCGCTCGAGCGAATGGTGGACCGGCTGGCGGAGGACCACGCCAACGCCCGCCGGCTTGCCGCGGGCATCGCGAAGCTGCCGGGGATCGCCGTCGACCCGGGAGCCGTCCAGACCAACATCGTCATCTTCGGCGTGACGCGTCCGGGAGGCTTCGGGGAGAGCCAGGCGGCGACGAGCGAGCTCGTGGCGCAGTGCGCCGCGCGGAAGGTGAGGATCCACGCGATCGGCCCGACCTCGATCCGCTGCGTCACCCACAAGGACGTCGACGCCGAGGACGTCGAGCGCGCGCTCGAGGCCCTCGGCGAGATTACCAGTCGATGGTAGTGCGAGCCGAGCGGCGGCCGCGGAGGCTCTGCGACGCGCGCCGCGAGGCGAGTCTGTGATCCCAGTCGTGCGAGCCGAGCGGCGGCCGGCGAGTCTGCAATGGTAGCGGCGAGAGGGGGCGCCATGGCCGAACGGCTGCTCGAGGTCAAGGGGCTGAAGACGTACTTCTTCACCGACGAGGGTGTCGTCCGCGCGGTCGACGGGATCGACTTCCACATCAACCGGGGCGAGACGCTCGGCATCGTGGGCGAGTCCGGTTCTGGGAAGAGCGTGACCGCGCTCAGCATCATGCGGCTGATCCCGACGCCGCCGGGACGCATCGTCGCCGGCACGATCAATTACACCGGCCGGAACCTGCTCGAGCTGCCGCCCGCCCAGATGCGCAAGATCCGCGGCAAAGAGATCTCGATGATCTTCCAGGAGCCGATGACCTCGCTGAACCCGGTCTTCACGGTCGGTGAGCAGATTGCCGAGGCCGTGCGCCTTCACGAGGGGCTCGGACGCCGCGACGCGATGGACAAAACCATCGAGATGCTGAAGCTCGTCCACATCCCGAACGCCGAGCGCCGGGTGAAGGAGTACCCGCACCAGCTCTCGGGCGGCATGCGGCAGCGTGTGATGATCGCCATGGCGCTGTCGTGCAATCCCAACCTCCTCATCGCCGACGAACCGACGACGGCGCTCGACGTCACGATCCAGGCGCAGATCCTCGAGCTCCTCAACGAGCTCAAGGCCAAGCTCGGCATGGCGATCATGCTGATCACGCACGACATGGGCGTCATCGCCGAGACGGCGCAGCGGGTCGCCGTCATGTACGGCGCCCAGATCGTCGAGGAGGCGTCGGCCGGGGAGCTGTTCAAGGAGCCTCTCCACCCCTACACCCAGGGGCTCCTGCGCTCGATCCCGCGCATCGACCTCGCCGCCACCCAGCGGCAGAGGCTCGAGGCGATCCCCGGCACCGTGCCGACCCTGCGCGGGGACATCAAGCCCGGGTGCCGCTTTGCGCCGCGCTGCGCGCTCGCCAAGCCGATGCACTTCGAGAACGATCCACCCCTCAAGGAAATCCGACCCGGCCACAAGGTGGCCTGCTTCCTCTACTGAGGCCCGCCATGCCAGAGCCCCTGCTCCGGGTCAAGAACCTCAAGAAGTACTTCCCGATCCGCGGCGGCCTCTTCTCGCGCGAGGTCGCGCGCGTGCACGCCGTCGACGACGTGTCGTTCGAGATCCTGCCGGGCGAGACGCTCGGCCTCGTCGGCGAGTCGGGCTGCGGCAAGTCCACCACGGGTCGCTCGATCCTCCGGCTCATCGAGCCGACCTCGGGCGAGGTCTGGTTCGGGGCGCAGAACGTCACGACGCTCGACAAGCGCTCGCTGCGCGCGCTCCGGAAGGAGATGCAGATCATCTTCCAGGACCCCTACGCTTCGCTCAATCCGCGGATGACGGTGGGCTCGATCATCGGCGAGGCGCTCGTGATCCACAAGCTCGCCAAGACGCGGAAGGCGCGGGAAGAGCGCGTCGTCCAGCTCCTCGAGACCGTCGGCCTCGCGGCCGACCACCTGCGGCGGTACCCGCACGAGTTCTCCGGCGGTCAGCGCCAGCGCATCGGCATCGCGCGCGCGCTCGCGGTGAGCCCGAAGCTCATCGTCGCGGACGAGCCCGTCTCGGCGCTGGACGTGTCCATCCAGGCGCAGATCATCAACCTGCTCGAGGACCTCCAGGCGAAGTTCGGGCTCACCTACCTCTTCATCGCCCACGACCTCTCCGTCGTCGAGCACATCTCGACGCGGGTCGCGGTCATGTACCTGGGGAAGATCGTCGAGATCGCGCCGGCGAAGGAGCTCTACACGAACCCGAAGCACCCGTACACCGAGGCGCTCCTCTCCGCCGTGCCGATCCCCGACCCGACCATGAAGCGCAAGCGGATCCTGCTCGAGGGCGACGTGCCGAGCCCCATCAACCCGCCCTCCGGGTGCCGCTTTCACACGCGGTGCGCGCTCCGCGTGCCGTCGTGCTCGGAGAACGAGCAGGTGCTCAAGGAGGTCTCGCGGGGCCACTGGGTCGCCTGCCAGGTGCGCACGGGCGTCGCGATCAAGTAGAACCCTTGGCCGTCCCGTTCGTCGGCCGCATCGCCCGCTGGGTAGTTCCTGACGCCCCGGCACTTGCTACCAGGCCCGGGGCGCTGGTGTGCATAGTGGCCTTCGAGGGATCGAACCTCGCGATCGAAATCCGCTCGGCGAATGGCAAGCCTGAGCGCCTGCCCGCGCTCATCGCCGATTTGCTGCGCCTCAAGGTGGATCTCATCTTCGCCGCTGAGCCTGTTGCGGCCGCGGCAGCGAAGCGGGTGACCGCCGAAGTTCCGATCGTATTCATGACCGGTGGCGATCCCGTCGTTGGCGGGCTCGTCGCCAGCCTCGCCCGCCCTGGCGGAAATCCGACCGGGTGCGCCGGGATGGAGCCCGAGTTCGCCGGAAAGCGCCTGGAGCTTCTCAAGCAGATCGTTCCTCGGCTTACCCGAGTGGCGTTTGTGATTAACCCTTCGAGTCCGATGAGTCCGCATCACGTGAGGGAGGCACACAGAAGGCTGCCACTGCACTCGGTGTCCGGTTGCAGGTCGTCGAGGTCCGGGACCCGGACGAGTTCGAGAGGGCGCTCGTGGTGATCGCCAAGGATCGCCCTGATGCGCTCTACGTCGTCGGCAATCCCAACCTCTTCTCGCAGCGCCCGCGGGTCCTGGGGCTCGTAGCGCGGAACAGGCTTCCCGCCATCTGGGTTGAAAGCACATGGGTCACCGACGGCGGTCTGATCGGTTACGCGCCGAACCAGCCCGACATGTTCCGGCGCGGCGCCTGGTACGTCGATCGCATCCTCCGCGGCGCCAAGCCCGCCGATCTGCCCGTCGAGCAGCCGACGAAGTTCGAGCTGCGCATCAACCTCAAGACTGCGAAGACGCTCGGCCTGACGATCCCGCAGACGCTGCTGCAGCGGGCGGATGAGGTGATCGAATAGCGCGGGCTGGCCCAGCGCTCCGGCATGGACGGGCACCGGGGCACGGCCGTCCGCTCATGCCCGGAGTAAATCTTCACCGGGGGAGCGGCGCTCGCTCCCCACGACCTGAGTTAGTCCCAGAGGTACGCGCGCGGGTTGACGGAGTGACCCTTCACGAGAATTTCGTAGTGGAGGTGCGGGCCCGAGGAGCGCCCGGTGTTGCCGGAGTACGCGATCACCTGACCCCGCTCGACGCGCTCGCCGTGCTTCACGAGGGCCTGCGAGAGGTGGCCGTAGAGCGAGCGGATCTCCTGGCCGTGGTCGACGATGACCGTAACACCGTACTCCGGCTGCGTGCCGGCGAAGAAGACCGTGCCGCCCGCGGGCGCGCGGACAGGCGTGCGGGGCTGGGCGTTGATGTCGAGGCCGCTGTGGAACTCGGTGACGCGCGTCCAGGGCGAGAGGCGGTTGCCGAACTCGGAGTTCACGCCGCCGCGCACGGGCCAGCGCGACGGAAGCGCCGCCAGCGCCTTGCCGGCGCGCGCCATCAGGCGGTCCAGGGCCCGCAGATTGTCGCCCTGCTCCTTCACGCTCTCCGCGAGCCGCTCCAGCTCGGCCCCGACTGCGATCCGCCCGGCGATTTCGTCCCCCGGCGCGATCCGCGCGGCAACCTTGACCCCGCCGCCACCGATACCCTTGTCGCGCGCGCCCGGAGTGAGCTCGGGACCGAACGGTTCCCAGATGCGCGCGTGGAGCTCGCGCCAGCCCACGATCTCCTGCCGTAGGTCGACGACGCGGCGGTTGAACGAGTCGATCGTCGCGTGCTGCTCGGCGATCTGGCGGGCGAAGGTCCTGGCTTCGCGGGTGAGCTCGCGCAGCTGCACCCAGTCGGTGGCAAGCGTGCCGACCACGGAGACGGCGAGGGCAAGCGCGGCGAACGCGCCCCTCGCGACCGGACGCGTGAAGTTGAACCGAACGACCTTGGTGCCATCGCCCCGAACGATCAGGAGACTGAACTGATCACGGCTCGGCACACGCGCGCGCGGCCTCGGGAACTCCGGTCTTGGTGGCTCCGAGACTTCCCTCACCGTCTCGACCGCCCTGTCAGCGGGACACTCTTCCGCCTGCATGGCGGAAGGATGACCGCAAACGCCGTGCCGGGCGGGATGGCTACACACAATCAAGGAGTTGGAGCACACTGGCTGCCATTCCGGCAAGCCGGCGGGCAATTTCGTGTCACTATTATGACACGCTGTATCGGTCCGTAACCCCGCGTGAGATCGGCATTTATTGACACTTTGCGTCGCCGCGCAGTATCATCGCGGGACAGGCCCCGGAGAGGAGTTCGATGGACGAGTTCTACCGGATCAAGCGGCTTCCGCCCTACGTCTTCGCGATCGTCAACGACCTCAAGACCAAGGCGCGCGCCCGCGGCGAGGACGTCATCGACCTCGGCATGGGCAATCCCGACCTCGGCACGCCCAAGCACATCGTCGCGAAGCTGGTCGAGGCCGTGCAGAATCCGAAGAACCACCGCTACTCGGCTTCCCGCGGCATCACGCGGCTCCGCGTCGCGATCGCCAGGTGGTACCGCGACCGGTACGGTGTCGAGCTCGACCCCGACTCCGAGACGATCGCGACGATCGGGGCCAAGGAGGGGCTGGCCCACTTGACCCTCGCCGTCCTCCAGCCGGGCGACGGCGCGCTGGTGCCGAACCCGACCTATCCGATCCACTCCTACTCGGTGGTTATCGCCGACGGCGACCTCCGATCCGTCCCGCTGACGGCGGACGGAGACTTCTTCGCACGGCTGGAAGAGACCGCGAAGCTGGCGTGGCCGAAAGCGAAGCTGCTGATCCTTTCGTTCCCGCACAACCCAACGACCATGTGCGTGGACCGCGCGTTCTTCGAGAAGGTCGTCCTCTTCGCGCGCGAGCACCGCCTCATGGTCGTCCACGACTTCGCGTACGCCGACTTCTGTTTCGACGGGTACCGGCCACCGTCCTTTCTCGAGGTGCCGGGCGCGAAGGACGTCGGGGTCGAGGTGTTCTCGACCTCGAAGTCCTACAACATGCCCGGCTGGCGGCTCGGCTTCGTGTGCGGCAACGCGCGGATGATCTCTGCGCTGGGGCGGATCAAGTCTTACCTGGACTACGGCGCCTTCCAGCCCATCCAGATCGCCGGTATCATCGCGCTCGAGGGCGACCAGACGTGCGTCGCCGAGATCGTCGAGGTCCACAGGAAGCGCCGGGACGTCCTCGTCGACGGGCTCAACAAGCTCGGCTGGTCGGTGCCGAAGCCCCAGGGCACGATGTTCGTCTGGGCGCCGATCCCCGAGCCGTTCCGCGTGATGGGCTCGCTCGAGTTCGCCAAGCTGCTCATTCAGGACGCGAAGGTGGCCGTCTCGCCGGGCATCGGGTTCGGTGAGTACGGCGAGGGCTACGTGCGATTCGCGCTGGTCGAGAACGAGCAGCGGATCAAGCAAGCGCTCCGCGGGCTCAAGCACCTCGCCCGCTGACGGCCATTCCAACCGCGGCGGGTCCACTGAGATGAATGGGGTAGTGCGAGCCGCAGCCGCAGGCGAGGCGAGTCTGTGAATGGGGTAGTGCGAGCCGCAGGCCGTCGCGGGGCCGCAGTGCGAGCCGCAGGCGAGGCGAGCCTGTGACCGGGGCCCCGCCGGCCGAGGCGAGTCGATGAAGGAAGTCAGGATCGGATTGCTCGGCCTCGGGACCGTCGGCGGCGGGGTCATCAAGATCCTCGAGTCACGCCGCGCGATGCTCGAGGAACGCGCCGGCTGCCGGCTCACCCTCGCCGCGGTCGCGGACACCGATCTCACCCGACCGCGCGAGGGGCTCGACCTCACGAAGCTCCCGATGACCCCGGACGCGGCGCGCGTCCTCGCGGATCCCTCCATCCAGATCATCATCGAGCTCGTCGGCGGGCTCGAGCCCGCGCGCTCGTTCATCTTGAAGGCGCTCGCCACCTCCAAGCACGTGGTCACCGCCAACAAGGCGCTCCTCGCCCACCACGGCGCCGAGCTTTACGACGAGGCGCGGCGCCGCTCTGCGACGCTCGCCTTCGAGGCGGCCGTCGCGGGCGGCATCCCGCTGATCCAGGCCGTCAAAGAGGGGCTCGTCGCCAATCGTATCCTCTCGGTCTTCGGCATCGTCAACGGGACGTCGAACTACATCCTGTCGAAGATGACCGACGAGGCGCTCGACTTCTCCCTCGTGCTGAAAGAGGCGCAGGCCCACGGCTACGCCGAGGCCGACCCGACCCTCGACATCGAGGGCATGGATTCCGCGCACAAGCTCCAGGTCCTCGCCACGCTGGCGTTCCGCACCTTCATCGACCTCAAGCACATCCACACGGAGGGCATCACGCGGGTGACGCAGCAGGACATCGCGTACGCGCGCGAGCTCGGCTACCGGATCAAGCTCCTCGCGATCGCCAAGGCGGCCGACGGGGGCGTCGAGGTCCGGGTGCACCCGACGATGATCCCCGCGGGCTCCCCGCTCGCGGCGGTCACCGGCGTCTTCAACGCGATCTTCATCACCGGCGACGCGGTGGGCGATCTGATGTTCTACGGTCGCGGCGCGGGGCAGCTCCCGACCGCCTCGGCCGTCTGGGCCGACACGCTCGGCATCGCGCGCCGCATCGCCCACGGCATCCCCGCGCTTGCGCTCGAGCTACCCTCCGCGGGTCCCGCGGCGCTGCCGCTCGCTCCGATGGAGCGCATCCGCTGCTGCTATTACCTGCGTGTGATGGCCCAGGACCGGCCCGGCGTGCTCTCGAAGGTCGCGGGGATCCTCGGGGACAACGACATCTCGATCGCGAACGTCATCCAGAAGGGGCGCGGGACGCGCGAGGCCGTGCCGGTCGTCATGCTGACGCACGAGGCGCTCGAGCGCGACATGCGCCACGCGCTCGCCGCGATCGATCGCCTGCCCGACGTCGCCGCGGCGACGACGATGATCCGCGTGGAGGGCGGGCCCGCATGAAGGCCTGGCGCGGCGTCATCGAGGAGTATCGGGACTTCCTCCCCGTGACGGACCGGACGCCGGTCGTCACCCTCTGCGAGGGCAACACGCCGCTCATCGTCGCACCGCGCCTCGCCGAGGCGACCGACGCGCGCCTGTCGATCTTCCTCAAGTGCGAGGGGTTCAACCCCACGGGCTCGTTCAAGGACCGCGGGATGACGATGGCCGTCTCCAAGGCGCTCGAGGCGGGCTCGCGGGCGGTGATCTGCGCTTCCACGGGCAACACCTCGGCCTCCGCGGCGGCGTTCGCGGCGCGCGCGGGCATCCGCGCCTTCGTCATGGTGCCGAAGGGCTCGGTCGCCCTCGGCAAGCTCTCGCAGGCGGCGATCCACGGCGCGAAGGTCCTCACCGTGGACGGCAACTTCGACCAGGCGCTGACGATCGTCCGACAGATCGCCGAGCGGCATCCCGTCACGCTCGTGAACTCGGTGAACCCGTTCCGACTCGAGGGGCAAAAGACCGCCGCCTTCGAGATCGTGGATCAGCTTGGTCGCGCGCCTGACTACCACCTGATCCCCGTCGGCAACGCCGGAAACATCACCGCGTACTGGCGCGGCTACCGCGAGTACCACCGCGCGGGCCGCATGCAGGAGCTGCCACGCATGGTCGGCTTCCAGGCCGCCGGCGCGGCGCCGATCTACGAGAACCGCATCATCCAGGAGCCGCGCACCGTGGCGACGGCGATCAAGATCGGCAACCCGGCGAACTGGGGGCCGGCGCTCGAGGCCGTCAAGGACTCGCACGGCTGGATCGACGTCGTCAGCGACGAGGAGATCCTGCACGCCTACCGGATGCTCGCGCGCGAGGAGGGCATCTTCATGGAGCCGGCGTCCGCGGCCACCCTGGCCGGCCTGATCAAGTGCGTCAAGGCAGGGCGCTTCGAGTCCGGCTCGACCGTCGTGCTCACCCTCACCGGGCACGGACTCAAGGATCCGGACACCGCGCTCGAGTCGGCATCGCGCCCGACGACGGTGCCGCCGTCGATCGACGCGGTCCTCGCCCAGCTCGGCCTCTGAGCCGGCCCAAGGTCCTCCTCGGCGTCACGGTCAGCGTCGTTCTGCTCGTCTACCTCTTCTGGAGCGTCGACCTGGCCGAGCTCGGGCGTCAGCTCCGCGCGACCCGTTGGGGCTGGGCCGCGAGCGCCACCGCCCTCGCGCCGCTCGGCCTCTGGGCACGCGCCCGGCGCTGGCGCTACCTGTTCCCTCCGCGCTCGGACCCGCCCGGGCTGGTCCCGGCGGTCATGATCGGCTACATGGCGAACAACGTGCTCCCGCTCCGCGCGGGCGAGGTCGTGCGCGTGTACGTCGTCGCACGGCGCTGGAGCGCTGCGGGCGCGGGCGGCACGGCCGGCGTCTTCTGGACGGCGCTCGCGACGCTCATCGTCGAGCGAGTGCTCGACAGCCTCGCCGTCGTCCTGATGCTCGCGGTGTTGGTCCTCATCGTCCCGGTGCCGACCTTCCTCCAGGTGGCCGCGCTCGCCGTGCTCGCCATCGACGTCGCCGGGATCGCCGTCCTCGTGGCGCTGGTCGCAGCGCCCGCGCGATGCGCCCGGCTCATCGAGCGACTCTCCGCGCGCTGGCCCCGGGTCCGGCAGCGCGCGCTGGGCATTTTCGAGACGTTCGTCCGCGGGCTCGATGGGATCCGCGCGCCCGCTCACGCGCTCCCGATCCTCGTCTGGACCGCGATCGTCTGGGTCATTCCCGCGTCCGCGGCATCGATGATGCTCCTCGCGATGAACCTCGGCCTGCCCTGGATCGCCGGCTGGGCGGTGCTCGCCTTCGTCGGGCTCGGCATCTCGATCCCCTCGGCGCCCGGCTACGTCGGCGTCTTCCACGCCGCCGCGGCGCTCGCCGTCGGCCTCTTCGGCGTCGCCCAGGCGGCTGCCGTCGGCTACGCGCTCGTCTTCCACGCGAGCCAGATCCTGCCCGTCATCGCGCTCGGCTGGCTCTATCTCCTGCGCGAGCAGCTGAGCCTCGGCGAGGCCGCGCGCGCCAGGCCGTCGTAGCGCGGCCGGCTCGCACCGTGGGTGGCCTGCCGCAGGCGCCCTCACCGTTGTAGCGGGGACCGCGCGGCCGGCTCACACCGTGGGTGGCCTGCCGCAGGTGCGCTCAACCGTGGTAGCGGGGACCGCGCGGCCGGCTCGCACCGTGGGTGGCCTGCCGCAGGTGCGCTCAACCGTGGTAGATTTCTAACGCTATGGCGCTGGTCGTCCAGAAGTACGGCGGCTCGTCGGTCGCCGACGACGAGAAGATCCGGAACGTCGCCCGGCGCGTCGCGGCGAGCGCGCCCGGCCGGGAGCTCGTCGTCGTCGTCTCGGCCATGGGCAAGACGACCGACCACCTCGTGGGCCTCGCGCACCAGGTGTCGCCGGCGCCCGACCCACGCGAGATGGACATGCTGCTCGCCACGGGCGAGCAGGTCACGATCGCGCTCCTCGCGATGGCGCTCCAGGCCTTGGGGCTGCGGGCGCGCTCGTTCACGGGATTCCAGGCGGCGATCCGCACCGACCGGGCGCACACGCGGGCGCGGATCACGCAGATCACCACCGAGCGCGTCCGCCAGTCTCTCGACGCGGGCGAGATCGCGGTCGTCGCGGGCTTTCAGGGGCTCTCCGACGAGGACGAGATCACCACGCTCGGCCGGGGCGGGTCGGACCTCACGGCCGTGGCGCTCGCGGCCGCCCTCAAGGCCGACGTGTGCGAGATCTACACCGACGTGGACGGCGTCTACACCGCCGACCCCGCCGTCGTCCCCGACGCCAAGAAGCTCGCGCGTGTCTCGTACGACGAGATGCTCGAGATGGCGAGCCTCGGCGCGAAGGTGCTGCAGTCCCGCTCCGTCGAGTTCGCGAAGAAGTACGGCGTGACCGTCCACGTACGCTCGACGTTCAAGCCGGATCCCGGCACGCTCGTGACGAAAGAGGAGCAGGGCATGGAAGAAGTGGTGGTCACCGGCGTCACGCACGACCGGAGCCAGGCGAAGATCTCGATCCTGCGCGTCCCCGACCGGCCCGGCATCGCCGCCCAGGTGTTCGGCGCGATCGCCACGAAGAACGTCGTCGTCGACATGATCGTCCAGAACATCAGCCGCGACGGTTACACCGACATGTCGTTCACCCTGCCCCGCGGCGACCACCGCCGCGCCGTCACCGCGCTCGAGGAGGTCGCACGGTCGATCGGTGCCCTCGGCGTCGTCCACGACGAGCGCGTGGCCAAGGTCTCGATCGTCGGCGTCGGCATGCGGAGCCACGGGGGCGTCGCCTCCAAGATGTTCGCCACGCTCTCCAAGGAAGGCATCAACATCCAGATGATCTCGACCTCCGAGATCGCCATCTCGTGCGTCATCGAGGACAAATACGCGGAGCTGGCGGTCCGCGCCCTTCACGACGCCTTCGAGGTCGGCAAGGGGGCCAACCGATGAGCCAGGGCAAGGCCGCCGTTTTCTTCGGCCCGGGCAAGCCGTTCGAGATCCGGGAGCTCCCGCTGCCCGAGGTGGAGCCCGACGCCGTCCTCATCCGCGTGGCGCTCGCCAACGTGTGCGGCTCCGACCTCCACTTCTGGCGCGGCGACGCGCCGCTGCGCCTGCCCGACGACGGTTGGATCTACGGCCACGAGATGACCGGTCGCGTGGCCCGGCTCGGCGCGCGAGTGAAGACCGACTCGCTCGGGCGGCCGCTGAAAGAGGGCGACCGGGTCGCCTACACGTACTTCTATCCTTGCGGGCGCTGCTACGCGTGCCTCGCCAACGAGCCCGCCGCTTGTCCCGCGAAGATCGAGCGGCCGCGAGGGCCGTCCGAGTTTCCGCACTTCCACGGCGCGTTCGCCGAGTACTACTATCTGCGGCCGCGCGGCGCGCTCTTCCTCGTCCCCGACGCGCTGCCCGACGAGATGGTCGCACCGGTGAACTGCGCCCTCTCGCAGGTGATCTTCGGGCTCGGGAAGGCGGGCCTGGCCTTCGGCGGGAGCGTCGTGATCCAGGGCGCCGGCGGCCTCGGGATCCAGGCGGCGGCGGTCGCCCGGGACATGGGCGCGGCGACGGTGATCGTGGTCGATCAACTCCCGGGGCGACTCGAGTTGGCGCGGGCGTTCGGCGCCGACCACACGATCAACCTCAAGGAGATCCCCGACCGCAAGGAGCGCGTCACGCTCGTACGGAAGTGGACGGGCGGTGGCGGCGCGGACGTCGCCTGTGACTTCGTCGGCTTTCCGCAGGTGATCCCGGAGGGGATCGAAATGCTTCGGTCGGGCGGCACGTACCTCGAGATCGGGACGATCAGCCGCGGCGCCAAGGTCGAACTCGAGCCGTCCGTGCTCGTCTGGGGGTCGAAGAAGATCGTGGGCGTGATCCAGTACGATCCGTGGGTCATCCCCCGCGCGCTCGACTTCCTCGTGCGCAACCGCGGGCGCTTCCCCTTCGACCGACTCCTCTCGCACAAGTACCCGCTCGAGCAGATCAATCAGGCGTTCGCCGACTCGGAGTGGCACGACCGGGAGACGACGACGCTCACGCGCGCGGCCCTCGTACCCTGACAAGCCGCGCGCCGGGTCTTGTGCTTCGCCGCGGGTTGTGGCACGGTGCCTGCCACCGTGGCCGATGGCCACACCCGGGGAGGGACCCATGGCTCAACTTCTGATCAATGGCAAGACCTTCATGGTCGACGCCGATCCCGCGACGCCGCTCCTGTGGGTCATCCGCGAGCGGCTACAGCTGACCGGCACCAAGTTCGGCTGCGGGATGGCCCAGTGCGGCGCCTGCACAATCCACCTCGACGGCGCGGCGGTGCGGTCGTGCCAGACGAGCCTCGCCCAGGCCGCCGGCAAGAAGATCACGACGATCGAAGGCCTCCATCCCAAGGGTGAGCACCCCCTCCAGAAGGCGTGGATCGCCGAGCAGGTGCCGCAGTGCGGCTACTGCCAGTCGGGCCAGATCATGCAAGCGGCGGCGCTCCTGGCGAAGAATCCGAACCCGACCGACGAGGAGATCGTGGCCGCGATGACCGGCAACATCTGCCGTTGCGCCACGTATCTGCGCATCAAGCGCGCGATCAAGCGCGCCGCGCGGGAGGTGTCGTCATGAGCCCCGAGCTGAGCCGCCGGGATTTCCTCAAGTCCACCGCCCTCGCGGGTGCGGGCCTCACGTTGCGTTTCACGATTCCGGGCGTCGACACGGCGTCGGCCGCCGCCTCGTTCGAGCCGAACGCCGCCCTCACGATCACGCCGGACGGCTTCGTCACCGTGCATATCACCAAGGCGGAGATGGGCCAGGGCGTCGGCACCGCGCTCGCCCAGATCGTCGCCGAAGAGCTGGAAGCCGACTGGAAGGACATCCGCATCGATTACCCGATGAACGACCCGAAGTTCGGCCTCATGCTGACCGGCGGGAGCTGGTCGGTGAACTGGACGTTCGACTCCCTCTCGCGTGCAGGCGCTGGCGCGAGGATGCTCTTGATCGAGGCCGCCGCCAAACAGATGGGCGTGGCGGCCGCGGACTGTGTCGCGGCGGACAGTCGGGTCAGGCACCTGCCGACCGGACGGTCGATGGCGTACGGGGAAATCGTCGCCAAGGTCCCGATCACGCGGACCCTCTCCGAGGAAGATCTCAAGAAGATCGCGCTCAAGAAGCCGAGCCAGTACCGGATCGTCGGCACGTGGATCCCGCGGCTCGACATCCCGGAGAAGACCAACGGGCGCGCCAAGTTCGGCATCGACACGTTCCTGCCGGGGATGGTGTACGCCAAGGTGGCGTACCCGCCCACCCGGGAGGGTGGCAAGCACACGTCCGTCGACGACAGCGCCGCGAAGCGCGTGAAGGGCTACATCCGGACGGTCGTGAACGACGACATCGTCGCCGTGGTCGCAGACACCTACGAGAACGCGGTGAAGGCGCGCGACGCGCTGAAGGTCACCTGGAACCCGGGCTCGTACGCCAACGTCAGCACGGAGTCGATCTTCGCCGAGTACGCGCGGAAGGCGAAAGAGGACACCACCTCACCGGCGTGGGTCGAGCAGGGCGACATCCGGTCCGGGATGGCGGAGGCGGTCCGGACCCACGAGGCCACCTTCACGACCGACTACGTCGCGCACATGCAGATGGAGCCGATGAACTGCGTGGTGCGGTTCGAGAACGGCGTGTACGACATCTACACGGGCAGCCAGTTCCAGACGATGGCGGTCGGGACGCTATCGAAGAAGCTCGGCGTCGAGGAATCGAAGATCCGGATCCACCAGCACTACCTGGGCGGGGGATTCGGCCGGCGGCTCGAGCCGGACGTCATCCTGGAGGGTGCGCTGATCGCGCGCGAGGTCAAGCGCCCCGTGAAGCTCATCCGCTCCCGTGAGGAGGACCTCCGCCGCGACTATTACCGGTCCGCCACGCTGCAGGTGCTCAAGGGGGGCCTCGGCGCCAACGGAAAGATCGTGGCCTGGCAGAACACGCTCGTCGCCGCCTACCCCGGAGAGCGGTACGGCGGGCTCGACGACAAGGGGCGCGACCAGTTCTCGCTCAACGGCAGCGACCACGTGTACGATGTCCCGAACCAGTTCGTCCGAGCCATCCGTTCCGAGACCGGGATATCGGTCGGCTACGTCCGTGCCGTGGCACCCAACTACACGTTCTTCGCGGTCGAGACCTTCATGGACGAGCTCGCGCATCTGGCGGGCGTCGACCCGGTCGCCTTCCGCCTCTCCATGCTGGGGAGCACGCCGCGCCTGGCCAGCGTCCTGAAGCTCGCCGCCGAGAAGGGAGGCTGGGGCACACCCCTGCCGCCGAACGTCGGCCGCGGGGTCGCCTGCGTGACCGCGCAGGAGAAGAAGTCGCCCACCTGGACGGCCTCGGTGGTCGAGGCGCAGGTCGATCCGACCACGGGCCGGGTCCGCGTCCGGCGGGTCACGTGCGCGGTGGACTGCGGTATCGTCGTCAACCCCGACGGCGCGCGCGCGCAGATCGAGGGCTCCGTGCTCTTCGGGGTGTCGAACGCGCTGAAGGAGTATGGCACCGTGGCCAACGGCGCCCTCGTCCAGTCGAACTTCCACGACTACCACGTGCTGCGAATGGACGAGGTCCCGGACGTCGAGATCCATGTGGTCGACTCCACGGAGTATCCGACCGGCCTCGGCGAGCCCGGCACCACGACGATCGCGCCCGCGCTCTCGAACGCGATCTTCGCGGCGACCGGCGCGCGGGTCCGGAGCGTGCCGCTCCTCCCGTCGCGCGTGCTGAAGGCGATTCAGCAGAAAGCGTAGCGAGACACTCGGAGGGGGGCGACTTCACAGGCCCGCCCGACGGGGCGCGTCGGCCCCCTCCGAGACCGGGGGAAGCGCTCCCGAGAGGGAGCGAACCTCCAGGACCGATGGCGCGGGCGAAGTCCGCGCTCGAACCGCTCCTGGTCCTACACGCGCTTGAGCTCCTCACGGTCGATCGGGAGCGTGCGGATGCGCTTGCCCGTCACCACGTAGATCGCGTTGCAGACGGCGGGCGCCACGGTCGGCACACCCGGCTCGCCGAGGCCGCCCGGCGCCTCGCCGGAATCGAGGATGTGCACGTCGACGACCGGCATCTCGTTGATGCGGGACATCGGATAGTCGTTGAAGTTCGACTGCTGCACACGACCGCGATCGATCGTGATCCGGCCGTAGAACGTCGCCGTGAGCGCGTACACCACGCCCCCCTCCATCTGCGCCTTGACCTGGTCGGGATTGACCGCGAGGCCGGGATCGATCGCGGCGACGAGCCGGTGGACGCGGACGGCGCCGTCCGCGGCGACCGACACCTCGGCCACCGTGGCGGCGTAGCTGCCGTAGGAGAAGACGACGGCGATGCCGCGTCCACGCCCGGGCGGGAGCGGCGCCCCCCAGCTCGCCTTGGTCGCGGCCAGCTCGAGCACCGCCTTGTGGCGGGGCGACTTGCCGAGCAGCGCCCGCCGGTACTCGTACGGGTCACGGCCGGCCAGGTGCGCCAGCTCGTCGATGAAGCTCTCGATGATGAACCCGTTCTGCGACGCGCCGACCGAGCGCCAGAACCCGATCGGGATGCCGAAGTCCTTGTTGGTCCACTCGATGCGGAGATTCGGCACGTCGTAGGGCATGTTGCGCACGGCTTCCACCGCGGCGGGATCGACCTCGCCCGCCTTGACGCGCCCCTTCTGGATCAGGATGCCTGGCCCCACCATCCGCGTGCGCCACGCGGCGGGCATGCCGTTGGCGTCGAGCGCGGCCCGGAAGGAGTTGTACGTCGCCGGACGGTAGAAGCCGTGGGTGATGTCGTCCTCGCGCGTCCACATGACCTTCACGGGTGCGCCGACGGCCTTCGCCGTCTCGACGGCGTCGGTGATGAAGTCGACCTCACCGCGACGGCCGAAGCCGCCGCCGAGGAGTGTCGTGTGGACGGTGACCTTCTCGGGCGGGAGCCCGGTGAGCCGCGCGGCCGTCGCCTGGGTGCCTCCAGGGTTCTGCGTCGGCGCCCAGATCACACAGGCCTCGGGCGTCACCTGCGCCGTCGCGTTCATCGGCTCCATGCACGCGTGCTCGAGGAACGGCACCTGGTAGACCGCCTCGTGCACGCGCCCGCCCGCGGCCAGCACGCGCTCGGCGTCACCGTCGTTGCGGGCGACCTGACCCGGCTGTTTGGCGGCGGCCTCGTACTCGCGCGCGATCATGGCGCTCGACACCTGGGCGGTCGGCCCCTCGTCCCAGGTCACCTGGAGCGCCTTGCGCCCCTGGAGCGCCGACCAGAAGCCGTCGGCGACCACGGCGATGCCGTTGGACACCTGGACGACGTGCTTGACGCCCCTCACCCGCTTCGCGGCCGTCCCGTCGAAGCTCTTCACCTTGCCGCCCAAGACGGGGCAGCGCTCGATCGAGGCGACGAGCATCCCCGGCAGCCGCACGTCGACCCCGTAGATCCCGCGACCGGTGATCTTCTCGGGCGTGTCGCGCCGGTGGACGTGCTTGCCGATATAGCGGAACTTGTCCGGGGTTTTGAGCTTCGGGTCCTGAGGGACGGGCAGCGCCTGGGCCCGGTCCACGAGCTGGCCGTAGAGGAGCCGGCGTCCGGTCGGCCGGTGGACCACTGCGCCCGGCTCGGTCTCCACGCTCTCGACCGGCACCGCCCACTCGCTGGCCGCGGCTTGCATCAGCATCTCGCGCGCCGCAGCCGCGGCCTTGCGCCACATCGCGAGGTGGTCGCGAACGCCGCGGCTTCCGCCGTAGGACTGGTTGCCGGTGACGGGGTTCTTGTAGAGCCCGGGGTTGGCCGGCGCCTGCTCGACGCGGACCTGGTCGAGGACGACGTCGAGCTCGTCGGCGATGATCATGGGCGTCGTCGTCAGCGAGCCCTGGCCCATTTCTGGCACGGAGTTGACGATCGTCACGACGCCGTCGCGGTCGATCCTGAGCCACTGGTTCGGCGCGAACACCCCCGGGCTCTCGGCGCGCGCGACCCCGCGGGCGGCGCGCACGACTGGGAAGCCGACGGCCAGCCCCGCACCGACCGCGAGGCCGCCCTTGAGGAGCGTGCGGCGGGAGACGAGCGTCGTCATCGCGCGCCTCCTTTCCCGAGGGCCGCAGCCCGGTGGATCGCGGCCCGGATGCGCTGGTAGGTCCCGCAGCGGCAGATGTTGCCCGACATCGCGCCGTCGATGTCGGCGTCTGTCGGGGAGGGCGTGCTGGTCAAGAGGGCCGCGGCCGACATGATCTGCCCCGGCTGGCAGTAGCCGCACTGGGGCACGTCCACCTCCGTCCACGCGCGCTGCACCGGGTGGTCGCCCTTGTCGGAAAGCCCCTCGATCGTGGTCACACGCTTGCCGGCGGCGGCCGAGGCGGGGGTGACACACGCTCGCACGGGCGCCCCATCGAGATGAACCGTGCACGCGCCGCAGAGCGCCATCCCGCACGCGTACTTGGTTCCCGTCAGACCGAGCGTCTCCCGGATCACCCACAGGAGCGGCATCTCGGGCTGGACGTCGATCTGGTGCCGTTTGCCGTTGACGGTCAGTGAGATCATGGTGACCTCCTGGGCGAGAATCTGGCCGGCCTCACAAACACTAGCATCGCGTCCCTGTCAACTCTCTGCGACGCGTACGAAATCTTCGACTCTAGTCACGCGCCCCACGGCGTGGGATCGTCGGCGCATGACGCTCTACTCTCGCCATCAGTTGGTCGTGCTGCTGATCCTCCTCTGCGCCGCGGGGCTCGGGCTCGTCATCGGTCACTGGCGCCGCGCTCACCCGGATGCCGTCGAGCGCCTGGAGCAGTTCGACCGGACCCCGCCGCCCGCGGGCTCACTCGCGCCCCCGTCGAGCTCGCCGGGACCGCCGCAGCCAGGACGTCCCCGCACGGCGTCACGGCCAACGCAACCGCCGTTGCGCGCGGCCCGCATCGACCTCAATCGCGCGGACGTGGCCGGGCTGACGCGGCTTCCCGGCATCGGGCGCGCGCTGGCGAGGCGCATCGTCCAGGCGCGCGAGGCCGACGGGCCATTCACCGCAGTGGACGACCTCCGGCGAGTGGGCGGCGTCAGTCGCCGCACGATCGAGGGGCTCCGACAGCTCGTGATCGTCACCCGCTGACGGGTGCTTCATGCCATGGCGCACGATGCCGCTCGCGCCCGTCGCGATCGCGTTCGCCTTCGGCGTGGGCATCGCCCCGTGGGTGCGTGCGGACGTGGCCTGGACGACGTGCCTCGCCGCGCTCGCGAGCGCCGGCGCGCTCCTCCTCGCCGGCCGGACGTCCCGGGCGGCGGCCCTGCTCCTCGCCGGCGTCGCGGCCGTCGGCGCGCTCCGCGGGATCGAGGCGCCCTTGCCGCTCGACCACGTCGCGCGCCTCGCGCTGCCGCGGACCGCGCACGTGGATGGCCGGCTCGCCGCCGAGCCGGTCCAGTGGGCCCCGGACCGCCTCCGTCTCCTCATCGACGCCGAGCGCGTCGACGGCCTCCCCCGCACGGGACGGATCCAGGCGACCGTGTACGGCGTGACGCCACCACTGGCCGTCGGCCAGCGGATCACCGCCGAGCTCACGCTGTACCCCGCGATCGGGTTCCGAAACCCGGGAACGTTCGACTACGCCGAGCGCCTCAAGCAGGAGGACATCCACGTCACGGCAGCGACGCGCGCCGATCGGCTCACGCGGGTCGACGACTTCGCGCCGCCCTGGCCGGCGCGGATCAAGCGGGCGTCGCTGGCGGCGATCTCACAGGCGTTGCCGCCGACTTCTGCGGCTCTCCTGACGGGCCTCCTGCTGGGCGAGCGGACCGCGCTGCCGTCCGAGCTCGACGAGGGCTTCCGCCGCGCCGGCGTCTATCACGTCCTCGCGGTGTCCGGCTTCAACGTCGCGTTGCTCGCCGGGGCGACGCTCGCGCTCTGCCGGCTCGCCCGTGTCGGCCGCCGCCCATCCGCGGTCGCCGCGATCGTCGTCGTCGTCGGCTTCGCGGCGGTCGTCGGACCCGAGCCCTCGGTGCTGCGCGCCGTCGTCATGGCGGTGCTGGTCCTCGCGGCGCTCCTCCTGGAGCGGGAGGCGTCGGTCACCAACAGCCTCGCCCTCGCCGCGCTGGCGACCCTCGCCGTCCACCCGGGTGACCTGCGCGACCCGGGCTTCCAACTCTCATTCGCCGCGACGGCGGGGATCGTGGCGGCGCCGATGCCGCGTGGCGTGATTGCCGGCGCGATCGCCATCAGCGCGGCGGCCCAGCTCGCGATCCTGCCGATCACCCTCACCCACTTCAATCAGCTCTCGACGATCGGTGTCGTCGTGAACCTGGCGGTCGTGCCCCTCGCGGGCGTGGCCACGGTCGCGGGGCTCCTCGCGGTCGGCGTCGCTTTCCTGAGCGCGGGCGCAGCACAGGTCGCCTTCGACGCGGTCTGGCCGCTCCTGCTGGCACTCCGCGCCCTGGTCGCGCTCGCGGCCACGGTGCCCGGCGCGCTCGTACACCTGCCGGCGCCACACTGGGTCGCGAGCGCCTGTTACGCGGGGGCCCTCGCGCTGGGCCTCGTCTGGTGGCGCTGCCGCGTCGAGCGGCCTCGTGTCGGGGGACCGAGCGGCGCGGCCGCCCTCCTCCTGCTCGCGCTCGCTGCCGCCGTGGCCGCCTGGCCTCTCCTCAGGCCCCCCGACGGCCGCCTGCGCGTCATCGTCCTCGACGTCGGCCAGGGCGACGCGATCGTCGTCGAGGCGCCCGACGGGCGCGTGCTGCTTGTGGACAGCGGCGCGGGAGGCCCGATGAGGCTCGATGCGGGCGCGCACGTGGTGGCGCCGTTTCTGTGGAACCGTGGGCACCTGCGGCTCGCAGGCGCGATCGTCACGCATCAAGACGCCGATCACGCCGGCGGGATGGCATCGATCGGCCGCCGCTTCGACATCGGGCCAGGGGTCGATGCCGAGACCCTTGCCCGTGGCCCTGTCTGGATCGGCGGCGCGATGCTCTCGCTGTTGGATGCTCGCGCGACAGACAGGGCGGGGGATCGGGGCCCCTCCGAGACCCGTAGCTTCTGGGCGTTGCCAGGCGCGACGCACGAGACACTTCCGCAGCGGGACCGGGTGGTAGCGTGGTCGAGGAGGGGCGCCGACCCCCCGCCCCGCCCGTCCCGCCGCGACCGGAACGACGAGGCCCTCGTGCTACGGATCGAATACGGGCTCGCGTCGTTTCTCCTGGCGTCCGACATCGAGTCCGCGCGCGAGCAAGCCCTCGTCGTCGCGCGGGCGCCGCTCACCGCGACGGTCCTCAAGGTCGCGCACCACGGCTCGCGCACGTCGAGCACTCCCGCGTTCCTCGGAGCCGTCGGCCCAACGATCGCCGTGATCTCGGTCGGCCCGCGCAATCCGTACGGCCACCCCGATCCCGGCGTGCTCGAGCGTCTCGCGGCGGCGGGCGCGCGCCTCTACCGGACCGACCGCGACGGCGCGGTGATCTTCGAGACCGACGGCCGGACGCTCACGGTCACCCGCTGGGCCGCCCGGACGACCGACCGCGTCTGCCTCGATCCCGAGGCGATTTGCTAGAATTCAGCGCCATGGCGAGGGTCAACGACCACTACCTGAAGCTCCGGTCGAGCTACCTCTTCTCGGAGATCGCGCGGCGCGTGAGGGCGTTCCAGGACGCGCACCCGGACGCCAGGCTCATCCGCCTGGGGATCGGCGACGTCACCCGTCCGCTGGCCCCCGCGGTCATCAAGGCGATGCACGCCGCGGTGGACGAGATGGCGCGCGCCGAGACGTTCAAGGGGTACGGCCCGGAGGCGGGCTACGACTTCCTCGTCGAGCTGATCGCCAAGCACGACTTCGGCGAGCGCGGCGTCACCGTCTCGCCCGACGAGATCTTCGTCAGCGACGGCGGCAAGAGCGACTCGGCGAACATCCAGGAGATCTTCGCCCCCGAATGCGTCGTCGCCATCATCGACCCGATCTACCCCGTGTACCTGGACAGCAACGTGATGGCGGGACGGGCGGGAGCGGCGCGCGACGACGGCCGCTACGACCGGGTCGTCTACCTGCCCTGCACCGTGGAGAACGGCTTCGAGCCGCCGCTCCCCGAGCGCCACGTGGACCTCATCTACCTGTGCTTCCCGAACAACCCCACCGGGGCCGTCCTCGGGCGCGCGGCGCTCAGACGCTGGGTGGACTGGGCGCGGCGCGAGGGCGCCGTGCTCCTCTACGACGCCGCGTACGAAGCGTACATTCGCGACCCGGAGATCCCGCACTCGATCTACGAGATCGAGGGCGCGCGCGGCGTCGCGATCGAGTTCCGCAGCTTCTCGAAGACGGCGGGTTTCACCGGCACGCGTTGCGCGTTCACCGTCGTGCCCAAAGACCTCATGGGTCGCGACGGAGCCGGCCAGGCGGTGAGCCTCAACGCGCTCTGGTTCCGGCGCCAGTCGACGAAGTTCAACGGCGCGCCCTATGTCGTCCAGCGGGCGGCCGCCGCCGTCTACACCGACGAGGGGCGCCGCGAGATCCGGTCGGCGATCGATTTCTACCTGGAGAACGCCCGGATCATCCGGGAGGGGCTCGAGGCGGCGGGGCTCAGGGTCTATGGCGGGAAGAACGCGCCGTACATCTGGGTGAAGACGCCGCCGGGGCTCGGCTCGTGGGACTTCTTCGACCGGCTGCTCGGCCAGGCGCACGTCGTCACCACGCCGGGTGCCGGGTTCGGGCCGAGCGGCGAGGGCTACGTGCGACTGACCGCGTTCGGCCGGCGGGCCGAGACCGAGGAGGCGGTCGAGCGGATCAAGACCCGCCTGGCGCGCTAACGCCGGGCGGCGAACGCTGCGGGCGAGACCGCGGTGGACGGGAAGGCGGAGAGGATCGGCCGGTCGCTCGTGACGAACCAGACGTGAAGATCCAGAGCGAGCACCACAAACTCACAGTCATAGGCGGAGCACCCCGTACGCGCCGCGAGCTGGAGGACCGGTTGGGATGCGACGGTATATTCCCCGCCCGCCATCCTCAGCTCGGCCTCGTGCGTCATGCGGACCGCGTCGTCGAGGTCGAGCGCGCGTCGACGCGCGAGGCCCGCCACGACGTTGCGGAACTCGGAGCGCCAGAGCAGAGGGGCCACCCACACGGGATCGCGGACTAAGACTCGTTCCGCCTGGCCAGTGTTCGCTCCGCTCACGTACAGGTAGACGAGGAGGTTCGTGTCGACGACGATCACGCGCGCCCGGCGGCCTTGAGTCGCGCCAGCGTCCGGTCGTTCAGACGCATGCCGGCCGGCGTCCGTCTGACTTCGCGCGCGCGCGCCAGCAGAGTCTCGGGGTCCACCGGCGCCGTCTGCGCGAGCGCCTCCAGGCACGCGACGACCTCACGGTTGAGGCTCCGTCGGTGCAGAGTCGCTCTGGCCTTGAGACGGCGGACGAGCGGATCGGGGACGTTCTTGATCGTCAGGGTCGCCATCGGCGCGCCTCCCCTCCATGTATCCAAATTGGTACCAAAATGGATCCACACGAGGATAGCGCGGGGCTTCGGCCCGCGTCAATGAGCTCGGCGGCCCGACCGCCGGCTCCGCCGGCGCAACCGATCCTAGGGGGAGGTATCGGAAGGGGGGCGAAGCCCCCCTCCGAGTAGACTAGCCCTCGTACGCGCGCTCGTACTGGGCGCGCAGGCGCTCGAGCTCCTCGGGGTCGAGACGCATGCCCAGCGAGAGGCCCATCTCGCCGAGGATCGTCTTGATCTCGTTGAGCGACTTCTTGCCGAAGTTCTTCGTCTTCAACAGCTCGGCCTCGGTCTTCTGGACGAGATCAGCGATGGTCCGGATGTTGGCGGTCTTGAGGCAGTTCGAGGCGCGGACGGAGAGTTCGAGCTCGTCCACGTTGCGGAAGAGGTTCTCGTTCAGCTCGGTCCGCGGCCGCGTCTCGTCGCGTTCGGCCGCCTCCTCCTCCGGCGTCGTCTCGGGGAAGTCCGTGAGCAGCTCGAAGTGGTCCTCGAGGATCCGTGACGCCTCGGCGACCGCGGCGGCCGGCGCGACGCTGCCGTCGGTCCACACCTCGAGGATGAGCCGCTCCCTCCCGGTCGCCACGGGCTCGATGTGGAAGTTCACGCGCTCGACCGGCGAGAAGTCGGCGTCGAGCAGGATCGCGTTGATGGGCATGGCCTCGGGTTCGCGCTTCTCGGCGGACACGTAGCCGCGACCGCGCTCGACGCACACCTCCATCTCGAACACCCCGTCCTTGTCGAGCGTGGCGAGCGGGATGTCGGGCGTGAGGACCTCGATGTCGGCGTCCTTCTCGAAGTCGCTCGCCTTGACCACGCCCGTGCCCTGCGCCCGGAGCCGAAGGATCTTTGGACGGTTGACGTGGAGCGCGAAGACCACCTTCCGGAGGTTGAGCATGATGTCGAGCGTGTCCTCCATGACCCCCGGGAGGTGCGAGAACTCGTGGAGCACGTTCTCGATCTTCACCCACGTCGGCGCGGCCCCATGGATGGCCGACAGGAGGGCGCGGCGGTAGGCGATGGCCACGGTCAGCGCGAAGCCGGGCTCGAAGGGCTCCATGACCAGCTTGCCGTAGTTCTTTTCCTGGACGGCCCAGTCGTGACGCGCGGGAAGCTCAAGCTCCACCATCAAGACCCCCTCAGAGATGACCCGGTCGTGAGGAACACGCGATGCTCGCGCCCCCAGGCCGCTCAGTATACCAGAGGTTCAATGTTACACTCGTAGAATCATGGGGTTGCGTCCTCTTCCGAGCGCCCTGACCCTGGGGGCTGCCGTGCTCGCCACGGTGCTCGTCTGGGAGGTCTTCACCCCCGCGCCGGCGCTCGACGGCGGACGCGTGGTGGTCGAGATCCCCGCCCACCGGGGGGTCTTCGGAGTCGCCGCCACGCTCCGGGACGCCGGCGTCATCCGGAGTCGCGCGGCGTTCATCGCCCTGACCCTGGTCCGGGGCAGCGCGCGCAAGCTCCGGGCCGGCGAGTACGAAGTCGAGCCCACGACCGACACACTGGGCGTCCTGCGGCTCCTCGAGACCGGCCGGGTCAAGCAGCACGTCGTCCTCCACCCGGAGGGCGCGACCGTCACCGAGCTCGCCGGTGAGCTCGAGCGGGAGGGCATCGCGAGCGCCGCGGCGACCCTGCACGTCGCGCACGATCCGGCGTTCCTTCGCCCGCTCGGCATCCCGGGCCCGAGCGTCGAGGGCTACCTCTTCCCGGACACCTACCAGTTCGTGCGCGGGATGACGCCCGAGGAGATCCTGACACGCATGGTCCAGCGCCTCCGCGCGAAGCTCGCGCCCGACACGCTCGCGCGCGCCCGCAGCCGCGGGCTCGACCTCCACGGACTCCTCACCCTCGCGTCGATCGTCGAGCGCGAGGCGGTCGCGCGCGACGAGATGCGATTGATCTCGGCGGTGTTCTGGAACCGGCTGAAGCTCGACATGCCGCTCCAGGCAGACCCGACGGTGCAGTATGCGCTCGACAAGGAGCGCCGCGCCCTCACCCGCGCCGATCTCCTCGTCGACCATCCGTTCAACACGTACCGCCGCCCGGGGCTCCCGCCGGGGCCGATCGCGAGTCCGGGCCTCGGGGCGCTCGCGGCCACGCTCGACCCCGCGCCGGTGAAGTACCTCTACTTCGTCGCGATGGACGATCGCCGCCACTACTTCTCGACGACGATCGAACAGCACAACGCCGCCGTCGCCCGGTACCGGCTCGCCCGCAGTCGCTGAACGTGCTATAAAACCCGCGACATGATGCGCTCCACCGCGCTCGACCCCGCGGTCCTGCGCCCGGGGGCCCGCCACCCGCTGCCGCTGCTCTACCGCCTGTTCCGCGCGCCGGCGCGCCGGCTCCTCGAACGCGTCTTCGACCTCGCCGTCGAGGGGCTCGAGCACCTGCCCGCGACCGGGCCCTACATCGTCGCCGCGAACCACCACAACTACCTCGACGGTGTGGTGCTCGGCGCGGTCGTGTCCGAGCCGATCCGCTTCATCGTGATGCCGCGCGTGTGGCGGGCGACCCCGCTCCACCCGCTCTTCCACCGGCACGTCGGCTCGATCCCGATCAACCTCGAGCGACCGGATCCGGGTGCGCTCCGTCGCGCGCTCGGGGCGCTCGCCGCGGGGCGCGTGGTCGGCATCTTCCCCGAGGGCCCCTTCAGCGTCCGCGGGCGGCTCGAGCGCGGCCTGCCCGGCGTCGCGCTCCTGGCGCTCCGCTCGGGCGCGCCGGTCATCCCCGCCGGAATCACCGGCACGTACGAGGCGCTCGCCGAGCGCTGGGGCCACATTCCGCGGCGGAGCGCGCTGCGCGTCCGCTTCGGGCCGCCGCGTCGCTTTCTCCCGGACGGCGCGCACCGCCGGCGGACGGCGCGGCAAAGCGTGACCCAGCGGATCATGGACGACATCGCCGCGCTGCTCTCGTGACGCCCCGGTCCGGACGCCGGAGGGTCGGGAAGAACAAGCCGTGGTCGGGCCGCTTCACGCGCTCCGCCGATCCGACGGCGGAGCGCTTCACCGGATCGCTCGCCTTCGACCAGCGCCTCTGGCCCTGGGACCTGACGGGCAGCGTCGCGTGGGCGAAGGCGCTCGGCCGTGCCGGGCTCCTCACGGCCTCCGAGCGCGACACGATCGTGCGCGGCCTCGAGGCCGTCCGGGGCGAGCTCACGACCGGTGCGTTCCCGTTCCGGCCCGAGCTCGAAGACATCCACATGAACGTCGAGCGGCGACTCCAGGAACTGATCGGCGACGTCGCCGGCAAGCTTCACACGGGCCGCTCGCGCAACGACCAGATCGCCCTCGACGAACGCCTCTATCTGAAAGACGTCGTCGCGCGCGTCGACGAGGGGCTGCGGCGCGTGCAGGAAGCCCTCGTCGCGCGGGCCGCGGAAACCGTCGACGCGCCGCTGCCCGGGTACACGCACCTGCAGCGCGCCCAGCCCGTCGTGCTCGCGCACCATCTGCTCGCGTACGTTTTCATGCTCCAGCGCGATCGCGAGAGGTTCCGTGACTCGGCGGCACGGGCCGACGTCCTTCCGCTCGGCGCGGCGGCGCTCGCGGGCACCGCGTTCCCGATCGACCGCGAGGCGCTGGCGAAAGACCTGGGGTTCGCCGCGGTCTCTCCGAACAGCCTCGACGCCGTGAGCGACCGCGACTACGTCCTCGAGTTCCTGGCGGCGGGCGCGCTGGCGGGCATGCACTTCTCACGGCTCGCGGGGGACCTCACGCTCTGGGCGACCGCCGAGTTCGGCTTCGTCGAGTTCGCGGACGCGTTCGCGACGGGCTCGTCCATCATGCCGCAGAAGAAGAACCCCGACGTCGCCGAGCTGATCCGGGGCAAGAGCGGCCGTCTCTACGGCAACCTCGTCGCCGTGTTGACGACGATGAAGGGCCTGCCGCTCGCGTACAACGCCGACATGCAGGAGGACAAGGAGCCGTTCTTCGACTCCGTGGACACGCTCGAGGCGATCCTCGGCGTCCTGCCGCCGCTCCTCGCGGCGCTCACCTTCCGCACCGATCGGATGCGACGCGCGGCGGGAGAGCACTTCTCGACCGCCACCGATCTCGCGGACTACCTCGTGAAGAAGGGCGTGCCCTTTCGCCAGGCGCACGAGGTCGTCGGCCGGCTCGTGCGCTACGCCCTCGACGAGGGCAAGACGCTCGAAGACCTCACGCTTCCCGAGCTGCGGCGCTTCTCGCCGCTGATCGACGGTGACGTCAAGGACGCGATCACGGTGGAGGCCTCGATCCGCGCGCGGGCCGTGACCGGCGGCACGGCGCCGGCGGCCGTGCGGCGCACGCTCGCGCTGGCTCGTGCCCTGATCGCCCGCGGATGAGCCCCCGCGCGCGCCGCGCGGCGGGCGTCCTCCTGGCGGCGCTCGGCCTGGCGGCGTGCGGGCGCAAGGGACCGCCGGCCGCGCCCGAGACGCGCGTCCCGCGGGCCGTCGGCGACCTCACCGTCGTCATCCGCGAGTCGACCGTCGAGCTCACCTGGACCAACCCCGTACGGCGTGTCGACTCGACCCCCCTGCGCGACCTCACGCTGGCGCGCGTCTTCCGCGTGGACGACGCCGGGGGTGGAGAGCCGAAGGCCGCGATGCAGGTCGACGGTCGGATCGCCGGCTACATGGAGGTCGCGACCGTCCCCCTCGACGCGCCGGCGCCGGCGCGCGTGGCGGGCCCCCGCGTCACCGTCGTCGACGACCGGGACCTCGCGTACGGCCGGCGCTACACCTACGTGGTCGTCACCGCCGACGCGCGCCGGCGTACGAGCCCGCCCTCGCGACGCGTCTCGGTCACCTATCTCGCCGCGCCCGAGCCGCCCGTGAGCGTCACGGCGCGTCCCGGGGAGCGCGAGGCGCGCCTGGCCTGGCAGCCCCCGGCGCGGCTCGTGGACGGGAGCCCCGCGACGGGCCCGCTCGCCTACGAGGTGCTCCGCGCGGCTGCGGCGGACGCGGAACTCACGCCCGTGGCGACGGCGGCGCCCGGTCAGCTCACATTCACCGATCACGGATTGGAGAACGAGCGCGCCTACTCGTACGCGGTCCGCGCCCTCCGCACCGAGGGCGGGACGACGGCCTACGGCGCGCCGTCCGCGCGCGTCGCGGTGACCCCGCGGAAGACGACGCCGCCCGCGCCGCCGGCGAACCTCGTCGCGATTCCATCCGAAGCCACGGTGCGGCTCACGTGGAGTCCGAGCGCGGACTCCGACGTCGCGGGCTACATCATCTACCGCGCCCCCGCTCGTGGCCCCTTCGTCCGCGTGGGCTCGACGCGCGCGCCGACGACCGCGTTCGTCGATCGCGACGTGCCGCGGGGCACGTACCGGTACGCCGTGACGGCGCAGGATGCGGCGTCGCTCCCCAACCAGAGCCGACACTCCGACGAGGTGACGGTCACCGTGCCTTGACTTCACCCCGCGTGAATGCTACGAACAAACGTTACATGGAGCACTTCGCCTACCGGCACTCCGACCTCTGCTGCGAGCAGGTGTCACTGCGCTCCCTCGCCGCCGACGTGGGCACGCCCGCGTACGTGTACTCGAAGGCGGCCCTGCTCGAGGGCTACCGGGGCTACGACGACGCCTTCGCCGACGTCCCCCACGTCGTCTGCTACTCGGTGAAGGCCAACGCGAATCTCGGCGTGCTCGGGACGCTCGCACGCGCCGGTGCCGGCGCCGACATCGTGTCGGGCGGCGAGCTCTTCCGCGCGCTGCGCGCGGGCTTTCCGCCCGGCAAGATCATCTTCTCCGGCGTGGGCAAGACGCGTGACGAGCTCCGCGACGCGCTCAAGGCGGAGATCCTCATGTTCAACGTCGAGTCGCTGGGCGAGCTCCGGGCGCTCGACGAGATCGCCCGGGAGATGGGCGTGCGGGCGCCCGTGGCGCTCCGCGTGAATCCCGACGTGGACCCCGAGACCCACCCGTACATCGCCACCGGGCTCAAGACCTCCAAGTTCGGGATCCCGTTCGCGCAGGCGCTCGAGGCGTACGCGGAGGCGGCGAGCCTCAAGGGTGTGGAGGTCGTCGGCGCGGACATTCACATCGGCTCGCAGCTCACCCGGACCTCGCCGCTCGCCGACGCGGTCGCGCGCGTCGCCGCGCTCGTGAAGACGCTCCGCGAGCGCTCGGTCGAGGTCCGCGTCGTCGACGTCGGGGGCGGCCTCGGCATCCGCTACCGTAAGGACGAGGCGCCCCCGACCCACCGCGACTACGCGAGGGTGCTGCTGCCGGTGCTGCGCGAGCTCGGCGTCACCGTGCTGCTCGAGCCCGGCCGGTCCATCGTCGGGAACGCGGGTGTCCTCCTCACCCGCGTGCTCTACCGCAAGGACACGGGCGACAAGAAGTTCGTGGTCGTCGACGCGGCGATGAACGACCTCATCCGCCCCGCGCTCTACGACGCGTACCACGAGATCCAGCCGGTCGCGGAGGCGCGGCTCGGTGCGCCCGCGGAGACGGTCGACGTCGTCGGGCCCATCTGCGAGTCGGGGGACTTCCTCGCGAAGGACCGCGCGCTGGCGCGGACCGAGGAGGGTGACCTCCTCGCGGTCATGAGCGCCGGCGCCTATGGCTCCGCGATGGCGTCCAACTACAACACGCGGCCGCGCGCCGTCGAGGTGCTCGTGGACGGTAACCGCTACACGATCGTGCGCCGCCGGGAGACCTACGAGGACCTGGTGGCGGGGGAGACGGTCCTATGAGTGCACCGTTCCAGGGCTCGTTCGTCGCACTGGTCACCCCGTTCCGGAACGGCAGGCTCGACGAGGCGAAGGTGCGGGAGCTCGTCGAGCTCCACGCGAGTCACGGGACCGACGGGATCGTCCCCTGCGGGACCACGGGAGAATCGCCGACGCTCTCGCACGACGAGCACAAGCGCGTGGTCGAGGTCGTGATCGAGGCCGCCCGCGGGCGGCTCAAGGTCGTCGCGGGCACCGGCTCGAACTCGACGGCCGAGGCGATCGACCTGACCCGACACGCCGAGCGCGTGGGGGCCGCGGGCGCGCTGATCGTCAACCCGTACTACAACAAGCCCACGCAGGACGGGCTCTACCGTCACTTCCGTGCGGTCGCCGAGGCCGTCGCAATCCCGATCCTCGTCTACAACATCCAGAGCCGCACGGCCGTCAACGTCGAGACGGCGACCCTGGAGCGTCTGGTCCGCGACGTGAGGAACGTCGCGGGCGTGAAGGAGGCGTCGGGGTCGCTCGACCAGATGAGCCAGGTGATCGCGGCGTGCGGGCCCGACTTCTCGGTCCTCTCGGGCGACGACAACCTCACGCTTCCGCTCCTCGCGATCGGCGGCCACGGCGTCATCTCGGTCATCGCCAATATCCTGCCGCGCGAGACCGCCGACATGGTCCACGCCGCGCTCGAGGGTGACTGGAAGCGCGCGCGTGACCTCCACTACCGGCTCTTCCCGCTGGCGCGGGCCGCGTTCCTCGAGACGAACCCCATCCCGATCAAAGAGGCGATGGCGATGGCCGGCATGATCGAGCCGGAGTTCCGGCTGCCGATGTGCCGGATGAGCGACGCGAACCGCGAGCGGTTGCGCGCGATCCTCACGCAGTATGCCCTCGTGAAGTAGCCGCCCACGATGCCCGTGGCCTCACCGACCGTCGGGCGCGGACGCGCCCCGGCGGAACGTCCCATTGACGTCGTCGTGGCGGGCGCCGCCGGCCGCATGGGGACGCGCCTCGTCGCGTGCCTCCAGGGAGCCGACGACCTGCGCCTGGTCGGCGCGCTCGAGGCACCCGCGCACCCCGCGCTCGGCCGGGATGCCGGGGAGCTCGCGGGAATCGGGCGCCTCGGCGTGGCGGTGGGTGGCGATCCCGCCACGGTCGTCACCCCCGACCGCGTGCTGGTCGAGTTCTCCGTTCCGGAGGCCTCCCTCGAGCACCTGCGTCTGGTCGCCCGGAACGGGGCGCGGGCGGTGATCGGCACCACCGGTTTCACGGATGCCCAGCGCGCGGAGATCGGGGACCTGGCGAAGCGCGCCGCGATCCTCGTCTCGCCCAACATGTCGGTCGCCGTGAACGTCGCGTTCAGCCTCCTCGGCACGATGGCCAAGGCGCTCGGCGACGAGTACGACGTCGAGATCACGGAGACCCACCACCGCTTCAAAAAGGACGCACCGAGTGGCACCGCCCTCCGGATGGCGGAGATCGTCGCCGCGGCCCTCGGGCGTGACCCCGACCGGGTCCTCGTGCACGGCCGGCAGGGGCTGCCGGGCGAGCGCACCCGGGCGGAGATCGCCGTCCTCTCGCTCCGTTCCGGCGACGTCGTCGGCGAGCACACCGTGTCGTTCGGCACCCTGGGCGAGCGTCTCGAGCTGACCCACCGGGCGCACACCCGCGACACCTTCGCGCGCGGCGCCCTGCGCGCGGTGCGGTTCCTGGCGGCGCGTCCGCCCGGGCTCTACTCGATGCAGGACGTGCTCGGCCTCGCCTAGGAGGCGGTCGGCGTGCAGATCGTGCGGTTCAAGGTGGGCGACAGGACGCGCTACGGCGTCCTCGAGGGCGCGACCGTCGTCGAGTACGCCGGGACGCCCTTCACGATCTTCAGGCGAGGACGCCACCGCTACCCGCTCAAGCACGTGGTCCTCCTGGCCCCCGTGCTGCCGTCCAAGATCGTCGGGATCGGCCCCAACTACCGAGACCACGCGACGGAGCTGGGGCTGGCGATTCCGGACGAGCCGGTCATGCTCTTCAAGCCGACGACGACCCTGGTCGGGCCGGACGATCCGATCGTGTATCCGTCGATTTCCGTGCGCGTGGAGCACGAGGCGGAGCTCGCGGTCGTCGTCAAGCGCCGCTGCCGCGACGTGCCCGCCGCGCGCGCCCGCGAATACATCCTCGGCTACACGGCGCTCAACGACGTGACGGCGCGGGACCTGCAGGAAAAGGACGGGCAAGGCACGCGGGCCAAGGCGTTCGACACGTTCTGCCCGATCGGCCCGTGCGTCGCGACCGACATCGACCCGAGCGCCTTGACGATCGAGGCCTACGTCAACGGCGAGCTCCGGCAGTCCGCGAGCACCAAGGAGATGGTCTTCCCGATCGAGGACCTCCTGGCGCGCGTCTCACAGGTGATGACGCTGCTTCCGGGTGACGTGATCGCGACGGGGACCCCGCCGGGGGTCGGTCCGCTCCGGCCGGGCGATCGGGTCGAGGTGCGGATCGACTCCATCGGGAGCCTCAAGAACCCCGTCGTCAGGCTCTGATGGCGGACAAGCTCCTGCTCGAGGATGTGCGGTTCTACGGCCAGCACGGCCTGACGAAGGCCGAGCAGACGGTGGGCGCCTGGTTCTCGGTCGACGCCGAGCTCGCCCTCGACCTCGGGCCCGCGGCGCTGTCCGACGACCTGGGCGCGGCGGTCGACTACGGCGCGGTCGCCCGTCGCATCGTCGAGATCGGAACGGGCCAGCGCGTCAACCTGATCGAGCGTCTCGCCGGCCTCATGGCCGACGCCCTCCTGCGGGAGTTCCCGGCGCAGGAGGTACGGGTCCGCGTCCGGAAGCTCACGCCTCCGCTCCACGGGCTCGTCGGCACGCCCGCGGTCGAGCTCGTCCGGAGACGCCGATGACACGCGTGTTTCTCAGCCTCGGCTCGAACCTCGGCGATCGCCTGGGGCTGCTCCGCGCGGCGTGGGAGCGGCTCGCGCGGCTCGAGGGCGTCGAGGTCGTGGGCACCTCGCGTCTCTACGAGGCCGAGCCCTGGGAGAGCGAGCCCGGCCGGACGCGCGACGAGACGCGCTGGTACCTCAACTGTGTCGTCGCGGTCGAGACGACGCTGCCGCCGCGCGCGCTGCTCGAGCGGGTCCAGGCGATCGAGACGGCGCTCGGACGCACGCGGCCGACTGGCACGCCCGAGGCGCGGCGCTTCGCCGCCCGGACCCTCGACATCGACATTCTCTTCTACGGCCACGAGGTGGTGAGCGTCCCCGACGACCTCCACATCCCCCACCTGCTCCTCGCCGAGCGCGCCTTCGTCCTCCGGCCGCTCGCGGACGTGGCGCCCGACCTCGAGCACCCGACGCTCTACCGGACCGTCCGCGAGCTGCTCCGAGACGTCGCCGACGACCACGAGGTCCGCCCAGGCGAGTATTCCCCGCGCTGGTTCGAGGGCTGAGCGCCGTGGCCTCCGGCGAGTTCGAGCGGCAAGCCCTCGAGCACCTCGACGCCCTCTACAACTTCGCGATGTACCTGACGCGCAACCCGCCGGAAGCGGACGACCTCGTCCAGGAAACCTATCTCCGAGCGTTCCGCTTCGCCGACCGGTTCACACCGGGAACCCACCTCCGCGCCTGGTTGTTTCAGATCTTGAGGAACACGTTCCTGACCTTCTATCGGGTCCGCGAGCGCGAGTCCGCGATCGCGGACGACGGCGTGCCGGACTGGGACGCGCCCATGTTTCACGACGCGCCCGAGGACTCGTCGAGCGTCATGGAGGCGCACACAGACCTCGAACGTGCGCTGCGCCGCCTGCCAGAGGAATTCCGGACCGTGCTCTTGCTCGCGGAAGTCGAGGGCATGCCGCTCGAGGAAGTCGCGCACGTGATGGAGTGCCCCGTCGGCACCGTCAAGTCGAGAATCTTCAGGGCGAAGGAGCGGTTGCGCACGTTGCTGCGCGATTACAAGCGATGATGAACGAGCGTTCTTCGGACTCGTCGGACGAGGAGCTCGGTCAGCAGCTCCGGGCGGAGCTGCCTCGATACGCGGCCCCGGAGCGCCTGGGCGCGGCGATCGTCGAGGCGGCGACGCCAGCGCCCCGGCGCCGATTCGCGTGGCTCGCGCCCGCGTTCGCCGCGGCCGCCACGGCGCTCGTGCTCGTCCTGGCGTTCGTGCCGCTGCTCCCGCGGATCCTGCCCGCCGATCCGGCGCAGCGGCTCATGCGCTCGGTCGTCGCCGAGCACGAGCGCGCGCTCATGTGGGGGGCGCGACGCCCGGAGGCCATCCCGACGGCGCTTCCCTGGCTCACGCAGGAGTCGGGCATCGACCTCACGCGGGTCTTCGCCGGCGACGACCTCCTCGCCTTCAGGGGGGCCGAGCCCGTGTACCTGGAGGGGCGGCGCGGCATCGCGCTCCACTACCGCGACGCGGACGGCCATCTCGTCACGTATATCGTGCTGCCCGCGCCTGCGCTGCCGCTCCCGGACCGCCAGCGCGTCCAGGTCGAGCGCTGGAAGCCGGCGCTCATGTACGACAACGGCTTTTCGGCGTGGGTGTGGAAGCATGGCGACCTCGCCTGCTTCCTCGTCTCGGACATGGTCTCCGAGGCGGAGCTCGAGCGGTTCAAGAACTACTTCGTCCGCGTCCGGACGGCGACGGAGCCCGTGCCCGCGTACTGAGGGGCGGCGAGAAGATGACCCGAGCGGCTCGTTCAGCGGCGGCCCAAGACCCTCATGACTAGATCTTCTGCGCGCCGACGAGCTTCGCGAGCTGCCGGTCGAACGTGCCGACGGGCAGATGCCCCGCCTTGCGAGCGATCTCGAGGACCAAGCAGTCGGAGAAATCCACGCGTGGATGTCGCCGGTAGTGCTCGAGCGCGGCAGTGACGACGTCGGCGTCCTGGATCGTCACGTGCTGGTGGTTGAGAAGCATCTCGACGGCTGTGACGATCGCAGTCGGGGCAAGGCCGTAGACGGCGCTCAGGACCCAGGTCGTCTCCGCCAGCACGAGGTGACCGACCCACCCGCCGGGCGCCACGAAGGACTCGGCGGCCGCCGCTTGCCTGGCATCGTCGCGCGTGATGAGGCGAACGAGGACGTTCGTGTCAACGGCCCGCATGCCGCTTCCGCGCGTGGCGCCGGATACCCGTCTTGAGCTGCTCGAGCGTCTTCCGCTTTGGGGCGCGCGTGGAGAAGACCGCCCGATGGATATCCTCGGAGGAGTAGCGCCCCGCCCGGCGGACGACAATGGCGCCGCCGTCGTCGCTCCACTCGAGGACGGCGCCCGGGCCAACGCCAAGGCGCCGGCGGACCGCCGCCGGGACGGACACCTGGCCCTGGGCGGTGAGCCTCGAGTGGGCAATCGGCGACATACGTATCAATTACCATGGTAATGTGCCGTAATCAACGTCACGATTCAGAGACACCGCATCGTCTACCGGGTCGAGCGGCGAGAGGTCTCGTGAGGCTCGGTTGATTCTCCGACCAGGACGCTGAACGGCAGCGCCATCAGGGCAACGGCCACGAGCAGCACTTCGGTGTCGCCGAAGTTGTACTCGAAGAGACCCGCCACGAGGAACGCGGCGATCGCCGCCATCGGCCCGAGAACGAGCGCGCGCGTGTCTTCGTCCTCCCGGCGAGCGCGCGCGAGGGTCCGCGCCGACACCCTGAAGAACGCGACCCAGATCGCGATCCACGCGACGAGCCCGGGGACGCCACGCTCGACAGCGATCTGGAGCGGCGTGTTGTGCAGGTGGCTCGTCGAGCGCCGGAGCGCCTCCGGCCCTGCCCACACGGGATAGAGCTGCTTGACCTGGCCCGGGCCGACGCCCGTGATCGGGTGCGCCCGGACGAGGCGGAGCCCCGTGTCCAGCATCGCGAGCCGGTCGCGCGCGGTGTCGTCCCTGAGATCACCGATGGTGCGGAGGCGGGCCAGCACGCCCGGCTCGACGACGAGCGCCCCGGCGACCACGACCGCGAGCGTCCCCAGCACGAGGCCGCGCCGACCGAGGGCGAGCGCGCACCCCACGGCGCCGACGGCGAAGCCGAGCCAGGCGCCGCGGACATAGGTGAGGCCGAGGGCCACGACTCCGAGCCCCCAGAGCGGCGCCATCCAGGCGCGCTCCCGGCCCGCGCGCGCCAGGCGCGGCAGCGTGGCCACGAGCACCTGCGTGAGGACGCCCGCGAGCGTCATGTAGATCGAGAAGAAACCCCGCGCGCGCGCGCACTTGTGGAAGAGCAACCGCACGGGGCCGGACTCGACGCTGCCCGACGGCGGGCAGAAGCCGACCTGGAGGATGGAGAAGAGCGCCACCACGGAGACCGCGACGAAGAGGCCGGTCAGAAAGCGCCGGGCCGACGGCGGGTCGGGCAGCGCGTGGCGCACGACGTAGAAGGCGCCGAGCGTGAGCAACCCCTTCGCGGCCACGAGGCTCTCCGCGGGGCGCGGGGACGTGAGCGCCGCCACGAGCGTCCACGCGGCGAAGGCCACGAGCGGTCCGGCGAACGGCCAGCCCGCGCGCCGCGGGCCGGGGTCGCGCGGGCCGAAGACAAGCCACGCGGCGAGCACGACGAGCGTCGCCTCCGAGAGCGAGATCGACGCGGCGAGCCCGAGCGTGAGCGCCAGGAGCAGCCAGCCGCGGACCGCCACGGGCCAGGGCCCGCTCGCAGCCGATGGAGCGTCGGCCGGGTCGCTCAATACGCGTTGCGGTTACGGAACCCGAACCAGAAGGTCAGGCAGAGGATCTGCAGGTCGAAGCCGAGGCTCCAGCGCTCGATGTAGAAGAGGTCGTACTCGATCCGCTTCTCGATCGAGGTCTGACCCCGCCAGCCATTGATCTGCGCCCAGCCCGTGATGCCCGCCTTCACCTTGTGGCGGAGCATGTACCCGGGCACCCGGCGGCGGAACTCCTCGACGAAGCTCGGGCGCTCGGGGCGCGGGCCGACGAGGCTCATCTCACCGCGCAGGACGTTCCAGAGCTGCGGCAGCTCGTCCAGGCTGAAGCGCCGGAGGAACGCCCCGAGCCGCGTGCGCCGCGAGTCGTTCGGCCGCGCCCAGACGGGGCCGGTCTCGCGCTCGGCGTCCACGCGCATCGTGCGGAACTTGAGCATCTGGAAGGGGCGCCCGTCCAGCCCCATCCGCTCCTGGCGGTAGAGGACGGGGCCGGGGGAGGCGAGCTTGAGGAGGACGGCGATCGCGAGCATCGCGGGCGCGGCCAGGACCAGTGCCCCGCCGCCGACGACGAGATCGAGCACGCGCTTCGCCACCCGATTCCAGCCGTAGAGCGGAGACTCGCGCAGGTGGATGAACGGGATCGACTCGAACTCCTCGACGCCGCCGCGGAGCGAGGCGAGACCAAAGACGTCGGGCACGAAGTGGATCGCGACGGGGTCGTCGCCGATCTCGTTGAGGACGGTGGTCAGGTGCCCTGACTCGCTGTGCGGCAGCGCGATGAACACGATGTCGACCTGCTGCCGGTCGAGCACGGCCCGGACGTCCTCGAGCCCGCCGAGCCGCGGCGCGTCGCCGCCGGGCGTCTCCGCCTTGTCCGAGAGGAGCCCGAGGACACGGATGCCGACGTCCGGCCGGCGCCTGAGCACACGCAGCACCTCCACCGCCGGCTCACCGCCACCCACGACGATCGCGTACCGCTGGTTGTAGCCCCGACGGCGCGCGAACCGGAGCAGCTCGCGGAACACCGCGCGCGAGAAGCTCACCGCGACGATCGACTGCACCCAGAAGCCCGCGATCACGAGCCGCGAGTAGTCGTACCCACGGAAGGCGAACGTCATGATCGCGACGAGGACGAGCACGCCGAGCGTGGACGCCTTGGCCACGTCGAGCCACTCGGAGAAGTGTGAGCCCAGGCGGCTCGGCCGGTAGAGGTCGAACGCGCGGAACGCGAAGCCCCACACGAGCAGGATCGGCACGAGCTGGAGCGCGTAGTCCCGGAACGGCGGCACGTCGGTCACCCGCATCAGGTGGAACCGGACCGCGTACGCGGAGACCCAGCAGACCGCGATCAGGCAGAGGTCGAAGGCGAGCGTGAGGTGCTCGAGGAGGCGCGAGTGGGCCTTCAGCATGCCTGTCGCGCGCCGGCCTCCCGCCACCGGGTCTCGACGTATTCGGCGAGCCGCCGCTTGAAGACGGGACGGTCGAACTCCCGCGCGCGTTCCCGCAGGGCCTTGGGATCGAACCGGTCCTCGGCCGCCTCGAAGGCGCGGATCGCCCCCGCGAGCGCCTCGACCGTCTGCTCGGCGAAGAAGAGCGCCGTCGGCGCCGCGTGCTCCGCGCCGAGGGGGACCATCGTCTCGAGCACGCCGCCGCGCCCGAGCGCCACCGTCGGACGCCCCGCGGCGGCAGCTTCGAGCGGCACGATCCCGAAATCCTCGACCGCGGGGAAGAGCACGGCGCGGCAGCGCGCGTAGAGCTCGGCGACTTCGCGGTCGTCCCGCCAGCCAAGGAACTCGATGGATGGGCCGGCGAGCGCCTTGAGCCGCCGCTCTTCCGGACCGGTGCCGACGATGAGGAGGCGCCGGCCGAGCCGCCGGGCCGCGCCGATGGCCAGGTCGATGCGCTTGTAGGGGACGAGCGCCGACACCACCAGGTAGTAGTCGTCCACCCGGTCGGCGATGCGGAACCGCTCGACGTCGACCGGCGGGTGGATGACGTCGGCCTCGCGGCCCCAGACGCGCCGGATGCGTTCGGCGATGTGGTGGGAGATCGCGACGATGCCGTGGATCGACTCGTTGCGCCGATCCCACCGACGGAGCCCGGCGGCGACGGGCGGGGCGAGGAGCCGCGTGGCAAGCCCGGCGCGCGCGCCGAGGTAGTCGTCGGCGAGGTCCCACACGTAGCGCATCGGCGTGAAGCAGTAGCAGAGGTGGAGCGCGCCCGGCGGCGTGCGGACGCCCTTGGCGACGCAGTGGCTCAGCGAGAGGACGAGATCGTAGCGGGCGAGGTCGAAGCGCCGTACCGCCGCGGGGAACAGCGGGAGATAGCGGCGATACTGCGCGGCGGCGGCCGGGAGCCGCTGGACGAACGAGGTCACGACGCGGCGGCGCTCGATCACGGGCGAGACACTTCCGGGGACGTGGACCAGCGTGAAGAGCGGCGCGTCGGGGAACAGCTCGCAGACGACCTCGAGACACCGCTCGCCCCCACGCATGCCCGTCAGCCAGTCGTGGACGAGCGCGACGCGCGGGCTCGACCGCGCGGCAGCCGCGCGGTCCACGGCTAGCTGGCCCGAGACCGGATGCGGCGTCGCCAATACTCGAGGAGGTCCGTCAGCGTCGTCTCGAGCGGGATGGTGGGGCGCCAGCCGAGCGTCGTCTCGATCTTCTCCCGCGAGCCGCGCAGGATCGGTACGTCGGAGGGCCGGAGCCGCGTGGGGTCCTGACGGACCTCGATCCGCGGCGCCGTGGACTTGCCGACGTAGAAGTTCAGCACGCGCTCGATCGACCAGTCGACCCCCGAGCAGAGGTTGTAGACCTCGCCCGGCGTGCCCCGCTCGAGCAGCGTCCAGTACCCGCGTACGATGTCGCGGACGTCCGAGAAGTCGCGTGTGGGCTTGAGATCGCCGACCAGCACCACCGGCTCGCGCAGGCCCGCCTCGATCTCGGCCACCTGCTTGGCGAAGTTCGACGTCGCGAAAGTCTCGCCTCGACGGGGGCCCTCGTGGTTGAACGCGCGCGCGCGCACGATGTGCATGCCGTAGCTCTTGAAGTACTGATAGCCCATCAGGTCCTGCGTGACCTTGCTCACCGCGTAGGGTGAGAGCGGACGCAGCGGGTTCGTCTCACGGACCGGCAGCTCGTCGGGGTACACGAGGCCGTACTCCTCGCTCGAGCCGATCACGATGAAGCGCGCCTTCGAGCCGAGCTGCCGCATCCCCTCGAAGAGGTTGAGCTGGCAGATCGCGTTGGTCGAGAGCGTCTCCGTCGGGGTCTGCCACGAGGCCTGCACGAAGCTCTGGGCCGCGAGGTGGACGATATAGTCGGGCTGCGCCTCGGCGAGGAGCGCGCGCACGGACAGGAGATCGCGCAGATCGCCGTCGACCAGGCTGATCCGATCCCGCAGGTGCTCGACGTGCTCCGTCTTGCTCCGCCAGCGGAGCGAGCCGACCACCTCGGCGCCCTGCGCGAGCGCGAACTCGGCGAGGTGGCTGCCGACGAAGCCGGTGATGCCGGTGATGAGGACGCGCACTCGCCTATCCTACTAGAAGGCGGCGCTCAGCGGAACTTCAGGACCAGCCCGAGGACCCACATCCAGACGGGCACGGCGACGCCGAAGAGGGCCACCATGGTGGTCACGCTCCACCGGAAGTGCGAGCGCATATCGACCCTGATTTCGCGGAGCTCTCCGAACACCTGCTCGAAGCGCCGGTCGACCTGCTCGAAGCGCTGATCGATGCTACCCCGCAGGTCGTCCAGGCGCTTGTGCACGTCGTCGATGCGCTTGGAGAGCTCCTCAGCCACGCGTTCATGCTAGGGGAGGTTTCGCTCTCACACAAGCTGGATGAGTTCAGACACATCGGCCTGACACTCGACCTGAAGCGGGAGGGTTCGATGTCGCCGCGCCCGACGTCGTGGAACTTGGGCCGCTCAACCCCGACCGCCCGCAGCATCCCCTTCAGCGCCAGCGGAGGCTACAGGTGGTCGCGCGAGCCTCGCGCCCGGCGGAGGGCGCGGCGCCACGCGGCGGGCACCGCCAGCGCGAGCGCCGGGCGTGCGGCGAAGAGGGCGCACCACCAGGGGTACGCCCCGCGTCGCACCGCCCGCCAGCGCACGCGCGCCTCGGCCCGGAGGCGCTCGGCGTCGCGCATCGCCGTGACGCGTCCGGGCAGGAGGCGTCGCACCACGAGCGGCTCGGACAGGTTCGCCAGCCGCGCGAGCCGGCTCATACGCATCCAGAGGTCGTAGTCCTGCGCGACCGGCAGCGTCTCGTCGTATCCGCCCGCCCGCTCGACGACCGCCCGACGCATCATGACCGAGGAATGCACGAAGGGATTGCGTCGGATGAGCACGCGCCGGAGCGCCCCATCGTCCTCCGGCGGGCGGATCCACGCGACCTCGCGTCCCGCCGCGTCGACCGCGCGCGCGCCCGTGCCGAGGAGCCCGACGTCCGGGTGCGCGTCCAGGAACGCGCGCTGGCGCGCGAGCCGCTCCGGCAGGGCCAGGTCGTCGGCGTCGAGTCGTGCCACGAGCGGCGCGCGCGCCCGGGCGAGTGCCTGGTTGAGCGCGCGCGTGAGTCCCACGCGCGCCTGGCGCTCGGTGCGAACGCGCGAGTCCCGCACCGCCGCCAGCAGCTCTGGCGTGGCATCGGTCGAGCCGTCGTCGATCACGATCAGCTCGAGGTCGCCCGCGGTCTGCGCGAGCACGCTCGCCACCGCGTCGCGCACCCACGGCGCGCCGTTGTACACGGACATGAGCACGGAGACGGCGGGAACACTCACGCGGCGGTCGTCGGGCCCGCGATCTTGCGGAAGAGGAGGTTCAGGTACGGCAGGCACACGACGGGCGGCAGGCCCACGGCGTGCGCGGCGGCCGCGAGCCCGGCGAAGACCGGCAGGAGGGTCCGCCGCGTGCGCGAGCGCGCCGTGTCGCGGAAGAAGCGCCAACCGTAGCCCGCCGCCTCGGTGACGTCCTCGAGACCACGCCAGCCCGACGAGGGCAGGCAGTCGGCGAGGGTCGCGTTTCGCCAGCCGGTGCCGTCTGCGACGAACTCCGCATAGGGGACGTCGCGGAACACGCGCCGACGCAGGGCGCGGGCGTAACGGTAGGCGATCGGCGCCGGGAGCCACTGAACGAGCGGCAGCCCGACCGAGTGCGTCTCGAGCGGGAACCACCGGTTGGGCGTGTCGAGGACCGCGACGTGACCGCCCGGTGCGAGCACGCGGTAGTACTCGTCCACCTGGGCACGTCGCGTGCGCGCGGGCAGGTGTTCCACGACGCCGACGGCGAGCACGATGTCGAACGCGCCGTCCGCCCACGGCAGCCGCCGCGTGGCGTCGTGCGAGATGTGGGCGACCTCGCGCACGCGGCCGAGCCCGAGCTCCTGCACCTTGGCGCGCGTGAGCGCGACGAACGCGGGGTCGGTGTCGAATGTGTGGATGCGCGCGACCTCCGGCTGGTCCGCGAGGTACTCGGTCATGTGGCCGAAGGAGCAGCCGACCTCGAGGACCTCGAGCTCGTGCGCGCCGCGCGCGTGGAGATAGCGGAAGAGGGGCCCGAGGAAGTGCCGGCCACGCGTCTCCTTGAAGTCGAAGTAGAGCGGCGCGCGTCGCACCCCTTTGCGCTCGATGAGCATCCGGATCACGCGCTCGCTGTAGCGCGTCGGATATTCGCGGCCGTCGACGGCGAGGACGCGGCGCTCCCCGAGATCGACGATGCGATACGACTCGTCCATCGGGAGCAGTATAGCGTCAGGCCTTCCGGGCGACGACCAGCAGCATGTGGCCGAGCACCCTGAGCGCGGCCTCCGTGTACAGGAGTCGCCGCGCCGCCGCGGCGAGCGTCGACCGTCGGCGCTCCTCCCGGCCGGGGACGGCACGGACTCGTTCGCCCGAAACGACACTCCCTCCCGAGCCCGTCCCGCCCCCGGCCGCGCGCGATCGCCATCGAAACACACGTCGGAGCGCCTGGCGGAGGAGCCGTGCGGGGTCGTACGGGTGCGCGGAGCGCACGCTGAACCCGTGGCGAGCGAGCGTCGCCGTGATCTCGGCGCGGGAGAAGGCGTACTGATAGAACTCACCACCCCGCCGGGCGAGCGCCCGGTTCCGACGTCGGATCCAGGGCGCCCCGAGCCGGCGTGCCCCGTTCACGTACGGCACGGAGACCAGGAGCACGCCGCCCGGCGCCAGCACCCGACGCGCCTCTGCGAGGATCGCGTCGGGGCCACCCGCGTCGTGCTCGACGACGCCCAGCGAAATGTAGCCGGCCAGCGCGCCGTCGCGGACCGCGAGCGCCCGGAGCTCCATCACGCCGAGCGGCGCCGGCGCCACGCGACGGCACGCGGCGAGCGCCTCGAGACTCCAGTCCACGCCTGCCACGCGCCAGCCCCGCTCGCGCAGGAGCAGGACGTACTGACCGAGTCCGCACCCCGCCTCGAGGATCGGGCCAGCCGTGGGCAGCGCCTCCGTGATCAGCGTGGTCAGCGGCGAGCGGCGGGCGACCGCGAGCTGTTCCGCGACCGAGTGGCCGCCCCAGTGCTCGGTCCAGAACGCCTCCCGCGCCGCCACCGCGTAGTAGGCGAGCACGGTCAGCCTTTGCGAGCGAGCGCCACGAACCCGGTCGCGAAGCTCGAGAGAAACGGCGAGCGCCGGACCGGGCCGAGACCGTCGAGTACCAGCAAGAGCGCCGTGAGCGGCGCGAGGCCCGCGCCGACGAGCCACCGCGCGGGGCGCGACGCGACATGCGCCGCCCCCTGACGCAGCTGGTTGGCGAGGGTCGTGAAGAAGCGTCCCTGCGTCGCGAGCGCGAGCGTTCGGAGGCCCGCGGTCTCGACCAGCTCACGCGCGCGCATCTCGGTGAACCGGTGACGATCGGTCGGGCCGTCGGCGCGATGGAAGAACGGCACCGTGAGCACCGCCGTGCCACCCGGGACGAGGACGCGCGCGATCTCGCGCATCGCGGCCTCGGGCGAGACGACGTACTGGAGGACCTCGACGCACACGACCCAGTCCACGCTCGCGTCGCGGAGGGGCAGACCCTGGGCGTCGGCGACGACGTCGGGGCGCTCGCCCGCCTCGAGGTCGACTCGCACCCAGCGCCGGACCCGGTCGCGCCGCGGCCGCCAGCGACCGCGCGCCATCACCTTCGCGCCGATCTCGAGGACCACGCCTTCGAGCCCCGGCGTGAGCCGCTCGAGGTCCACGTCGAGGAGGATGCGACGGTAGCTGAGCCCCAGCGGGCGCATCACTCGCCGGCGCGGGCGAGGCGCTTGAGTAGCTCGATCTCCTCGGCGACGAGCCGGGCGAGGTCGTAGCGCTCGACGACTCGCGCCCGCGCCCGCGCCGCGAGCGCCCGGGCGCCCTCGGGATCGCCGAGCACGCGCGCCAGCGCCTCCGCCAGCCCGCCGGGATCGCCGAGGTCGAAGAGGAGGCCGGTCGCGCCCGCCTCGATGACCGCCCGGTTGCCGCCGACGTTCGAGGCGACGCAGGGCACGCCGGCGCTCATCGCCTCGAGCAGGGCCTTCGGGTGCCCCTCGGTTCGAGACGGCAACACGAACGCGTCGGCGGCGGCGAGGTACGCGGGCACGCGCCGGTGCTCGACGACCGGCACGAACTCCGCGGCGACTCCCCGGCGGCGCGCCTCCGCCTCGAGGCTCGCACGCGCCGGTCCGTCCCCGACGAATGTGAGCCGCAGCTCGAAACGGCCGGCGAGCCCGGCCGCCGCCGCGACGACCGCGCCGAGGTTCTTCTCCGCCGACAGCCGCCCCACGTAGAGGACGTTCTTCAGTCGCCCCGGGCGCCGCGGTACGGGGGCGAAGCGCGTGGTATCGACGCCGTTCGGGATCAGGTGGACCTTCGCCCCTCCGACGCGCGCGGCGACGTGGGCCCCGAGCTCCGACGTGGTCACGATCACGGCATCCGCCGCGCGGAGCGCGAGGGACTCGACCGCGCGGCGCAGCACGCCGGTCGTGCGGGAGCGCGCGAGACGGCCGTACCAGAAGCCGTAGGTCGTGACGAACGGGACGCCGAACCGCCGCTTCGCGACGACGGCTGGCAGCGCTCCCGTGATCTGGAACACGCGGAAGATCGCGCAGCGCCGAAACTCGCGGGCATACCTGAGCGGCATCACGACGCTGTAGACCCAGGGGTGCCACCCGCCGCCGGGGTGGAGACTGACCCGTGCCAAAACCTCCGGATCTGTCGTGTACGGGTCGAGCGACTCGGCGAGGTAGCTGAAGTACCGGACCGCCTCGAAGGCGCGGGCGTAGGGCGTGAGGTAGCCGTCGATCAGGCGCGCGTGCTGGCCGGTCCTCGCGAGCTCACCGAGGCCGCCGCGGATCGCGGGGAGGAGCCCTAGGATCATCGGCCGAGCGCGCTCGCGTAGGCGGTGAGGAGCCGCTCCACGCTCGTGTCCGCGCTCAGCCGCTCGGTCACATGGCGGCGGGCGCCCGCGCCGACGGACGCCCGCAGACCGTCGTCCGCGAGCAACGTCGCGATCGCGCGCGCCAGCTCCGCCGGCGCGCGTCGCTCGACGAGGATCCCGGTCTGCCGGTCGATCACGAGCTCCGGGGTCCCGCCGACGCGCGTCGCGACGACGGGCCGCCCCGCGGCCATCGCCTCGAGGATCACCCGGCTCAGCGCGTCCGGGATCACCGACGGTACGACGACCACGTCGGCCACCGGATAGAGCGCCAGGACGTCGCGGTTCGGCAGGGGCCCGAGGCGCCGCACGTGCGGGTCCGACGCGTCGAGCTCTCCCTCCCCGACGAACACGAAGAGCACGTCGGGGAACGCGCGGGCCACCTCGCCCGCCGCCGCCGTGAGATCGGCGGTGCCTTTCCCGGGCGAGAACTTGCCGACGTAGAGGACGATCCGACGGCCGCCAAGCCCGAGACGGTCGCGCAGCGCCTCGACCTCCCCGGGCGAGGGCGGCGCGGCGGCCGGCGGGACGTTGTAGATCGCCTGAACGCGTCGCACGCCCTCGAGGAGACCCGAGCGCCGGTAAATGTCGAGGATCCCCTGGCTCACACCGATGACGCCGTCGACACGACGTAAGAAGCGCTGTTTCACCCGCGCGTCCAGCCAGAAGTAGAGGAACGCGAGCTTCGAGCGGAGCTTCCGGCGCGGGTTCTTCACGTACAGGGTGAAGTACTCCTCGGAGCACTCCCGCCAAAGCTTCCGCACGCTGCAGTCGGGCGGCATGCGGTCGTCATGGTGGAGGCAGACCGGCGCAGCGTTGATGATCGAGCCGTCGCGAATCGTGAGAAAGACGGGAACGCCCAAGAGCCACCCCGCGAGCGTCGCGGGAATGAGCGAGTGCTTGTTCTGGGCGTGAATCACGTCCGCGCGCTCGCGTCGCGCGACGCGGAGCACCGCGAGCGCCGCCCAGGCGTAGAAGAGCGGGTTCGCGAGCCACCTCGGGGGCGCCGGCTGGCGTCCAGGCTGGAGCTTCTTGGGAAAGGGGAACCGGACGATGCGGACACCCCCGGATTCCGCCCGCTGCGCGGCGCCCCAGTTCGGCGTGACGACCGTCACGCGGTGGCCGCGCACGGCCAGGCCGCGGGCGAGCGCCTCGAGGCTCCACTCCGCCCCGCCCGGGGCGAACGGCGGGAAGTACTCGTTGACGAGGCAGATGTTCACGGCCGGAGCCGCGCGACGACGCGGAAGCCGGTGGACTCCGCGGGGCGCGCGAGCGCGACGTCGCGCTTCCAGCGGCTGAGCCGCGCGTAGAGGCGGAGCGAGACGCCGCCGAGGGCGTCGATCACGCCCGCCCACGGCGTGTCGTAGACGACGGGCATGAGCGGGCCGATCGGCTCGAAGCCGCCCGCGCGGAGCTCGGCGAGGAATTCGGCCTCCGTGTACTCGACCTTGTGATCGGGATCGGAAAACGCGAAGAGCCCGGCGGCCCGCAGCCTCCGCCGCCATGCGGTATCGCGGTTCGGGCCAGAGACCAGGAGGCGCGCCGACGGCGTGAGCACGCGCCGGATCTCCCGGAGCACCTCCCGGCGCGGGTGGAGGTGCTCGATCACGTCGAGGAAGAGCGCCGCGTCGAAGCTCCGGTCGGGGAACGGAAACGGTCGCGCCAGATCCCACGCGAACACGTGCACGTTCTTGAGGCCGAGCGCGCGGGCCTCGGCCGCCGCGACGTGGAGCTGGGTCACGTCGTGGTCCATCCCGAACACCCGCCGTGCGCGCCGTGCCGCCTTGAGCGTGTGCGCGCCGTTGGCGCAACCGACGTCGAGGACGACGTCCGCGGGCTCGAGGTACTCCACGTACCAGTCGTGCCACGGCGCGTCCACGAGGTGCTTGGGATGGATCAGGTGACGGCTCTTGCCCGTGTACCTGACGAGTCGCACGCCCACGGCCTTGCCGCGGCGGTTGACCGCGTCGACGGCGGCGACCAGCGGCCGCGGCCAGCGGACGCTCACCGCGTCCCCCGCCCGAGACGCTCGCCGGCCTCCCGCACGGTGACGAAGGTCGTCACGCGGTCACGGAGCACGCGCCGGAGCGCGTCGAGCCCGCCGAGCACCACGTCCCGGTCGTGCAGCGCGACGACGTCGCCGTCCGTGACCCACGTGAGGCCGGCCACCGGGCCGAAGCGCCCGGGGTCGAGGCAGGAGACGTAGCGGATACCGGCCGCGGCCGCGGCATCCAGCGTCGCGCGCGCGAACACGTTGCCCGGCGGCACGAACGTGACGACGCGGAGACCGGAGAACTCCTGGAGGATCTCCTGCGCGCGCGCGACGTGCTCGCGGTGCGTCGACGCCGGGAGCCAGTCGTGGAACTCGCGATGGCACTCACGGTTGCCGGCGAAGAAGCGGGGCCGGAATCGCCCGTCCCCGAGAACACAGTGAGTGTAGCCGTGGTTGGCGATCTCCAGCAGCCCGCGCCGCGCGCCCTCGCGGATCACGGCCGCCGCGTCGGGGAACTTCCGCGGAAACGGCGTCACGCGGCCGTCGGACTCGACCCAGCCGGCGGTGATGGCCACGGTCATCCGCGCGCCCGCCGTCTCCAGCGCGCCGAGCATGGCCGTCCACTCACTCGCAGAGAGCTCGCGATACGGGCCCCAGCGCTTGATCGGCGGCAGGTATTTGAGGAACAAGAAGTTGCCCGGGAACGGCACGGCGAGCCGTCCCACCCGGACCCGCGTGAGGCCGTAGACCTCGTGCCGCTTCGAGGCGGCACCGACGTCATCGAGCCTGAGGGCGACGGCGACGCCAGTCATCCACGACCTCGGCGTAGATTCTCGCGGTGGCCGCGGCGCAGTGGTCCCAGCGGAAGCGCCGGTCCACGCGCTCGCGGTTCGCGCGCCCGAACTTCTTGCGGAGCATCGGGTCCGAGAGGAGCTGCAGGACCCGTCCCACGAACGTGTCGGGCCGCTCGGGGTCACAGAGGAACCCGCCCTCTCCGTCCACGACGAGCTCGGGCAGCGAGCCCCGGCCCGAGACGACGACGGGAAGCCCGCACGACATCGCCTCGGCGACGCTCAGGCCGAACCCCTCGAGGGCGGACGGGAAGAGCAGGAGCTCGGCCATGTTGTAGTAGTCCACCTTCTCCGCCTCGGGAACGTAACCGGCGAAGATCACGCGCCCGTCGCGGGCGAGCGGCCCCGCGAACGCCTCGAGCCGTCCGCGGAGCGGCCCGGACCCGGCCACGACGAGCCGCGCGTCGTCCCGCGCCTGCGCGACCCGGCGCCACACGTCGAGGAGGACGAAGAGGTTCTTCCTGCGCTTGAGGCCGCCGAGGAACAGGACGACGACCTTTCCTTCGACGCCGTGACGCCGGAGGAGTGCCTCCGGGCGTGGCCCCGGCCGAAAGCGCCGATCCACCCCGTAGGAGACGACCGAGAACCGCTCGGCGGGGACACCGAGCTGCTCCACCGCCTGGCGGCGTCCGAACTCGCTCCCGACGACGACCCGATCGACCGCGCGCATCACCCGCTTCTCGACGAGCGGGTTGAGCCAGCTGGGATCGAGGTGATGGTGGTGCGCCACGATCGGCACGTCGAGCCGGTACCGCCGCCGAGCGATCAGGGCCGCGGGCCCGATGTAGCGCAGCGAGTGCGCGCGCAGCAGGTCGAAGGGATGCCCGTCCCAGACGCGCTTGATCGCCCGCGGCACGACGAAGGGCGCGACCGGCCACCGGAGGCCCCGCCCGATGGGAAGCCGGTGGATCGTCCAGTTCGGGACACCGTCCGGATGTCGCTTGTGGCGCGCGAGCAGGATATCGATCGACATGCCGCCGTCGGCGAGGTGGCGCAGCAGCTCACGCTCGTACGTCTCGCCTCCGGACGTCGTCTCCGGATCGATGCCGCAGTGGGGAGAACAGATCCTCACGTCCGCTCCTCGCGCGCCGCGACGAGCTCGATGTACGGGTTGACGCCGGGCGCTGCCCCGCCTCTGCGACCTCCTCTACTGCCTCCGGCGCTTCGGCGCCGACGCCTCATCGCCCTGACGGCCGATCCCCCGCGGCGGCGAGGAACGCGAGCACGCGCAGGCGCTCCTCCGGCGTGATCCCTACCGAGCACGGCAGGGAGACGCCGCGCGCATAGAGGTGATCGGCGACCTCGATCCGGTACGCCTGCTGACCCGCGAAGACCGGCTGCCGATGGAGGGGACGCCAGAGAGGGCGCAGCTGGATCCCCTCGGCGTTCGCGCGCGCGATCAGCGCGCGCGCGTCGCCGTAGCGCGCCGGATCCAGGAGCGTCGAGGACATCCAGAAGCTCGACGTCGCCCACGGCGCCTCTCCGAGGGGCTCGGCACCGCCGAGCGCCGCGAGCGCCTCCGCGTACACCCGCGCGGTCTCGCGCTTCTCGGCGACGAAGCCCTCGAGCTGCTCGAGCTGCGCCACGCCGAGGGCCGCCTGGAGGTTCGTCAGCCGGTAGTTGAAGCCGACCTCGCGATGGATCCACTCCGGACCCTCGTCGCGCGCCTGCGTCGTCAGGGACCGCGCGCGCCGCGCCAGCGCCTCGTCGTCCGTCAGGATCATCCCACCGCCTCCGGTGGTGATGATCTTGTTGCCGTTGAACGAGAGACAGCCCACGGAGCCGTGCGCGCCCACGCGGCGCCCCTTGTAAGAGGCGCCCAGCGCCTCGGCCGCGTCCTCCACGAGGGCGAGCGGGAACCGCGCGGCGAGCTCGAGGAGGGGATCGAGATCCGCCGGGTGGCCGTAGAGGTGGACCGGGAGCAGCGCCCGGACGCGACGCCCGGTCGTGCGGTTCACCACACGGCCATCCCGCACGTCGCACTCGCGGGTGAGGAAGTCCGCCACCTTCTGCGGGTCCACCGTCCAGGTCCGCGGCTCGGAGTCCATGAAGACCGGCACGGCCCCGCAATACCGAACCGCGTTGGCGGTGGCCACGAACGTGAGGGCCGGGACGAGGACCTCGTCGCCCGCCTCGACGCCGGCGACGAGGAGCGCCACGTGGAGCGCGGCGGTGCCGTTGACGGTGGCCACGCCATAGCGCACACCGAGCCAGCCGGCGAGCTCGCGCTCGAAGCGATCGACGAACGGGCCGACAGAGGAGACCCAGTTGGAGTCGAGGCACTCCTTGAGGTACTGCCACTCGTTGCCGCGGAGGCACGGCACGGCGTTGGGAATGGGCCGCGTCATGGTCGCCCTCGCTCGCGCTCCCGCCAGGCGCGGTACCACGCGAAAGTCTCGCGCACGCCCGCCTCGAGGGTGACCTTCGGCACGTAGCCGGTCAGCGCCCGGAGTTTCGTCAGGTCCGGGCAACGGCGCCCGACCGAGCCCGGAGGCGCCGGGCGCGGCTCGATCCGCGGCGCGAACTCGGCGGCCTTCAGGACGAGCGCCAGAAGGTCGGCGACCGCCGTCTCCTCCGTATCGTTGCCGATGTTGACGATCTCCCCCCATGCGCGCTCGGTGATCGTGAGGCGCAGGATCGCGTCCACGGCGTCGTCCACGTGGCAGAAGGCGCGTCGTTGCTCGAGCCCGTAGACCCGGAACGGGTCCTCGCGGTCGAGGGCGCGCAGGCAGAGCTCGGGGATCACGTGATCGGCGCCCATCCGGGGCCCGTACACGTTGTGCAGGCGGCCGATCACGAACCTGAGCCCCTTGGCGCGGGCGTAGTGGATCACGGCGGCCTCGCCGAGGATCTTGGTCGCGGCGTACGCGGCCCGCGGGCTCTCGATGTCGTCCACGGTCAGCGGCACGGCCTCCGGCGTCGGCACCGGCACCGTACCCCGGCCGACGCCGCCCGCGTACGTCTCGCTCGTGGAGGAGAAGAAGAGCACGCCGGCCGTCGGCGTACTCCACTCCAGGACGTTGAGCGTGGCGAGCGTGTTCACCCGGACCACACGGGCGGGATCGCCGGTGACGTGGCGCACGCCGACGACCGCCGCGAGCATGAAGACCTGCTCCCACTCCCGTGGCAGACCCGCGAGCGCGCCGGGATCCGTCAGGTCCGCCTTCACGAGCTCGACCGACGGACGCGCGAGCAGCGCGGCGAGCTCGGCGTCGGTACGGCCGCGGGAGAGGTCGTCGACGAGCGTGATGCGGTTCTTCGGCTCCTCGCCGAGCCGCCGCGCCAGGTGGTAGCCGACGAAGCCCGCGCCGCCGAGGATCAGGATCCTAGCCATAGCCGATCGACGCGTAGCGGACCTCGCCCGCCGCGCGCACGGCCTCCGGGTCGAGGACCCGCCAGCAGTCGTAGACGAGCGCGGGCTTCCGCAGGGACGCGAGGAGGGCCGGCAGGTCGAGCTTCGCGTACTCGGGGTGGTCCGTGATCACGAGGATGCCGTCCGCGCCGGCGAACCCCTCGGAGAGGCTCGCCGGGGTGACGCCGAGCCCGGCCAGCACCTCTCGGGCGACGAGGAAGTCGTGGCCGCGAAGCGCGAGCCCGGCGCCACGCAGGACGTCGAGCATTGGCAGGACGGGCGCGCCCCGCATGTCGTCGGTCGGCGGCCATCCCTTGTACGCGAAGCCGAGCAGGAGGACGCGCCCGCCCTCGAGCCCCCCGCGCGTCTCACGGAGGAGCTCGAGGAACCGGCGGGCCACGTGGCGTGGGAGGTGCTCGTTCAGGGCGCGCGAGCGTGGCACGAGCCACGGCTCGTGCCCCACGGCCCGCGCACTCTCGATCAGGATGTAGGGATCCTTCGACAGGCAGCCGCCTCCGACGAAGCCGGGCCTCGCCAGATCCGGCCGCGGGTACTCCAGATTCGCGGCACGGATCAGCTCCAGCGGGTCGAGCCCGAATCGCTCCGCCATGAGGGCCACCTCGTTGCCGTAGGAGTAGATCAGGTCCGTGTGACAGTTGTTGATGAGCTTCACCATCTCCGCGGCCTCGAGAGACGACACCGGAACGATCCGCGACGTGAGCCGGCGAAAGAGGGCCGCCGCCGCGTCGCGGCTCGGGCCGTCGAGCCCGCCCACGATCTGGGGCAGCTCCTCGAGCTCGCGCAGCGCCTGCCCCTGGATCGTCCGCTCCGGGCAGAAGGCGAGCCGCGCCCGGCCCCAGCGCGCGACGAGCTCCGGCAGCACCACGGCACGGCTCGCGCCGACGGGCACCGTGGATCGCACGACGACGAGCGTGTCGGAGTCGAACGCGGCGGCAACGGCGCGCGCGGCGTCACGGAGGGGCTCCAGCACGGGCTCGCGCGTCACCGGATCCACGGGCGTCGAGACGCAGAGCACGGCTCCATCGACGGGCTCCCGCGGCAGCTCCGGGACGACGCGCAGCCGTTCCTCGAGGAGCGCGGGGAGCTCCTCGGCGACGCCGGGCTCGTAGAGGTGGGGCCGGCCGGTCTGGAGTGCACCGACGACCCGTGGCTCACGGTCGTACCCGAGGACCGTCACGCCCTTCTTCGCGAGGGCCACGGAGAGCGTGAGCCCGACGTAGCCGAGACCGACGACCGCGATCCGGGTCAATCCAGGAGCCCCTCGGCCACGTCGCGGTTGGCCTTCTCGAGGTCGGGATGGCGCCCGACGTCGAGCCAGTACTCGCGGATCGCGTACGCCGCCACGTGCTCGCCCCGCGCGAGAAGGAGCCTGATCAGCTCCGGGGCGTCGAAGTACTGTCCACGCGGGAGCATGTCCACGACCGAAGGCTCGAGCACGTAGATGCCGGCGTTGATCGGAAATTCCTTCCGCGGCTTCTCGTCGACGCGCTCGATGCGCTCGCCCCGGAGCGCGAACTCCCCGTACGGGATCTCGATCTGGTAGAGCGAGACGCCCACGGTCATCGCCGCACCGACCCGGGCCCGGTGGAACTCCCACATCGCCCGAAAGTCGCACTTGGTGAGGATGTCGCCGTTGACCACGAAGAACGGCACGTCCAGCCCGTCGCGCACGAGCGTCAACGCGCCCATCGTGCCGAGCGGCTCCGGCTCCTCCACGTACTCGATCCGGACGCCCAGCCGCTCGCCGTCGCCCAGGTGCTCGCGGATCAGCTCGGATTTGTGGCGCAGCGCGACCATGACGTCCACGATCCCCGACTGGCGCAGGCGCTCGATGAGCAGCTCGAGGATCGGCTTGCCCCCCACGCGGAGCATCGGCTTCGGGGTGGACTCGGTCAGTGGCCGGAGCCGCATGCCCTCGCCGCCGGCCATGATGACGGCGCGGCTCCGGAGGGGCGGCACGGGTGCCAGCAGGTCCTCGAGCCGGAGCAGGTCCACGACCGTGCGGCGCTCGTCCACGACCGGGACGTGACGGATCGAGCGGCTCCGCATCAGCGTGAGCGCCTCCCCGCGCGACCCGCCCGCGGGGGCGACGACGGGCGTCCGGTTCATGACCTCCTCGACCTTCGCGTCGAGCGCGACGCCGCGCAGGAGCGCCTTGCGGACGTCGCCGTCGGTCATGAGGCCGAGCAGACGCCGGTCCCGGTCCACGACCAGCGCGACCTGCCGTCCGCTCCGCGTCATCGCCTCGAGGGCGGTCCGGAGGGTCGCGCCCTCGGGCACGAGCAGGTCAGCGAGCTGGGCCATCGCCTTGCTCACGCTTCTGGATCAGCCGGGCATCGAGCGCCACCTCGCGGAGCACCTTCACGATGCGCGCGGCCGCGTGTCCGTCGCCGTACGGGTTCGGGAGGCCCTCGAGCCGTCGCCGGAAGCCGGGCGCGAGCACGGTCTGGATGCCGCGGAGGATCTCGTCGCGCTCCGGACCGACGTCGACCACGTTGGCCCCGCGGAGGCGACCCCGCTGGCGACCGCCGACGTTCACGACGGGCAGCGCGAACGAGGGCGCCTCGATGAGTCCGCTCGACGAGTTCCCGACCATCGCGTCCGCGTGTCGGAGCAGGGACAGGTACAGTCGGTCGCCGAGGCTCCGCGCGAGCCGCACGCGCAGCGAGTGCCTCGCGAACTCCTCGAGCCGCTGGATGATGGTCCGGCCCGCGGTGTCGGCGTTCGGGTACGTCACCACCAGCGTCGCGTCCACTTTGTCGAGCGCGGCGAGCAGCTCGTCGACGTGCGCGGCCGTATCGCCGTACTCCAGCGTGACCGGATGGAACGTCACGAGGAGCCACGGTCCCGGCGACGGCAGTCCGAGCGCCCCCGCCACCTCGTCGCGCGACAACAGCTCGACCGTGCGGAGCCGGTCGAGACCCGGGGCCCCGACCATGTGGATGCGCCAGGCCTCCTCGCCCATCGCGGCGATCCGCCGCGCGTGCTCCGGCGCCGAGGCGAAGTGCAGGTGCGCCAGCTTGGTGATCGCGTGGCGGATCTGGTTATCCATCGCCCCCTCCGACGCCTCGCCGCCATGGATGTGAGCCACGGGGAGCGCGAACGGAAGCGCCGCGACGGCGGCCGCGAGCATCTCGAACCGGTCGCCCAGCAGGACGAGGAGGTCCGGGCGCTGCCGCGCGTAGGCGCGCGCGAAGCCCGCGACGCCACGCCCGGTGGACGCGGCCACCGCCTCGGGCGTGTCACCGGGCTCGTGCATCGCGATCCGCTCCGCGATCGGCCAGCCGTCGGCTTCGATCGCCTCGACGGTACGCCCGAAGTCGTCGGACAGGTGCATCCCGGCGACGAACAGGCGGAGCTCGATGTCGGGCGCGACGCGCATCGCCTCGAGCACGGGGGTCAGGTGACCGTAGTCGGACCGGCCGACCGATACCACGCCGACGACACGCGTCGGGCCGCTCACGCGTCCCCCAGCGCGGCCCAGTCGATCACCTCGTCGGCGGCGAGGGCCCGCACGACGGTGCGGCCGAGGGCGCGATCGAGGTCCGCCGGCGAGATGCCGGTGCCGGGCCGCTTGACCGCGATCAAATCCGCGGTGAGCCGCTCGCCGGGACGGATGGCGCGCGCGGCGACCAGGCTCTTTCGCGCGACTCGGCGCGTGTCCGCCTCCGACGGCATCGGCCGCTTCTCACCGTCGCCGAGCGCCGCTTCGACCCGCCGGACGGCGCGCACGAGGCCCGCGAGCTCGTCCGGCTCGAGCGACGCCCGGTGATCCGGTCCCGGCAGCCCCTTGTCCAGGGTGAAGTGCTTCTCCACGATCGCCGCGCCACGGGCGACGGCGGCGAGCGCGATCTCGATGCCCGTCGTGTGATCCGACAGGCCGACCGGGCAACCGAAGCGCTCGCGGAGCGTGTCGACCGCTCGGAGGTTCGTCTCTTCGGCCGGCGCCGGGTAGGCGCTCACGCAGTGCAGGAGCGCGAGCGGCGGATCGCCGGCCCCGCGGATCACCGCGACCGCGGCCGCGACCTCGTCGAGCGTCGACATTCCGGTCGACAGGATGATCGGGCGGCCCTTGGCGGCGACGTGTCGGAGGAGGCGCGGGTTCGTGATCTCGCCGGACGGGAGCTTGAACAGCGCCACGCCGAGCGCCTCGAGCGTGTCGGCGCTCGCCTCGTCGAAGGGCGAGGAGAAGAAGAGGATCCCCCGCTTGGCGCTCTCGTCACGAAGCGCTGCGTGCGCCTCGGGCCCGAGCTCGAGCCGTCCCAGCATTTCCCACTGCCCCTCACCGCTTCCGGTGGTCTCGGCCTGGTAGGCCGCCTTCGGCGCGTGCCGCGTGACGAGGGCCTCGGCGCGGAACGTCTGGAACTTCACGGCGTCGGCGCCGGCGGCCGCGGCGGCGGCGATGAGCCGGCGGGCGAGCGCGGGATCGCCGTTGTGGTTGACGCCGGCCTCGGCGACGAGGAACGCGGGCGCCGCCGCGCCGATGACCCGATCGCCGACCCGGAAGCTAGCCAGGCTCACGCGCGGATCTCTGCGACCACTTCGAGCAGGCGTTCGGTCAGCCGGCCGTCGACGGGATGGAGGTACTGCGCCGCGAACGTGCGCCCGCGGGCCACCAGGGCCTCGCGGGCTCTGGCATCGCCGAGGAGGCGTGAGAGCGTCGCGGCGAGCGCCTCGACGTCGCCCGTGTCCACGCGGTCGACGGCGCCGGCGCTCACGTAGGGCGGCATATAGCCTCCCTCGAAGTCTTTGCCGCGCGTCTGGACCGCGACCACGGGGCACTCCATCGCCATCGCCTCGACGCCCGCCATCGACGTCACCATGACGGCGACGTCAGCAGCCCGGAAGAGGCGATGGATGTCGTACGACTGGGTCAGGACCGCGTCGCGCCACCCCCATGCGCGCACCTGGTCCCGCAGCAGCGCGAGGTGCTCGTTCGGGTGGACCTTGACGATGACGTGAGAGCGTCCGAGACGTTCGACCGCCCGGGCGACGGTCCGGTAGAACCCTTCCTTCTCCTCGGACGAGAAGAGGACCGAGACGTACTTGGACACGAGGACCAGCAGCGGGCGCCCCGGAGCGAGTCCGAAATCGGCGAAGACCTGCGCGCGCAGCCGCTCCCGCTCCACCAGGCAGGCCGCGTTCGAGCGCGGATCGCCGACGACCGTGAGCCGGGAGGGCTCGAGCCCCTGCTCGACCAGGGCGGCGCGGACGTGGTCGCCGATCAGGAGGAGCCGGTCCGCGACGTCGAAGGTGTTGGTGCGATCGCGGCTCAGCAGCGAGGCGCCCCAGAACAGGACCACCGGGATCCCGCGCGCCCGCGCGGCGAGCGCCAGCGCGCGCTCGGCGTAACGGCGGTCGCTCGCGATCACGACCGCGTCGGGTCTGAGGGCGTCGAGCGCGCGAGCCGCGGCTTCGAGATAAAGGCGGGCGATTACGACGCTCTGGCCAACAGCGTTCCGGGCGAACCGGCGCAGGATCCGCCCGAGCCGCACCGAGCCGTGACGCGCAAGCGCGTCGTATTCCGGATCTGCGTCCAAGCGATGGAGCAGGCGCCGGCACAAGGGCCGCATCTCGCTGACGAGCCGCCGGGCCTCGGCGCGCGGCAGATAGTCCATGAAGTAGGCGCAGGGCACGCCGTCCGCGGCGACTCGCGCCACGCGCGCGTCCATCGTGTCGTCGACGGATGCCGCGAGCACCGTCGCGTTCACGCCGTCGTGACGCAGGCTCGCGGTCAGTGGCTCGACGACCTCGAAGTGCCGGGTATGACACGCCGTGAAGACGATCCGCGGTCGGCCCTGGCGAACCGGCGCTGGCCGGCGGGAGTGGCGGAGGAGCTGCCGGAGCGCCAGCCGATCCTCACGAGCGCGAAGCGTCCGCCAGAGCGCCGCGAGTGCGAATGACGACGGGACCCAGGCGGCTGCGGTCACGGGAATCGCGCGGTCCTCAGCGAGGTACCGCGCGATGCGCTCCGCGATCGAGGCGCCGGTCACGAGCGCGACACGGTGCGGCTTGACGTCGTCCATGACCCGCTCGATCGCGGCAACAAACTCGAGCACCTCGAGCCTGAGCAGGATGCCCTTGGCGACGGGGAGCAGGTCGGGGACCCACACGCCGCCCACCAGGAGCGCCGATTCCGTCCCGCGCCGTGGCCACCACGCAGTGACGAGCCGGGCGCCGAGGTCGGCCCAGGGCTTGGCCTCGACCTTGAACGACTCTTGGTCGTAGAGGCGGAGACTCACGCCGGCCGGCAGCGTCGTGCGATCGAGAAGCTCCCGGCCCGCCAGGAGCGTCACCTCGTCGGCGGACGGCAGCCGCGCGAGCGTCGTGGCGACGGCGCGGCGGTACCGCCGGACGTGCGCGCCATAGAGCGCGCGGACCCAGGGTCGGCGGAACTCGCCCAGGCTGCGCGACGTCTCCGTCACGACTATGACCCGGCTCAACGTGCCGCCTCTCGCGCACGCGCCGGGACGCCGAGCACGGTCGCCCCGTCCGGCACGTCCTCGATGACCACGGCCCCCGCCGCGACGACCGCGTCAGCGCCGATCCTGACACCGGGGACGACAACGGCGCCGGCGCCGAGGAACGCGCCCCGCTCGATTGTCACCTGCCCCGAGAGGACGACGCCAGGCGACAGATAGCAGTGGTCGGCGATGCGACAATCGTGCTCCACGATGACGCCGCTGTAGCACACGCCGTTGACGCCCACCTCCACCCCGGCGCCCAGCACGCACCCGCCGAAGACGACGGAGCCGTCGCCGATCCGAGAGCTTCGCGCGAGCACCGCACGGGGGTGGACGAGGGCCTGGGTCGCGAGCCCGCAATCGTAGAGGAGCCGGAAGAGTTCAGCGCGACGGGGCAGCGCACTGTTGCCGACGCCGACGACCGCCGCATCGATCTTCCCGGCGCGCGCCAGCGCCCCGACATCCGCGTCGGTGCCGAGGATCCCCGGTCGAGGTGCGCCCGCGCGGTCGGTGAATCCGGCCACGGTCCATCCCGCCTCGCTCGCCAGCTCCGCGACCGCGCGGCTGTGGCCCCCCGCCCCCAGGATCAGCAGCCGGTGGCTCATCGTAGCGGGGGCCGCGAGGCCGGTGCACGCCGTGGGTGGCGTGCCGCGGGTACGGCGTGGCTCCGTCCGGCCAAGACCCGTTGCCTCATCGTAGCGGGGGCCGTGAGGTCGGAACACACCGTGGGTGGCGTGCCGTGGGTACGGCGTGGCTCCGTCCGGCCAAGACCCGTTCCCTCATGGACGCGGGGGCGTGGGGGCGCGCCCGTGCGCCAGGATGAGCTCGGCCAGCATGAAATCCCACTCGGTGTCGATGTTCACGGACGACTCGAACCCCATGACGATCGCCCGGTTGTCGTCGCCGAGAACACGTCCCTGGTCCATGAGGACCGTATAGCGGGTCACATAGACGGCGCCCGACGGCTGGTAGACCTGCGGCGCATCCTGGCGACGGACGTACTTGTGGCCGTCGGGGAAGAGCGGGACGGTGCGGTCGCCGTCGAGCGTCTTCATGAAGAACGGGTGATAGGTCGCCTCGGTCACCGTCTGCGCAGAATCCGCCCCGGTCTCGAGGAGCTTCGCGATCGTGCGGTCGACGTCGGCGCCCGTGCGGAACGGAGACGTCGGCTGGAGCGTCACGACGAGATCCGGACGCGGGCCGCCATGCGACTCGAGCCACCGCACGGCGTGCTGCAGAACCGGCACCATCCCCGCGTCGTCGCTCGCCAGCGCCGCAGGCCGCAGAAACGGCGCCTCGGCGCCATGACGGCGCGCCTCCGTCGCGATCTCCGCGCTGTCCGTCGACACCATGAACCGCGACAACCGTGCGGCCTCACGGCACGAGGCGATCGCGTGGCCGATCAGCGAGAGACCGCCGAGCATCTTGAGATTCTTGCCCGGCAGTCCCTTCGAGCCGCCGCGTGCCGGGATGACGCCGAAGACGAATGGGGACGCGTTCACCTCAGACCCGCACCCAGCGGCGCTCCGCGGACGCCCGCCGGGCCGCCTCGATGACCTGCATCGTCTTGAGCCCGTCCCAGCCGTCGCAGCGCGGCACGGCCTCATCGCGAATGCACGCCAGGAAGTGGCGCGCCTCGTCCACGTACATGTCGTTGAGCTGACAGGTGAAGGGGTAGACCTCCCAGCGGTTCGCCTTCGGGTCGAAGACACGCACCTCGTTCTCGAAGCGCCTCCACTGGAGCACGCCGGCCTCTCCCAAGATCTCGATGTGACTGTGGACGTTCCACGCGAAGAGGTTCATATGGAGGTTCCCAATGGCGCCGGACGCGAACCGGACGGTGAGGTCGGCGAGGTCATCGGTCGAGATCTCGAGCCCTGAGACCCGTTCCACAACGGCGCTCACCTCGACGATGTCGCCGAGGAGCCAGCGCATGTAGTCAATCGCGTGGCTCTCGTCGAGGAGACAGCCACCACCCTGCTTCGCGTCAGCCATATAGAACCGCCGATAGTCCTTGCCTGGATATCGAGTCGTCAGGTGGTACGCGTATTCGGTCCGCCCCGCGAGGACGGCTCCGATCCTGCCCTCCTTCAGCAGCTTCTCCGCGAGGAGCATTGGCGGCCAGTAGCGCCAGTTGTACGCCGTCAGGATCCGCAGCCCACGCGCGTCACAGGACCGGAGCAGATCCTCGATTCCATCCGCGGAATACGACAGCGGCTTCTCGATCATGAGGTGCGCGCCTCGCGACGCCGCCATACGGGCGATCGCGAGGTGCGAGTCCGGGGGCGTGCAGATGATCACTCCCGAAGCGCCGTCGAGGGAGGCCTCGAGCGCCGCCGGGAACTCCGCGAAGGAAAATTGCGCGCGCGCCGCCTCGCGCTGGGCGGGATCCACGTCGAACGCCGCCAAGGTCTCCACCGCGAGCGCCCGGAGGTTCCCGAGATGCCGACGACCGATCGATCCGAGCCCGATGACCGCGACCTTCATGCGAGCGTTGTGTGCGCGCGCGCCAGCGCCGGGTCCTTGGCACCGGTCGCCTCTGGGTGCAGCCGATTCCATTCCGCTTCGTATTCGGCGATGCGCTTGAGGTCGCGTAGGACCATGAGCTCACGGAGTCCGTAGAGCTCGACAGCGTTGAACTTCTGAGAGATGACCGCAGTCACGCGCGTCGCGTCGCCAAGGTCTAGGAGGAACGCCTCGAGGTCGCCGCCGTACTGCCGGAGGATCCGGCTCTTGTACTTCTGGTACCACTCCGTGCCCGGGTAGGGCGTCGCGAAAAATGGCTTGACGTTGAGCCCGAGCCGGTTCCAGGCGAGGACGTTGTCACGGATCGAGTCGAAGTCTTCGTCTGGGAAGCCGACCATCTGATTCGGGATCGGACGGATCCCCGCCTCGAGCGTCCAGCGGAGCGACCGCTCGTTCGTTTCCGGCGTCGCCCCCTTGCCGATGGTCTTGAGAACGCGGCCTGAAAAGCTCTCGTATCCGTAGAGCAGGTGCGCGCAGCCCGACTGCTTCAGGAGCGAAAGGAGCTCCCGGTTGACGAGCGTCGCGTGGCTGGTGCCGCCCCAGTGAACTCCGGAGCAGCGCGCGGGATCGTGGGGCACCCCCTCCCGGACGCACTGCGGCTGGAGCCCCTCGTCGATCCAGAGGCGCGCGATCTCGGTCAGCCACTTCTTGCCCGATGACTGGTGCATCGTCATGAGGTTTTCATCGAGGAAGGCGATGAAGTCGACGCCGAACCGCTCGCGGGCGTACTTCACCAGGCTGACGACGTAGCGTGGGCTGTGGTAGCGGATCACGCGCTTGTACGTGAAGGTCACGTCTCGCTCGCCATCGCGCTCGACCTGCTCCATGTCGCCGGCGATCCCGAGGTGGAAGCAGAACCGGCAGATCAACGAGCAGCCGTAGCTCGCGTTGACGTCGAGCCGCCGGCGCGCGAGCATCCCCTCCTCGGAGAAGAGCGCCATGCTGTTCTTGAAGTAGATATCGAGCGGAAAAAACTCCCAAGCCGGGTACGGCAGCAAGTCCAGATCGCGCAAGAGTGGCTGCTCCGGGTTGAGGTGCGACCCGCCCGCGGGATCGCGCCAGACGAGCCCTCGCACGGGGGCCCAGTCCCGATTCGCGGCGTCGAGCCGCCGGAGCACCTCCACGAAGGAGACGAACGCCTCGCCCACGACGCTGACATCGATCTCCGGCATGAGCCGCATAATGTCGTGCGGCATGCTAGTCACGAACCCGCCGCCGGCCACGATCAGCGCCTGCGGCGCCAGCGCCCGCGCCATCGCGACGATGTGCTTAATCGACCGGTAGGCGGTCGTGATACCGCCGACGGCGACGACGTCCCAGCGGTCGGCCTTCAGGACCTGGGCGAGCACTGCGTCGGAGGCGCGCCACGCGTTCGCGTCGTACACCTGGACGCGATGACCTTCCCGGACAACGATCGCGGCGAGCAGTGCGATGCCGTACGGCACGTGTCGCGGGTCGTCCTCCTCGCGGATGACGGGATTCACGAAGAGCACCTTAGCCATGTCCACCTCGAAGGGCCTCGACGGTCCATGCTCCCGGCTCGGCGGTCGCCGACGTCGGCAAGTCGTTGGTGTCGAGCCGGGGCAGCTCGAGCGGCCGGCCCAGGTCGGGCGCCACGGCCGCGCGCGTCGTCAGCCCGAGCGCGCAGCCACGACTCCGCAGGAGTTCGAGGGTGGTCTCGTCGTAGCTGCCGAACGGATAGCACATCACCCAGTCCACGGGGACGCCCCCGTGGACCCGTGCGAGGAACGCGAGCGTCCGGGAGATTTCAGCGTCCTGCGCCCGCCGATCAAGCGCGTCGAGCCACACGTGCTCTGCGCCGTGCCCGCCCACGTCCATCCCAAGCCGCCGCAGGCAACGCAACTGTTCCAGATCCATATAGAGCTCTTGCGCGAACGCCCGCACGTCCACGCCCACAAACTCCTCAAACAGGCGCTGCGTCAAGACCGACCGGACGTCGGTGGGCAGGCCGCGCTGTAGCACGCGCTTGACGAAGACAACCTCCGGCCCATCGAAGCGTGAGCCCACCGCGTGCTGCCGCCAGAGCGCGTCGGTCGGCGGCAGCGCGACGTCCCCGCGCCAGCCCTCGATCATATCGAGGAGTTGACGGGCGAGCTTCGCACGGTCGGGGCACGCCGCCAGGATAAAGTGGATCTTGTGGGTGTCGAGTACGCGCCCTCCCTCGACGGGCACGGCGGGCGGATAGAAACTGGCGGGCAGCCCGCGATCGAGCAGACGCGGGAGCGCTGTCGTGAAGTGGTCGAGGAACCCGTCGTCGAACGTGAGGAGGCACGCGTTCGGCGGGAGCCGGCGTTCGCCTCGCCTGGCCGCGACGACGTCCTGCACGGCGCAGACTCGGTAGTGCTGGATGATGTAGTCCAGCTGGCCCTCGAACGCCTTCACCGTGAGAGCCTTCAGCCCCGGATAGCGGCTCCGCGCGAGGTCGCGGATGTAGTGATACATCACAATCGTCAGCGCGCTCACCGCGTGAACACCCCCAGGAACGCCGAGCTCCAGCCAAGGCTCGCAGGCGTCGATTCGAGCGGCTCAAGCACTGCCGTGAGCCGGTTGTAGAAGCGCGGCACCAGCGACTCGAGCGCCGGCGTCAGCACGTGCGGGTGCACGCCAAAGAACCGCGGACGAGAGAAGCCGGCAGCCGCGGCCGAGGCCGCGAGCCCTGAAGGTGTGTGTTGCCGCCGGTGCCGCCCGAACGCCCGGAGCGTGTCGGCGGGCCCGCGCGCCCCCGCCGCGTCCTTCGCTAACGCACGCTCGAGATCCGGTAGAGCCTCGCGCAGCTTCGCCACCACCGTAGTGAGCAGCGGACAGATGCTCTCGTCGGGCCGGAAGGCCGACAGCTCGGCGAGGAGCGTCGGCACGGCCCCGGCCTCGACTTCCTTAAGTGTGTACTCATTGCCGCTCACCATGTTGAAGAGCCGGTTGCGGCACGACACGACGAGCGCCCCGCCCACGCGCAGGAGACGCGCGGCCTCTGCGAAGAAGGCGGCGTCTTCCTCGAGGTACTCGAGGACACCGATCGCGGTCACCGCGTCGGCCGACGCGGTGGCGAGCCCATTCCCGAGGATGTCGGCGACCTTGAAGCTCACGCGCTCGCGGACGTCGGCCGGGAGCGTGGAACGTCGCGCCTCGGCCTCGGCGATCATGCCTTCGGCAGCGTCGACGCCAGTGGCGTCGAATCCCAGCCGGGCGGCGTGCAAGCAGAGATCGCCTCCGCCGCAGCCGAGGTCGAGGAGCCGGCCCCGGGCCTCGCCCAGGCGATCGCGCACCGCGTTCATCGCCAGGCGGAGCCGCTGCGCGCCAACCGGATACGCCAGCGGGTCTTCGTCCTCGCCGTAGGCGCGCGCGAGCCACGTGTGCGCGGAGTCCGAGAAGTACCGCCGGACGTGCTCCCGCTCGGTCACGGCCGGCCCCCGCCGGCGACGAACGTCTCGAGCGCAGCCATCGGCACGTTCGCGCCGAAGAGGATGCCGCCCTCGGTGCAGTTGAAGGTCTCGCAGCCCGCGGCGCCGGCCATCTCGAGGAACACGTCCCGGAACCAGTAGTAGGCCGGGTCGGTGAGCCACGTCTCGCTGACGAACGGATTCTCCACATGGATGAACGCCTCGGCGAACCCGTCGCCCAAAAGCTCACGGAGCTCGGGGTAGTATTGCGTCCGCGCGTATGGCGTGCCGGGCACGTAGCCGAAGTCCATGCCAAGCAACCCGACGCGCGTCTTGCCGAGCACCGCGTGGGTCACGACCCATGCGGCCGTGCCCACGTTGCCACCGCCGTTCAGGCAAGGCAGCCCGTTCATGGCGTGGAGCCGGCGCGACAGGCTCCCAGGCCGGTCGTAATCGTCGTACATCGGGTTCCACCAGTAGAGCGTCATTCCTGCCTTCTCGCAGCGATCCACCACCGCTGGCGCGGCAGACGTGGCAATCGCGACCTTCATCCCGGGGCCGCAGCGGTCGACCAGCTCGATGAGGACCCGGTTCGCCATGATTTCGTCATGCGCATGCGCGGGATCCATTTCCTGGCGCCGGAAGTAGTCATCGCGCGGCGGGGCCACGAGCATTGGATCCCCGAACCAGCGTACGATGCGCTCGGCGTGCGGGTCCACGGTAACGACCACGTGCGGAGTCACGCCGTGGCGGAGGCAGGCGCCGAGGGCGCCGTCCACCGCGACGATCGTCCCAGTGAACGCTGATGCTTTGAGGCGCTCGAGGCTTCGGCGACGGTGCAGACTCGGTCCGGCCGCGACCACGACCGCTGAATTCCCCTCCCCAAGAGACGCCTCCGCCAACTCGAGAATCGAGTGGCGGATCACCCTCTGGTTTCGCTCAGCGTTTGCGAGCCCGACCGCGGCCACCCGCTCGAAGGTGGCTTCCGTGAGCCGGCTGGCGATCCGGCGGCCGAGCTCCATCACTTCTCGGGGGTGTCGCCGTTCCAGAGGAAGCCTTTCTTCCGCACGAAGCAAATGCTCCCGCCGAGCCGGGACAACGCCTTCTTCTCGAACTCCTCCGTCGCGGAGGTCTCGGCCTCGTCCGCAGGCTCTTCGATCTTGACCGTGAGTTCGTAGTTGCCCTTGAGGAACTCCGTCATCACGTCAGCTCCTTCGTCAGCTCGGCCTCGTTGAACTGGTACCGGTACAGCCGGCTGTACGTCGCGCTGGTCGAGAGCAGTTCGGCGTGCCGGCCCACCGCGTCGACCCGACCGCGGTTCAGGACGACGATCCTGTCCGCGTGGAGGATGGTCGACAGCCGATGGGCGATGACGATCGACGTGGCGCCCTGGATGACGCGGTCGATCGCCTGCTGCACGAGCCGCTCGGACTCGCTGTCGAGCGAGCTCGTCGCCTCGTCCAGGAGCAGGATCGGCGGCCGCCCGGCGATCGCCCGCGCGAGCGCCACGCGCTGGCGTTGGCCGCCCGAGAGGCGGACGCCGCGGTCGCCGGCGACCGTCTCGTAGCCGTCGGGGAACTCGCCGATGAAGTCGTGGGCGTTCGCGATCTGCGCCGCCCGCATGATGTCCGCGTCCGTGAGGTTCTCGCGCCCGTACGCGATGTTCTCGCGAATGGTCGCGTTGAAGAGGAGGGCCTCCTGGGGCACGACGCCGAAGAGGCGCCGGTAGGGCTCCTGGCGCAGCGTACGCAGGTCGCGGTCGTCGATCGTGACCGCGCCCGACACGGGATCGTACAGACGCAGGATCAGGTCCGCGAGCGTCGACTTGCCGACGCCGCTCGGCCCGACCAGGGCGACGATCTCCCCCTTCCGGACCTCGAAGCTCACGCCCTCCAGCACGCCCTCGCCTCCGTAGTCGAACGATACGTCGCGGACGGCGATCCGGTCGCGGAACTCCGTGATCGTCTCGGGCCCGTCCTTCACCTCGGGCACGACGGTAAAAAGCTCGGCGATCCGTGTGGACGCCGCGAGCGTCGCCTGGATCTGCGTGTACGCGCTCGCGAGCGCGCTGATCTGCGTCAGGACGGCGCGCCCCACATAGAGGAACAGAAAGAAGGTCGGCACCGCGAGGCGTCCGCCGAGGAGCTCGCGGGCCGCCAGGAGCACGATCCCCGCCTCCACGACGTAGCCGACCGCGGTCCGCGCCGGCTCCTCCGCGTGCTTGTAGGCGCCGTACTTCACGTTGACCCGGAGGACCTTCCGGAGGATCGCGCCGAGCCGTACCGCCTCGAACCGCTCCGCGGCGAACGACTTCACCACGCGCACCGAGAGGATGGTCTCTTGAAGCCGGGCCACGAGGTCGGCGAAAACCGTGAACTGGTCGGTGGCGAATCGCCGGATCGGCCCGCGGATCCCGCGCGTGACCCCGTAATGGAGCGCCGCCGCGCCGAGGGCCGCGACGACGAGGGTCGGGCTCGTCCGCACCAGGAGGTATCCGTAGAAGAGGACGAGGAGGGGCGCCGACAGCAGCGTGCACGCCACGGTTTCGAGGCCGGCGCTCGTCGCCCGCGTGTCCTCATCGAGCCGAGAGACGAGCTCGCCCGTGCGCTGGCGGCTGAAGAAGCCGAGCGAGAGCCCGAGCAGGTGGCGGAACAGGTCGAGTTGCATTGCGGCGCCAGCCCGCACGCGAATCCAGAGTGCGAGCATGTAGTTCCAGAACTCCAGGACGCCCTTGAGGAGACCGACCGCGACGAAGACGCCGCAGAGCGCGGCGATCGCGGTGAACCGGTCGACACCATGACCGACGCCGAGCCACTGGAGCACGGCGGCGCCCAGGTTGCCGAGGCTCAGCCCGCGCCAGCCGACCGGCTGGTCGCCGGAGGCGGGCGGCGCGCCGAGCGCCAGGTCCAGGATGGGGGCCATGACGAGGGGCAGGAGGCCGGTCGCCACGGTGGCGATGTAGCTCGTCGCCAGGAGCAGGAGGACCGCCTTCCAGTGCGGCTTCAGATACGAGCGGAGGAGACGGACGAAGTGTCGGAGATCGCTCACGCGGCGGGCCCGTCACCGTGCGCCCGCTCGAGGCGCCGGAGCGTCAGGATTTTGTCGGGAGCGACGCCGAGCCTCATGAGCTCGGCACGCTGGGGCTCGGGCCGGTCGAACGTGGCGACAATTACCGCGTCGTACTCCTCCGGGACCAGTTCCGTAACGGCGCGGACCGGGAGGCCGATGAACTGGCCGCCCCCTCGGGTGCCGAAGACGGCGACCGGCTCGAGACCAGCCTCCTTCAGCGTCAGATACGCGAGCTCTGCCGCCTCATCGGTGCCGTGGAGCGCGACCCGTTTCAAGCCGCTCTCCGGGAAGCGGTGGAGCTCCTCGCGGAGGGTCTGGCGGGTACGCCGGTAGAGGTTGAGGGCGTACGCCACGTGCTCGTACGTCAGCCGGGTCTTCTCGCGGATGCCCGTGGGGGTCAGCACATAGCGCAGCCGCTTCCGGGCCGCCGGCTTCTTCCGGAACTCCGCGATCTTGATGTAGCCCTTCTTGGCGAGGCGCTTGAGGTAGAGGTTGGTCAGCCCGAGCGCTACGCCCAGTCGCTCGGCGAGGGCTCGCTGCGTGAGCGGCACGCCTTCGCCGATCGCCCTGAGGATTTCGAGCTCACGCTCGGCTGATCTTTCCATGTGGCGAACCAGTGTTCAATATGTGAACATAGGGCGGCGTTCAGGGTCAAGAACTCTCTGTGAGGAGAGCCGTGAGAGCGTTGGTCACGGGTGGCTGCGGCTTCATCGGGAGCCATCTGGTCTGTCGGCTCGTCGAGGATGGCCACCAGGTGGTCGTCCTGGACAACCTGGCGACCGGCCGACGTGAGAACCTGCGCGACCTGCCGCGCGGCGCGCCGGTCACGGTCGCGGCGGTCGATGTTGCTGACTACGAGGCCATCGCTCCTCGCTTCGACGGGGTCGACGTCGTCTTCCACCTGGCCGGGCTCGCCGACATCGTTCCCTCGATTTCGACGCCGCGCCACTATCACCGGGCGAACGTGGACGGGACGGTCGCCGTCGTCGAAGCGGCGCGGCGGGCGCGGGTGGCGCGACTGGTCTACGCGGCGTCCTCCTCGTGCTACGGGATCCCCGAGATTTGCCCGACGCCCGAGACGGCCCCGCTGAAGCCTCAGTATCCGTACGCGTTTACGAAATTGGTCGGCGAAGCGGCTGTGCTACACTGGGGTGCGGTTTATGGGGTTCCGTCGGTTTCCCTCAGACTTTTCAACGTTTACGGCCCACGCTCGCGCACGACTGGAGCGTACGGCGCAGTCTTCGGCGTCTTTCTCGCCCAGCGCGCCAACGGAGCGCCCCTCACCATCGTCGGCGACGGAAGCCAGAAGCGCGACTTCGTCTTCGTCTCCGACGTCGTCGAGGCCTTCACCGTCGCCGCGACCTCAGACGTCCGCCAGGAAGTGTTCAACGTGGCGTCGGGCGCGCCGCAGAGCGTGAAGCGCTTGGCGGACCTCATCGGCGGCCCCGTGACGTATCTTCCGAAGAGGCCGGGCGAACCCGACATCACGCACGGGGACATCACGAAGATCCGTCGCACCTTGGGGTGGTCACCGAAGGTGCGCTTCGAGGAAGGCGTCGCACGAATGGTCGGCCACCTCGACGACTGGGCGGACGCCCCGGTCTGGACTCCCGAACGGATCCGCGAAGCGACACGCGAGTGGTTCGCCCACCTTGGAACAGACTAAGGCGCCGGACCGGGGCCCGCTCGGGCGCAAGATCCGGCCGCTCGACGAGTTGGCCGATATCCTCCGATCGCTCCGCCAGCGGGACAAGACCATCGTCCAGTGCCACGGTGTGTTCGATCTCCTGCACCCCGGCCACATCCGCCACTTCGAGGCGGCGCGACGCCACGGGGACATCCTCGTGGTGACCGTCACGCCCGACCGGTTCGTGCACAAGGGCCCCGGCCGTCCGGTCTTCAACGAACGGCTCCGCGCGGAATCGATCGCGGCGCTGGAGTGCGTCGACCTCGTCGCGATCAACAAGTGGGCGACGGCGGTGGAGACGATCAAGCTCCTGCGTCCGCACGTCTACTGCAAAGGCAGCGACTACGCGGACCGCGAGAGCGACGTCACGGGAGGCATCACCGCGGAGGAGGAGGCGGTCCGCCGGCTCGGCGGCCGCGTCGAGTTCACCTCGGACATCATGTTCAGCTCGACCGAGCTGCTCAATCAGTTCTACGGCGTCTACCCCGAGGAGGCGCGACGGTTCCTCGACGACTTCAAGACCCGTCACTCCTCCGACGAGGTCATCGCCGGCCTGACGGCGCTCCAGGGGAAGCGCGTGCTCGTCATCGGTGAGGCGATCATCGACGAGTACCACTACTGCCAGCCCATGGGGAAGTCTCCGAAGGAGACGATCGTCGCCACCCGATACGTCCGCGAGGAGTCCTTCGCCGGCGGCGCCCTCGCGTGCGCGAATCACCTCGCGGGGTTCTGCGGTGACGTCCACCTGGTGACGAGCCTCGGAGAACGCGACTCGCGCGAGGAATTCATTCGCGAGCATCTCAAGTCGAACGTCCAGCCCGTCTTCTTCTCCCGTCCCGGCGCCTCCACCATCGTCAAGCGGCGCTACATCTGGGAGCCCTTCCTCACCAAGATGTTCGAGGTCGTCTTCATGGACGACTCCGACATCCCCGAGGTCGTCGAGGACCGGGTCGTGGACCACATCAAGCAGACGCCGGCGCCCTACGACCTCGTGATCGCCGTCGACTACGGGCACGGGTTTCTCACTCCACGGGTGGTGACGACGCTGTGCGAGAAGGCCCCGTTCCTCGCGGTGAACACCCAGGCCAACAGCGCGAACCTCGGGTACAACCTCATCACGAAGTACCCGCGAGCCGACTACGTCTGTATCGATGAGCCGGAGGTTCGCCTTGCGGTCCATGATCGCTGGAGCCCCGTCGCCGAGCTGGTCGACAAGGTCAAGGGGCTGCTGGGCGCGCGCGCGGTCGCCGTGACGCGCGGCCACCTCGGCTCGCTCGTCTGCGGGGAGGACGGCGCGCGCTCGGAGGTTCCGGTCTTCTCGCGCGAGGTTGTCGACCGCGTGGGCGCCGGCGACGCGTACCTCGCGGTGACCTCGCCCTGCGTCGCCGCCGCCATGCCCATGGACGTCGTCGGCTTCATCGGCAACGCGGTGGGCGCCCTCGCCGTCCGGATCGTGGGCAACCGGTCGTCGGTGGAGCCGGTGCCGCTCTACAAGTTCATCACGGCGCTCCTCAAATGACGCCCCCGCGGACGCCGGCCGAGCGAACCAAGCGGGCGGTCGCCGGATTCTTCGACGATCTGTGTGCCGCTCAGAAGACCGTCACCGTGTTCGACGGTGCCGGGCACCCCCTCGACTTCGCCGACGGGATGGCCCTCGCCGTCGACATGCTCGTGTCGCAGACGAGTCGTGGACGGAAGATCATGTTCGTCGGGAACGGCGCGAGCGCGGCGATCTCGAGTCATCAGGCGGTGGACTACTGGAAGACCGGCGGCATGCGGGCTGTCGCGTTCAACGACGCGGCGCTCCTCACCTGCATCAGCAACGACTTCGGCTACGCCCAGGTCTTCGAGCGGCCCATCGAGATGTTCGGGGACGCCGGTGACGTGCTCGTGGCCGTGTCGAGCTCCGGCCGTTCCGAGAACATCGTCCGTGCCGCCCGGATCGCGCGCGCGAAGGGCTGCCGCGTGATCACCATGTCCGGCTTCGACCGCGAGAACGCGCTGCGGCGCCTGGGCGACCTCAACTTCTACGTGGCGTCGAAGTCCTACGGCCACGTCGAGGTCACACACCTCAGCCTGTCCCACTGCCTGCTCGACACCATCGTGGCGATCCACGGCAGCCCTCCCCGGGAGGAGCCGCCGGGCGTCGAGGGTTGAGGGAGAAGCGTCGCATGGATGCCCACAAGATCGACGGTCACAAGCTGGACTTCCATCCCGAGCGGGTGGCGGACTGGGCCAGCGGTAAGCTCGTCTATCCCATCTACGTCGAGATCGCGCCTGCCGGCGCCTGCAACCATCGTTGCACGTTCTGCGCCGTGGACTACATCGGGTACGTCGTGCGCTTCCTCGACGCCGACGTGCTGAAGGCGCGGCTGTCGGAGATGGCGCGCCTCGGCGTCAAGAGCGTCATGTACGCGGGCGAGGGGGAGCCGCTGCTCCACAAGCGGCTGGCGGAGATCCTCGTCCACGGCAAGGCCGCCGGGATCGACAACGCCATCACGACGAACGCGGTGGCGCTCACCGAGAAGTTCGCCTCTGAGGCGCTCCCCGCCACGACCTGGATCAAGGCCAGCGTCAACGCCGGGACACGCGAGACCTACGCCCAGATCCATCAGACGAGCGACAAGGACTGGGATCGCGTGTGGCAAAACCTCGCCCGGGCCGTCGACCTACGGGCCACGCTTCGCGCCGGCTGCACGCTCGGCGCGCAGATGCTGCTCCTCCCCGAGAATATGGCGCACGCCGTCGAGCTCGCCCAGCGTTGCAAGGGCACGGGGCTCGACTATCTGGTGATCAAGCCGTACTCGCAGCACCTCATGAGCATCACCCATCGCTACGAGGGCGTCGATTACCGGCCACACCTCGATCTGGCGGAGCAACTCGAGAAGGTCAACGGCGATGGGTTCCAGGTGGTCTTCCGCCGGCACACCATGGAGAAGCTCGCGGACAGCGACCGGCACTACGCCAAGTGCATGGCGACGCCACACTTCTGGGCGTACATCATGGCCCACGGCGACCTCTACGGCTGCAGCGCCTATCTCCTCGACGAGCGCTTCCTCTACGGCAACATCCTGCGCGAGACGTTCGAGGAGATCTGGACGGGGGAGCTCCGGCGCAAGAGTCAGGCGTACGTCGAGCAGCAGCTCGACATCTCGGAGTGCCGCAAGAACTGTCGGATGGACGAGGTCAACCGCTACCTCTGGGAACTGAAGCATCCGGGGCCTCACGTCAACTTCATCTGACCGCCCACAGCACGTGCCGCCCCTCGCGCCGGAGCGCCTCAAGGGCTTCTACGTGCAGATGACGCGCATCCGCCGCGCCGAGGAGGCGATTGTCGCGCGGTACCCGGAGCAGGAGATCCGCTGCCCGACGCACCTGTCGATCGGCCAGGAGGCGGTGGCCGTCGGCGTCTGCCAGGCGCTCTCGGAGCAGGACGTCGTGTTGAGCGGCCACCGGTGCCACGCCCACTACCTCGCGAAGGGCGGCAGCCTGCGCCGGATGTTCGCCGAGCTCTACGGCAAGGCGACCGGGTGCTGCGGCGGCAAGGGCGGCTCGATGCATCTGGCCTCACCCGAGACCGGAATGCTCGGCGCCTCCGCGATCGTGGCCGGCACGGTGCCGATCGCCGTGGGCGCGGCCCTGGCCGCCGCCCTCCGCGGGAGCGACGACGTCTCGGTCGCCTTCTTCGGCGACGCGGGTATCGAGCAGGGCGTCACACACGAGAGCCTGGCGTTCGCCGCGCTCAGGCGGCTCCCGGTCGTCTTCGTGTGCGAGAACAACCTGTACGCGACGCTGACGCCGCTCTCGAAGCGGCAGGTCAGCGCCGACGTCTCGCCTCGCGCCGTCGCGCACGGCCTCCCGGGCGTCAGTGTGGATGGCAACGACGTCCTGGCGGTGTACGAGGCCGCCGCCCACGCGGTGGCGCGCGCCCGGGCGGGCGACGGGCCGACCTTCATCGAGGCGAAGACCTATCGCTGGCGGGAGCACGTGGGCCCGAACTTCGACGTCGAGCTGGGCTACCGGACGCAAGCGGAGCTCGACGCCTGGATGGCTCGAGACCCCCTTCTCCGGCATGCCCGGATTCTCGAGACGTCCGGGGTCCTCACGGCCGCCGAGCGCCTTGCCCTGGACAGAGAGGTCGAGGCCGAGGTGGCCGACGCCGTGCGGTTCGCGAAGGCGAGCCCCTTCCCGGAGCCCGCGGCGCTCTACGCGGACGTCGACTGAGAGCGGCCGGCGCATGCGAGAGCTGAAATATCGTGAGGCGATCGACGAGGCCACGCGACAGGCGATGGCGAAGGACGAGCGGGTGTTCGTCCTCGGCGTCGGTGTCGACGACGCCAAGGGGATCTTCGGCACCACCCGCGGCGCGACGCTCGAGTTCGGGCCGAATCGCGTGTTCGACACACCGCTGTCGGAAGCGGCGCTCACCGGCGTCGCCATCGGCGCCGCCCTGCGCGGGCTCCATCCGCTCCTCGTGCACGCGCGGAACGACTTCCTCATGCTGACGATGGACCAGCTCGTCAACAACGCGGCGAAATGGCGCTACATGTCGGGCGGAAGCATGCGGGTGCCCCTCACGATCCGCGCCATCATCGGCCGCGGCTGGGGGCAGGCCGCCCAGCACTCGCAGAGCCTGCAGGCGATGTTCGCCCACGTCCCGGGCTTGCACGTGGTGATGCCGGCGACGCCGGCCGACGCCAAGGGGCTGCTCCTGACCGCCCTCACCACGGAAGCGCCCGTGATCTGCCTGGAGCACCGGTGGCTCTACGAGAAGACCGGCCCCGTGGCCGAGGAGGCCTACTACACGCCCCTCGGGCACGCCGCGGTGGTGCGGCAGGGCACCCACGTGACCGTGGCGGCCATGTCGCTCATGGTCCTGGAAGCGCTCCAGGCGGCCGAGTCGCTGGCGGCCGAGTCCATCGCCGTCGAGGTCATCGACCTCCGCACGGCGCGCCCGCTCGACTCCGAGACGGTGTGCGCCTCGGTCGCCAAGACGGGGCGACTCGTGATCGCCGACACGGGCTGGCGGAGCTACGGCGTCAGCGCGGAGCTGGCCGCACGCGTCGGGAGGGAGTGCTTCGGAGACCTCCGGGCGCCGGTGGAGCGGGTGGCGCTGCCCGACGTCCCGACGCCCTGCACCTCGGCGCTCGAGCGAGCGTACTATCCGGGAGCCGCAGAGATCGGGGCCGCGATCCGCGCGACCCTCCTGGTGCGGGGCCGGGCGCCGGCCGCCCCGAGCGTCGAGGCCCGCGGTAAGGAATTCAGCGGACCGTTCTAAGCGGCCGCGCCGAGGGGAGTGCCGATGAAGGTGCTGTTCGTCGAGCGTGACGTCGAGTACATCGACCCGATGAACGTCCAGCTCCTGTCCGCGCTGGCGAAGCAGCGGGGCCACTCGACCTTCCTGACGATTCTCTCGCACGACGATCTCGACGCGGACCTGCGGCGCATCCAGCCCGACGTGGTCGCGTTCAGCGCGAAGACCGGGGAGCACACGACCTACTTCCGCGCCGCGGAGGCCGTGAAGACGTACTCCCGCTCGATCTTCACCATCATGGGCGGCCCGCACCCCACGTTCTTTCCCGGACTCATCTTCACCCGTGAGTTCGACGCCATCGCGATCGGCGAGTGCGACGACAGCTGGCAAGACCTGCTGGACGGCCTGGAGGCGGGGCACTCGATCGACGCGATCCCCAACATCGTCACGCGAGCCAACGCGACAAAGGTCTTGCGGGCGAAGACGAAAGCGCCCGAGGTGGTCCAGCTTGCCGGCGCGGCGGCGTCCGCCCGCCCCGAGTACGACCTGGAGGTCGATCCGACGTTCCTCCGGCCTCGCCGGACCGTGCTCGACGACCTGCCCTTCTACGATCGCGAGCTGGTCTATCGCAAGACCCACCTGGCTCGCTTCCCGCTGCGCTCCTTCATGTCCTCGCGCGGCTGCCCGTACCAGTGCACGTACTGCTTCGAGCCGAAGTTCAACGTCATGTACGCGGGCAAGGGGCCGATCTTCAACCGCTACAGCGTGAAGCGTCTCTGCGCCGAGCTCAAGGAGCTCAAGGAGCGCTGGCCCACGCAGTTCATCAAATTCTACGACGACATGTTCATCCTCGACCGGAAGGTGGACGCCTGGCTCGCAGAGTTCGCCGAGGTCTATCCCCGCGAGGTCGGGCTGCCCTTCTTCTGCCTCACCCGGTGCAACGTCCTGACACCCGAGAACCTCGCGGCGCTCAAGCGGGCGGGCCTCCACTCGCTCACCATGTCGATCGAGGCCGGCAACGAGTACGTGCGGAACACCATCGTGAAGCGCCACATGAAGCAGCAGCAGATCCTCGACGCGTACGACCTCTGCTCCCGAGAAGGCGTCGTCACCTTCGCCAACACGATCCTGGGCGTCCCGGTCCGCCAGGAGGTCATGCGCCAGCACGGCCGGACGGCCATCGACTACGACATCGAGAACCTCGACATCAACATCCGCTGCCGCGTCACGTACGCCGAGTTCCCGGTGCTCCACCCCTATCCCGGTTGCGAGCTGACCGACTACGCCGTCAAGAACGGCTTCTTCGACGGCGACTTCGACAAGCTGTTCTACAGCTATCAGGCCGAGAGCCCGTTCACCTGCTTCACGCCGAAGGAAGCGCTGATCCAGAAGAACCTCTCGCTCCTGGGTCCGATCTGTGTCATGTTCCCGCGCGCGCGATGGCTCCGGAACCTCACCGTCAACGTCCTGATCAAGCTGCCGTTGACCAAGCTCTACTTCCTGCCGTGGTACCTCGCGAAGGGCTATCTGAACGTGTTCCGCCTCTACCCGCTGAAGCTGTCCGTCCCGAGCCTCTTCCGCAACGTCGCCTACAGCATCCAGCGGGAATGGCGGAAGCGCTCGCCCGACAAGCTCCTGTATCACAAGCGCGTCCACCTCGACCGGCCGACCACGCAGACGCTGGGCGGTCCGCCACCAGACCCGGGCCGGTGAACCTCCGCGAGCACGTCGTCCTGGGCGGCGGGGCCGCGCTCGCCCTCACGCCGGTTCTCGGAGCGCAGGACAGCGCGGTCTTCTGGGCCGCCTCGGTCCTGATCGACGCCGACCACTACTGGGACTACCTGTACCGGAGCCGGTTCCGAGACTGGAGCCCGCGTCGGATGTTCGAGTTCCATCGGACGCTGTTCCCGCAGATCCGCCGGCCGGACTTCCTCGCCCTGAGCTTCTTCCACACGGTGGAGTGGTTCGCGCTGGTCTATCTGGTCGCGACGTTCCTCGAGTCCAGCGCCGTCGCCGCGGTGTTCTGGGGCATGGCCTTCCACCTCGCCCTCGACGCACTCTGGCTGACACTGCACCGGGCGCTGTTCAGCCGGGCCTTCTCGATGATCGAGTACGTGCTCCGCCGGCGCCGGCTCCGCCAGCGCGGGCTCGAGCCCGACCTCGTCTACGACGAGGCCCTGACGGCGATTGGCGTCACGCCGGTCGCGCGGCCTTCCCCTTCCCTCCCGTCGCCCTTGTAGGGCGAGAAAGCCGGAGCCCGACGCCATGCCGAGCTTCACGGTCATCGTTCCCGCGCTTAACGAAGAGCAGAATCTCCGTCCAGCGGTCGAGGCGATCCTCGAGCAGGCGTCGCCCGTCGCAACGTTTCTCGAGGTGCTCGTGTTCGACGACGCCTCGACGGATCGTACCGGAGCGGTCGCGGACGAGCTCGCGCGCCGGGATTCGCGCGTGCGCGTCGTCCATAACCCGCGGCGGCTCAACATCGGCGGCATCTACAAGGCCGGCGTCCTGGCGGCCCGCGGCGACTACGTGTTTCTCGTCCCGGGAGACAACGAGATGCGCGTGGACGAGATCGTGCGGGGGCTCAAGTACCTCGACCAGGCGGACCTCGTCGTCTTCTACGTGACGAACGTCGGCGTCCGACCGTGGTGGCGGCGGCGCGTGTCGCGTCTCTACGCGGCGGGCGTCAACCTCGTGTTCGGCACCCGATTCTCGTACACGAACGGCACCAACGTCTTCAAGACGGACGTCATCCGAACGATCCCGATTCGCACGGACGGGTTCTCGTATCAGACGGAGGCCGTCGTCAAGGCCGTGTGGTCCGGCCTGGATTTCGTCCAGGTCGGCATCGAGATCAAGGCGCGGGAGTCCGGCGTGTCGAAGGCACTGACCTGGAAGAACCTCAAGATCGTGCTGGGCGCCCTCTCCCGCCTCTGGTGGGAAGTCAGGGTCAAGGAACGTCGTCGCTATCGGCGTCAGGGGCGGATGCTGGCCCGCTACTGACGCCGCGGCGTCCCATGCGCTTCGTCGCGCCGGGCCTTCTCGCCTTCGCTCTCCTCATCGTCGCGCACGTCGTGATCTGGCGAGCCCGTCGGCCGGCGGGGGAGTACGCGGCCCTCGCGGTCCTGGGCGCCGGTGTGCTCGCGGTGGCGCTCGCCACGTTCCGGGTCATCCCTGTCCCCCTCGGATCCGCCTCGGGCTGGCTTCCGCAGTCACCGCTCGAGCACATCACGGCGATCGGGCTCTACGCTGCGCTCTTTCTGTCCTATGTCACAACGTACTCCGCCGTTCAGGCGGACAGCCCGACGATGACGATCCTGCTCCTCATCGAACGGGCCGGCGCCGTCGGCTGCACGCGCGCTGAGCTCCGCGCCCGGCTCGACGATCGGGTTCTCGTCCTGCCGAGGCTCGACGATCTGGTCTCGGGAAAGCTCGTCCGGCTCGATCAGGGACGGTACGTGGTCACGGCCCGCGGGACCCTGATGATCGCACCGCACATCCGCTTCCGGCGGTGGTTGAGGATGGAGAAGGGCGGATGAGCGCCCTGCTCACGGCCGCCACCCTCGGGCTCGTCCCCTTCGTGGCGCTGCTGGCGTGCATTGTCGCGCACGTGCTCGTCTCGCGAGCGCTGCCGGAGCTGCCGCGTCACCACGGGCTGGTCCTCGGCGCCCTCACGGGTCTGGCCGCGCTCGCCGCTCTGGCGCTGCCGCCAATCGGGCTGGCCGCCGCTCCGGGAGACCGGGTCGGGCTCGGCGTCGCGTGGACACTCACGTACCTGTCGCTCGTCTATTGGTATGTGTTCGGGTTCTTCAACCTCGGCGAGTCGTCACGGCGGATCCGCCTCCTCGTTGAGCTACGCGCCGCCGGCGACCGAGGGCTGACGCGCGCCAAGATCCTGGCCGCCTACAACGCCCGCATGATCGTCGATGCGCGGCTCGGTCGACTCCTGGCGGGCGGCCAGGTCGTCGAGCGAGACGGGCGGTACTTCACCGGCAAGCCGCTCATGCTCTGGGGGGCCAAAGCGCTCGTGTTGCTGAAGCTCGTGTTTCTCGGCGCGCCTAGCGAGTTCGCCCGGGTAAGGTCCGGCAAGCGCTAAACAACACCCAGACTAGGGCTAGTGGCGCCTCCGGTAGACGTCGGAGATAAAGTACGGAGACGTCCCCACGCGACCCACGCGGACAAACCGCTCCTCGAGCAAGAAGGCCATGCGCCGCAGGTTCGCCTCGACGCGCTCGCCGGACGCCGCAGGTCGCGCTGTCGGCGACACGATCGCCCAGTCGAGTTCGAAGCCAAGCCAGCGCTCAAGCTCGGCGCGGCCCCACCCGCCGTTCCGAGCAATCGTGCTCGCGTCCTGCGGGGCGACGAACTGGTCCGTCGACGACATCACCTGCTGCAGGGGTGCGTCGAGCCCTGCCAGGTACACTGGGGTGTTCTGGCCGAAGACGAAGACACGTGTCCCCGGAGGGATCAGGCCACCGAGCTCGCTCCGCACGACTTCCAGGCGTCCGACGGCGTCATCCTCGAACAATCGAGGACGCTGGGTCGGCAGAAGCGGATGGCGGATGATTGCGACTGAGATGGTGAGGCCGACGGCGATCGCGACCGCGGCGATCGCCCGTGCAGGGTGTTCTAGTGCGACGCGATGCCAGACCCACGCCGCCAGGACCCCGAGCACGACCGCACCGAGCGCCGCGAAGCTCGCAAAGTACGCGGCGACCCACTTGACGTTGCCGGCCACGGAGTACATGGCGAAGTGCGACAGCAGGAGCCACCCGAAGAGGACGGTGACCACGACCGCATCCGGGTTGGGCACCGCCGCGCGCCGAGAAGACCTACGGCACGCCGCAACGACCGCCAGTCCGAGGCCGGCAGCGGCCAGCGTCCACGATTCATAGCGACGCATGACTAGCCCAACGGACCAGAGTTGTTGGAAGAGATCGGGACGCGGGCGCTCCTGGAGGGCGATAATAGACTGGTAGCCGAGAGGCTCCACAAGCAGACTGAGCCCTGGAATGTAGGCGAGCAGCTTGAGGTGGAGCGGGTCCGAGGCAAAGAAGGCCAATGGCGCAACGAGCGTGACGAAGAGGATGGTCGCCCGCTCGAAGGTGCTCTGGGCGCGCGCTAACGCCCACACGAAAAAGAAGGGGAGCGCCGGAAACAGGTTGGTGCGAGTGAAGAACAGCAGCAGCGCGAGCGCCATGCCCAGCGGAGCGTGCCAGGGGAGGTCCCGGCGCAGTAGCGCCCACACGGCGGCGAGCAGCATCAGCCCGGCGAGGGAAAAGTACACGGCAGTCGCGTAGTAGCCGACCACGACGCCCTGCGTGGCTAGAAAGAGCCCGGCGAGCACGCCTGCCGTCGGGCCCTCCAGGCGGCGCGCGACTACGACTGCGAGACCCAGTACGCCGAGGCCGAGCGCCAGCGAGAGCCAGCGCCCCGCCAACAGGCTCGGGCCGAAAAATTGTGAGGCGCCCAGGACGTAGAAAGGCAGCGGCATCCGATGCCCGCTCAGCTCGTCGACAAACAGCGAGGTGAGCTCGCCCGTCACCAGCTTCCGGCCGAGCGCCAGGTATCCACCCTCATCGTCCCACGTGACCAACACCCGGGACAGGTAGAGCCCGAGGCCGAGGTAGACGAGAACCGCCAGACTCACGAGCATTTGCTGGCGATCTACACGCATCAGTCCCCCTGCGGTCGCAGGGCCACCGTTCGCATCACCGAACCCGTTCGATCACGCCCAGGCGTGCCCCGAAACCGGTCACGAACCAGACGCGTCCGGAAGGGTCGGCCGCGAGCGCTTGTACTCGTGCCAAGGCCGGGGCCACCCGGACCACAGCGAAAGCCTCGAGGTGCGGATCAAAGCGAACGACGGTTCCGGCGTCGTATTCGGCCACCCACAAGGCGCCGCGACGATCGGCGGTGATCGCCACCGGGCTCGAGCGTGGTGCTGAGGGCATTATCCAGCTCTTGACGGCGTGGGAGTTTGGATCGAGACGCAGCAGCCTATGCGACCCGAACAGCGTAAACCACAGGCGACCGTCCGCACCGCGCACTACGGCGTGGGGCCGGCTGCCTGGCGGCAACACGATGCGCCGGAGCGTCGCCGTCGTGACATCGACCCGAGTGACGCGGTCCACGCCGCTTTCGGCAACCCACACGCCTCCGTGGCCGTCTGACGCAATCCCCTGGAGGCGGGCGACCGACGATGCCACGGGCAGCTCACGAATGCTTAGCTCGCGGCGACTGGGTTCGCTGAGACGGGGAAGCCTCCCCACCCTGCCGTTCGATTGGATACTGAACCACACCTCGTCCGCGGAAGGGTCGAACGTCAAGGCCCGTGGTGTGGGGAATCCAGCAACCTTCTGTTGGACCAGGGAAGGCAGGACGAACTCATTCACGCGGCCGCGGTCCAAACGCCCGACGAGACCGAGACCGCTGGAGGCGAACCAGAGGCGCCCACCCGGGTCGCTCAGGAGGGCGGCCGGGTGAGTCCGATTGGGCAGCTTGAACGTCGTGAAGCTTCCGGTGCTGGGGTCGAGACGGAGGAGGGTGTCGGCGTGCGTGACGGCGACCCACACTACGCCATGATCGTCGACCGCCAACGCGCTCGGAAGCGCAGCGGTAGGAAGGGAGAACTGCCGCACTGCGAATTCGGAGGCACTTGCAGTCCTGACGGCTAGCAGATGCAGCAATGCCAGCGGGATAAGCCAAGACCGAGGCCTGGTTCTCATCCGGTCGCTCACTCGCGAACTCTCGGCCACGACCGCGGCAGCACGAGACACAACAGCAACCCGAGCCCGGCAGCGGCTGCACCTGCTAAGAAACGAGGCTCTTCATAGCGCCAGACCACCTGGTGTCGACCAGATGGGACCCACACTCCCTGGAACATCTCGTTAACCTGAAGAATCGGCGCAGGCTCTCCGTCCATAGTGGCGCGCCAGCCACTGGCATAGCTCTCCCCCAGCACGACGAGGATTCGGCCTGATGTGTCGACCCGGACCTTGACGCGGCCGGGTGCCCAATGCCATTCAAGCATCGTTTCAGCGGGGCCGTCTGCAGTTTCGGGAGGACAGCCGTAGCAAAAGGGCCCTTCCGTCGGCAGCGTGTAAACAAGGCTCGCCACCTCCGCCGGCGTCCCGGGGCGCGGCACGACACGGACGTTCCGCAGCCCGTACACGAGGGGGCGTGCGGCGAGGATCTCGTAGAGGCGAAAGCCTGCCTCGGACCCGACGAGCCTGAGCCGCGGGTGAGCGGGTGTCGTCTCGCCGTCCCATACCACCCAGCGAATACCGAGCTCCGCGTACAGGTCGACAACCGCCTCCCACTCCTCGACCGCCGTGGGTGCTCGCTGCATGAAGAGGAGGCCCGGCACCCGGTAGGTGGCTCTGAGAAACGGGTGCGTCGGGATCTCGCCGAAGAAGTGCGCCGACGGGAGACCGAGGAAAAACTGATGATTGGAGTTTAGGAGCGGCTCGGCATCGTCCGCGGCCCGATCCGGTCCGGTGAGCGGCAACACCGCCGCGCGCCGCTCCGCATGGATGGCGGCCGCCAGCCCGAAAGGAAGCGGACGCGTCCACCTAGGCCAGACGTAACTCGTACGTTGGTCGTGCGCCTGAAACACGGCGATGGAGACGAGCGCACTCGCCAGGCAGGCAGCACCGATCGGGCGCCAGCGCGAGCGCACGACGGCCAAGCCTGTCTCAGCCAGAGGCAACACGATCAACCACGGCAGGGGCTCAAATATCCGTTGGCTTATCCTGAGACCCGGGACCATGCTGCCCAAGTACCAGAGAGGCGCATAGCGCACGCTATGAAGAATCCCCAGCGCGCCGTAGATTCCGAAGGCGCGCGCAATGGGGCCAATGCGGCCCCGCTGGAGGATCAGCAATGCGGCCAAGGCGGCCCAAGCCCCGGGTGGCCAGAGGATCCATTCGGAAAAGTCACTCCATCTCACCCAGTAATTGCGGAAGTTAAAGGCTCGTCGCAAATGCCAGTCTGTGAACTCTGCGTAGTGTGCGCGGCCGGACTCGGCGTAAAGCGAGAGCGCGGGCAGCAGCAGTGGCATCAGGAGCAGCGCCAGCACGACGTAGCGAGCCACTAACTTGGGCATCTGGCGTCGGAGGCAGCTCCAGCCAAAGGCGCCGGCGAGGCATCCGAGAAGGACGTGATAGTACATCGCGAAGTTGAGCTGTGCACCGGTGGTCCAGACTGCCGCGAACAGGATCCAGCCGGAGTCCGAGCGCGTCCACCGGTAACTTCGGCCGGCCCGCACCGTGAGCCAAGCTAGGAGCGGGATCCAGGCGCCCGTGGCCGCCTCCACCACGTCGCCGAAATCCTCCAGCGTTCCTTCGGCAAGCATGGCAGCCACTGCACTGGCGACCACGAGCCAGAAGGGCCAGCGCAGCTCGCACCCGAGAAGCACCAGACCAAATGCTCGCAGCGCGACGTGGAACACGGTAAGCCAGTGCCACGCGGCCAGCGTCGGGAGGACGGCGAGGAAGACAAAGTGGATCGGGTAGAGGGGCCGGTTGTTCAGTTCGAGGAAGCGTGGGATGCCGAACGCCTTGTCTGGGTTCCAGAACCACGCCCCCCACGAAAAGTCATGCAACAGCCGCCGGTCATACTCAAGGTGGCCGGCGAAATCCGCGAAGGAGGCGCCGCGATACCGGTCGCGCTCGTCGAGGAACACGTCGCGATAGACTGGCGACACCAGCCCGAGGAGCAGGAGCACCAGGGCCAGACCTGCCGCGACCCGCGAGGCACGGAGTCGGGGCCCCGCGACGGTCTCTGATCCCGTTAGCTGCGCTACAATCGTGCGCCCCCCACCCCTCGCGGATCCAGTGCGGTCAGCGCGATGAGACGGTGAACGCGTCGTACCGACTCGCTGAGGGCGAAGGAGCCGAAGACGTCAGCGTAGGCCAAGACTAAGGTCGGCTACTTGCCGAGCGGCTCTAGGACAGTCAGGAGGTAAAGGTTGAACTTGCGCACGTGCGGGTAAAAGTATCGCGCGTGGCGGAAGATGACCTTGAAATGCTGCTCCATCGACTCGGGCTCGATCAAGTGCTTGCCCGCGCGCGCAAGCTCCGCGCGGCAGGCGGCGAGGTACGTGGTGAGTGTCAGCGCGCGCTGCGGACCCAGCCCGAGGAGGCGCTGCACTCGCTCGCTGAGCCGCACTCGCACGCCCGGCCGCTCGACGTTCGCCCACGACGGTGGACGGTTCACGTGCCGGATGAATGCCTCGAACTCGTCCGAGAAGTCAGACAGCATCTGCGCGTCCGCGTAGGTCGTCATGAACGGCGTAGGCTCGCCACCGTACCGTGGGTCACCATGCAGGTCGAGCACAGGCGCGTTGGACAGGCCGTGCAGCCAGTCGATGACGACGAGCCCGTGGGGGCGCACAATCCGCCACGCGTCGGTGAGGAACGCCGCGGGGTCAGTGATAAAGTAAGACGCACGGAGGAGCGTCAACACGTCGCAGCCGTTGTCAGGCAGGTTGGCAAGCGCGTTGATGTCTTGGTCTTGGCTCCCGGACGCCCCCTCCGGGAACTTGTCGAACAATGTCACCTGCGCGCCGCTGCCCATCGCTCGCGCGATCCAGTCGAGGACGGGATCGCGCCGCCGAGCAGCCAGGCACCAGAGCACCGGCGCGGTGCACTCTCGCCGGAACGCGGCGAAGCGACCTGTTTCGCCCTCGAAGGCGGTGAGGGCGCCAGTGAGCCAGGCAAAGTGGTGCCGGTCAGAGATTCCCACGAGCGTCGATCAAAATCGATGTCGCCCCATGGACCACGCGGTCGCTGGCCGGCTCGACCCTGAACTGGTTGCCCGTACGAGCGGCGCGATGCGGCCGCCGACGGCTACTCCCCGATCACCTGGATGCTGACCTCGCGCTTCCGAGGCCCGTCGAGCTCCGCGAAGATGATCGACTGAAACCGCCCGAGCGTCAGCTCGCCGTGGTTGATCCCGACCGCGATGGACCGCCCGAGCAGCGCCGCCCGGAGGTGCGAGTGAGCGTTGCCCCGCTCGCAGTCGGAGACGCGCGGGTCGTCGTGGCGGTAACCGTCTCGCTCGGGGACGAGTCGCTCGATCAGGCGCTTGAGATCCTCGATGAGGGCGCGCTGGAACTCGTTGATGAAGAGCGCGCAGGTGGTGTGGAGCGTGTTAATGAGCGCGATGCCCGCGGAGATCGGGAACTGTTGGATCGCATCTCGGACGAGTTTGGTGACGTCCGAGACCTCGGTGCGCTCCTCACTCGACAGCGTGAACGAGGTGCTGAAAACCTTCATCGCAGCTCTCTCCGAGGCGCGTCACCCTGGATTTGCTGACAAAACGTCAACGAGGCGGCGCCAAAGCCAACGGTTACGATAACGACACACTGCGGTAAAAGTCAACCCGTCGCTCAGACGGTCTTCGGATCGAGCAGGTCGCGTAGCCCGTCGCCCAGGAGGTTGAGGCCGAGCACGGTGAGGGCGATGGCGCCGCCGGGAAAGACGGCGAACGATGGGTGCAGGGACAGAAAATTCTGCGCGTCCTTGAGCATGAGCCCCCAGGAGGGATTCGGCGGCTGCGTGCCGAGGCCGAGGTAGGCCAGCGCCGCCTCGGCCAGGATCGCCACGGGGAAGCTCGTCGTCGCCTGGATGACGAGCGGCGGGAGCGTGTTCGGCAGGATGTGCCGGCCGATGAGACGGCGGTCGCCCGCGCCCAGCGCGCGCACGGCGACGACGAACTCGCGCTCGCGGAGCTCGAGGAAGCTGGCGCGCGTCAGCCGGGCGAACGCGGGCGCGAAGGCGATGCCGATCGCGACCATGCTGAGCGCGACGCCGGGGGCGAACACGGCGGCGAAGAGGAGCGCGGAGAGGATCGCGGGGAACCCCTGGACCGCGTCGATCAGGCGCATCAGCGTCTCGTCGAGCCAGCCCCCCGCGTATCCGCTCAGCACCCCGATGGCGACGCCCGCGGTGGCGCCGAGGCCGACCGCGATGACCCCGACCGCGATCGACGTCACCGCGCCGCGCATGATGCGCGAGAGCACGTCGCGGCCATACTGGTCGGTGCCGAACGGGTGCGCCGCCGACGGGCCCTGAAGGCGCCCGGCGATCGACATGGCGAGCGGATCCGCCGGCGTGTAGACGAGGCTCAGCCCGGCGGTCAAGACCAGGAGGGTCGTGACCGCGACGCCGAGCGTGAACGTGACGTGGCGGAGGGGCCGTCGGCGCATGGCCCGCCTCAGTCGTACCGGATCCGGGGATCGAGGAGCAGGTAGGCGAGGTCCACGGCGAAGTTGATCAGCACGATCGAGGAGGCCACGAAGAGGATCACGCCCTGCACGACCGGCAGGTCGCGGGCCGTGATCGCGCCGAGCGCCAACCGCCCGAGCCCGGGCAGCGCGAACACGGACTCCAGGACGATCGAGCCCGCCATGAGCTGGCCGAGCTGGATCCCGGCCACGGTCACGATCGGGATCAGCGCGTTCCGGAGCGTGTGCTTGCCCAGCACCAGCGCCTCGCTCACCCCCTTGGCCCGCGCCGCACGGACGTATTCCTCGCGCAGGACGTCGAGCACCGCCGACCGCGTGGCGCGGA
>QHSX01000010.1 GCA_003221695.1 Candidatus Rokuibacteriota bacterium
GCTCGCGTCTTCCCGGCGCGCCCGCCTTCCGCGGCAATCCCCTCGACTTCTTGCCCACGCTCCGCGCGCTCCTCGTGCGGCTCGTCGAGTGGGTCGCCGCGGGGCGCGAGCCGCCCCCAAGCCGCTATCCGCGTCTGGACGCGGGCACGCTCGTCCCGATCGAGCGGGTCCGGCTGCCGCGAATCCCCGGCATTGCGCTCCCGCGCGTCGTCCACCAGGCGCACCGCCTCGACTTCGGGCCGGGATGGCCCGAGGGCGTCATTACCGTCGAGCCTCCGCGCGTCGGCGCGCCGTTCCCGGCGCTCGTCCCGCAGGTGGACCCGCTCGGAAACGAGTTGGGCGGGGTGCGAGGCGTCGAGCTCCTGGCACCGCTCGCGACCTACACGCCGTGGAATCTCCGCACCGGCTACCCGGCGAGCGCCGACGAGCTTGTCGACTTCCTCGGAACGTGGGTTCCCCTGCCGCGCACCGCGGCCGACGCGGCGCGCACGGGCGACGCGCGATCCGCGATACCCGACCGGTACGCCTCGCGCGTGAGCTACCTCGAGGCTGCGCGCGCCGCCGCGCGCTCCCTCGTGGCGGAGGGCTTCCTTCTCGCCGAGGACACTGACCGCGTCGTCGACCACGCCGCGCGCCAGTGGGACTGGCTGATGGCAGCCGAGCGCGACCCGGTCCGCTGAGCCGCGTCAGCGGTCCGCCAGCGCATCGCGCCTTGACGCCCACCGTCTTTCCTGTTACCCGTGGGCCCTTCGCCCCCCGGGTTCAGGTGAGCTCTGCGGGTCGACAACGCCGACACGCTCGAAGGAGGACGTCATGGCGGTCCAGATGCCTTCGCCGGAGCAAATGCGCGAGATCGCCGGCCGATGCGGCCTGTCGCTGAGCAGCGCCGACGCCGAGTCCTTCCGGCAGCTCTTCACCGGCTACGTGGCCGCCTACAACGCGGTCGACGCGATGCCGGACGAGGTGCCCGCCGTCAAGTACCCGCGCACGCCGGGCCACCGGCCCGGCCCGGAGGAGAACCGGCACAACGCGTGGTACCGCAAGACGTCGGTCAAGGGCGCGCCGAGCGGCAAGCTCAAGGGCAAGCGCGTCGCGCTCAAGGACAACATCATGCTCGCCGGCGTGCCGATGATGAATGGCGCCTCGACGCTCGAGGGCTTCATGCCAGACTTCGACGCGACCGTCGCGAGCCGCATCCTCGATGCGGGCGGCGAGATCGTCGGCAAGACGCACTGCGAGTACTTCTGTCTCTCGGGCGGCAGCCACACGAACGCGACCGGGCCCGTGCACAACCCGCACCGGATGGGCTACTCCGCCGGCGGGTCGTCGTCGGGCAGCGCGGTCGTCGTCGCTCTCGGCGAGGCCGACCTGGCGATGGGCGGTGACCAGGGCGGCTCCATCCGCCTGCCCGCCTCCTTCTCCGGGATCTGCGGGATGAAGCCGACGTGGGGACTCGTGCCGTACACGGGCATCATGCCGATCGAGATCTTCGTCGACCACACGGGCCCGATGACGGCCACCGTCGCCGACAACGCGCTTCTGCTCGAGGTGATCGCGGGCGACGACGGGTACGACCCGCGGATCAAGGCGCCCAAGGTGCAGCCGTACTCGACGATGCTCGAGGGCGGTGTGCGGGGGATGCGGATCGCCCTCGTCACCGAGGGCTTCAAGCAGCCGAACGGCGAGAAGGCCGTGTCGGAGAAGGTGTACGCCGCGGCGCGCCGGCTCCAGGACCTGGGGGCGAAAGTCGACGAGATCTCCATCCCCATGCACAACGCCGGCCCGGCGATCTGGACGCCGATCGGCGTGGAGGGGCTCACCCAGACGATGATGTGGGGCGACGGCTATGGCCTCAGCCGGTCCGATCTTTACTCCGTCGCGTTGATGGACTACCACCGCAACTGGCGCCACCGCGCCAACGAGCTCTCGGAGACGACGAAGCTCTTCCTGATGTTCGGCACGTATATCCTGAACCAGCACGGCTCGCGCTACTACGGCAAGGCCATGAACATCGTGCGGCGGCTCACGGCGGCCTACGACCGCGTGCTCGGCGATCACGACTTGCTGCTCATGCCGACCACGCCGATGAAGGCGACGCCGCTGCCGGGCCCGCAGGCCAGCCGCGAAGAGTACGTCCAGCGGGCGCTCGAGATGATCGGCAACACGGCGCCCTTCGACGTGACCCACCATCCCGCCATGTCGGTGCCGTGCGGCATGGTGGACGGGCTGCCAGCCGGCATGATGCTCGTCGGCAAGCACTTCGACGAGCCGACCATCTACCGCGCGGCTCAGGCCTTCGAGCAGTCGGGCGACTGGAAGAAGATGTGACCGGACGCTGACGGGACGCCCGGGCGCGAGCCGGCCATGGCTCGCACCCGCGCCTCCCGGCCCGTAGACATCCCCCGCGCGCTGCGGTATCGTCCCCGCCATGGCCAAGAGCCCGTTCTCCCTCGAGGGCAAGACCGCGATCGTCACCGGCGGCGGCACCGGCATCGGGAAGTCCATCGCGATCGAGTTCGCTAAGGCGGGTGCGGACGTCGCCATCTGCTCGCGCAAGCTCGAGCATCTGGAGCCGGTCGTGAAGGCCATCCGCGATCTCGGCCGGCGCTCGTTCGCGATGGCCGTGGATGTGCGGCAGGAGGACCAGGTCAAGGCCATGGTCGAGCGGGCCGCCGAGGAGTGGCGCCGGCTCGACGTCATGGTGAACAACGCCGGCGCCTCCTTCCGGGCGAAGCCCGAGGACATCTCGATCAACGGCTGGAACACGGTCGTCGGCATCAACCTGAACGGCGTCTTCCTCGGCTGCAAGTGGGCCGGCAAGCAGATGATGGCCCAGGGCGGGGGCGTCATCGTCAACATCGCCTCGATCGCGGGCGTCTACGGCTCGACGATGATGTCGCACTACGGCGCGGCGAAGGCCGCCGTCATCATGCTTACACGTGAGCTCGGCACGGCGTGGGCGCGCAAGGGCGTCCGGGTGAACGGCATCGCGCCGGGGCCCGTCGAGACCGAAGGCTACCTCGAGGTGCTGACGAAGACCGACCCCGAGGCGGAGAAGACCTACAAAGCGGTCGCCGCGCGTGTCGGGATGGGCCGCTGGGGCCGGGTCGAGGAGATCGCGCACCCCTGCATCTTCCTCGCCTCCGACGCGTCCTCGTGGATGACCGGAGAGACGATCGTCGTGGACGGCGGACCCGCGCCGCGGGAGATGGAAGGGTAGACTCCTCGCAGGCGGTCCTGTAGGATTATCGCTTACGTTCCGTCGCGGTGAGCCGAGCGTCGCGGTGACCGTAGCTCAATTGGTTAGAGCACTGGACTGTGGCTCCAGGGGTTGTGGGTTCGATTCCCATCGGTCACCCCACAAGAGAGTGTGTCGGGCACGATGCGCCCGTAGCTCAGTTGGATAGAGCGTTGGCCTCCGAAGCCAAAGGCCGCAGGTTCGATTCCTGCCGGGCGCACCACTTGGAGTCGCGCGCGGAGTCGTTGGCGCGGGAGGTGTGCGCGGGCCGTTAGCTCAGTTGGTAGAGCAGCTGACTCTTAATCAGCGGGTCCACGGTTCGAGTCCGTGACGGCCCACCAATCAAGACGGGCGCTTCCAGAACACCGGAGGTGCCCGTCGCCGTTTTTGCTACCACTTTGCTACCACTTTCGTCGTCGAGGCGGTTCACAGCCGCCTTGTTTCCCATAGGCAACCACTTCCCGTACGTATCGACGGTGAGCTGAATCGAGGCGTGCCCAAGCTGCCGCTGGACGTACGCGGGCGACTCGCCCTGCTGGAGCAGCAAGCTCGCGCACGTGTGGCGGAGGCAGTGGGGTGAGAAGTGCAGGGGGAGCCGCGCGGCCTTCAGCGTCTTGCGCATGACCTTCCGGACCCGACTCTCGTCGGGCAGTGTCCCGGCTTCGGTGCAGAACACCCACTCAGGTATCCTCGACCAGCCTCGCTTGAGCGTCTCCGTCTTGCGCTGAACCTGAAGCCGGAAGAGGATTCGAGCGAGCTGCTCGCTCATGTCCACGGTCCGGCCGTGCCCGCTCTTGGGCTTTTCGATTCGCCCGCCCGACAGCGTGCGGGCAACGCGGATCTCCCTCTCGGCGAAGTTCACGTCGTCCCACTGGAGCGCGAGCCCCTCGCCGAGCCGCATGCCGGTCCGCGCCAGGAGCAGGAACAGCGGGTAGTGTCGCCGCTCGTAGACGGTCGGCGCGTTTCGCGCAGCGACGAGGAACGCCGCGAGCTGATCTCGCGTCATCGCCTTGACCTCTTCCTGACGGGTCTTGGCGTTGACGACGAGCCGGAGGGTGCGCCCGAGCTTGTTGGCCGGATTCGCGACGATGACGCCGTCGTCCACGGCCGCGTTCAACAGCGCGCGGAGCGTCGCGTGGATGACCCGCACGCTGTCGCGCGCGAGCGGAAGGCGCACTTCTTTCGTCACCTCGCTTTCGGTGATGGTCCGGACCTTGCCCTGCTGGAGCCTCTCGACCAGGAACGACTTGATGCGCCCCCTCTGGAGCATCCTGACTTTCGTCGGCCCGAGCGCGGGAAGGATGTGCAGGCGCAGCGCCTGGCCATAGCTCTTCTGGGTCTTCGGCTTGATCGTGACCGCGATCTCGCGAAGCCAGTGCTCCGCGTAAGCCGACACCGTAATGTTCGGATCGACGACCGGCCGAGTCGGCTGCCGTGCCTCGCGGGCCTTCTCTAGCAGGACGGTTTCCGCCTCGCGGCGCGTCTCACAGGTGACCCACCGTCGGATGCCTGCTCCATCGCGGTAGTCGACCACGTACTTGCCTCGCCGCTTGCGGATGCAGGCCATTTCAGGCTCCCTTACGCTTGGGCTTCGCCGGCTCGAGCGTCAGCCGGATCAGTCGCGCCATCGGCTCCGCGATCGTCCGCTCATTGCGCTCCCAGCGAGCGACGCTGTTCGCCGCGACGCCGAGCTTGGCGGCGAGCGCCGCCTGTGTCAAGCCTGCGCGCATCCTGAGTCGGCGCAGCGTTGGGCCATCCACCAGACGACCTGTGCCGATGGTATACCGCCGAGTCAACGCCATCGCGTGGACCGTTTTTGATAAAGCTGTCGACGGCGGACGCGCTGACCCGGACGTACTTCCCAGAACGGACGGCTGACAGATGACCGCGGCGGATGAGCTCGTAAACGTACTGCTCCGTGAACTCGAGGATCTCCGCGACCTTCGCAACCGCGAGCAGCCGATCCGGCTCCGGTGATGCCTCCCTGGACACGGCCCGTGCGATCAAGGCCGTCTGAAGGTCGGCCGCAAGGCGTGCTGCGCGTCGCGCCCGGT
>QHSX01000011.1 GCA_003221695.1 Candidatus Rokuibacteriota bacterium
CCGGGATTCGAGGACGCGAGCGCGTTGCTTCAGGGCTGGGCGGAGCGTCTCGTCCAGCGTTATCCCCTCGACACAGCCGGCGGTCCTTCGGGGCGGGAACGCGATACGGTGGCGGCATTGCTTGCGCGCCTGAACGCGCCGCAGCTGGGCGCGGCGCTCCGCGTAGTGGACGCCGGGTGGCGCCGCGGTCGTCACCCGGGGTGGCTGCCCCTAGCTGCCTCCGGTCTCGTGCTGCTCGCGATTCAGTTGCCCAAAGAGGATGTGGTGGGCGATCCACTGGTTGCGCGTGCCCTCGCCACGACAGCGCTGGCCGGTGCCGTGCAGCAGGGGGACGCGGTCGCCCAAGCGCGGGCGCTGCTCGCCGAGCACATGGGCTACACGCATGAGGCGGCGCGGCTCACCGTAGGGCTCCCGCCCGGCCACCCGGTGCGGCTCTTCGTCACGCGCGACCGGGCCAGCTTGCGCAGCGCCGCCACGGACGATGAATCGTCGCCCCTCACGCGGCACCTGTACGTGAGTGCGATCGCCGACTTGAGCGATAGCCACGCCTTCCGTGAAGCGCTGGACGCGTTGGGCGTGCGGCGCCCGAGCTCCGGGACCCTGGGCGCCGCGGTGACCACGAGCCGGTTCGAGACCGACGCCATGGTGATCCCGCTCATGCCCCCGACGCTCGCCGCCGAGCTGGCTCCCTTCACGCGACGTTCGTACACGCTCTACCGCCTGGTCCGTGCGCTGGGGCGTCTGCTGGGAGGAAGGGCGCTGAGCCCCGCCGTGGGTTGGGACGATGTGCTGCAAGCGGACGCCGGCAGCGGGGGCGGGGACGCGCTCGCCCGTTTCGAGGGCGATCTGGCAGCCCTCGACGCGCGGGTCGGAGGAGGGCCGTTCCTGAACGGCGACATGTACGCGCTGTACTTCCGAGCGCAGCTGCACGCGGCGTTCGAGCGCGCCTGCATTCACTACGTGGACGGCCTGGCCTCGGTGCGGGCCTCGGCGGCCTTCGTGGGCGCCTTTGACGATGCGCCGCCCGGCCTGTGGGAGGACGTCGCGCGCTGGTGTCGTGGCAGAGCCGCGGTCGACGCCGGGCACGGCTCGGTCGACAGCCTGCTCGATGCGCTGCGGACGGTACGGGGATTGAGCGAGCCCGCGCTGCGTCGCTCGCTCGACGACATCGGCGAGCTGCTGCGCTACACGGACGAGCGCCATGCCGCCGCGGCCCGCACCGCGTTCGCGCGCCTGGACAGCCGGCCGCACGCTCTGCGCCGCGCCTCCCAGGTCGCCACCGACCGGCTGGGCGACGTGCCGCTCGCTGAGCGGCTCGACCAGCGCCTGCTCGCGGTGGCGGGCGTGGACTACCCCGAGCTCACGGTGTGGGAGGCTCATTACCGTGGCGATGCCCGGGCGCTCGCCGCCCAGGCACGCGATCGCAGCCTGGCCCTCGATGCCCGCTTCAACGCCCTGAGGTACCTGCTCGGAATCACGGCGGACACGCCCGCGACCTTTACGGCGTTCGAGCGACTGCTGGCCGAAGATCCCGACAACTGGGACGAGCGGCGGCGCTACGTGGACATGCTGGTGGAGGCGCGTCGCGTGCCCGATGCCGTGCGCGTCACGCGTTCGTGGCTAGCGACCCACGGTGCGGACCGCGGCTTCGACCACATCTTCGCCAGCATCAAGCTGGCGGTGCTGTATCAGCGCATGGGTCGTCTGCAGGAGGCGTACGCGCTGCTCGAGCCGCTGCAGGACAGCTATCAGCTGGGTGTGCTGCAGCGTTCGGCATTGATCGCGCTGGCCTCGGGCCGGGTCGACGAGGCGGACGACCTGGCGCAGCGGGTGGTCGCTCGCTATCCCGGCTCGCCCGACGCGCGGACCACTCTGGCCGAGGTGCTCTGGGCGCAGCGCCGCTACGAGGCCGTCCCCGTCGTGCTCAACGATTCGCAGCATCCGCTTTCCCCTGCGGACTGGCGACACGTAGTCGGGCCCGCGTTCGCGCGCGCGTTTGGCCGGCGCGCCTCGGCCATAGGAGACAGCGCCTTCGACGCGCTAGCGCGCGGCGGCATTCCCGCCACTCTGCTGGGCACGATCCCCGCGGCAGCCGCTGACTCCGGCTTCTTCCCGCTGGCCTTAGTGCTGAAGCAACGACTCTTGCCTCCTGCCGGCGGAGACGACGCGGAGGCGGTGGAGTTCTATCGCTACCTTGTCGCGGCGCGTGGCGCGGGCGCCGGGCGCGCCTGGCTCGCGGCGCGGTGGTCGCCGCTGGAAGCCCGGCGCCAGGCGCTGTCCATCTATCGCAACGGCCTGTACGACCTGCTCTGGGAGCTGAACGCGGTTCCGGACGAGGGCGCGGAGGGATCGTACTACTGGTTGGTGCGGACGCTCGCTTGGCTCGAGGATCCGAAGCGCAATCCGACGCGCCGTGCCCAGCTAATGGCGTTCTATCGCCGCCCGGACGCGCGGTTCTACCATCTGGCAGGGCGGTGCCTCCTGGGCCTCGAGCCGGATGCAACGCTCCTGCCCTTCGCGAGCACGCCGCATCGCCGCGCCGAGGTGAGTTACTACCTGGGAATCAAAGCGCTGAGTGAGCGGCGCTACCGCGACGCGTCCGACTGGCTCCGGGTCACCGTCGAGACCCAGAGCGTGCGTGATTGGGAGCTGTTGTGGGCCAAGGACCTGCTGACCCGCTGGACCGGCGCGGGCCGGGAGCTGCGAGTCGCGGTGCCGCGAGTGGCGGCGAAGGCACCGACCTGGTAGGTGCACGGAGAGGCACCTAGACCATCGCCTCGCGTGCCGCCCGCACGGTGTTGCAGTGGATCGCTACGGTGTCGTCCGTGCGCACCGCGTAGCCCCCCGCGAGACACACCGCCACAGCGACACCCGCGCGCGTCGCCCGCTCGAACACCAGCGCGTCGCGCCGTCGCAACGCCTCGAGCGTAAGCCCCAGCCCGCCGAGCTGGTCGAACTGGTACGGATCCGCTCCCGCCAGATAGAACACGAGATCGGGCCGGTCGCGGGCGACGAGGTCCGGCAGGTGCCGCTCGAGCAGGGACAGATATTCGGTGTCTCCCGTCCCGTCCTCCAACCCGATGTCCACATCGCTCGGCGGCTTCCAGGCGGGGTAATTGCGTTCCTGATGCATCGAGAACGTGAAAACGTCTGGATCGCTCTGGAAGGTCGCCGCCGTGCCGTTGCCGTGATGCACGTCGAGATCGACGACCATCGCCCGCCGGATGATCCCCTCCCGTTGGAGTACGCGGATCGCGATCGCCACGTCGTTGATGAGACAAAACCCCTCGCCGTGATCGGGGAAGGCGTGGTGAAAGCCACCCCCCAAATGCACCGCGATCCCGCCCTGCTCGTGATTGATCGCCAAGCGCCCGGCGAGCGTCGAGCCGCCCGCCGTGATCCACGCGGCGTCTCGCAACGCCGGGGAGAAGGGGACCTCGAGCAGTAGCCGCTCCTCCACGCTCAGGGTCGCCGTCTTGATCTTCCACAGGTAGTCGCTCGTGTGGACCAGCGCGACCTGATCGTCGGTCGCCGGCGCGGCCTCGACGAGGTCGGCGGGCGCAACGGTGCCCTCGGCGAGCAGGGCGTCCCGCACGAGGCGATACTTTCTGGTCGGAAACGGGTGCGGCCCGATGTCGACCTCGTACCCCGCGTGCCAAACGATCGGCACGCGGCCGGCTATTTGAACCTCAGAGCGTGGAACACTTCGTCCTGGGAGATCAACGACTGCAGGACCTTCATATCGTCAAACAGGAAGAACGTGACGACGTCGGCGACATCGTTCTTGTGAATCAGGTTGGCCATACAGTAGGTGTAACCGCTTCCAAACTGGGAATCCAATGCCGTCATCGAAGTGAAGCCCCCGTCGGCGCCGAACTCCGTCTTGACGGCCGGATGAGGGAAAGGACGGATGTTGCAGGCTTTTCCTTTGGAGAGGTTGAGACAGATTGTTTGCAAGAAGGCTGCGCCGACCTCCGGGTTGTTCGAACTCGGGAAGATCGCGTACCGGATTTCGACTTTGCCTGCTCTCGACTTCATCGCGAACTGGTACAGCACGTCCGGGTTGGCGACCACTGCCACTGGCGAATAATCTCTGGGGAGAGTGAAAGAGAGCGAGTCCTTCAGGAGCAGAGCGGCAAAACTCTCCTGTGACCACGCGGCACCGCTCGAGAGCGCTGCGGCCAGACTCACGATCCAGCCCACTCGTTTCATGGGCGCGCGACCTTGATCATCATCATCATCGGTCGATCTCCTTCCCCGCCCCGGGCGAGTCAGAGGGACGAACGCATGGCGCCATCACGCAGCGCCCGGCTAGCCCAGCACCAAGAACAGGCAGCCAGGTACCATCGACCGCAAGGTGTCGATCGCGAGCATCGCGACGCTCGAATCGGCACGCCATGCTCGTCGCTCGGCCCGAGAACGGCCTCCTCGCCTTCGCCCTGACGCCTTTCCTGCGACGCCACTCCGATCACGAACTGCCGTCCAGACCCGGGTCCGCACCTCACCCATCTATCCGGAGGATCGCCATGCTCGGTCTCCATCACCTCTCCCGCAAAGCCGCGCGGCTCGGGATCGCCGCCGGCAGTCTCGCCGCCGCCGCGGCATGCGGCGACAACACGATCGGTGGACCCACATTCGACGTGACGCTGAGTCGGATCGCCGGCTTTGACCAGTTGAAGGCGGCGCTGGTCAAGGCCCGGAATGAACACAATGGGGGCTTCAATCTCGACATGTGGGCCGCGGTCGTGGATCGGAACGGCCTCGTGGTCGCGGTCGTGTTCACGGGAGCCACGTCCACCGACCAGTGGCCGGGGAGCCGCGTGATTGCGGCTCAGAAGGCGAACACCGCGAACGCCCGTGCCGTGCGCCCGCGCGGCGCCCGGGGCTATGAGTGGGAGGCACGCTGGCACCACTCGGCGAGCGCCGGCCTCTTCCGCGTGGTGTTGGTGGCGCGGCCGGGGCTCGCGGAGGTGGTGGGCGACCGGGTACCGTGCGCCGTTCGTTTTCCCTAGCCTGCCCCCACCCCTTGCGCCTCCAACCCCATTTCCTCGAGGAAGCTCGACCCCCCCGCCTCCATCCCGAACCGCCGCTCCACCCGCGTCAGCACCAG
>QHSX01000092.1 GCA_003221695.1 Candidatus Rokuibacteriota bacterium
AGGTCGTACGGGCGGAACGGTTTCACCATAGACCGCAGGTTAGCGGCGCCCGTGCATGTGGTCACCAACTTTTCTCCGACAGGCTCCTAGGGCACCGCCTGCCCCGCGAGCACGCCAGTCAGCCGCTCGTCGTCGACCGCCACCTCACCGTTCACCACCACGAATGGGATCCCGACCGGGAACTGGCGAGGATCGTCGTAGGTCGCCGTGTCGATGACGTGTTCGGAGTCGAAGACGACCAGGTCGGCGAAGTAGCCTCGATCGATGCGCCCCCGGCGGGTGAGGCCAAACCGGCGCGCCGGTCGATCGGTCATCCGGTGGACCATCGCCTCGAGGGAGAGCCCGCCGAACTCGCGTCGCAACCGGCCCAGGAACCGGGGAAAGGCGCCGTACGACCGGGGGTGCGGCACGCTGCCTGCCGGGGTGATGTCGCTGCAGACCATGTAGTCGGGCCGGCTGAGCAGTTGCATGCAGTCCCGGCTGACCTGGCGCCAGAGCGCGACGCTCCGGGGCGGCGCGGCCACGTGGCCCACCCGCAGCTCTTCCGAGAGCAGCAGGTCACACAGCGCCTCGCCGAGCGTGCAGCCGGCCCGGGCGGCGAGGTCGACCAGGCTCATCCCCTCGAGCGCCTTCTCCTTGCCCACGTAGGAGCAGACGAGCTGGTCGAGCGGCACCGAGGGGTCGTGGTCGAGCGTCTCCGCGACCTTGCGCCGGTCTCCCGGGTCGGCGAGGCGCCGGAGGAGGGCGTCGGGCCCGCCCTCCTGGGCCCAGCCCGGTAGATAGCTCACGGCGATCGTGCTGCCCGAGGGGTAAGGGTAGATGTCGAACGTGACGTCGAGCCCCTTGGCCTTCGCTGGGTCGATCAGCCGCATAATCACGTCAATCCGCCCGGCGGTCTCGGGCGCCGTCCGGTAGTGGGCGAAGTGCAGACGCACGCCGGTGCGTCTGGCAATCTCGAGTGCCTCCGCGACGCCGTCGCCACCGTGTGCCCGCTCGAGGTTCGCCCGACGCGGCTCGCACATGTACACGCTGCCGGCGGCGGCGACCGGCTCGCAAAGGGCGATCAGGTCGGCGGTCTCGGCCCACGGTCCCGGGTAGTACTTCGAGCCGGTGGAGAAGCCGACGGCGCCCTGCTCGAGGCCCTCCCGCACGAGGCGGCCGGCGGCCTCCAGGTCACGGCCGCGGAGCGGCGCGTCCCGGAACCCGAGCACCTCGAGCCGCACCGTGGCGAACGGAACCAGGTAGGCGGTGTTGACGGCGACCTTTCGGTGGTAGTGGCGCCGGAAGGCGGCGACACTGGACATGTCGAGGTCCTCGGGCGGATCGCCGAGAAGGCCGGCCAGCCAGCGCCGATACAGGCGGTAGTTCGCCGCCGAGAGTGGAGCGTAGGACATCCCGTCGATCCCGAGGAACTCCGTGGTGATGCCCTGTCGGAGACCCATCGGGTGCTGCGGATCCGTGAGGAGCGCCCCCTCCGCGTGGGTGTGGGGGTCGATGAAGCCGGGCGCCACGACGAGGCCCGTCGCGTCGATCACGCGGCGCGTCTCCGCCCGCCCCAGGTCCCCGATGGCGGCGATCGTCTCGCCGCCGACGCCCACGTCAGCGTGGTACCCGGGTGCCCCACTGCCGTCGACGACGGTCCCGCCGCTCACGACGAGGTCGAACATCACGGGATGACCAGGTCGCGGGACAGCCGCGTGAGCCGCTCGTGTCCGGCGGGGGTGACGAGCACGGGGTCCCCGAGCGCCACATAGAACGTGCCCTCGGGCGCAAGGAGCCCCGAGTGCAGAAGGAAGGTCATGCCTTCCTGGAGGACGTGGGTGTCCGTCTCCTTTATCCGCAGGCTGTCGATCCACGTGGGCGGATAGCCGAGGCCGATCCCGTATCCCACGTGCTGACCGCGGCGTGAGTAGCCGCGCGCGGCCATCGTCTCGTGAACCAGCCAGGCGACGTCCGCCGTCCGGACACCGGGCTTGATCGCCGCCAGACCCGCGTCGGTCGCCTCGCGGATCGCCTCGTACATTGACCGCATGCGGTCACCGGGCGCACCGAGCGAGGCGGTGCGCATGCAGACCGCGTGGTAGCGCCGGTAGCAGCCACCGACCTCGAGGAGGAACGGGTCGCCCGCCTGGACCTCGCGCGTGGTCGCGCCGCCGTGGGTCTGCGTCAGCGTCCGCGGCCCGGTCCCCATCGGCGGCGCGACCGACGGGTGCTCGCCGCCGGCCCGGTACATCGCCGCGACCACGGCCGCGTGGACGTCGCACTCGCGGACGCGCGGGCGGAGCGCTTCCCAGGCGGCCTCGACGCCGGCGTCCATGATCTCGCCCGCCCGCCGCATGCACGCGATCTCGGCCCGGGACTTCACGAGGCGCAGCTCCGTCACGAGATCGGAGGCGTCCACGAGCTCCGCGCCGCGGAGGGCGTCCCGAAGGAGGTCGTAGTAGTAGGGCAGGAGAGCGTGGCTCTTGCGCTCGATCCCGATGCGCTTCCCTGTAATCAGCCCCCGCTCGGCCAGGATGTCGGCGGTCTGCTGCGCCGGATCGCGTGTGGCATCGTCCAGCCAGAGGCGCACGTCGTCCACGATCCCGCCCTCGCGGACCAGCAACTCGTCGACCTTGCGGACGACGGCCGTCATCGGCTCCTCGGCCGCCGGCACGATCAGCGCCTGGTAGACCCAGTAGCCGATCTGGTCGTATCCCGCGAGGTAGAGCATGTGCTCCTGGTGGAACACCAGCAGGACGTCGAGGCCGGCCGCGCGCATCGCGGCCCGGGTGCCGCGGAGCCGGGCCGCGTACTCGGAGCGGTCGAACGGCGCGGGCATCAGCCGTCTCCTCCATCTGGCGCGAGCGCGGTCGTGAGCAGCGTGACGGGTTGGAGGCGTTCCAGCTTGGCCACGAGCTCAAGAACCCGGGCGGTTCCGGCCGCCGCCAGGACGGGCTCCGCCAGCTCGCGGTACTTCCGCTCGGTCTCTTCGTTCGTCATCGGCTCGTCGGGACCGCCCCGCGCGTGCCGGCGCCTCGCCTCGACCGTGCCGCCCGGCGTCTCGATGACGACCGTGGCGGGGATGCGGGCGGAGTGGCGGATCGTCGCCCACGTGTCCTGGGCGGCGGGGTCGGTCTTGAGCTCCACCCGGTCCATTAGGTCGAGGACCGCGGGGTCGGTCCGGTTGGCGTCCCACCACCACTCAGGCGGGGGCCGGTCGAGGATTGCCATTGCGACGGCGTGCGGCACGCTGAACTGCGCGTCTACCATGCTGGCCGGGCGCCGCGAGTGAAACCAGGCCCGGAACGCCTCTATCGAGCGCACGGTGACCCTCCGCACGTCGCTCGGGCGGAGGCCCTGCCCCGCGACCAAGTCCCGTACCGCGTCGAGCGTCGAGTGGATCCACCGGCAACACGGGTACGGCTTGAGCGAGACGCGCAGCAGCTCCCAGTCGGTCCCGAGGTCGTGGACCATGCGATCGAAGTCGCAGCGGTCGGAGCCGAGCATGCGCCAGAGGCCCCGATCCCCGTCGAGGATGGTCCGTGTCGCCCGGAACCCGGAGGCCGCGAGCAGCGCCGCGCGCACGCCCCCCTCGGCGGGCCAGGCGACGTTGTCCTTGACCCAGGAGAGCTGGTCCTCGTTCCAGCCGAACTTCGCCTCGTGGGGGAGGGGGGCGAACGCCCCGGCCAGGCCGAACGCGCACAGCATCTCCTCGTAGCCCAGGCCGAGGAGTCGGGCCGCAGCGGCCGCCGCCCCGAAGGTCTGGGTAACGCCGCTCCCGTAAACCTGGACGCGGCGTTCCCAGCTCGGCTGGACCCCGGCCAGGATACGGGCCCAAACCTCGTAGCCCGCGACTACAGCCGTCATCAGCTCGGTGCCGGACCGGCCGCCCACCTCAGCGAGGGCGAGTGCGGCCGGGATCACGGTCGCTCCCGGGTGTCCCGTGGCGCCGGTGTCGTCGTAGTCTAGGGCGTTGGCCGCCATCGCGTTGGCGAATGCGGCCGGGCCCGGCGCCGCCCTCCGGCGCGTGCCGATCACGGTGGCGCCGCTCCCGCGGTCGGCCACGGCGACGTCGGCGGCGGCCCGGGCCAGCGGCGTCCGGCTCCCCCCGAGCGCGCAGCCGAGGTGATCGAGGACGAGGCGCTTCACCGCCCCGACCACGGGCACTGGCACGTCGGCGAGCGACAGGGCGGACGCGAACCGGGCCAGCTCGGCTGTCGCGCTCGACGCCATGGGAGCGAGCCTCACACCACCATCAGGTCGCGCCGGTGTGGCGTCAGGATCTCGCAGCCCGTCTCGGTCACGGCGATCGTCTCGCTGAAGCCGGCGGCCATGAGCCCCGGGATCCGGAGCGACCGCACTCCGTGGAAGGTCGTGCCGGGCTGGAGGACTCCTCCGAGCCCTCGACGATCCAGATGGAATCCTCGGACCACTCGGGCGGGAAGCCGAGGCCGACCGGATAGGCGTGGTACTCGCTGAGGTACACCTCGGGATCGACGCCCGCGAGCCCCTTTGCGGCCGCGCGCGCGACCTCGTGCGCCGTGCGACCGGCACGGACGTTTTCATAGAGGAGCGCGAGCGTCGCGAGCGCCACATCGGCCAGCCGCCGGAGGCGATCCGACGGCCGGCCGATGACGGCGGTCGCGTAGAGCGGGGCCGTGTAGCGCTGGTAAACCCCGCCCAGCTCGATGATGACGGGATCGCCCAGCTTGACGAAGTGCCGCTTGTAGGTCGCGTGGATGATGCCCGAGCGATGGCCGGCGCGCACCCAGGGGTCCGTGCAGAAGAACTCGCTCCCGGCTTCGATCATCGCCGCCACGGCCGCGGCGGCGATGCCGTTCTCCGTCACGCCGGGACGCATCGCCCGGACGGCGGCCTCCATCGCGGCCACCGAGAAGCGCCCGGCCTGCCGGAGACACTCGAGCTCCGCCGGAGACTTGACCGCGCGGACCCGCGGGACGAGGTCGGATGCGTCCACGAGGTCGGCCTTCGGGAACGTGTCCCGCAGCAGCTGGTATGTGTGAGCGTTGAGACCCGTCCGCCTCGGCTCGATCCCGATCCGCCGACGATCGACGCAGACCTCGCGCAGGAGGTCGAGGAGCTGCACCGCCGCCTCGTCCATGCGGTTCCAGCCGACGCTGAGGATCCGCTCGACAGTCGTGTGCACGAGCGCCAGGCCGACCTCGAGGTCGCACACCTGGAGCGTGAGGGGTCCGTTAGGGGCGACGATGAGGCAGTTGTACCAATCGGAGACCGGGGTCTGGTAGCCGGTGAGATAGCAGACACTCGGCAAGTGATGAAGCAGGAGGAGGTCGAGGCCCTGGGCGTCCATCCCACGGCGGACCCGCGCCAGCCGCCCGCGGTACTCCACCTCCGAGAACGCCATCTCCTTGGGAACCGACCGCGCCCGGTAGCTCTCGAGGATGTCCATGTCAGGACACCGGAACCGGGGCTGCCGTCTGCAGGCGCAGCAGATCGGCCCGGGGAATGTGGCAGGCAATCGCGTGCCCACGGTCGGTCGTCACGAGAGGCGGCATCTCGCGCTCGCAGATGGGACCCAGCTTTCGCGGACAGCGGGGATGGAACGGACAGCCCGACGGCAGCACTGCTGGGTTTGGCGCCGGTCCCTCCAGGCGGATCGTTCCGGTGACCGACGTGGCGGAGAGCGACGGGACCGCGGAGAGGAGCACCTCCGTGTAGGGATGCCAGGGCGGCGCGAAGACCTCCTCGGTCGGGCCCGCCTCGCAAATGCGCCCGAGATAGAGCACGACGACACGGTTGGCGATGTGGCGTACGACTGAGAGGTCGTGCGAGATGAAGAGATAGGACGTGTGCTCCCGAGCCTGAAGCGAGGCCAGCAGGTTGAGGACGGTCGCCTGCACCGAGACGTCGAGGGCGGAGGTCGGCTCGTCGCAGACGACCAGGTCGGGCCGGCAGGCGAAGGCCCGCGCGATTGCCACGCGCTGCCGCTGGCCGCCGGAAAGCTGGGCGGGGAACAGGTCCAGGTAGCGCGGCTCGAGGCCCACCGCTTCAAGGAGTCGGGCGGCCGCGCTTCGGCGCGTGCGTCGGTCAACCAGGCCGAACAGCCGGAGCGGCCGGGCGACGGCCTCGAGAATCGTGCGGCGAGGGTTCAGCGTGAGGTCTGGATTCTGGAAGACGATCTGGAGCCGCCGCCGGAGCTTCCGCGGGCGCGCCGCCGGCCGGCGGGGCACCGGCCGGCCGTCGACCTTGATTTCGCCGGCGGTGGGCTGGAGGACCCCCGTGACGCAGCGAGCGATCGTCGTCTTCCCCGACCCACTCTCCCCGACCACCGCGAGGGTCTCGGCAGGGACGACGCCGAGCGACACTCTGTCCACCGCCCGGACGATCGGCGCCCGCCCGAGCATCGCGGTCAGGCCGCCCGCCTGACGGTAGTGGTGGACGAGGTCTACGACTTCGAGGAGTGGGACCGGACGCGTGCTGGCCCGGCCGCGTGGCTTGGCGAGGGCCGGGGCCCGGACGGTGCCCGGCGGCGGGACCCGCTCCCAGTAGAAGCAGCGGGCGCCTTGGCCCGGCGCGGTCTCGAACCAGCCCGGATGCTCCCCCCGGCACCGCTCCTGCGCCAGCGCGCACCGCGGCGCGAACTGACAGGCGCACACCTCGGCACGTGGGTCGGGCAGGGTGCCCTCGATGGCCGGTAGAAGCCGCGTGGCGGGCGGGCGATCGATCCGCGGCAGGCAGTCGAGCAGCGCGACAGTGTAGGGGTGCCGCGGTCGGGCGAAGACGGCGCCGACCGGCCCCTGCTCGGCGATCTCTCCCGCGTACATCACCGCCACCTCGTCGGCGAGCCGCGCGATCACGCCGAGGTTGTGGGTGATGTAGAGGATCCCGGCCGCGGTCCGCTGCCGGAGCGAGTCGACCAGGTCCAGGATCCGGGCCTCGGTCGTCACGTCGAGCCCGGTGGTCGGCTCGTCGAGGACGAGCAGGGCGGGTTTGCAGGCGAGCGCGGTGGCGATCGAGACCCGCTGCTGCTGGCCGCCGGAGAGCTGGTGCGGGTAGCGCCGCGCAATCTCCGCGGGGTTCGGGAGCTGGACGGCGGCGAACAGCTCAAGCATGCGGGCCCGCGCCTCTGCGGGGCCGCGCCCCTCGTGCTCGACGAGGACCTCAACGAGCTGGTCCCCGACGGTCAGCACCGGGTTGAGCGTGCTCGTCGGGTCCTGGAAGACCATCGCGAGCCGCCGGCCCCAGAGACGTCGCAGCTCGCGCTCGGGCTTCCCAATCAGGTTCTCGCCGCGGAAGCGCACCTCGCCCGTGACCTCGGCTTCAGATTCCAGGGCCGCCATCACCGCGAGCGCGACCGTGCTTTTCCCTGACCCTGACTCGCCGACGAGCCCGAGGACCCGGCCAGGCGGCAGCACCAACGAAACGCCCTTCACCGCACGGACCGGGCCCGCCCCAGTTCGGTACGTGACCCGCAGGTCGCGCACGGCGAGGACCGGCTCGCCCCCTGGGGCCCGGGTCACAGCGTTTCGCCCCGGCGGCGCAGTGCCAGCAGGTCGCTGAGCGCGTCGCCCAGAAGGTTGGCGCCCACGACTGAGCTGGAGATCGCCGCGGCTGGCAGGATCGCGAGCCACGGCGCCTGAGCGAGGAACGGGAGCGCCTCGTTGATCATGAGGCCCCAGTCCGGCGCCGGTGGCTGGGCGCCGAGCCCGAGGAACCCGAGCGAGGTCGCCAGCAGGATCGCGTAGGCGAACCGGATGGTCAGCTCGACGATGATCGGCGCCCAGGCGTTGGGCAGCATCTCGGCGAAGATGATGTAGAGACCGCGCTCGCCGCGAGCGCGGGCGGCGTCGATGAACTCGGCGGCGGCCAGGCTGAGCGCGATGCCCCGCACGACGCGGGCCGACCGCGGCATGAACACGACGCCGATCCCCAGCGCGACGTAGACCGGGTTGGCCCCGACCGTCGTGAGGAGGAGCATAGCGAGCAGGAGCGCCGGGAGCGCCATGAGCGCGTCCATGATCCGCATCAGCAGTTCGTCGACGAATCCCCGGTAGAAGGCGCCCACCATCCCCACCACGACACCCAGGCCGACGCCGAGCAGCGTGCTCGCCGTCGCGAGGAGCAGCGTCGAGCGCGCGCCCCACATGACCCGGCTGAGTTGGTCGCGGCCGAACTGGTCGGTGCCCCCGAGGAAGTCGCGCGAGGGCGTCTCGAGCGTGTGCAGGATGTTGAACTGCGCGAAGTGGTAGGGGGCCAGCGCCGGGCCGAACACGGCCAGTCCCAGGTGGATGACGAGGAGCAGGGCGCCCACCATCGCTGCGGGGGACCCCAGGAGAAGGGCCCACGCGACCTCGGCCCCACGCCAGATCGCGGCGCGGGCGCCGGGTCCCGGAGCGAGTTCGGCCGGCACACCCAGAGGAGCGAACATCGCTCAGTACCGTATGCGCGGATCGAGGTACGCGTAGACCACGTCCGCCGCCAGGTTGGCGAGTGCGTACGTCAGTGCGATCACGAGGGCCGCCATCTGGATCACCGGAACGTCGCGGTGGTTCACGGCGTCGACCATCAGCCGGCCGAGGCCCGGATAGGCGAAGACGGTTTCCACGACCACGATGCCGCCGATCAGGAAGCCGACGTTGATGGCCACGATGCCGACGGTCGGCAAGAGCGCGTTCCGAAGCGCGTGCCGGAGGATCACTACGCGCGGGCGGAGCCCCTTGAGGCGCGCCGCCCGGATGTAGGGCTTCTCCAGCACGTCCAGCATGCTGGCCCGGGTCATGCGGGTCATGTGGGCAAGGAGGGCCAGCACCAGCGTGAGCGTTGGCAGGACCAAGCTCGGTGCGATCGACCACAGGCTGGCCCGCGGGTCGATCAGGCTGGACGGCGGGAGGAGTCCGAACTGGAGGCCGAGGACCAGGATGAGGACCGTGCCCGTGATGAACTCGGGGACCGAGACGGCCACCAGGGTGACAAGGCCCACCGCCTGATCAAGGAAGTGGTTACGCCGGAGCGTGGAGAGGACGCCGAGTGCGATGGCGAGCGGCACCGCGACGGCGAGGGCTACGAGCGCCAGCACTGCCGACTTCCCGAGCCGCTCGAGCACGAGCGGGCGGACGGGGACTTGGTAGAGTAGGGAGGTGCCCCACTCGCCGCGGATCGCGTCGCCCACCCAGTCCGCGTAGCGGAGCGCGGCGGGCCGATCGAGGCCGAGCTTCTGCCGCAGGGAGGCGAGGTCGGCGGGAGTTGCCGAGGTCCCGAGGATCATCACCGCCACGTCGCCGGGCAGGATCTGGACGATGCCGAAGATCAGGACCGACACGATGGCCATCACCAACGCCAGAAGCAGCAGCCGCCGGCCGACGAAAACGAAGACCCGCATCGGCCCGCACTACGGCGTTAGGCCTCCAGGAACGTGTTTCGGAAGTCGCACCACCGCAGCGGGTGGAGCGTGTACCCCTTGACGTTCGACCGCACCGCGCTCACATACTGGGTGAAGTACGTGACGGCGTAGTGGCCCTCGTCCGAGATCACGCGCTGCAGCTCGGCGTAGATCTCCTTCCGCTTCGCCGGGTCCGTCGAGGACCGGCCGTTCTCGAGCAGCTTGTCGAGCTTCGGGTTCGAGTACTTGCCCTCGTTCCAGCTACCGCTGCTGTGGAAGTATGGATACACGGTCTCGTCGATCGTCGCCCGTCCGAACCAGTTGTTGATGTAGAGGGCCTTCTTCTTGTAAACGTTCGCGTTGAAGACCGACCACGGGACCGTCTTGACCTCCAGCTTGATGTCGGCCGGGGCCACCATCTGCTGGACGACGACCGCTAGCTCCTGCATGCCCACCCGCTCGTTGGACGTCCAGATCTCGGCGCTGAAGCCCTGAGGGTGTCCCGCCTCGGCGAGGAGCGCCTTGGCGCGGGCAACATCCTGCGTACGCTGCGGCTGCGGGGCGTGGAGTGGGTTGATGTCGGGAACCGGATGGTCGTTGCCCACGGTGCCGCGCCCCTGCCACACTGCCTTGATTACCGCCGTCCGGTCCAGAAGGAGCTTCATCGCGAGGCGGACCCGGTTGTCGTCGAAGGGCTTGTGGTCGGTCGCCAGGATCACGGGCTGGAACGACGTGCTCTTCACGGACCCCACGGAGACGCCCGGCGCCCGCTCCAGGGTGCCGATGAAAGCCACCGGCACCTCGAACATCATCTGGACGTCGCCGCCGCTAAGTGCCGCCACCTGGGTGGCGTGCTGCGGGATGTTCACTTGCCACAGCTCATCGAGGTAGGGCCGGGGCCTGTCCCAGTAGTCCGCGAACTTCACCAGGCGCGTGCGCTCGCCCGGCTTGAACTCGACTAGGCGGAACGGCCCCGTCCCGGACGGCTCGCTCACGATCTTGTCAGCCCGGTCCGCCGGGAGGACGCGGCCGAAGGTCACGCCCAGGTTGACGGGCAGGTCGGCATACGGGGCCGACATTCGGAACCGGACCGTGTAGTCGTCGACCGCCTCGACCTTCTCGATGGGCCCCAGGGCTGTCCGGCCCGGAGAGGCGGTCTTCGGATCGAGAACTCGCTCGAACGTGAGGACTACGTCGCTCGCCTTGAGCTCCCGCCCGTGGTGGAACTTGACGCCCTGCCGCAGGTGGAACGTCCAGACCCGCGCCTGGGGATCGGAGCTCCACCGGGTGGCCAGCATCGGCTGCACCTGGAGCCTCTCGTCGACCCGGGTCAGGTTATCGTAAACGTTCTGCGTGATCATGTATTCGTCGCCCTGGATGGTGAGCGCGGGGTCGATCGTCCGGGGCGAGCTGGGCCAGGCCATCTTGAGCGTTCCGCCCGAGCGTGGCGTCTCGGCCCAGGCCCGGCCCCGCTCCTGATCCTTGACGAGTGGCTCGACCACGCCGATGGCGCTGCCTGCCAGGGCCAACTCGAAGAGTCGCCGTCGCGTCATGCCGTCCCGCGTCCCGCCCCTGTGCTCGTCGTTGCGGGTCATCGCCACAGCCTCCTTTCGTCTTCCGGCCGGCCCGCGATATTCACCGGTCGATCACGGCGAACGCGTCGATCTCGACCATGAGCTCGGGGAGCGCCAGCCCCTGCACCACGACACCCGTGCTGCAGTGGTGGACGCCCTCGAAGTGCTTCTCGATCATCCTGTAGACGGCTGGGCGGTAGGACACGTCCGTCACGTAGACGGTGAGCTTGCACACATCCTTGATGCTGCCCCCCGCCTCCTCCATGAGTTGCTTAATGTTCCTGCTCGCCTGCTCGGCCTGGGCCCCGGGATCGCCCTTCCCGACGAAGTTGCCGTCGAGATCGAAGCCGGTCTGCCCGCGGAGGAAGACGTAGTCTCCGCGGGTGCGGATCGCCATTGAGTAGATGCCGCGGGCCCCGTGCTTGTAGGTGGAGGCGTCGAACTTCCGGATGAATTGCTTCGGCATGCGCCTGGTCTCCTCGAATCGGCCTTCGGGAGGCTAGTCAGAGTCAGCGAGTCAGCCGGAGTAAAGCATCTTTCCTCGCGAGGCGTCAAGGCGGGTGGCGCCTCTCACGACAGCCGCACCGTCAGGTCGCTCACTCGCCAAGCGTCGGTTAGCGCCAGGTCCTGCGGGCACGCCGAGCGGGCCGCGATGAGGTCCTTGCGCGCGAGCAGCGTGACGGAGTCGCCGGGGCGGGCCGGCGAGACGGCACTAAGATAGCGGCTCTCCGGGAGCACTGGCGAGTGCGCGAAGAGGTTCATGGTCACCGCCTCGCGGGCGCGCATACGGCACATCCGGGCGTGGCCGGCCGGGATCACGAACTCCCGCGGAGAGCTGGTCACGCGCCCACCCGCGCAGGCCGTCCGTCGGAGGCCTTGCCGCGCGCGGCCGGCCGCCGCCTGGCACCGTTCGAGGCGACGGCCGCCCGGGCGGGCAGCTTCTTCCGGTGACGCTTCCGGTACCCGGGATGCTCCACGATCCGTCCGAGGAACTCGATGATGAGTTGCGCCGCGATCTGCGAGGTGTTGTGGGACGCCACGTCGAGCATCGGGTTGACCTCGACCAAGTCGAATCCGATCACCTCTCGAGCCCGGGCGATGGCGAAGAGCGTCTGCCGCAGCTCGTCGTAGGACAGCCCATTCACCTCGGAGGATGCGCAGCCCGGGACAAGCGGCAGATCCAGTACGTCGATGTCGATCGAGACGTAGACGGGCTCGTCCTTCGGGAGGCGGTCGACAATGGCCTTCGCGCCGCGGCGGCGGAACTCGGGCACGGTGACGATGTCGTTGCCCCGGGCACGCGAATCCTCCACGTCTGCCTGGCTGGTGCGCAGGCTCCGGATCCCGACCTGGATGATGTGATGACAGGTCTTGAGCTGCGCCACGTTCCGGATCGGGTTGCCGTTCGCCCACTGGACCCCGTGGACGAAGGGGCGGTAGTCCATGTGCGCGTCGAAGTGGACAACGTTCAGCCGCTCTTCGTACGCCCGGACCACGGGGTACGTCACCGCGTGATCGCCGCCGATGACGACGGGGAAGGCGCCGGCCTTGAGGATGCGCTTAACGTCCCGCGTGATGTTGTCGAACGTGCTGCGGACGTTGGTGTAGATGATGTCTGAGTCGCCGCAGTCGACGATCCGGTGGTGCTGGCGCTCGTACTCGAGGTAGCGACGGTCTTCCTCGATGTCGTAGTACCCCTTCTGGTGCTGGAGGGGGCCGTAGCCCGCATACTTCACCGACAGTTCCCGGATCTTGCGCGGCGCGAACCGCGCGCCGGGCTTCCACGGCGACCCCTCGTCGGTCGGCGTGCCGAGGATAGCGATGTCGGCGTCCAGCTTGTCGAAGTCATCGCAGGTCGGAGCGCGCATGAAGGACACGAGCCCGGTGAAGGGCAGGTTCAGCCGGTCTTCCGCCATGAGCAGTGGCCTCCTGTTCTCAACGGCGCCCGATAGCCGCTCAGACGCGCCGGCACGCCGCGCCCGATCCTATCACCGGGACCACCGGACGCGCCACCGGGGTCTGGTGAACGTACGTGACTCGGTGCATGCTGGAACCGCCATGGACACCCCCCTGACCCTGCTGCTCGCTCACGGCGACGCCGTGCCCCGACGATCGCTGGCGGGCCTGGCGCGCCGGCTCGCCGCGAAGCTGGGTCACGACGTGGAGGGATGCCTCCTGGACGGCCCGGGCGACCCCCTGGGGGCTGCGGTCGAACGGGGCATCGAGCGCGGCATCTCCCGGTTCGTCGTGCTGTCCCTGGGCCTGGCCCGGACGGGCGGCGATGACACACGGGCCGATCGGGCGATCGCTCGCGTCCTTCGGCGATGGCCCGAGCTACGGGTCCATAGAGGCGCGCCGCTCGATCCCGATGACCTCGCCCGCATGTTGGGGGATCGAGCTCGCGAGACGAAGGGGCGCGCTCCTGCGGAGGACGCCGTGGTCGTGATCGTGGGCGGAGGCGGCGCCAACCCGACCGCCAATGCCGAGCTGGCCGGGCTGGCCCGGCTCGTGTACGAAGCACACCGTTTCCGGGATGTCGACTATGCTTTCCTGGATCTGACCGGGCCGAGTGTGGGCGAGGTCATCGGCAGATGGGCGAGGCTCGGCGCGAAGCTCATCGTCGCGGTGCCGTGCCTCGTATTCCCGGGCCGCGCTTTTCGCGGTCTGGCGGAACACGCGGCCGGCGCGGCCAAGGCCTCGGGCGTGAGCGTCTCGGTGGCGCGGCCGCTGTCGTCCCATCCAGCCATCGTCTGGGCGCTCGTCCGGCGCCATCTCGAGGCACTCTCGTCCGGCGACGGAGCGGAGAGCGCGTACGTCAATCCGGCTCTGCTTCGCGTGCTCCGGAGCGCCCACTCGCATGACTTCGGACCGCTCGCCGGCCTCCAGGCTCGCATGTCGGCGATGCTGCCGCCCCGGTATCGCGACCCGAGTGTGACGGTGAGCTCCGCCCCCATGGGGACCGCGGGGTTGGAGTTCGGGGCTGACGGCAGCGTCGCGTGGGACCGGCTGTGGCAGGGGTTCTGCGAGCTGGCGCTTGCGGGTGGACCGCCGCACCGCGGCACGCTCCTGGAGCCGGCCGCGCGGCAAGAGGTGCTGGCGGATGGGACGCGATACGCGGAGGTGGTGCGCGAGCTAGAGCGCGGCATCCGGATGGTGACCGGGCTCGAGGTGGTCGCCGACGGGCCGCCGGGCTGGGTCGGCATCGTCTGCGCGAGCCAAGAGATGGCGATCTGGCTGATGCGCGCCATCGTCGTGGAGAACGTGCTGGCGCGGCGAGAAGGGACGATCCTCTACCTGCCGGCCGGTCCCCGGTTCACCCTGAGTGGCGAGATCAAGAACGTCGTGACGGTCGTGGCCAAGACCCACCACTACTGGATCGAGCACTTGGCGGCCGGGGGGAGCGACCGGTAGGTCGCCGGGGCGGCGCGGATGCTCCGCTCCGCGGGGGCACGAGGACGGGCTGCCCGTTCAGGCCCGCTCCGGACGCCTCGCTCGCCACCCATCGCGTCAGCTCAAGGCCGTGTGTGAACCATAGGCCGGGGAACGTCCGCAATGTAGTCCAGCAACTCCTCGAGCATCAGCACGCGCGAGGGCCGGCCGCTGAACCGAGGTGGAGGATCAAGGTGTAGGCCCTGCCGAGCCCGTGCATCCCGCGAAACTCGTGCTACCACGTGGGCAGCGTGGCTGCCGAGGGCGCGTGGAGAACCGGATGGCTGCCCGAGAACCGGTCGGAGCTGGCCGGCGAGGCCTGTGTGATCGGTGAGCCCGAGGCGCCGAGCGACGTGCGGATCGGCGAGAAGGGCTAGAGCCAGTTCCGCCTGGGTCGCCAAAGGCGCAGCGCGCCGCGGGGGCCGGGCACCGGCGACGACGTCATAATCCAATGACATGCCGGCGCCGGACGAGTTCATCCCCATCGAGGACCTGGTCGCGGTGACGGAGGTGCACTTGAGCACGGCCCTCGGCGTTCTGCTCGATCCGGTGGCGTGCCGCCGTCGGGACCGGATCTACATGACGACGCCTCCGTTCGGGCTCAGGACCTGGCCGGCATAGTAGTCGCTGTCGGCCGACGCCAGGAACAGGACCGTCAGCGCGATGTCCCGGGGATGGCCCCAGCGGCCGAGCGGGATGTTCGCCTTGTTCTCGTCCCGGAACGCCGGATTCGAGCGGAGCATCTCGGTGTCGGTCGGCCCGGGCGCCACGGCGTTCACGTTGATCCCGAGCGGCGCCAGCTCGCGGGCCAGGGATTTCGTGAGCCCGATCACGCCCGCTTTGGAGGCCGCGTATGCGGCCAGCCCCGCCCGACCCACCAGGGCTAGCTCCGAGGTGACCGTTACGATCTTTCCGCTTCGCTGCCGGATCAGGTGTGGCAGCGTCGCCTGGATCGTGTTGAAGGTGCCCTTGAGGTTCACGGCGATGACCCGGTCCCACTCGGCCTCGGTCACCTCAACCAGGGGCCGCCGGTGGATGATCCCGGCGTTCGTGACCACCACATCGATCCGGCCGAACGCGTCGATCAACCCCGTGACGACCTTCCGCACCGCCGCCGCGTCGCTGACATCGACCGGGAGTGCGAGGGCCTTCGCGCCGAGCTGCCGGGCCTGGTCCACCACCTGATGGGCCAGCGGGGTCTGTTCCGGATCCGCGAGATAGTTGACGCCCACCGATGCACCCTCCCGGGCCAGCGTCAGCGCGATCTCCCGCCCGATCCCTCGGCTCGCGCCGGTCACCAGCGCCACCTTGCCGTCCACTCGGCCCGCTTTCATGTCGCTCCTTTGGGTGATGCGATTCGCTTGTCCACCGCGCTCAGCCCCTCCCGCTAGACAGCGCGGTACGTCTCGCTCGGGTACTGGACGCTCACCCCCACGCGCCGCGTCTCGCTAGCCGCGCTTCCCTCGCACGCCGGGCGCGCAAACATCTCACTCTACGGCCCCCGCGAACCGCTGCGCTAAGCTTCGATGATCCGCGCGCCCCGTATGGACGTCAAGCGGCACCCCTGTCCCTTCTACAAATTCGTCCGTCGTGATTCTCTTGCGCTTTTCGAACTGATCAGACTATTTGGCCAGTCATGGTCAGATGGCTCGGGGATTCTCCTTGGGACCCTACGATCCACGGTTCCGCGGTCCAGGTGTCCGGGCTGATCATTTCCGGAAAATCGAGCCCGACTTGTTGGGCGCTCGTGCCGAATGGGCCAGCGCGAGCCGTGGGCTTGGCGCTGGTGATCTACGAAAGGAGGCGACGGATCATAAGCTTTCCCGTATTGGCACTCCGATTGCTCGATGGAACAGCGATGCCCACTGACTCGCGACGGCACCGTCGTGAACGCGATCGGAAGGGAACATCCGCCGCAGGTCCAGGTCTGCTCTTCATCGTGTCTCGTGACGCCCTGGACTATTACGAACACCTCAAGACGGCCTTCGCCGACAATCGCAGAGTGGCGGTCATCCTCGATTGCCGCTCGGCCGAACGTCGGAAGACGCCAAGTACTCGGAGGCCAGAACGTCGGCATGCCGATCGTCGCTCACGACCTCTGATCGATGACCGATTGCGACGGCAGGGCTGGGCCATCGTGCGTCTGGAGCTCTCGCGGTAGTTGTTGATCTGCTCCATTTCGCCACGGCTCAGCCGCCACCTTCTAGCGAAGGGCGCATGACGATATCGGGACCAACTGGAGCGCGCAGCGCTCCAAAACGTGCCCGCGACAGTGGCAGACGCGGCCCCAATGACCCAACTCGAGTCAACGGGAGAAAAGAAAACCCCTCGCCAAATCAGGGATGGGCCGAGAGGTGCTGACAGGGTTTCGGTGCACGAACCGAGCTTTCGTGATCGCACGTGATGTGATGAAGCGTCTGGAGATCATCGAATCGGTATCGGCCTCTCGGAGCCGGCCGCGGTCTCGAGTGGCACCGGGCCGTGGCACCCGCCGGGGAAGTTGGTGAAATCACTAGCCATGGGCTCGCCCTCTCAAGGCTGAAACACGAGTTGAGGCTGTAAGTCATCGGACTGTTCCTTCGACCCTTGCCCGCCAGATGCCATAGTCACTCCAGTCCCGGCAGAGCCTCGAGGGTTTGAAGCAAACCGCGATGAGGGCTCGGGGTCATTTCAAATCACCGCGAAGCCCGCTCACGCCGCACGTACCAGCAGTCCTATGATGGTGTGGAATAGGTGTGGAGCTTGACGTTGTTTGACACTGTTTGGTGCGGTAGGAGTTTATAAGTATTGAAGAGTTATCATGGTGTTTCTTGGCTTTTAATCAGGCTGGCCCGGGTTCGAGTCCCTGACGGCTCACCAATAAAATTAGGCGCTTCCAGCGCATCGGAAGCGGCCCCCTTTGTATCAATCAGGTGGTCCACGTTCCACCCTCAGCGGTCTGCCGTTTCTGACGGGCGCTTCCGGGCGAGGCGCGAGTGTCCGACGCTGTATTTGCTACACATCCGACCAGCGGGTCTCACGGCGGCGTTCGATCGCGAGGCCGGGTGAGCCACCCCAAAAGCTCTTGACCTCCCCCGAAAGGGAAAGGTTCAGGCGGCCCCGGAGATGGATTGAGGCCGCGCTGATCAGAGCGACCAGTCGGGGAAGCTCACGAAGGTCTGAGCGCCGCTCCGGAGCCGGAGGACAGGTCCGCTGTCTTTTACGGCCTTCCCTCCGGCATTCGGCGAACCTCTGAAGCTGAGCGCACTAGTCCGACTGATGGAGCATCGGGCAGCGACCGCCGCCTCGCTCACGCGACATGCGACGCTATGTGCCGCTCGGGCGTGGAGCGCAACACCCGGTCTCCTCGACCACTGGCAGACCGTTCGGCCGAGACGCCGGCACGGAGCTCGCCCTCCAGGTCGTAGTTGAGGTGGTAGACCTCCCACTCCACGCCGTCCGGATCCTGCACCCAGAACTTGTCTTGGTTCGCGTGGCAGCAGTTGACGCCCATCTCTTCACGCACGGGTACGCCTGCCGCTTTCACGCGCCGAAGCTGAACCATCACAGTCTCCGGCGCGTCCACCTGGATGCCCATGTGATCAATCGTCCCCTCTCCACCGGCGCGGCCTTGAGACAGCGCGAGATTCACGGGCGCCCAGTCCGGCAGGAACTTGACGTAGCCGGGTTTCATCTTCACCGGGGCGCC
>QHSX01000036.1 GCA_003221695.1 Candidatus Rokuibacteriota bacterium
AGAAGCAGGAGGCACGGTCCTGAAGACCAGCTATCTTGCGATCCCTGTGGCGCAGGTCACCGGACTGATGCGCGCAGTTGGCTTCGAGAACGTTGAGCGCGTGGATGGACGATTCTTTCAACCGGTGCTGGTCGGCACGCGACCCGTGGTCTAACTTCGCGATGAACCCGACGCCGGCTTCGCGCTGCTCGGCCGTCGCGGGTTATCGCCGGCGTTAGACGCTCGCAGCAAAGTCAGGAGAACACATGCTTGCCGAGCATCTCGGAAAGCGACCGGTCGTCGATCCCGAAGCCGTCATTGCGCCGACTGCGGTCATTTCCGGCGACGTCCACATCGGGTCCGGGTCTGTAGTCTTAGCCGGTGCGGTCATCACTTCCCAAGGGGCGCCAGTCCGCATTGGACAGCACTGCATCGTGATGGAGAATGCGGTGGTCCGAGGCGCGGGCAGGTATCCGTGCACTCTCGGCAATCATGTCCTGATCGGCCCGCATGCACATATCGCCGGCGCCACGGTCAACGGCCGCGCCTTTGTTGCCACTGGTGCCTCAGTCTTCAACGGCGCCGTCCTCGAGCAAGGTGTGGTGGTGGCGATCAACGCGGTTGTACACGTAGGCACACGATGCGTCGCGGGCACCGGTGTGCCCATTGGCCACATTGCCCTGGGGGATCCGGCCACGATCTACCCTCCCCACGAGGCCCCCACCGTGCATGCTCAGCTCCGAGCGCTGGGCTTCACGAAGACGGTCTTCGGGCTTGAAGCGCAAAGCTTGGTGGATGCGGGAACAATCGAGAAGGTTTGCGAAAGATATGCTCGGTCGCTACGAGCCCATCGAGACGATGCGATCCTGGCCGAGTAACGGACCGCGGGTCGGTGCCGTGCGGGAGCAGTGGGTGTCGTGCGCGCGGCGTCTAACATGGGCATGGAGCCGCCGCGCTCACGCGCGCGGCTCATGCCCGGCGTTATCCGTACTGAGGCGAAGCTTGCAGCTCCGGAACGAGAAGTGGAGAATACGAGCATGAGCACCGTGCGCACGGAGATCCGATCGCTCACTGTCGCGGACCGGCTGCGCCTGCTCGAGGAAATCTGGGATAGCCTCGCGGAGACGCCAGAGGCAATCCCAGTAACCGACGCACAGCGGAGAGAACTGGCGCGGCGCCGTCGTGCGCACGCTCGCAATCCATCGGCCGCGAAATCCTGGGCGGAGGTTCGAGCCAAGCTCAGACGTCGGAAGTGAAGCGGCTTCGCCTCACGCCGGAGGCCGAGCTTGATCTTGACGAAGCTTACAGCTGGTACCAGACGCAGGCTCCTGGGCGTGCGGCGGGCTTTCTTCCTGCCGTCGACAGGTGCATCGCGTCGATCCGCCGCAATCCTGAGGCGTATCAACTCGTCGACCCCACAGTGCGACGAGCACTCCTCCGGCGGTTTCCCTATGCGGTGTTTTACGAGGTCAGAGCTATCGAGGTCGTGGTCTATGCAGTGTTCCACTACGCGAGGAACCCCCGCGTTTGGAAGCGCAGACGGAACGGATAACTTCGCAGTAGAGCGGACGCGCTTCGCGCGCCGCTCACCGCGGCGTTATGCCGATTGACTGCGAATCGATGTCGGTAGCGTCTGGCAAGGGCGGGCGTTGGCCGCCGCAGGTCGAGGAATTGGTGGCTCGGATTCGCGATGCCATTCGCGAGGCCGCCGGTTCTGCGCTGGCGGGACTCTACCTGTTCGGGTCGCTGGTAGTCGGCGACTTTGATGTGGACGTGAGCGACATCGATCTGATTGCGGTGCTCACATCCGATCCGAGCGATGATCTGGTCGCGCGGCTTGGCCGGATGCACGACGCGCTCGCGTCCGAGAATCCGGTGTGGGCTCGTCGGATCGAGGTCATCTACGTTTCGGCTGCCGCGCTCAGCCGATGGTGGGAAGGGATTGCGCGTATGGCGGTGATCAGTCCGGGTGAGCCGTTTCACGTGGTGGAGGGCGGTCCGGACTGGGTCTTGAACTGGTATCCAGCCAGGGAGAGCGCCATTACGCTCTTCGGCCCGCCCGTTGAGACGTTCATTCCGCCGATGTCGAGGGAGGCGTTTGAGTCGGCGGTTCGCCAGCATATGCGGCGGTTCCCGAGCCGGGTCCGCGATGGTGACTCTCTGCCGGCGCAGGCGTACGCGATCCTCACCATGTGTCGTGGGTGGTACACGCTGTGTGTGGGTGATCAGCCGTCGAAGGTGGTGGCTGCGGCCTGGGCGCAACGCGAGTTCCCGGAATGGGCGCCGCTCATCCGGTCGGCATTGGCTTGGCGGAAGGGTGGGGTGTCGGCTGGGGACAGTGGCGCGAGCGAGGTTCAGCGGTTCGTGGCGGAGATCGCGCGTCGCGCGGATGCTTGATGGCGCCAGGGTCAGGGCACATCTGTGGTTGCGTGATGCGGTAGTGACGAACGGCATAACTCGGCGGTGGAGCCGGCCGCTCGCTGCGCTCGCGTCGGCTCAGCGCCAGGTTAGGCGCCGATGAAGCCTGGGGGTTCAACAACGTGACGACTCGTTCAGTCGCGATCCGGGACGCCACGGCCGCGGACGTCCAACTGATCTTTCGCTTTATTCGGAGCATGGCGGAGTTCGATGGCCGACTTGGGGCGCTTCAGGCTACTCCGGAGATGATTCGAGAGGGGCTGTTTGGAGTAGTGCCGCATGCCTCGGTCTTGCTGGCCGAGGTCGATGGCGTTGCCGTGGGATTCGCCTCCTACTTCCGGACATATTCAACTTTCCTTGGCCGGCCCGGGATTTGGCTCGATGACCTGTATGTGGACGCGGAGGCCCGAGGCAGCGGGATAGGGACGGCGCTGCTTCGCCATATCGCACGTACAGCGAGTGCTTGGGGCTGCGGGCGGATCGAGTGGGCGGCCGGCATACACAACCACCGCGGGATTGAGTTCTACCGTAAGAATGGGGCGAATGTCCGGGAGAACGTCCGACTCTGTCGTCTTGACCGTGACGCCATCAGTAGGCTGGCCGAAGGAGCCCTCGTGTAACAACTGGCTACAACGAACCGGGTTCGCCGGTATGTTGCTTCGGGAGTGATCGAACTGGATGAAGACCGGTAGGGAGGTCACTGCGGGCGACTTGTCGCCTAACGCCACGCTTCAGCTGACGCGCTTCGCGCGCGCTGATCGTTAACGTTAGGCTGCGCCGGAGGACGTGAAGTGAAGCGCCTTTTCACGGCAGCATGCCTCGCCGCAGCGGTCGCCGCCGCCAGTGTGCATGGTGGCGAGTCACCGGCGGGCGCGGCTGACGAAGTGCCGCGTTGGGTCAGAGTCCTGATCACACAGATCCAGGCCCAGCCCGTTGCGAATCCTCCGTCCCTGATCGTGCAGTACGAGGTCGATGGCCGGACGTTCTACTACGTGCCCCCGAGGTGCTGTGACATCCCGAGCGTTCTTTATGATTCGACCGGGAAGGTCCTTTGCAGCCCTGACGGCGGACTGACTGGGCGTGGCGATGGGCGCTGCCCACCAGGCTTGACGGAACTCACCGGGGGCCGTCTTCTTTGGCGCGATCCGCGGAAATGGCGATAGCTCCGAATGGATGCCTAACTTCGGCATGCAGCCGACGGCCTTCGGCCGCGGCTGATACCGGGCGTTCGAGCGCAACCAGCTGGACGAGGAAACTTGGATGCGAATCGATGGCGGCTGCCATTGGCGTGATTCCGGTTACATCTCGGGTTGCCGACCCGGCGGCGCGTAGTTGGACGGCACATCGCCGGTGAGCGAATCCAGGAATGAAACGATGCTGGCGACCGCGGCATCGTCGAGCGTCCGTCCGAGCTGCACGCTCGCCATGACGCGAACCGCGCGGTCCAGGCGCTCGACCGAACCGTCGTGGAAATACGGCGCGGTCTTCGCCACATTCCGGAGCATCGGAACGCGGAACACGTAGCGGTCTTCCTCTTTCTTCGTGACGGCGAAGCGGCCCGGGTCGGGCTTCTCGGAGCCGGTCTCGAGCCAGTAGTCCTTCGTTAGGCCGAACTTCTGCAGCGTCGTGCCGCCGAGATTGACGCCGTTGTGGCAACCGGCGCAGCCCGTGGAGACAAACGTCTTCAATCCGGCCTTTTGCGGTTCGGTGAGCGCGCTATCATCGCCGGCGAGGAAGCGGTCGAACGGTGCCGGCGTGGTGAGCGTCGCCTCGTAGCTCGCAAGCGCGCGGGCGTAGTTCGCCGCGCTGAGCGGCTGTGCGTCCTGCGGAAAGGCGGCGCGGAATTTGGGCATGTACTCCAGCTCGGCGAGCTTCGCCACGCCGGCGTCCTTCGAAGCAAAGCCCATCGAGCCGGTCATCGAGCTTTCGGCCTGGTCGGCGCCGTTCTTGCGATCGCCGAGCCAACGCAGCATCGGCTGGCTCACGGAATTGAAGATGGTCGGCGAATGCCGCGAGGTGAGCGCGCCGCGCGCATCCGGCGAGAAGCGGCGCCGGTCGGCGCCCCAGTCGCGCGCGGGATGGCAGCTCGCGCACGCGGTCTTGCCGTCGGCGGAGAGCCGCGTGTCCCAGAAAAGCGCGCGGCCGAGCTCGACTTGCGGCGACGGCGCTGCAGTGCTGGCTTTGACCTGACCGAACAGGGCGGTGGCTTCGCGGCGCAATGCCTCGTCCGCGTTTGCCACGCCGAACGTGCCAACCTCGAACGCGATGACCGAAGCGACCATAAGGACTTTCATGTCTACCCCCTTCAAGGTTCGCCAGCGCGGCACGCTCAACATACGCCTATTCGACCGCTTGCGGTTGCGGTACCTGGTGAGGCCGGGAGGTGCATAGCAGCCGTGATGGTCGCGGCCGGATCACCCAATGTGCTCTGTTATCCTATTCGCACTCTAACTTTAGTTCGAGCGGACGCGTTCGAAGCGCGCCGCTCAACATAACGTGAGAGCTAATGGAGGAAAGCCATGGTCCAGCAGCAAACGGTCTCGGACGAGACATTGAAGGCAATCGCCAATGCATTCAATGCCCACGATCTCGACGTCATCATGGATTTCTTTGCCGACGATTGCTCGTTGGACATGCCCCGTGGGCCAGAGCCCTGGGGACAGCGCTTTATTGGCAAAGCGGCCGTGAGGGAAGGGTTGGCGACGCGCTTCAAAGGCCTCCCGGACGTCCACTACAGTGATGACCGACACTGGGTCAGTGGC
>QHSX01000037.1 GCA_003221695.1 Candidatus Rokuibacteriota bacterium
GACGGGCACTTCGACTACGGTCGGGTGCCCGTCGCTGCGTAAACTGTCCGTGCTCTGTCCAACGGTGGAGAACGTACGAAAACGTCGTCTAAGGAAGATAGACGTTGCGTAGGTAGAAAGGGAGAGCGAGGACGCCGACGACCTGCTCAGTGCCGTCAAACAGTTTCGCGAGTTCTGGCACGGCGACCCGCAACTGGAATACCTGAACGCGATCGACACCGTCTGGAATGCTGCGAGCGACATCGAGGCCCTGCTCGACCCGGTAGATCCGGAAAAAGGTTGGCTCGACCGACGAGTAGACCTTCACTTCAGCCTTGACACGCTGGGGAGAAGCAGCGCGGTACTGAACGCGGACTTCCAGCGACCCGCCCCCTTCAGGCTTCACGGACCACCATTCCAGCGTCGCGGGCGGTTCCCCATCATTGCCCGTTTGGCTTCGTTCGAAGCGCACGGTTGCTGGCAGCGTGTTCTTATATGCGCCTGGAGGCATGAACGCCCCGCCGGAGCCGAAGATACGTGTGACGAAGAAGCCGGCTTCTCCGGTGTCCTTGTTCTTTGCTGGCGCCCCGAACACAACGCCTCGTCCTGTTCCGCTTCCCATCGGCTTGCCTTGGCCGTCAAGGGTGAGCGTCTGGTCGAGGAATCCGACGAGGAAGTTCGCGCCTCTCGTCGGTCCCGACGGCGCGGGTGTTACCTCCCACTGGGCAGGCAAGAAGCGCTGGGCTTCGGTCTGATTCACCTTCAGCCACACGTATAGCCGCTGCTCGGTTGTCCACTGCACCAGCGTTTCGGCGGATGCCTGATCGATCACGAGCGAGACGACAAGAAGGGAAGGAAGCAGGAAATACCGACGCATGCCGCACCCCCTGTTCCAGCAGTAACTTACGTGTATGGTCAAGGCGGTGACGGGATCATGTGCGCCCACCTAGAGGTTGTCAAGGCGGTTGACCGCCCTCCTCGGACGGGCTAACGTTGGCGCACTTCCTCAACGTTCACCGGCCGGATCGTTGGGGGGCCAAAGCATGCGATCCACAACCACCACGCTCATCGTCGCCGTTGCCATCCTCATCGCGCCGCTCGTCGCCGAGGCGCAGCGGGCGGGGAAGATGTATCGGGTCGGTGGTGTGTACCCTTTCAGCGAGTTTGTGGCAGAGGGCGGCCTGATGGCTTACGGAGTAGATCTAAAGGATCTGTACCGCCGCGGTGGCGCCTACGTCGACAAGATCCTGAAAGGCGCCAAACCCGCCGACCTGCCCGTGGAGCAACCCACCAAGTTCGAGCTTGTCATCAACCTCAAGACCGCCAAGGCGCTGGGCCTCACGATCCCGCAGTCGCTGTTGGTGCGGGCGGATCAGCTCATCGAATGAACCGCCGAACGTTCCTCTGCGGGCTGACGTTGGGGACGCTGTCCGTGCCGCTTGTTGTGGAGGCGCAGCAAAGCGGTAAGGTCAATCGAGTCGGTGTGCTAAGCGGCGCGTCCCCATCGATTATGGCGCACTACAGAGAAGTATTCCATGAAGCGCTGGGGGCGCTGGGCTGGACCGAGGGGCGGGATATCACCGTAGAGTGGCGGTTTGCCGCGGCGAGGTATGAGAGGCTGCCGGAGCTGGCAGGCGAGCTTGTCCGGCTCAGACCGGATGTCATCGTAGCGACCAACAACCCGGTCGTCGATGCGGTTAAACGAGTCACTTCGAGCGTTCCCATAGTCATGGTGTACTCGTCCGACCCAGTCCGCCGGCGATACATAGCGACCCTGGCGCGTCCGGGCGCAAACATCACTGGGTTAACGTGGAATCCAGATCCGAAGATTGCCGAAAAGTACGTAGAGTTTCTCCGGGAGATCGTTCCCGGACTCTTACGTATTGGAGGTCTCATCGATCCCGGGCTCCCCGGAGTCGAGGATTACCGAACGGTGGGTGAGGCGGCCGCCTCTAGGTTAGGCCTGACGTTTCCGCACGTGGTGGTGCAGAAGCCCACCGGGCTTGAGAACGCCTTTGTCGAGATGAGCAGGCGGCGCGCCCAGGCGGTCATGGTGTATGGGAGGGTCGTTGACGTTTTCCCATCTATCTCAGATCGTCGATCTTGCGGCAAAATCCCGGCTGCCCGCGATCTACGTGTTCCGAGAGGCCGTGGCCGCGGGTGGCCTCATATCGTACGGGGTGGACCAGTCGGTTCTGTTCCGCCGCGCCGCTGCCTACGTCGACAAGATCCTCAAAGGCGCCAAGCCGGCCGATCTCCCCGTCGAGCAGCCCACCAAGTTCGAGTTGGTCATCAATCTCAAGACCGCGAAGGCCCTCGGCCTCACCATCCCGCCATCGCTGCTGCTGCAGGCGGATGAGATCATCGAATGATGACCCGGCGAACGTTTCTCTGCGGGCTCACTCTCGGGGTCCTCTCGGCGCCGCACGCGGCCGGGGCGCAGCAGGCGGGGAAGGTGTACCGGATCGGCACGCTCGTGACCAGCCAAATCGACCTAAGAGGGGAGATCTTTCTGACGTTTCTTGAGCGGCTACAAGAGCTCGGCTACCGTGAAAGCCGGAATCTTGTCTTCGAGCACCGCGGCGCGGACGGTAGGCCTGAGCGGCTTCAAGAACTCGCGCAGGAGCTCATAGCGGCGAACGTTGACGTCATTGTCGCGTGGAGTACGCCCGCCGTTGCAGCCGCAAAGCGAGTTACGACAATCACACCAATCATCATGGCATCGAGTGGAGATGCTGTTGCCACCGGACTTGTAGACACCCTCTCGCGTCCCGGAGGCAACGTAACCGGCGTATCGACGCACCAGGCGGAACTCGCCACGAAGTGGCTTCAGCTCATAGTCGAGTTGCTTCCTCGCGCCAAACGGATTCTTGTTTTGTGGGACTCGACAAATCCTCCCGACGTTGTCGCGCGTCCAGGCCTTGAGACTGCCGCTGCACAAATGAAGACACGGCTCGAATTCGTCGAGGCACGTGATGCCGCTGACTATGAATTGGCATTACGCGCTGCTGCTGAACGTCGCGTGGAAGGCGTCATCGTTCTTCCAAGCGGGCGCGCCTATACTCACAGAATCCGCCTTGCAGAGGCTGCTCTCAAGAGTCGTCTACCAACGGTGCATGGGTTTCGAGAGTTCGTAGACGCCGGCGGACTTCTGAGTTACGCCCCTAGTCTCAGGTTACTGGCACGACAGGCGGCCAACTACGTCGACCGTATCCTCAAAGGCGCCAAGCCGGCCAACCTTCCCGTCGAGCAACCCACGCGGTTCGAGCTGATCTTCAACCTTAAAACTGCCAAGGCGCTCGGACTCACTATTCCGCAGTCGCTGCTGGTGCGGGCGGACGAGGTGATTCAGTGATCTCGCGCCGGGTGCTCATCAGAGGTGCTGCTGCTGAGTCTCTACCGCCGTGGGTACATCAGGTAATCGGTGAGGAATCGTGGGTCACGCCAAAACTTCGCCCACCAACCACATCGGGCATTTCGGGATGACCGGAGTGCCCGATTTCGCTTCCACCGCTCGGGCTACGTGCCGATATCTTCCGCCCACAAGGAAGGGTGGGCTCGAATGAATTGCGTCATCAGCTCCTGGCATCGAGGGTCCTGCAGTACGTCCACCGCCACCCCACGGCTGCGAAGCAGGTCTTCCTCACCAAGAAACGTTCGATTTTCGCCTACCACCACACGCGGAATGCCGTACAGGAGAATCGCACCGCTACACATCGCGCATGGCGAGAGCGTGGTGTAAATGGTGCAGTCGCGATAGACGCGGGCCGGCTGACGACCGGCATTCTCGAGCGCGTCCATCTCACCGTGCAGGACGACACTGCCTTGCTGCACCCGCCGGTTGTGGCCACGACCAAGAATCCGTCCGTTGTGAACGAGCACCGAGCCGATCGGGATGCCGCTCTCGGCGAGACCCAGCTCCGCTTCTTGGATCGCCGCGCGCAAGAATTCGTCCATCGAGCGCTCCTGTCGGTGGCGGCGCGGAACGTCCTACCGCCTGGCGGCGCCCATCGGTCGTGGGACGGGCGCGGGCACGGCGCGCCGGCCGATGACCAGGTGTAACCCGCCCGCGACCACGATGCCGACCAGCCAGCTCAGGTCAGCGCCGCTGAGCAGCTTGGTCGAGATGGGACCCTGCAGCGCGGGAACGAGGCCATCTTCAACCGACCACCCGGCGATCAGACCCACGACGAACGCCACGATCGCTCCCCAGTTGATGTCGCCGTATGCGCTCCGCTCCGGCTCCCGATAGAGCTCGTCGACGTCGATGCGGCCCCGCCGCGTGATGAAGAAGTCGGCCAGGACGACGCCGGCCCAGGGGCTCATCCACAGCAGAAGACTGATCATCCAGTTGTCGAAGGCCTTGGCGAACGAGGGCTGGAAGACGAAGTAGATCGTCACGAGATAGCCGACGACGCCTGCAATCAGCGCCATGGCCGTCCGGGACAGGCGAAGGCCCATGCTGAGCGCGGCCAGTGCCGCCGAGTAGACGTTCAGGATGTTGGTGGCGATGGGGCCGTGCAGCACCATCAAGAGCACCAGGATGCTCGTGACCCCGCCGAATACCGCGCTGACCATCTTGGCAGGATCGGTGTCCTGGGTCACGCTGGCGACGGTCGCGCCGAGAATGGCGAGCCACACCGTGGGGACGAACATCCCCGCATAGCTGTACCAGAAGACGGCGGTCGAGGACACGGTGCGCGGGACGAAGCGGGAATAGTCCGAGGCCCAGGTGACCCAGGAGATCCCCCATCCCACTCCGATCGCAGTCATGAGCAGGGTGATCATCGCCAGATGGGCGGCCGGCGGGAGCGTACTGGTGAGCTCCCAGTTGACCACCCCTGGCCGGGTCCAGGCGAGGATGCTCATCAGCACCATGACGGCGCCGGTCACCGGAACCGTGTACTTCTCAAAGGTGCGGATGGCGTAGAACCCGTAGAGGCCGATGAGCACCTGGATCACCATCACGACGGTCACGACGATAAAATTGGTCAGCCACGTGTCGCCAATCCCGAACTGCCCGAGGATCGCGACCGCGATCTTGACGGGGAAGTAGGTGTTGACCCCGATCCAGCCAAGG
>QHSX01000045.1 GCA_003221695.1 Candidatus Rokuibacteriota bacterium
CCCGGACGGCGAGAAATTCCGGGTGATCGAGGAGCTGACGCGCGAGCTCAAGGCGCGGTACGAGACGATCGACACCGACGGGGCGCGCGTCCTCTTCCCTGGCGGGGGCTGGGGCCTCGTGCGCGCGTCGAACACGAACCCATACCTCACGCTGCGCTTCGAGGCACGGACCGACGGGGAGATCGAGGCGATGAAGCGTGTGATCTACGACGCGCTCCGCAAGTATCCGTTCGTCACGCTCCCCGACTAGCGGTTCGCCGGCCTGGCCACGGGCGAGGCCAGGGTGGGGCTCCTCGACCACGCTAGCTGCTACCCGCGAGCGTTATCGTTCAGAAGCGCAGCTTCGGGTCAATCCCCAGAAGCTACGGGTCTCGGAACCCCACCCTGGCCCCACCCGTCGCCCCGCCGCCTCTGATCCGTCGTCAGCGCGAGTCGAGGATCAGGCGAACGGCGGCGAGCACGTCCGGTGCTTTCGAGCAGTCCCTCTCACCCCACAACCCGGCGGGGTCCAGCAGGACGGCGTCGAGGCCGGCGGCGCGCGCGCCGTGCACGTCGACCGAGTACAGGTCGCCGACATAGGCCGCCTCGCGCGCCGCGACGCGCGCCTCGGCGAGGGCAAGGTCGAAGATCCGCGGGTCGGGCTTCTCCACGCCGACCTCGGCGGAGTCGAGGACGAAGTCGAGATACGGCAGCAAGCCGAGCGTCCGGAGGATCGCACGGATCGTCCCGTTGGAGTTCGAGATCACGCCGACGCCGAGCCCTCGGCCCCTCGCGAGCCTGAGCGCGGGTTCGGCCAGCGGATCGGCGACGTTGAAGAGCCCGGCGGGCGCGTTGTACGACCGCCGCCACTCGGTCAGGGCGTCGATGACCGCCTCGTCGATGACGCCGAGCGCCTCGAGGATCAGACGAACGTAGCGCGCGGCGCTGGACCGGCTCTCGGTGGACACGGCGCCGGGCGCCCGAGCGAAGACCTCCTCGTCCAGGCGAACGCGTGCGCGCCACTCCGCGCGCTGGACCTCGTCGGGCGTCGCCCGGACGCCGTGCGTCGCGAGCTCCGCCGCGATCGCCGCGTAGTTCATCCGGACCAGCGTGTTGCCGGCGTCGAAGAAGACGGCGCGGATCACGGCGCCAGCCGGAACGCGAAGTCCCCCGCGGTGACGTGCGTGTCGACGGACACGACGCGCCAGATCACCTGGTACCGGCCGGGCGAGAGGGGGACGAGCGTGGTGCGCAGGAGCGCGGGACTGGACGGGTCCACCGCGCCGTCGGCGCGGTCGACGCGCTGTCCGGCCTCGTTCACGACCTGGACGCTGCTGAACGCCGGCTCGAGCCGCTCCGTGAACCAGAGCTTCACCTCCGCCGGAGCCGTTCGGACCGTGGAGCCCACGCGCGGCTCGGCGCGATCGAGGAACGCGTGCGCCCGCGCCCCGGCCGCCGCCGCGAAGAGGGCGGCCGGGAGGAGGAGCAGCGCGAGGGCTCGGAGCATCAGTTGCCGACCTGTGGGCGGGGTCTCAGGACGCTTCGACCAGCGGGATCATGCGAGTGATCGGCACTCTACCCGAACAACGCCCGCCGCTCAACGCCGGTTCCGCCTTCCTGTACACTAGCGCGGTGCTGGCACTCGGCCTCGCCGTCCGCTGGACGCACCTGGCCTGCTCGCTCCTCCTCGTCGGCGCCACGACGCTCATCGTGCTGGCCGGCCGCTCGGATCGCGCGACGGCGATTCACTGGGAAGAGCGCCTGCTCGCCCGGGCGCGCGCCCTCGCGCTCGCGGCGCTCGCCTCCGGGCTTGCCCAGGTCGCTCTCCAGACGGCGCTCCTCGAAGGGCGCACGGCGGCCGCGCTCGAGCCATCCGCGATCGCGCGGGTGCTCCTCGAGACCCAGGCCGGCCACGTCTGGCTCGTCCGCTACGGTGTCCTCGTGCTGCTCGCGACGTTTCTCGCCCTGCGCCTCAACGTGGAGCGGCGCGCGGACTGGCGAGCGGCGCGAGGCGAGGCGGCGCTGCTCGGCGCTGCCGCCCTCGTGCCCATCGCGGCCTCGGGCCACGCCGCCGCCGTGGAGCCGTCCGCCGCGCTCGCGACCGCCGCGGACGGCGTCCACCTGCTCGCCGCGGGGGTGTGGGCGGGCGGACTCCTGCCGCTCGCCCTTCTACTCCGCGCGGCCGGGCGCGAGGAGGGCGCCGACGCGCGTCCCTACGCCGTCGTCGCGGCGCGCCGCTTCTCCCGCTGCGCGCTCGTTCTCGTGATCACGCTCGCCCTCTCGGGCACGGGGATGGCGGTGACCAACGTCGGCACCGTCGCCGGGCTCGTCGGGACCTCATACGGCCGCCTCCTCCTGGCGAAGGTCGTCCTGCTCGTCCCGATCCTGGCTCTGGCGGCCGTCAATCGTTCCGTTCATCTTCCGCGCCTCTCCGGCGACGGCGCCACCGTCGGCCGTCCGGCGATGCGGCGGCTCGCGCGCTTCGTGCTCGTGGAGGGCGCCCTCGCGCTCGCGATCCTCGCCGTCGTCGGCGCCATGACCGTCACGCCGCCCGCGCGCCACGAGCCCCCCGTGTGGCCGTTCGCCTTCCGCCTCTCGCCCGTGACGCTCGAGGGCGCGCCGAGCGCGGCCCTGCGGGCCCTCGCCGGGAGCCAGGTCGCGGTGCTCGGCCTGGTCGGGATGGCCACCGCGTTCCTCGTCCGCGCGTGGCGGCTCCGGCTCCTCGTCGGGGGGATCGTCCTCCTCGCCGCGGGCGCCGGGCTTGCGCTGCCGCCGCTCGCCATCGACGCCTACCCGACGACCTACCTCCGCCCGGCCGTGCCGTACCAGGCGGCGTCGATCGCGACGGGCGCGGCTCTGTACCGGACGAACTGCGTCGTCTGCCACGGGACGACGGGGGCCGGCGACGGCCCGGGCGGCGCCCGTCTCCCCCGGCGTCCGGCCGACCTCCGCGCGTCCCACACGGCGCAGCACACGGCGGGCGACCTCTTCTGGTGGATCAGCCACGGCATCCCGCGCGCCGAGATGCCCGCGTTCGGCGACCGCCTGAGCGAGGAGGAGCGGTGGGACCTCGTGAACTTCCTCCGCGCGCTGTCCTCTGCGTACGCGGCACGCACCCTGGGGCCGAGCGTCGAGCCCGAGCGCTCGTGGCTCATCGCGCCCGACTTCACGTTCGCCGTCGGCCCGACGCCGGCGCGCGCGCTCAAGGAGTATCGCGGACGACGGATCGTGCTGCTCGTCCTCTACTCGCTGCCCGGTTCGCGCCCGCGGCTCGCCCAGCTCGCGGAGCGCTACGACATTCTCGTCACGCTGGGGGCCGAGGTCATCGTGGTACCGAACGACGCGGCGCCCGACGCCATCAAGCGGCTCGGCGCCCAGCCGCGCGTCTTCTTCCCCGTCGTCACGGACGGCGCCGCCGAGATCGTCGCCGCGTACCGCCTCTTCGCCCGCCCGCCCCACGCCGAGCTCTTGATCGACCGCCAGGGCTACGTCCGCGCGATCAGCCACGGGGGCGGCGCGGCCACCGAGCTGAACACGCTGCTCGCCGAGATCCAGCAGCTCAACGAGGAGAAGGTGCAGGCGCCGGCGCCGGAGGAGCACGTGCACTGATGCGCGCGTGGAAGGCCGTCGTCCTGATCGACCTGGCGCTCGTCGTCGGCGTCGGCTGGGGGTATGTGTACTGGGGGCTCAGGGCGAACCACCTCGAGCGCGAGCTCGCCACCACGCGTGCGGCCGCGGCCAGCATCGAGCGGGAGTGGAGCGTCGAGGGCGTGGTCCGCGCGGTCCTGCCCGAGATCGACGTACTGGTCCTCACCCACGGCGAGATCCCGGGCTACATGCCCGCGATGACCATGGGCTTCCGCGCCGCCTCCCCCAAAATTACCGACTCGATTCGAGTGGGAGACGCGGTACGATTCACCTTACGGGGTGTGCCGCCGAACGTGGTGATCACCGCGATCCAGAAAGCGAAGTGAGAGGGACGGGCGTGCCGCGACCGGTCGCCGCGCTGTTGCTGGCCGCCCTGGCGGGCGCCACCACGCCCGCCACCGCGGCGACGCTCTTCATCACGAACACCAAGTCCGACTCGGTCTCCGTCATCGACACCAAGACGCTCGACGTCGTCGGCTCGATTCCCCTCGGCCGCGGCAAGCCGAACCGGATCGTCTTCCAGCCGGACGGCCGGGTCGCGTGGGTCGTCTACGACAAGAGCCACGACCTCGGCCTGATCGACGCCGACGCGCGGAAGCTCGTCCGGCGCGTCAAGATCGGTGGCAACCCGTACAACCTCGCCTTCACGCCCGACGGGAGCCACCTGCTCGTCCTCGACTGGTCGAGCGACACGAGCAACGACGAGGTGATCTTCTACGACCTGAAGGCGGAGAAGATCGACGGGCGCGTCGAGGTCTCGACCTGGCCGGCCCACACCGCGTTCTCGCGCGACGGCAAGCTCGTCTACGTCTCCGGGGAGACCGCGGGCGACGTGACCGTGATCGACGTCGCCACCCGGGCGGTCGTCGCGCGCATCGTCCACGGTGGCGGCGACGCGATGGGGTTGGCGCTCACCGCCGACGGCAAGACGCTCTACGCGGCCGCGGGCGAGAACAAGGCGATCCTCAAGATCGACACCGCCACTCGCAAGATCAGGGGCGAGATCCCGCTGCCCGGCGTCGTCCACGAGGCGACCCTCACGCTCGACGGCCGCTATCTCTACACGACGCTTCGGAAGATCAACAAGATCGTCGTCGTGAGGACGGCCGACGACCGGATCGTCGCGACGATTGCGCAGCGGGGCTACCCCGACCTCGTGACCATGGAGCCCACGGGCCGGTACGCGCTCGTGACCAATCGTTGGGCCGATCTCGTCAGCGTGATCGACCTCGCGTCGCACGCCCAGGTGCGGGCGATCCCGGTCGGCAAGGCTCCCCACGGGATGGCGCTCCGCCCGCGGTAGCGCGGGGTGGAGGGCCAGATGGCTTTGCGTCCGCCACGAAGTGCGGTATCGTTCTCAGTCGTGACGAAGCTCAAGGCGCTCCTCCTGGTGCTGGGCATCGCCGTCCTCGTCGTGTCGGGCGCCTGTCTCCCGCACCTCCACGCCTCCGGCGAGTTCGGTCTCTGGAACGAGGAGCACGACCTGAGTCTCATGGCGGCGCTCGGGACCGCCGCGTCCCAGCTCGACGCGATGCCCGTCGTCGGGCTCGTGCTCGCGCTCTGCCTCACCCTCGCGTTGGCCGGCCCTCGTGCCGTCAGCGCGCCGCTCTGCCTTCCCGACCCCCGCGCGCCACCGCTCCGCTAGCCTCCTCCATCCGTTCGCGTCGCTCCGGATAGCTCGCCGGTCGAGTCGGTCGGCGCGGCCGTCACACTCTCAGACGGAGGATCGCTATGCGTGCTCTGGCTTTCGTCGTCGCCCTGGCGTGCTTCGTGGGGTTCCTCGCCCCGCCGGCCATCGCTCAGGATGCCGAAGCACTCAAGAAGGAGATCGAGCAGCTCAGGAAGCAGCTCGAGTCCGTCACCGAACGCCTCCGGCGGCTCGAGGCTCAGCCAGCCCCCGTGACCCCTCCACCCGCACCCTCCCCCGCGGGCCCGCCCGCCATGGCACCGCCGCCCCCGGGGATGTCTCTCGCCGAGCTGGCGCGTCCGCGCCAGCCGTTCTCGCTCTACGCGCAACGCGGCGCCGGCCAGCTCCTCTTCGACATCGGGGTCACCGGCGATTTCGTGGGCAACCTCACGCAGTCGAACGTCGAGAAAGCCCAGGGCGGGACGTTCGCCGGCCAGGAGAACCGCTTCTTCCCGCGCGAGGTCGAGCTCTCGCTCTTCGGCCAGGTGGACCCGTATGCGTATGCAGAGGTTCGTATCGAGACCGGCGAGGAGGCGCGGGGCCAAGAACTTGGTGTGAAGCTCGCCGAGGCCAGCGTCACGCTCCTCACGCTGCCGCTCGGAACCCAGGCCAAGTTCGGCCAGATGCGGAACCGCTTCGGGTACTCGAACATGATCCACGAGCACGATCTCCCATGGATCGATCGGCCCAACGTGCTGCGGAACTTCCTCGGCGGCGAGGGGCTTCAAGAAAAGGGCGTCGAGGTGACGATCGTGCCCGACCTCCCCTTCTATCTCGAGGGGCTGGCCGGCGTCTTCAACGGCGACAACGAGACCGCTTTCGGCCGCGGCACGCTCCGGATCCCGCTCTTCACCGGCCGGCTGCGGACGTTTCTGGAGCTCGGCGACGAGAACGCGGTGCAGCTCGGCATGTCGGTCGCGAGCGGCGAGTCGACGGAGAAGCAGCGCGACACCCTCCTCGGCTGGGAAGGGCGATACAAGTACCGTCCCGAGGGCTGGCTCCATCCGCTCCTGACGGTGACCGGCGAGGCGATCTATTCGCTGCGTCGGGTGCTCGTGGAGGTGGACACCGACGCAGACGGCCTCACCGATCTCATCAAGAAACGCGAGCGCGACCGCCTCGGCTGGTACACGGGCGCCGAGGTGCAGCCATTCCGCCGCTGGGCGGCCGGTGTCCGTTACGACTGGTCGGAGTTCCCGTCGAACCCCGGGAAGGAGCGATCGGTCGAGCCCTACCTCACGTTCTGGCCGTCGGAGTTCCTCCGCTTCCGTCTCGCGTACAAGAACACCGATCGCACCCACCGCGAGACCCCCGGCGCGAACGATGGGAGCGCGAGGCGGGTGGACGAGGTGCTCTTCCAAGGCACGTTCATCCTCGGGGCGCACCCCGCTCACCCGTTCTAAGACACACACGGAGGCTAGACCATGCGACGTCCGAGTCTTGTCGTCGGCGCGATCGTGACAACGCTGGCCCTGCTCGCTCCCGGGGTCCAGGCGGCGAAAAAGCTCCGCGTGGTGGTGACCATTCCCGACCTCAAGTCGCTCACCGAGGCGGTGGGCGGCGACCTGGTCGAGGTCGATGCGCTCACGCGCGGCACGCAGAACTTCCACGAGGCCGAGGTGCGGCCGAGCATGATGCTGAAGCTCCGACGGGCCGACGCGCTGGTCGAGAACGGCGCCGAGCTCGATTTGTGGGCCGACGTGGCCGTCCTCGGCGCGAACAACCCGAACATCGTCCGGGGCGCGGCGGGCCGGATCGAGATCTCGCGTGGCATCCCGCTGCTCGAAGTCCCTTCGACCCGCGTCGATCGCTCGATGGGTGACGTGCACCCGCTCGGCAATCCCCACTTCTCGCTCGACCCCGGCCTGGCGCCGATCATCACGCAGAACATCGTGGACGGGCTCTCCCGCCTCTCGCCCGACGACCGCCCGACGTTCGAGAGGAACCGGCGAGCCTTCCTCGAGAGGCTCGGTGAGGAGATGGGGCGCTGGACCAAGCTCATGGAGCCCGTCCGCGGCGCCAAGGTCGTCGCCTACCACCCTGACGTCATCTACTTCCTGACCCGGTTCGGCCTGGTCCAGGTCGGCACGCTCGAGGACCGCCCCGGCATTCCGCCGTCGCCGCAACACCTCGTCCAGATCATTCGCCAGATGAAGGCCGAAGGGATTAAGGTGATCCTCGTGGAGCCCTGGAACGACTTCAAGCTCGCCCAGCGGGTCGCAGAGGAAGCGGGGGCGAAGGCCTATGTCTTCGCGTCTGCCGTCGGCGGCGTCAAGGGCACCGACAACTACATCGCGACCATCGAGTTCAACGTGACGCTGCTCGCCCAGGCCCTCAAGTAGCGTGGTCGGCGATCTCTTCGCGATCCTGTGGGCGCCGTTCTTGATGTGCCTGGTGCTCACGGGCATCCACGCGTACCTGGGCGTCCACGTCCTCTCGCGCGAGGTCGTCTTCGTGGACATCGCCCTCGCTCAGATCGCGGCGCTCGGGGCCACCGCGGCGTTTCTCCTGGGCTGGGAGGCCGACACGTGGGAGTCGTACGCGTTCGGCCTCTCCGCCACGCTCCTCGGGGCGCTCGTGCTCGCGCTGACGCGCAGTCGACGGCGTCACGTGTCCCAGGAGGCGGTGATCGGCGTCGTGTATGCCGTCTCGTCCGCGGCTGCCGTGCTCCTCTCGGACCGCGCGGCGCACGGCGCCGAGCAGGTGCGCGCGATGCTCGTCGGTAACCTCCTCGCCGTCCGGCCACCCGAGGTCGCGCAGGTCGGGGCACTCTACGCGGCCATCGGCGTCTTTCACTGGCTCTGCCGGCGCCCGTTCTTCCTGATCTCGACCGACCCGGACACCGCCTTCCGCGAGGGCTGGCGGGTCCGGCTGTGGGACTTCCTCTTCTACGCGTCGTTCGGCGTCGTCGTCACCAGCTCGGTGCGGATCGCCGGCGTGCTCCTCGTGTTCTCGTACCTCATCGTGCCCGCGCTCGCCGGTATCATGTTCGGGCGTACGATCCCGAGCAAGCTTCTGATCGGCTGGAGTTTCGGCACGCTCGTCAGCGTGCTCGGCATGGTCGCCTCGGCGGCGTTCGACCTCCCGACGGGCGCGACGGTCGTCTGCGCCTTCGGGCTCACGCTGGTCGCGCTCTCGGTCGTCTTCTACACGGTCCAGCCGGCGTCGGGACGCCTCACGCCGTCCGCGTGACCGGCAGGCGCGTTTTGAGGTTCGTCCGCGACGGCGGTGGCGGTGGAGCCCGGCTTACCCCCGCGCCGTAGCCTCCGCAGGGTCCTGATCGCGAGCGCTGGCTGCTTTCTGGTGCTGGCGCTCGCGGTCGGCTTCATGCCCTCCCTGCCGGGCGACACGGCTGTTCGCGAGGCGCTCCTCGCCCTCGCGTCACCGCCGGTCCTCGCGGCGATGCGCGTGATCAACCGGGCCGGGAGCTGGCGGCTCCTCCTGCCCGCCTCGCTCCTCTTGTTCGTCGCCTTCGCGCACGCGCGCGAGCGGTGGTACGTGTGGGTCGGGCTCATGCTCGCTGCGCCGGCCACGGAGGGCGTCTTGAAGATCGTCGTCGGGCGGCCCCGACCGGAGGCGGCGTCGATGGGGTTTCCGAGCGGCCACGCCACCGCGGCGGCGGCGTTCTTCGGCGCCGTCTTTTATCTCGCGGAGACGCTTCGACCGCCCGTGAGACGCCTCGTGCGGGCGGCCGCCCTCGTGATCATCGTACTCGTGGCGGCGGCACGCGTGATGCTCCGCGCCCACTGGCCGACCGATGCGCTCGGCGGGATCGCGCTGGGTCTCACGCTGGCCTCCGCCGCCGCGCTGCTCGCCCTGCCGCGCGGGCGCCCGACCGACCCCCGTGCGTGAACGGGATCAGGGTTCCGCCCTCACGAGCACGCGACGCGACCCGGAAGGTTTCAGGTCTCGTGCAAGAGATCTGGCGTGACCCGACCAGCCAGCCTTCCGCACGTGGTGATCGTGGGCGGCGGCTTCGGTGGGCTCTACGCCGCACGGGCGCTCGCCCACCGGCCGGTGCGGGTCACGCTTCTCGACCGGCGCAACCATCATCTCTTCCAGCCGCTGCTCTACCAGGTCGCCACGGCGGTGCTGAACGCCTCCGATATCGCGGTCCCGCTGAGGTCCGTCCTGCGCCGGGCCACCAACATCACGGTCCTCCTCGCGGAGGTCGAAAAGGTGGAGCTGGCGAATCGCCGCCTCGTGCTCGATCGAGGCGAGATGGGATACGATGCGCTCGTCCTCGCGGCGGGCGCCAGCCACTCGTACTTCGGTCACGACGAGTGGGAAATGCTGGCGCCGGGGCTCAAGACCCTGGAAGATGCGCTCGAGATCCGTCGCCGCGTGCTGCTGGCGTACGAGGCCGCCGAGCGCGAGCAGGACGGCGCCGAGCGACAGGCGCTCCTCACGTTCGTGGTGGTCGGCGGCGGTCCCACCGGCGTCGAGCTGGCGGGCGCCCTCGGCGAGATCTCGCGCCAGACCATCGCCCGCGACTTTCGCCTGATCGACCCGACCAAGTCGCGCATCGTCCTTCTCGAGGGCGGGTCGCTCATCCTTCCGACATTCCCTGAGTCGCTGTCCCGCAGCGCGGCGGACGCGCTCCGCCGCATCGGCGTCGAGGTACGCGTCCGCGCGATCGTCACGCGCGTGACCCCGGACGCCGTGTGGCTCGGCGGCGAGCAGATCCGCACCCGCACGGTGCTCTGGGCGGCCGGCGTGGCCGCCACGCCGCTGGCGCGAACGCTCGGCGTACCACTCGACCGCTCCGGCCGCGTGCTCGTCGAGCCCGACCTGTCGATTCCGGTCCACCCGGAGGCGTTCGTCGTCGGCGATATGTGCGCGTTCCTGCATCAGACGGGCGCGCCGCTCCCCGGGGTGGCGCCCGTGGCCATCCAGCAGGGACGCGCGGTCGCGGACAACGTGCTGCGGCGACTCCGCGATGCGCCGACCCGCCCGTTTCGCTACCGGGACAGAGGCAGCATGGCGACCATCGGGCGCGCGGCGGCGGTCGCGGTGGTCGGGCGCTTGAAGCTCTCCGGGCTCGTCGCGTGGCTCGCCTGGCTGTTCGTCCACATCATGTTCTTGATCGGCTTTCGCAACCGCTTCCTGGTGCTGTTCGAGTGGGCCTGGGCGTACGTCACGTGGCACCGTGGCGCCCGGCTGATCACCGGACCGTGGAGGGGCCGCGGTGCAGCGAGAGGTCAGTAGCTCTTGGGCAACCCCAGGACGTGCTCGGAGAGATAGTTGAGCACCATCTGCTGCGAGACGGGCGCGATCTTGTAGAGGCGGATCTCGCGCCAGAGCCGCTCGACGTAGAACTCCTTGGCGTAGCCGTAGCCGCCGTGCGTCTGGAGCGCCGCGTCGCACGCCTCGAACCCCGCGTCCGCGGCGAGGAGCTTCGCCGTGTTTGCCTCGGCGCCGCACGGCCGGCCGTGGTCGAAGAGCCACGCGGCCTTCAGGCACACGAGCTCGGCCGACTCGAGCTTGGCCCACGCGAGCGCCAGCGGATGCGCGACCGCCTGGTTCTGGCCGATCGGCCGGTCGAAGACGACACGGTCCTTGGCGTACTGAACGGCGCGCTCGAGCGCGGCCCGCCCGATCCCGACGGCCTCGATGCCGGTGAAGATGCGCTCGGGGTTGAGCGAGTCCAGGAGATGGTAGAACCCGCGCCCCTCGTCGCCGACGACGTCCTCGGCCGGCACCGAGAGCGCGTCGATGAAGATCTCGTTCGAGTCCACCGCCGCACGCCCGAGCTTCTCGATCTCGCGCACGGTGATCTTCGACCGGTCGAACTCGGTGAAGAAGAGCGTCATCCCCCCGAACGGCTTCGCCGCGTCGCGGGGCGACGTGCGGGCGAGGAGCAGGATGTGGGTCGCCTCACGCGCGTTCGTGTTCCAGACTTTCCGACCGTTGACGAGATACCGGTCGCCCTTCTTCTCGGCGCGCGTCTGGATGCGCGAGGTGTCGGTCCCGGCGTTCGGCTCGGTGACGCCGAACGACATGACGATCTCGCCCGTCGCGATCCGCGGCAGGTACTTCTCCTTGAGCGGCTCGGCGCCGTGCTTGATCACCGGCATCGGCGGGAACAGATAGAAATGGATCGGCGAGGCGCCCGAGGTGCCGGCTCCCGAGGCGCAGACCTCGTGGAGCATGATCGTCGCCTCCGTGACGCCGAGGCCGGAGCCCCCGTACGCCTCGGGGATGATCATCCCGAGCCAGCCCGCCTTCCCGAAGGCCTTCACCCAATCCCACGGGTACTCGGCCTTCTTGTCCCTCTCGAGCCAGTAGTCGAGGGAGAAAGAGCGCGCGAGCGTCGCGACCTCTTTGCGGATTAGCTCTTGCTGCTCGGTCAACTGAAAGTCCATGCGGGGCATTCTAGCATTGGCCCGCATGATCGAGGAGGGCACCCGCGGTCCCTGCGGCCCGACGCGTGATGCTAGAATGTCGCGGCATGGCGGTCCAGACGCTCCACGCGCTGCAGAACGGCTTCATGGGCTTCGAGCGCTCGGGGCTCTTCTACGGCGAGTTCTCGGGCGAGCGGGTGCAGATCCCCATCGCCTGCTGGCTCGTTCGCGCCTCCGACGCGATCATCCTCTTCGACACCGGCCTGTCGCCCCGGGCCGTCCCCGGTCTCATGCGCAACGACCCGATGGCGCGCTTCACCGAGGCGGACCTGCTGGTCAAGCGTCTCGACGCGCTCGGGCTCGAGCCCGACAACGTGGACCTCGTCGTCATCTCGCACCTGCACTACGACCACGCGGGAGGCGCGCAGCTCTTCCCGAAGTCCGAGCTCGTCGTCCAGCGGGACGAGTACGCCTACGCGCACTACCCGGCCTCGTTCTTCGAGAGCTTCTACTACCGCAAGAACTTCGACCTCCCGGGTTACCGCTGGCGGCTCCTGGACGGCGACACCGAGCTGATGGACGGCGTGAGCGTGCTGCGCACCGACGGCCACACGCCGGGCCACCAGTCGCTGCTCGTCGAGCTGCCCGAGACCGGGCCGGTCATCCTCGCCGCCGACTCCTGCTACTGGCAAGAGCACATCGACAAGGAACGGGTGCCCGGCGTCGTCTGGAACCCGACGCAGGCGCTCCACTCGATCAAGAAGCTCAAGACGATCGCCCGGCTGACGGGCGCCAGGATCTTCCCGGGTCACGACCCGAACTTCTGGGAGACGGTCAGGCAGTCTCCGGACGCGTACCGCTAACGGTGCTCGTGGTTTCCAGGTTCTCCGGCCTCGTCGAGTAGGGCGTGGCATGAGCGTCGCCACGGACATCAGGGCCCGGCTCGCGGCGCTCGACTGGGCGGCGCTCGAGGGGGCGCTCTGGGAGTGGGGCTACGCCAAGACGCCGCCCGTGCTCGCCCCCGCCGAGTGCGCCGAGCTGATCGCGCTGTACGCCGACGACGGGCGCTTCCGGAGCCGCGTGGACATGGCCCGGTACAGGTTCGGCGTGGGCGACTACAAGTATTTCGCGGCGCCGCTGCCGCCGCTCGTCGAGGCGCTCCGTGTGCACGCCTACCCGCCGCTGGCGGCGATCGCGAACCGCTGGGAGACCGCGCTCGGGGCGGCGACGCGCTATCCGCCCGATCTCCCCGCGCTCCTCACCCTCTGCCGCCGCCGCGGCCAGACCAAGCCGACCCCGCTCCTCCTCCACTACGAGACGGGCGGCTACAACTGCCTCCACCAGGATCTCTACGGCGACGTCGTCTTCCCCCTGCAGCTCACCGGCTTTCTCTCCCGCCCGGGCGTCGACTACACCGGCGGCGAGTTCCTGCTGCTCGAGCAGCGGCCGCGCGCGCAGTCACGCGGCGAGGTCGTGGCGACCGAGCAGGGCGAGATCGTCATCTTCACGACGCGCCACCGGCCCGCGCGCGGCGCGCGCGGGCATCACCGCGTGGTGATGCGCCACGGGGTGAGTCGCGTACGCTCCGGCTCGCGTTACACGCTCGGCGTCATCTTCCACGACGCACGCTGAGCCGTCGCAGCGTCCCCGCGCCGCGATCGCCTCCACCGCCGGTTCACGATCCGCCACGGCAGGTGAACATCGTCGCGGAGACAACCCGCTCGTCCGCTGGATGCCGAGCGATCACGATCGCGCCGTGGACATCCACGCGGCGTCCGAACGCCCGCATCGCGCGCGCCTTCGACTCGATGGCGTCCTCCAGAAACCGCACGCACTCTTCCCGACTCGACGCGGTGACTTCCTCTCGCCATGACACTTCACCGAAGCTCCCCGAGCCGTTTGTCACAAGCACCCAGGTCTCAACGGGGCGGCTCCGCATGCGAGACGGAAGACGTCAGGAGCAGGGAGGACACGAGGAGGGCCGCGCCGCGCATCACGGTGCGGGTATTTTGCACTAATTCGGTCGGGTCCACCAGCCGAGTTTCCGGATATTATCCGCATCGCGCGAGGACCTCCGACGCTCAGACGACGAGCTCCCGGCCGTCCTCGGCCGCCTCGACACCGAGCTCCTCGAGGCGTCCGAGCACGTCGTCGCTCATGTGGGTCAGGACGAGCCGGCGGCAGCCGAGCCGCGCGCGGTTCGCCAGCAGCGTCGCGACGTCGAGGTGGAACTTGACGCGCTTGTCGACGAAGAGCGCCTCCGCGATGAAGAGGTCGGCCGCGCGCGCCGCATCGACCAGCGTCTCGGTCCACTCCGTATCCCCCGAGTAGGCGATCACCTTGCCCTCGCACATGAGGCGCAGGGCGAAGGGCGGCGCCCCGCTCGCGTGCACCACAGGGAACGGTGTCACGGTGAACGGCCCGAGGGCGTGGTCGACCCGATCGGCGAGCTCGACGAAGCGCGTGACGAATCGACGCTCGACGGCGGTCGAGCCGGGAAAGAGCACCTCCATCGCCGCGCGGACGCGTGCCTCCACTCCCGGCGGGCCCGCCACGGTGAGCGGCCGCGTGCGCCGCCTGAACTGACCGTCGAGGACGAGGAAGGGGACGCCGCCGAAGTGATCGCCGTGCAGGTGCGAGAGGACGACGGTGTCGATCGCCTGGGGGTCCACGCCGAACCGACGCATCGCGACGAGCGAAGAGGCGCCGCAGTCCAGGAGCGCCTGCGCGCCAGCCGCCTCCACGTGGATGCAGGTCTGGAACCGCCCGCCGCTGCCGAAGGCGTCGCCCGACCCGAGGAACCGGACCCTCACCCCCGCCTCCACCCCGGCACTCATGATATCGTGCCCCCGTGAGCCTCACGGCCCGGGTCGCAGAGTTCGCCGTCAAGACCTCGCTCGAGGACTGCCCGCCCGAGGCGCTGGCCCGCGTGCGCCTCGCCGCGCTCGACACGCTCGGCGTGATGCTCGCGGGCGCGGGCGAGCCCGCCGCGCGAGCCGTCCGTGCGGTCGCGCGTGCCGAGGGCGGTACGCCCCTCGCGACGGTCGTCGGCACCCGGCTCGTGACCTCGCCCGGATGGGCCGCGCTCGCCAACGGCACGGCCGGACACGCCCACGACTTCGACGACACGAACTTCGCGCTGATGGGACACCCGAGCGTGCCGCTCCTGGCGGTCGCACTTGCGGCGGGGGAGGCCGAGACCGCCGACGGACGGGCCGTCACGCTCGCCTACATCGTCGGCTTCGAGGTCAGCGCGACCCTCGGCGCCGCGCTCAACCCCGAGCACTACACGCGTGGCTGGCACGCGACGTCCACGCTCGGCACCCTCGGCTGCGCCGCGGCGGCGGCGCGTCTGCTGCGGCTCGACGTCACCCAGACGCGCCACGCCCTCGCGATCGCGGCGACGCACGCGTCGGGGCTCAAGGAGAACTTCGGCTCGATGACCAAGCCCTACCACGCGGGCCACGCGGCGCTGAGCGGGATACGCAGCGCTCAGTTAGCGCGCGAAGGCCTGACGGGCTCGGATACCGCGCTCGAGGGCAAGCAGGGATACGTCGCCGCGTTCGGCGGTGGACCGCGGCTCGAGCAGTCGCTCGACGGGCTCGGGCGCGTCTGGCAGCTCCTCGCCTCGGGCATCGCGGTCAAGCCCTACCCGTCGTGCGCCCTCACCCACTCGGCGATCGACGCGCTCCTCGAGCTGCGCGCCGCTCACGGGCTGGCGCCGCGAGACGTGGTCGCCGTCGAGGTCGCCGTGAACCGCGTCGTCCCCGACGTCCTCACCCACACGCGGCCGACGACCGCGCTCGAGCGGAAATTCTCGATGCAGTTCTGCGCCGCGGCGGCGCTCGCCGAGGGACGCGTGGACCTCCGCTCGTTCGAGGACGGCGAGGTTCGGAACCCCGTGCTGCGTGCGCTCATGGAGCGCGTCACGCTGGTCGTGGATCCGTCGCTCCCGGACGGGCTCGAGCAGCACGCGTGGAGTCGCGTCGCCCTGCGCCTGGCCGACGGGCGCACGCTGACGACGGGGCCGCGCGGGGCGCACGGGCATCCCGACACCCCGCTCGCGCCCGAGGCGCTCCACGCCAAGTTCCTCGCGTGCGCGACGCGCGTCCTGCCGGAGGACGAAGCGGAGGGGGTGGCCGAGCAGCTCGCGCACCTCGAGGACGTCCCCGACATTCGCGCGCTCACCTCGCGGCTCGCGGGCGAGCTGGACTGAGCAACATCGGGGGGAGCGACGTCGCTCCCCCCGAAACCCCCCATCGGTCGCCCGCGGCGGCCGCGGCGGGGAATCGGTTGCGCCGGCCAAGCCGGCGCTCGAACCGCGGGAGCGCAACGCGCTCCCGGCGGAGGAGACATGCATGGGCGCGCTCGACGGGATCAAGATTCTCGAGCTGGCGCGGGTACCGCCGGCGGAGCTCCCCGGGATGCTGCTGGCCGACATGGGGGCGGACGTCCTGAAGATCGAGACCCCCGAGCCCGGGCGGTACATGGACGAGAGCTGGGTCCGGCGGACGATCCACTCGTTCACGAACCGCAACAAGCGCTCGATGACGCTGAACATGAAGGCGGGCGACGGGCAGGCGATCTTCAGGAAGCTCGCGGCGGGCGCCGACGTGATCGTCGAGGGCTTCCGGCCGGGCGTCATGTCGCGGCTCGGCGCCGACTACGCGACGCTCAGCCGCCTGAACCCGCGCCTCGTCTATTGCTCGCTCTCGGGCTTCGGCCAGGACGGCCCGTACCGCGACCATCCCGCCCACGACATGAACTACCTCTCGCTCGCCGGCGTCCTCGGCCTGATCGGTGAGCCCGGCCGCAAGCCCGTCATTCCGCTGAACCTCGTCGCCGACTACGCGGGCGCGTCCATGCACGGGGCGCTCGGCATCGTGCTCGCGCTCTACGCGCGCGAGCGGACCGGGCGCGGCCAGCACGTGGACGTCGCCTACCTCGACACGTCGGTCTCGCTCCTCGCGGCAACGCCGAACATGCGCTTCTTCTTCAGCGACGGCCTGGCCCCGCGGCGGGGCGAGGGGTTCCTCGGCGGATCCTATCCCTACTACGCGATCTACGAGACCCGGGACGGCAAGCTCCTCACGGTCGGCTGCACCGAGCCCTGGCTCTGGGAGAACTTCTGCAGGGCGATCGCCCGGCCGGAGCTCGCGCGGTTCGCGCGCAAGCCCGACCAGTTCGTGCGCGCCGCCGACGCCGAGGAGGAGGCCGCGCGAGGGGAGATCGAGGCGATCATCAAGACTCGCGACCGCGACGAGTGGTTCGCCCTCCTCACGAAGGCCGACGTGTGCGTCGGCAAGGTGTACGAGGTCGAGGAGATGGTGCGGGACCCTCAGATCAACCACCGGCAGATGATCGTGGACGTCGAGCACCCCAAGCACGGGCGCGTCCGTCAGGTCGGCATCGCGATCAAGCTCTCCGACACGCCCGGGACGCTCCGGAGCGCCGCGCCCCTGCCGTCCGAGCACACCGAGGACGTTCTAAAAGATCTCGGGCTCTCCGCCGCCGACATCGGACGGCTCCGCGACACGGGCGTCATCGAGTAGCGCCCGGGGGACGGTTGGTCGTCCTCTGGTCAGCGCGCTCCCCGCCCTCGCCCTCCGAGAGGCGAGCGGGACTTAGACCGCGAGCGCCTGGAGCTGCAGGCGCTTGAGCAGCGGCGCGCCGTGCTCGTCGAGCCACTCCCGCGTGGACTCGTAGCCGAACCGGAGGGCCGCGCGGCTCGCCTCGAAGCCCATCGAGGGCCCGAAGAGCGGCGCCTTGGCCTGCGAAGGCTGGATGAGGAAGAACTCGGTCCGCGGGTACTTCATTCGAAGCGTCGTGAGGCCCAGCTGGAGGAGGTTCTGGCTGTAGATCCGGCCGGCCTGCTCCATGATCGAGTAGAGGCCGCGGCTGCGCAGCGGGGCGGCGGTCTTCCCGTTGTTCGGCACGAGCGGGTTCACGACGATCACGACCCGCGCGCCCCCCTCGGCGGCAAGGTCCGCGTGGCCGCTGAAGCCCACGCCGCCGTCGACGTAGTCATGGCCGGCGACGGTGTAGGGCTCGAAGAAGCCGGGGATCGCCGAGGAGGCCGCGATCGCGACGCTGATCGGGACGTCACGGAGCTCGTCGCGGCCGAACACGACGCGCTGCGCGCTGTCGAGGTCGATCGCCGGGATCAGGAGCGTGCGCTCGAGCTCCGGGAAGGAGTTCCGGAGCCCGCGCTTGTCGAACGCCTCCCGCATGAAACGCTCGAGCGTCTCGAGGCCGAAGAACCCCGCGGGGAGATCGTGCTCGGCGTGGGCGAGCATGTCGGGCACCGAGCCGCGCATCCCCCTGATCGCGTTCTTGCCGATGGCCCAGACGAGGCGGCCGAAGCGTCCGGCGGCGTGACGGAACGAGTCCGAGGCGAAGACGGCGCTGCGCCGGAAGTTCAGCGGGTCGTCGAGGTCATGGTCGATGATGCGGAAGAGCTCGGAGGCGGGCACCCCGGCGGCGAGGATCGACGCCACGACCGCGCCCGCACTGCAGCCGATATAGATGTCGAAGCGGCCATGGCTGTTCATCCGCTCCTCGAGGGCGGTGATCGCGCCGACTTCGTACATCCCCCCGATGACGCCGCCACCCGCGAGCGCCAGCGCGCAGCGGGGTCGCTGTCGGGGTCGCCAGAGCTCCTTCGCGCGCTCCAACCAGTCCATGCCGAAGTTCATTCTAGCAAGCCCCCTGCCAGCCCAAGCCCCAATCCGGAAAACCATTGAATTTTCCGTCGGCTATCCCTGAGCCCTGCCCTTTTGACGTCGCGCGAACCCGAATGACGCAGGGCGAATCCGATAAGTTCTTGGACGGACCGGCCAGGATGGCGCCACCCAGCGGACACCCCGGGGCCGACCTCCATCTGGGCACGATCCCTGCGGAGACGGCTACTTCGCGAAGTGATCCCGGGCGAGCGGCGGCCTCACGTCGGCGCCGGCGAAGGAGAGGGTCACCACGATCTCGACCGAGGCCCCGCCCCCGAGCCCCTGGCAGCCGATCGCGGCGCGCGTCGGCTTGCCCCGATCGCCATACAGCTCGACGAGGAGATCGGCCGCGCCGTTGACGACGCGGGGCTGGTCGTTGAAGCCCGGTGCCGAGTTCACGAACCCGGTCATGTGGACGACCTGCTGCACCCGGTCGAGGTCGCCGAGGGCGTACCTGACAGCGGCCAGGGTCGTGAGGGCCGCGTAGCGCGCGGCCTCGTAGCCCTCTTCGACCGTCAGGTCCCGACCAAGCACGCCCGGGAGGTAAGGCTTCCCGTCCCGGATCGGTACGGTCCCCGAGAGGTAGAGCAGGCCCTGCACGGGGAAGTGCGAGACGTAGTGCGCGCCCGCCGGGTTACTCCGGTAGAGGTCCTCGAGATTCGGTACCGCCAGCCCGAGCGCCTTGAGCTTCGCCTCGATCTGCATCTGAGCCTCCCGCGGAATTTCACGTCGGAGTCGCCTGATCGCGATCCCACCCTACGAGAGGAGCGTCGACGATGTCAAAAGTCGCCGGGAGTTCAGAATCCCGATCGGCCGGCCGCCACTCTAAAGGGTCGACATGGTTATCATCAGGCGCTCGGAGGAGCGGGGCCGCGCCGACTACGGCTGGCTCGACACGCGCCACACCTTCGCGTTCGCGGACTACGACGACCCGAAGTACAGGGGCTTCCGGAATCTGCGCGTGATCAACGAGGACCGCGTGCAGCCCGGTCAGGGGTTCCCGACGCACGGCCACCGCGACATGGAGATCGTGTCCTATGTGCTCACCGGCGCCCTGGAGCACAAGGACAGTCTCGGAACAGGCTCGGTCATCTGGCCTGGTGACGTCCAGCGAATGAGCGCGGGCACGGGCGTCCGGCACAGCGAATACAACCCCTCGAAGGACGAGCCTGTGCACTTCCTTCAGGTGTGGGTGCTGCCGGAGCGGCAGGGGCTCGAGCCGGGCTACGAGCAAAAGCACTTCCCTGACGACGACAAGCGTGGCCGGCTGCGCCTCATCGCCTCGCGCGACGGCGCGGACGGCTCGGTGACGATCCATGCCGACGTGAAGATTTACGCGGCGGTGCTCGAGCCCGGCGAGCGGGTGCGCCACGCGCTCGGCGAAGACCGGCACGCCTGGCTCCAGGTCGCGCGGGGCGCCGTCACGCTGAACGGTCGGCCGCTGGTCCACGGCGACGGCGCGGCGGTGAGCGGCGAGCCGGCACTGGCGATTGCGGGCGCGCAGCGGGCCGAGGTCCTGCTGTTCGACCTGGGCTGAGGCGGGTCGGACCTACTCGTCCACGCGCCGTTGCTGTCGCAGGCGTTCGAGCTCGGGCTCGACGAACTTCGTCCGGCACTCCGGGCAGATGCCGTGGGTGAACTGGGCCTCCGAGTGTTCCTCGATGTAGCTCTCGACCTGCTGCCAGTAGTTCCGGTCGTCGCGCACCTTCTTGCAGTAGGAGCAGATCGGCAGGAGCCCGTGGAGCAGCTTCACGCGGGCGAGCGCGTCCTCGAGCTCTCGGACCCGGTCGGCGAGGATCGTCTGGAGCTCGAGCAGCCGCTCGCCGACGCGAACCCGGGCGCGTAGCTCTTCCCGCTGGAAGGGCTTCACGATGTAGTCGTCGGCGCCCGCCGTGAGGCCCGTCACGATGTCCTGGGTGCGCGCCCGCGCCGTCACGAAGATCAGGTAGGGCTTGAGGGGCTTCGGCAGCGCGCGAACCCTCCGGCACAGCTCCAGGCCATCCATCCCCGGCATCGTCCAGTCGAGGATCGCCAGGGCCGGCGCGTCCTCGCGCTCGAGGATCGCGAGGGCCTCCTCGCCCGTGGCCGCCGCGAAGACCTCGTAGCCCCAACCCCGGAGCGACGTCTGGATCAGGCGGCGGATGCCCGGCTCGTCGTCGACGACGAGTACCCGGAGCCTATCCGATGGTGTCGGGCTGGCCGGCATCACACCTCCATCAGGTCTTCGCCGACGGCGACGGGCCCGGCGTAGTGCTTCCGGGCGGCGGCCCGGAGCGCCTCCGGGTCGGACCCGGGCATCAGGTGGGTCATCACGAGCGCCTTCGCGTGCGCCTCCTTTGCCACCAGGCCGATCTGGTCGGGCTGGGTGTGGTAGGCGGCGAGGTCTCTAATCTTGTCCTCGATCGTCGCCCAGCCACAGCCGGGGGCCCACGACGTCTTCGCCATCTCGCAGCACTCGTGGACGAGACAGTCGACGCCGTGCGCCCAGCGCACGAGGTTCTCGCACGGCCGCGTGTCGCCGGAGACGACGACGCTGCGGCCGCCACCCTCGAAGCGGAAACCGTACGCCGGCTTCACGGGGTCGTGCTCGACGAGGAACGCGCTCACCCTGACGCCGCCAGCCTCCGTCACGCTGCCCTCCTCGATCTCCGTCACGCGCACCTCGGGCCGCGTCCGATCGTGCATGTGGGCGCGGCGCACTTCGATGTCCCACGCGAGGTAATCGAGCAGCCGGGCGACCTGCGCGCGCGTCCCGGCCGGCCCCCAGATCTCGAGCGGCGCGTTCTGGCCGCCGATCCAGCGCGTGATCAGCAGGTGGCCCAGGTCGATCGTGTGATCCGAGTGGTGGTGCGTGATGAAGACGCGCGGCCAGTCGTACGGCCTCATGCCCACCTGCACGAGCTGGACGCCGACGCCCGACCCGGCGTCGACGAGGAAGCACTCGCCCTCGAGCGAGAGCAGTGTCGCCGGGCCGCGCCGTCGCGGGTTGGGCGGCGGGGAACCGGTGCCGAGAAGGATCGCGCGTAGCATGGGGCTCCGTCGAAGGGAGCTACGACGGATACTAGCACGACGCCGCGGCTCGCCCCTAGCGCCGCTTCTTCCTCGCGCGGAGGTCGATCACGCCCGGGCGGCGGCGTGGGTCCTCGCCGCGCGGGAAGATCTGGGTCTTTTGCACTTTCTGGGTTCCGGTGGTCGGGAGGCTCGCGACGAAGAGGATCCAGCCGGGCGCCTTGAAGTAGGCGAGCTTGTCGAGGCACCAGTCGACGAGCCGCTCGGCGAGCGCGTGGTCGGCGCTGGTCCCCGCCATCGGCACGACGCAAGCCATCACCTCTTCCTCGCGGATCTCGTCCGGCACCGCGAGGACCGCGACCTGGGCCACGGCCTCGTGGGCCTGGAGGGCCGCCTCCACCTCGGCGGCGGCGATGTTCTCGCCTGAGCGCCGGATGATGTTCTTCTTGCGGTCGACGAAGTGGAACATGCCGTCCTCGGCCTGCCGCACGACGTCGCCCGTGTGGAACCAGCCGCCACGCCACGCCTCCTCGGTCGCCTCCGGGTTCTTGAGGTAGCCCGAGAAGAAGCCCCGGCGAGGATCCGGCCCGGTGCAGCGGACGACCAGCTCGCCCTCCGTTCCGCGCGGGACCTCACGGTCACGCTCGTCCACCACCCGCGCGTCGAACTCGCCGAAGGGTCGGCCGAAGGCGCGTGTCGACGTCTGTCGCGGATCGTGGCAGTCGCCGAAGATGCGCCCGGTCTCGGTCATGCCCCACACCTCGATCAGCGGGAACCCGAACCGCTTCTCGAAGACCTGGTGGAGCTCGGGCTCGACCCCCGCCCCCACGCCGAACCGCACGCGGTGTCGGGTCTCCTCGGGTGTGGGCGGCTGGTTGAGGAGCAGTGGCGGCATCACCCCGAGGTAGTGGATGACGGTCGCGCGGGTCGCGACCACGTCCCTCCACCAGCGCGTGGGGCTGAAACGCTCGGGGAGGATCAGGCAGTTCGCGGTGAGGATGACGCACGTCGCGGTCACCGCCTGGCAATTCATGTGGAAGAGCGGCAGGGGATTCAGGATGCGGTCGCGGCCTCGCTCGAAGCCGACGCGTCCGCCGAGATCCCGATACCAGGCGCCCGCGTTCAGGTAGTAGAAGTTGGTCAGGACGCAGCCCTTCGGTCGCCCCGTCGTCCCCGAGGTGTAGAGGAGGCTACACTCGGTCTCGAGTCCTGGGGTGGAGGCCCGGGGGACCGGGCCGGGCTTCGGGAGCCTCGCGGGCATGGCCCCGGCGTTCACGACGGGCAGGGGCTTCGGACGCTCGCGGCCGACCGCCTCGAGGTCGGCGACCCGACTCGCGATCGAGACCGCCAGGTCGGCCTCGGAGTGGTCCATCTGGTAGAGCATCTCGTCGTGCCGGTAGTCGGGGTTGATCGGGACGATCCCGCATCCGAGGCTGTTGAGCGCCAGGTAGTGGAAGAAGAACTCCGGCCGGTTCTCGAGCAAGAGCGCGACGCGGTGGCCGTGACCGTAGCCAGCCGCGGCATAGAGCTCCCGCATCCTCGCGACCTCGGCTCTCGTCCGGGCGTACGTGAGCTCGACGCCGTCGGGATGGTACGCGCGCCCCGTGGCAGGCGGCACCGCGAGGAAGGCGTGGTCGGGCGCCGTCTCGGCGGTCGCGACGAAGGTCTCGTAGACCGTCGTGGCCATGGTCAGAAGAGGCCCACGATGTTGCCGTCGGGGTCGACGTCGATGGACTCGGCGCCCGGCACCTTCGGCAGGCCGGGCATCGTGAGGATGTCACCGGCGTACGCGATGACGAACCCGGCCCCCGCGGCGAGCTTCGCGTCGCGGATGGTCACGCTGAAGCCCCGCGGCCGGCCGGGCTTCTTCGCGTCATCCGAGAGCGAGTTCTGCGTCTTCGCGATGCACACCGCGAGCCCGCCGTAGCCCGCCGCCTGCCAGCGCGCGAGCTTCGTCGCCGCCGCGGGCATGAGCCGCACGCCGTCGGCGCCGTAGATCTCGGTGGCGATCGCCTCGATCTTCTTCGTGAGCGGCACGTCGTCCGCGTACAGGTAGCGGAACGTCCTGGCGTCCGCGGAGTGGATCGCGTCCAGCACCGCTTGCGCGAGGTCGGTCGCGCCCGCACCACCGAGCTCCCACGCGCGCGAGTCCTTGGCGCGGACGCCCATCGCGCGGCACGCCTCGAGGATCTCGACCGCCTCCGCCTCGGCGTCGCTCGCGAAGCGGTTCACCGCCACGACCGGTACCAGGCCGAAGCGGCGCACGTTCTCGACGTGCTTCGCGAGGTTCTCGAGCCCGTGGAGCTTCACCGCCCGGACAGTCGCCACGATCACCGCGCAGGCGGGCGTGAGCCCGCCCGTACGGCACGTGATGTCCACGAACTTCTCTCCACCGAGGTCGGTCGCGAAGCCCGCCTCGGTGACCACGACGTCGCCCAGCTTGAGGCCGAGGCGCGTGGCGATGAGACTCGAGCAGCCGTGGGCGATGTTGCCGAAGGGCCCGCCGTGGACGAGGGCCGGTGTCCCCTCGAGGGTCTGGACCAGGTTGGGCTTGAGCGCGTCCTTGACGAGGACCGCCATCGCCCCGGCAGCCCGAAGCTGGCCCACGGTCACGAGCCCGCCGTCAGCCGTCTCGCCAACGATCACGCGCTCGGCGCGGTGTCTAAAGTCGCGCAGGTCCGTCGCCAGGCAGAAGATCGCCATGACCTCGGAGGCTTCGGTGATCTCGAAGCCGCTCTCGCGCGGCACGCCGTGGGCGGGACCGCCGAGGCCGACGACGATGTTGCGGAGCGCGCGGTCGTTCATGTCCACGACGCGCTTCCAGAGGATCCGGCGTGGATCGAGGGCGAGCGCGTTGCCCTGGGCCAGGTGATTGTCGACCATCGCGGCGACCAGATTGTGGGCGGCCCCGACCGCGTGCATGTCGCCGGTGAAGTGCAGGTTGATCTCCTCCATCGGCGCGACTTGCGCGCGACCGCCACCGGTGGCGCCGCCCTTGGCGCCGAAGAGGGGCCCGAGGGCGGGCTGGCGCAGCGCGGCGATCGAGCGCGTGCCGAGCTTGCGGAGGCCGTCGGCAAGGCCGATCGTCGTCGTCGACTTCCCCTCGCCTGCGGGCGTCGGCGTCATCGCGGTCACGAGCACGAGCGCGCCGTCCGGCCGCGCCCGGGATCGCTCGATCGCCCCCCAGCGGACCTTGGCCTTGTAGCTGCCGTACGGCTCGAGATCGGCCGCGGCGAGCCCCAGCGTCTCGGCCACGTCCTCGATCGGCCGGAGCTTGACCGTTCGGGCGGTCTCGAGATCCCTCGTCCCCATCTACTGTAGCGGGGGCCGCGAGGTCATTGGAGCGGGGGCCGCGAGGCCGCGGTAGACCGTAGGTGGCCTGATAGAGGTCCGGCGTGGCGCCGCAACTCCAATACCGATTCTTCCATTGTTGTGGCTTCCCCCGTCGTGAGTGGTCGCAGACTGAAGCGGACCCGCTCGTAGGCAGCCGTGAGCCGTGCGAGCGGCTCGGCGCACGCGGGGACCGCGGCCTCGACCCGCTGCGCAAACTCGCGCGCCGTCTCCCCGTCGTGCGGCCGGAGCCCGCGACGCGCGAGCGTCCGGAGCGCCCGCGCGTAAAATTTCGGCAGCGCGGCCCGCGCGGCGGCGTGCCCCCCGCAGCGCGAGACGAGCAGCACGGCCAGCAGCGCGACGAGGACCGCCAGGATCACGAGCTCACGGGGAAGCGCGCGCCACGCGCGAAGGTCGGGCGCCGATGGACGCCAGGCGAGCGCCGCCTGGTGGAGCCTGACGGTCGCCAGCACCTGATCTTGAAGGCTCCAGCCGACGACGTAGCGATACCAGCGCACCCGCAGCGCGTCCAGGTACAGCGCCACCGGAGCGGGCGGTTCCCCGGGCCCGACGTCGCCACGCGGCGAGGGATCGAAGGTCATCCACCCGCCGCTCACGTACGCCTCGACCCAGGAGTGCGCGTCGCGGAGCCGGACGATGAAGTACCGGCCGTAGGGGTTCCACTCGCCACGCTGGAACCCGTTCACCACGCGCGCCGGAATGCCGAGCGAGCGGAGCATGACCGCGAGCGCCGCGGCGAAGTACTCGCAGTTGCCCGACCGCTGGACGAAGAGGAACTCCTCCACCGGGTCGAGCGTCGTCGTCCGCCGGAGCGTCAGCGTGTAGCGATACCGGCCGGCGAGGTGCGCGGTGAGGGCCGCCGCCGCTTCCCGCGCCCCGCCCGCGTCCGCCGTGACCTCGCGCGCCAGCGCCCGGACGTGCGCGGACAGCGGCGGGAGCTGCAGGAACCGGGCACGCGTCTCCGCGTCGAGCGGCTCGCCGGACCCGGCCCGACCCGACTCGAGCTCGGAGTGCGCGAAATAGCGGAAGCGCGCGGCGGCGCTCGGGACGGAGACGCCGCCCGTGTCGTCGACCACGATCGCATTGGCTCGCACCGAGAGGTGCAGCAGACGCGGGGCCGCGAAGAGCACGTCGGTGCCGAAGGGCTCGAGGTAGACCTCCTGGCTGAGGACCGGCCCCGTCCCCCGGAAGCGTCCGAGCTCGAACTCCCCCGTCGGTGAGCGCCAGAGCCCCGACCGCTCGCGTCGCGCGACGGACCATGCGTGCCCGTCGTAGGTATCGAGGGCGACGCCTCGCCACCGGAGGCCCGGGCGCCGCTCGAGCTCGCCCGCCGCTTGCTCGGGGATATGCACGCGCATGGCGATCGCGTCGTCGGTCTCGATCTGGCCGAACGAGCCGAGCTCCACCCGATCGGAGAACCCGGTGACCATCCGGGACGTGTGGGTCCGGAGCGTGAGAGCCGCCTGGCCGATGCGCGGGATCACGAAGAAGAGCGCGGCGGTGATGGCGAGCGTCGCGACCGATGCTCCGAGGGAGAGCCCGAGGAGATCCCGGCCGAGGCCCGCCGCCGGCGCGTCGGGGCGCGACGTCAACCGCTCGGACTCGACGGCGATGTGGTAGAGCATCAGCATCCACGTGCCCGCCACGAGAAAGACGAGGAAGACGAACAGGTAGCCGACCCCGAACGTGAACGGCGCGGCGGCGACGAGCATGAAGAATGCGAGGAAAGCGACGTCGCGCAGATCGCGCACGCCGTTGCACATCGCGAGGCGGTAGAGGAGCAGGAAGAGCAGCAGGCGCGACAGGCCGTCGAGCGTCGAGCTCGCGAGGTAGCCGAGGTCGACCGCCGACGCGATCGCGGCGACGAGCACGAGCCCGCGCGCGAGCCCCGGCACCGCGTTGACCCGGTCGCGGAACGGCGCGTTCCGCCACGTCGCGAGCACGGCCAGTAGAGCGGCCGCCACGCCGCCATCGCCGATCAGCCCCGCAAGGTGCAGGGCCACGAGGCCGTCGCACGCGAGGATGAGCGTCGCGAGGCGGAGCGCCGGAGAGGGCGACACCTCAGCCGAGTGTCACGCGGAGCTCGCGGAGCCGCGCGTCGGACGGGAGGTGAACGGCCCGCGTCGGGCCAGCGGGCGCGCCGGGATCGAACAGGGCGAGCGCGGTGAGGATGCGCGTGCGCTGCGCCGGTCCGCTGCCGAGCGGGACGTGGACGCCGGGCCCGACCAGCTCGACCGCCGCGCCCTTCTCGAGGAGGTGGACGGCGAGCGACGCCGCGTCGGCGAGGCCGCGCTCGAGCCGCTCGGGATCCCCGCGCCCGGTCCCCTCGAGCACGAGCCGGGCGTCGAGCGCCGCGTCGGCCTCGAGCTCACGCACCATCAGCGTGGCGGACTTCGCGCTCGACCGCCAGTGGATGAGCCGGGGGTCGTCGCCGAACCGATACTCGCGCAGATCGTGGAGGCCGTGCCCGCGGCCCCGCCGAGGGGCCGGCGCGACCCCCGTGCCGGCGAGCTCCCGGCGCCGGTCGGGAGAGAGGGGGCGAACCGCCGGGTAGACGAGGGCCTCGGCGCTCGGCGGGAGCTGCGCCGCCTTGACGAACAGGCCGAACGGAAACCGCGTGGCGACCTTGAAGCCCGCCAGCCGCCAGGGTCCCCGCGCCCGTGGAGTCTCCGACCACGTGACGAGCCGCTCACCGCCCGCTTCCAGCCTGGCGAGATACGCGCTGTGATCCCCGCCCAAGACTTCGACGGTGATCGAGTAGGAGGTGCGCCAGCGCTTGCGGTTGACCACACGGGCCACGAGGAGCGCGGCCTGTCCGGCGAAGAGCTCGTGGGGCAGGATGGCCTCGACGCGCACCCGACGGATCGACTGCTCGGAGAGCACGCCTGACACGATGATCAAGCCGAGCAGCATCGAGACGAGGAGGTAGAAGAGATTGTTCCCGGTGTTGATCGCGGCGAACCCGAGGCCGAGCGCGGCGCCGAGGCACCACCAGCCGTCGCGCGTGGGCCAGAGCGTGCGTCGCGGCCAGGAGCGCCACCACCCGAACCTGCGCTCGGACGCCACGCGAGGGTCCCCCGCATTCACCGCGGCACCGGGACCTCGTGCGCGATGGCACGGATCACGGACTCGGCGTCACCGCCACCGTCGCTCGGCCGGCCGGTGGCGCCTCGCACGAGCACCCGGTGGGCGAGCGCCGGGATGGCGAGCGCCTTGACGTCGTCGGGCACGAGGAAATCGCGCCCGTCGGCGAGCGCCCACGCGCGTGCCGCGCGGAGGAGCGCGAGCGCGCCCCGCGGGCTCACGCCCAGCGGGAGAAGCGGCGAGGCGCGCGTCGCCGCGACGAGCGCCATCACGTAATCGAGGATCGGCTCCTCGGCGTGCACGCGCTCGGCCTCCCCCTGGAGGTGGAGCACGTCCTCGACGGCCAGCACCGGGTCGAGCGCATCCGCCGACGGCACGCCGGTGCCACGCAGGATCGTCTTCTCGTCGCCGACGCTGGGATAGCCGATCCGGATGCGCAAGAGGAAGCGGTCGAGCTGGGACTCGGGCAACGGGTGCGTGCCCTCGTACTCGAGTGGGTTCTGAGTCGCGAGGACCATGAAGGGCCGTGGCAACGGATAGGTCGAGTGATCGAGCGACACCTGGGCTTCGTTCATCGCTTCCAGCAGGCTCGATTGGGTCTTCGGGGTCGTTCGATTGATCTCATCGGCCAGCACGATGTTGGTGAAGAGGGGTCCCGGCTTGAAGACGAACGCGCTCTGCTCGGGCTGCCAGATCGAGACGCCGAGGATGTCGGATGGGAGCATGTCGGAGGTGAACTGGATGCGCTGGAAGCCGGCGCCGATGGATCGCGCGAGCGCGGCGGCGAGCGTGGTCTTGCCGACGCCGGGCACGTCTTCGATCAGGAGGTGACCGCGCGCCACCAGGCCGATCACGGCGAGGCGGACCACCTCCGGCTTGCCGACGAGGGCGCGGCCGACGTTCGTCTCCAGCCGTCGGATCAGCTCGAGCGCACGGCCCATGCTCCACTCATATCACCGGACGGAGCGCGCGCAAAGCGACGTCAGGGCGGGCGCTCGCGGCCCACGGCGGCGCGCACGAGCGACTCGGCGCGGATCGGGAGTCGCGTGACGCGCACCCCGAGTCCGCGCACGGCGTCGGCGACGGCGTTGGCGATCGCGGCGGGGGCCCCGATCGTGCCCCCCTCGCCCATGCCCTTGACGCCGCCGGGCATCACGGGCGAAGGCGTTTCCAGATGGACGATCTCGAACGGCGGCACGTCATCCGCCTTCGGCAAGGCGTAGTCCATCAGCGTCGCCGTGAGGAGCTGGCCGTCGTCGCCGTAGACGACGGCTTCGAGCAGTGCCTCGCCGATCCCCTGGGCCACGGCGCCGTGGATCTGGCCCTCGACGATCAGCGGGTTGATGACGGGGCCGCAGTCCTCGACGAGCGCGTACCGTCCGAGACGGACGCGCCCCGTCTCGCGATCGATCTCGACGACGGCGACGTGCACGGCTCCGGAGAACGTCGGCCCCGGCGGGTCGAAGTACACGGTGGCCTCGAGGCCCGCGGAGAGGCCGGGGGGCAGGCCGCCCGGCGGCGGCGTATACGCGAGGCGCGCGACCTCGCCGAGCGTCACTGCGCGATGCGGAGCGCCGCGCACCCACGCCCGCCCGTCTTCGAGGGCGACGTCCGCTGGGCCCGCTTCGAGGCAGTGGGCGGCGAGCGCCTGGAGCTTTTCCCTCACCCGGTCCGCCGCCGCGGCGGCGCTGCCGACCATCGAGACGGCGCCGCGGCTCCCGAAGGTCCCGCTGCCGCGCGGAGCGCAGAGCGTATCGACCGGGAGCACGCGGACCGCGTCCATGGCGACGCCGAGGCGATCGGCCACGAGCTGCGCGACCGTCGTCGCGTGACCCTGACCCTGCGACGGGAAGCTCGTCAGGCAGCTCACGGTCCCGTCCGGGCCCATCGTCACCGTCGCGGCCTCGATGCCGGGAACGTCAGCCATCCCGCGTCGGCGAAACACCGCGGAGCCCATGCCGGTGTACTCCGTGTAGCACGCGATCCCAACGCCGACGAGGCGGCCGGCGGCGCGCGCCGCCGCCTGGTCGCGGCGGAGCCGGTCGTAGTCCACCGCGGCGAGGACCTGCTCGAGCGCCTTGGGGAAATCGCCGCTGTCGTACGTCATCCCGCTCGCCGAGGTGAACGGATACGCCTCGCGCGGGATCAGGTTGCGACGGCGTACCTCAGCGGGGTCGAGGCCGAGGCGCTCGGCCACGAGGTCCAGGAGGCGCTCCATGACAAACGCGCCCATGGCCATGCCGACGCCGCGATAGGCGCCGAGCGGCGGCTTGTGGGTCTGGACGGTGACCGCCTCGTACTCGTAGGCGGGCGTGCGGTACGGGCCCGGCAGGATCGTCGCACTCCCGAGCGGCTCGAGGGCGCCGGTGAGCGGGTAGACGTGGTACGCCCCGCCGTCGGACACCGCGCGCGCGCGGAGGCCTCGGAGCACGCCGTCGGCCTCAGCGGCGACCTCGACGTCCATCCGTTGCGCGCGCGCCTGCGACCCCGCGGCGAGGCTCTCGCGGCGCTCCTCGACCCATTTCACCGGACGCCCGAGCACCCGCGCGCTCGCGGCGACCGCCACGTCCTCGGGGAAGACGTGCGTCTTGAGCCCGAACCCCCCACCGACGTCGGGAGCGATGACGCGGACCCGCGTCTCGGGCAGACCGAGCGAGAACGCCAGCGCCGTCAGCATGATGGACGGCGTCTGGGTGGACGCCCACACCGTGAGCGTCTCGCCGTCCCAATCGGCGAGGACGCCGCGCGGCTCGAGGGGCGACGGGGCACACCGCGCGTGGTCGAAGGTCTCGCGCAGTACCAGCGGCGCGCCCGCGAACGCGCCCTCGACGTCGCCCTGGCGATGGCGGCGTCGAAAGAGGACCCGGTCGGCCGCCGGGGCGGGGTCGATCGACACGCTCGCCGGGAGCGGCTCGTACTCCACCCGGACCAGCTCGCGCGCGTCGGCGGCGACCCATGCGCTGGTCGCGACGACCGCGGCGACGGCCTCGCCGCAGAAACACGTGCGGCCATCGGCGAGGACGGGCCACGCGGTCGGCGTGAACCCGTCGCCGTCGAGGCGAGGCGCCAGGGGCCGGGCAACGGAACGCAGGTCCCCGGCCGTGAGCACCGCCAGGACACCCTCGAGGCGCCGCGCAGCGCTCGCGTCCACCCAGCGAATCACCGCATGGGCGTGCGGGCTCCGCACGAACGCGAGTGACACCATGCGCGGGAGGACGACGTCGTCGAGGTAGCGGCCGCGGCCTCGCAAGAGGCGCGGGTCCTCGACGCGCTTGACGCGAGCGCCCGTCAGGCGGGGCCGGATCACGGGCTACCGACCGCCTTGGACCCGCGGCAGCACCTCGCCGGCGATCAGCTCGAGCTGGTCCATCCCCCAGGTGAGCGGGTTCAGCACGATCGTGTCCACGCCGCCGTCGAGCGCCTCGATTCGGGCGCTGATCCGCTCCGCCAGCTCCTTGGCCTCGCCGAGCAGGTAGTGCGTCGACCAGTACTCGAGGTCCATGCCCGAGTAGACCGAGAAGTGCGGGATCGCGGACTCCGGCCGCTCGCCGGGTCTGAGCACCCAGATGAAGTTCGAGTACACGCGCCCGATCTTCGCGGGGTCACGTCCGAGCTCGCGCGCGAAGCGCTGCACCCGCCCCCAGTCTGCCTTCACCATCGCGGGCGTCGCCGAGGAATGCGGCACCCACGTGTCGGCGTACTTCGCGATGCGCCGGAGCACGGGGTCGATGTTCGTCACGGTCTGGCCGTAGACCTTCTCGAACGGCTGCGAGCCTCCGCCGATCCAGATCGGCGGGTGCGGCCGCTGCACGGGCTTCGGATCGATCGTGAGGTCCCGGACGCGGTAGTACGCGCCCTCGTAGGTCACGTGGTCGCCCGCCCAGAGCGCCCGGACGAGCTCGATCGCCTCGTTCATCCGCGCGCCGCGCTCGCGGTGGGGCACGCCCATGAGGCGGAACTCCTCCTCGTGCCAGCCGACGCCGATGCCGAGGATCGACCGCCCGCCGGAGAGGAGATCGAGCGTCGCCCACTCCTTGGCGAAGTAGACCGGGTTGCGGAGCGGCAGGACGAGCACCATCGTTCCGAGCCGGAGCGTCCGCGTGACACCCGCTAGGGCCGAGAGGAGCGTGATCGGCTCGAGCCAGGTGCACGCGTAGGCGGGCGGCGTCAGCAGGAGGTGGTCGATCGACACGGCGCAGTCGAAGCCGAGGTCCTCGGCCCGACGGAGGTACCGCCCCATCTCCTCGAGCGTCGCCGTGCGGGGCCCGAGGGCAAACGAGGGGATGCGGAGCCCGTGTCTCATCTGAGACCGTCCTCCTTCTTGGCTTCCTCCTTCGTGAGCCCGCCCACCCGCGGGTGCGGCCGGCCGCCGTCGGTCACGGCGATCGCGAGCACGATCTCGTCGGCGCGCGGCGCGTCGTGGAGCCGCACCTCCATCGCGTCGTAGTGGGTGCGCACGAACGCCGCGTCTTTGAAGTGGAGCGGGACGTCGATGGTCGTGCCGGGGCCGCCGAGCTTCTTGGCCGAGGGAATGATGGCTTTGCCACCGCCGACCGCCGCGCGCAGGGGCGCGCCGAGCTTCGGATGAAGCAGCGCGGCGGCGTGCTCGTATTCGCCGGCTTCGCCGACGACCGCGGCCTTGCCGTAGGACTCGGCGGGGCCACCGAGGGCCTCCGTCGCCTTCTTCGCGAGCAGCGCCCCGAGCTCCTCCCCCGCGTCGACGAGCAGCGTGAGCTCCTCGACGAACTTCCCGGCGAACGGGTTCTCGATGACGGCGACCGCCGCGACCTTGCGTACGGGACGCCTCGCGGCGCGGCCCCCGTCGGTCAGGATCTCCTCCACCACGGTGACGAGCTTTCGGATCTTCACCATCGAGCTCAGCCCTCCCCGACGTAGGCGTCGGCCTCGATCTCGACGAGCATCTCGGGAACCACGAGCCGCGTGACCGCGACCAGCGTCGCGGCCGGACGGATCGCGCCGAAGACCTCGCCGTGGGCCCGCCCCACCGGCTCCCAGTCCGCGATCGCCGTCACGTAGATCCGCGTCCTGACGACATCCTCGAGACGCGCCCCGGCCGCGGCCAGCGCCCGCTCGATGTTGCGGAGCGTCTGGCGCGCCTGGGCGTACGCGTCCCCCGCGCCCACGATCGCGCCGCGCTCGTCCGTGGCGGTCGTCCCCGACACGTGGACGTACGCGCCGACCCGCACGGCGCGCGAGTAGCCCACCACCGACTCCCACGGCGCGTCGCTCGAGATGTTCCGACGCGCTGTAGCGGGGGCCGCGAGGCCGATGCGACTCGGCAGGTGGCGTGCCGCAGGCGCGACCCGGCTCCGTTTCGCTTTCGCCATCCGTCAGTCCAGCCGGTGGAACACGAGGCCATCCAGGAGCTTCGGATAGAAGTGGGTGGACTTCTGCGGGAGCAGCTCGCCGCCCCGGACGACCGTCTGGAGCTCCTCCGGCGTGGTCGGCGCGATCAGGAAGGCGGCCTGGTACGCTCCTGCACGCGCGAGACGGACCGCCTCCCCCTGATCCGGGGTGTAGTCCACGTGGGTCCTCGCGTCGAGCTTCGCGTCGGTGATCCCGAGGAGCGGTTTGAGGAGCCCCTCGTGGAGGATCGACACCGCGAGCTCGCGCCAGGCGCGCGACGTGCCGGCTGGCCACGCGATGCGGTCCAACCGGTCGGGGCGCAGGGTGACGACGGCGGCGTCGGCCCCGGCGACGACACCGATCGTCCGGTTGGCCGGATGAAAGGCGATCGGGTCCGGCAGGGGCGCCACCTCGAACCATTGGCGCGCGGCGCTCAGGAGACCGTCGAGGTCGAAGCGCTCGACGTTGCGGACGAGCCGATGGTTCGGGAAGATCGTGAGGCCAGGCGCCTCGAGCGTGAAGAACGCCATCAGCTTGGCCGTCGCCTCGGGGTGGCGCCGCGCGTATTCGACGGCCGTCTCGTAGCGGTGGTGCCCGTCGGCGATGATGACCGGCCGCGGCTCCATCAGCTCCTGGAGGTGCGCGACGCGCGCCTCGTCGGTGATCCGCCAGAGGCGGTGGAGCTCGCCCTGAAGGTCGCGCGCCTCGCTGATCGGCTCACCCTCGGGCGCCGTGGCGCGCAGGAGCTCGCCCTCGGGGTCGCTCACCAGCATGAAGAGGAGCCCGAGGTCGGCGCGCGTCGCGGTGAGGAGGTCCAGGCGGTCCTTCTTCGGCCCCGCGTGGGTCCGCTCGTGCGGGAGCACGCGGCCGTGCTTGTACTCGCTCACCTCGCCCAGCGTGACGAAGCCTCGCCGTGTCACCGAGCGGCCGCCGACGCGGTACGTCTGGGTGTAGGGGTAGATCGCGGGGCGCTCCTCGCGCCGCCAGATCCCGCGCGTCAGCCAGGCGTCGAGGACTTCGCGCGCGCGGGCGTACTTGTCGACGCCCCGCTCGTCCCGCGCGAACGTCACGCGCACGATGTTCTCCGGGCTCATCGCGTAGAGGCGCTCCTGGGTCGCCGGGCTGATCTGATCGTACGGCGGGGCGACGGCCGACGACACGTCGCGGCTCGTGCCGACGGCGTACCGGTAGCCGCGGAAGGGCTCGATGTGCACGCTCAGTGGCCTCCCGTGGCGGGTCCGGGCCCCTTGACGACCTCCGCGGCGCGCGCCGCGGGCGCCGTGTTGCGGCTCCGGCCGATCATGATCTTGCCGTCGATCAAGACCATCGAGATCCCGGGGAGATCGCCCGCCGTGAGCGCCGACAGCGCGTCCCTGCCGACCCCGCCTATCGGCGCGTCGCAGATGACGAGGTCGGCCTCCCGGCCCTCCGCGAGCGTGCCCCTGCCAAGCCGGTAGACGCGCGCCGTGTTGCCCGTCGCGCACGCGACCGCCTCGGCCGGCGGCAGGCCGCCCACGGCCGCGAGCAGTGAGAGCGTCCGCAGCACGCCGAGCGGGATGACGCCCGTGCCCGAGGGCGCGTCGTTGCCGACGATGATCCTGTGCGTGGCGCGTGCCGCGGTGGCGACGCGGAGCGTGTGGAGCGCGGCCTTCACGTTGCCGCACTGGACGATCTCGACGGCCATGTCGGTGGCGACGAGCCGCTCGATCTCGGCGGGCGTGAGCGAGGTGGTGCCGCCGTTGATGTGGCCGACGACGTCCGGGCTCGCCTCGAGCACGACGTCGGCGCCGATGGGGCTCGACCCGGCGATCGAGGGACCGCCCGTGTGGATCGTCACCGTCATCCCGTGCGCCTTGGCCCACCGGACCATCGGAGCCGCGTCTTTGCCCGTCTTGACCGAGCCGAGCCCGATCTCGCCGACGAGCCTCACGCCGGCGGCGGCCATCTCGGCGAAGTCCGACTCGACCAGGCCGAGCTCGAGGATGGGCGCGCCCGCGTGGACCTTCACCCCGCCGGGCCGGAAGTTTGCGTAGGCCTTGGCCGCGACGATCGCGAGCGCCTTGAGCCCGACGATGTCTTTCGGGCGTCCGGGCAGGTGCACCTCCCCCGCCGAGATCGCGGTGGTGACGCCGCCGTGCATCATCGAGTCGATGAAGTCCACCGTGCGCTGACGCGGCGTGAAGTCGCCGAACACCGGGTGGACGTGGGAGTCGATGAGGCCCGGAAGCACCGTCGTCCCCTTCGCGTCGATCACGGTGTCCGCGTCGTCGTCGAGCCCGCGGCCGAGTCCGACGATCGTGCCGTCGCGGATCACCAGCGAGTCGCCGTCGAGGAGCGGACGCCGGATGTCCCCGCTCACGAGCTGACCGATGTTTCGAATGAGCGTCTTCATACGCTGAGGTACGCCCTCCGGAGGGATGGATCCGCGTCCAGACGCGCGAACGGCCCCTCGAACTTGATCTGCCCCTTCTCGATGATGTACGCGCGGTCTGCGAGCCGCCGCGCGAACCTCACGTTCTGCTCGGACAGGAGAATCGTCAGCCCCCCGCCCTTGAGGGCCGCGATGTTCTCCGCGAGCGCGCGCACGACCACCGGCGCGAGCCCCTCCGACGGCTCGTCGAGCAGGAGGAGTCTCGGGCTGGTCATCAGGGTCCGCGCGATCGTCAGCATCTGCTGCTCGCCGCCCGAGAGGCTCCCGCCGCGCCGACCGGCGAGCTCCCGCAGCCTCGGGAAGAGCCTCGAGACGCGCTCGCGCGTCCAGGTGCCGCCCGGCCGCTCGCCGACCTCCAGGTTCTCGGCCACCGTGAGGTCGCTGAAGATCCGTCGGTCCTCGGGCACGAAGCCGATCCCGGCACGGGAGATCTCATGGGTTCGGAGCCCGGCGAGCGACCGCCCCTGGTACAGGATCTCCCCTCCCGTCACGTCCACCAGCCCGACGACGGCCTTGAGCGTCGTCGTCTTGCCCGCGCCGTTCCGGCCGAGCAGGCAGACGACCTCCCCCTCCCGCGCCGCGAGGTCCACGCCGTACAGCACGTGACTCCGACCATAGTAGGCGTGGACCCTGCGCAGCTCCAGCATCACGTCGCCTCCGCCGGCTCCCCCAGGTACACCGCCTGCACTTCCGGGTTGGTGCGCACCGTGTCCGGTGCGCCCTCGGCGATGACGCGCCCCTGGTGCAGCACCATGACGCGCTCCGCGACCGCGAAGACGACGTCCATGTCGTGCTCGGTGAAGAGCACAGTCAGCTCCCGCTCGCGCGCGATCGACCCGGTGAGCGCCATGAGCGCGCCGCGCTCTGCCGGGGCCATGCCGGCCGTCGGCTCGTCGAGGAGCAGGAGCGCGGGGTCGTTCGCGAGCGCGATCGCGAGCTCGAGCTTCTTGAGGTCGCCGTAGGCGAGGACGCCCGCTGGCCGCCGGGCCTGCTCGGCCAGGCCCACCTGCGCGAGGAGCGCGAGCGACCGCTCGACCTCGAGGCGGTCCACCAGCCGCAGGAGGCCTCGGCTTCGCCCCGTGGCGGAGAGGCGCGCGACCTGCACGTTCTCGAGCGCACTGAGCGTCGCGAACGTCGCGGTGATCTGGAACGTGCGGCTCACGCCCCGTCGCCAGATCGCGTGCGGCGCGAGCCCCAGGATCTCCTCCCCACGGTAGGAGACCGCGCCTCCGTCGGCGCGGAGCTGGCCGGCCAGGATGTTGAAGAACGTCGACTTGCCGGCGCCGTTCGGGCCGATGAGCGCGCGGATCTCGCCGCGCGCCAGCTCGAAGCTCACGCCGTCCACGGCGCGGACGCCGCCGAACGCCTTGCAGACGCCGACGACCCGCAGCAGCGGCTCAGGCACGACGGTCTCCGAGCACGCCGAGGACCCCGCGCGGGAAGACCAGCACGAGCAGGATCAGGACGGCGCCGAGCACGAGCTGCCAGTACTCCGTGTACTTCGTCGCGACCGTGTCGAGGAGCTTGTAGATCGCCGCGCCCACGGCCGCGCCCGCCGGCGCCTGCACGCCGCCGAGCAGCACCATCACGAGGGGCTCCACCGACATCGGCACCGCCAGGAGGTTCGGGAACACGCTGCCCTTGAGGAACACGAACGCGCCGCCGGCGAGACCGCCGAAGAACCCCGCGACGACGAACGCCAGCCACTGGTGGAGCCGGATGTTGATCCCGACCGTCTCGGCGCGCCGGGCGTGATCGCGGGCGGCCCGGAGCGTGAGACCGAACGGCGCGCGCCCGATGCGCGCGAGGAGGGCGACGCCGCCGCCGCACGCGGCGAGCGCGAGGTAGTAGTAGGCGAGCGGCCCCGCCAGCCACGCGGCGGGCCAGATGCCGAGCAGGCCGTTGTCGCCGCCCGTGACGTCGTACCACTGGTGGACGATCGCGAAGGCGATCTGGGCAAAGGCGAGCGTGAGCATCGCGAAGTAGATGGACGACAGGCGCACGCAGAAATAGCCGTAGAGAGCGGCGCCCGCGGCGGCGGCCAGGGGCGCGGCGGCGAATGCGAGGAGCATCGGCGCCTTCGTCCACGTCACGAGCAGCGCGGCGCCGTAGGCGCCGAGGCCGAAGGTGGCCGCGTGGCCGAACGACACCATCCCCCCCGTGCCCATGAGGAGTTGGAGGCTCGCCGCGAACAGCGCGAAGGCGAGGATCTCGACGAGCACCCAGACGTGGAACGTCGGCAGGAGGGGCGGCGCGGCGATGAGCACGGCGAGGACGGCGGCCACCCACCGCCGGGGGAGACGCACGGCGCCCGCCGTGACGACGGCGGCGGCCGCGGTCCGCTGCGGGGCGGGGGGCCCTCCGAGCAACCCCCACGGCCGCACGATCAGGACGACCGCCATCACGACGAACGTCATCACGAGCGACGCCCGCGGGAGCACGAGGACGCCGAACGCGTCGATGACGCCGATGAGGACCGCGGCGAGCAGCGCGCCGGGCAGCGAACCCATGCCGCCGACGACGACGACCACGAACGCCTCGGTGATGATCGAGGCGTCCATCACGTTCGTCAGCGCCTGCCGCGGCACCTGGAGCGCGCCGCCGAGCCCCGCGAGAAACGAGCCCAGAGCGAAGACCGAGGTGAAGAGCCGCGCCTGATCGACGCCGAGCACGGCGACCATCTCGCGGTCCTGCGTCGCCGCGCGGATCACGACACCCCACCGGGTCCGGTAGAACAGCCACCAGAGGCCGGCGGCGACGAGCGGTCCGAGCGCGATCAGCGCGAGGTCGTACGTCGGAAAGAGCTGGCCGGCGATCGCCACCGAGCCGGCGAGCCCCGGCGCGGCCGGCCCCGTCAAGTTCTCGCTGCCCCAGCAGAGCTTCACGAGGTCGGCGACGACCAGCACCAGCGCGAACGTGAGGAGGAGCTGATAGAGCTCGGGCGCCCGGTACACGCGGCGCAGCAGGGTCACCTCGACGCCGAGGCCGGTCAGACCGACCGACGCCGCGGCCAGCAGCACGGCGACGTAGAACGCGGCGGCGCCGAGCGGCAGGGTCGCGGCGAGCGTATAGGTCAGGTACGCAGCGAGCATATAGAAGGAGCCGTGGGCGAAGTTGACGATGCGGGTGACACCGAAGATCAGCGAGAGCCCGGACGCGATGAGGAAGAGGACCATGGCGTGCGCCAGGCCCGACAAGAGCTGGATCAGGACGAGCGACGGTGACACTAGTTCCCGATGCGCATCTTCTTCACCTCGTCATCGGACGGGAGCACGCGATCGCCCGGGACGTACTCGTAATTGATCAGGACGCCGACGCCCCGCTTGGCGTCGAGCTTGGTGGTGCCGACCCACGCGCCCATCGTCGACTGCCCGTCCGACGCGCGGAAGGTGATCGACCCGATCGGCGTCTCGACCTTGAGGCCTCGGAACGCGGCGACGAGCTTGTCGGTGTCGGTCGAGCCCGCCTTCCGGATCGCCTCGGCGATGGAGAGATACGTGATGTAGCCGACCAGCGAGCCGAGCACCGGGTTCTTGTCGGTGCGCTTCATGAACTTGGCGACGAACTCCTTGTGCGCGGGAAGCTGGAGGTCGTACCAGGGGTAGCCCGTGACGAGCATGCCCTCGGGCGCCTCGAGCTTGAGCGGATCGATGTACTCGGGCTCGCCGAGCAGGATGCCGACGACGAACATCTTCTTGAAGAGTCCGCGCTTGTCCGCCTCCCGGACGAACGCGATCCAATCGCTCCCGAACAGCGAGACGTAGAGCGCGTCGGGGCTCTGCGCCAGGATCGCGGTCACGAACTGGCTCGGCTCGATCTTGCCGAGCGTCGGCCAGTGCTCGCCGACGATCTGCGTCTCGGGCCGGAGCTCCTTCAGCCGGTCGCGGAACGTCTCCCACGCCCGTTTGCCGTACTCGTAGTTCGGCCCGATCGTCGCCCACTTCGCCGACGTCAGCTTCGCCGCCTTCTCGGCCAGCATGCGCCCCTGCTCGTAGGTGTTGGGACGCACCCGGAAGACGTGATCGTGGCCCTTCGCCCACGTGAGCGCCTCGGTGAGCGGCTCCGCGGCGACGAAGAGGACCCGGTTCTGCTTCGCCCAGTCCGAGACCGCGAGGCCGACGTTCGACAGGAACGTCCCCGAGATCAGCGCGACCTTCTCCGACGCCACCAGCTCCTGCGCGTGCTTCTGCGCCTCGGCGGGCTGGCCCTTGTCGTCGCGGAAAACGACCTCGAGCTTACGGCCAAGCACGCCGCCCTTCGCGTTGACCTCCTCGACCGCCATCTCGACCGCCTGCCGGTACGGTCCGGTGAACGGGGCGCCGATGCCGCTGAAGGAGTTGATCTCCCCGATCTTGATGGGGGCCTGTGCGGCGACCGGCGCGACGGGGGCCGCGAGGAGCAGGACGGTCGCGAGCGTGCCGAGGACGCGGTGTGATTTCATGACGAGCCCCCCGTGGTGCGGGTAACTGTCAGACCAAAGCGCGGCGAAGTCAAGCGCTGGACGCTCGGGGCGCGGCGCCCTCCACGAGACCGACGGTTCCGACGACCGCGCCGCGGGCGTCGCGCACGAGCGCCACGGAGGTGTCGATCTCGGCCCAGCCGCCCGACTTCTTCCGGAACGTCGTCCGGTAGCCGGCGACGCGCGTCTCGACACGGAGCCGGCGCATGAGCGCCCGCGCCTCGTCCATCCCGCCCTTGTAGAAGTCGCTGACGTGGTGCCCGAGGAGCTCCTTGGCCTCCCAGCCGCAGACCTTCTCGGCCAACGGGCTCCAGTAGGTGATCCGCCCGTGGACGTCGGTCGTCAGCACGGCGTCGGTTCGGTTCTCCACGACGGACCTCAGGAAGCCGTGTGCCTGACTCACCTCCTCGTGGAGCCGGGCGCCCGCGAGCGCGACCGCGGCCTGGTCGGCGAAGGCCTCGGCGAGACGGATCTCCGGCGCGTCGAAGACGCGGCCCGCCCGGGCGCCGACGGCCAGCGCGCCGATGACCGTGCCGCGCGCGATCAGCGGGACCGCGAGCCCGGCGCGGACCGTTCCGAGCTCGATCCGGGCGCGCACCTCGGACGTGTAGCCGACACGGGGGTCGACGAGGACATCGGGCGAGAAGACGGCGCGCCGCTCCCGCATGGCGAGCTCGACCATGCCGGACTCGGGCGGCAGGTTCCAGTCGAACTCGTCCTCCTCGTTCGATCGGGCGAGCGCGATCATCGCGCCGGAGCCCGGCTCGAGCTGGTAGAGCAGCGCGACGGTCGCGTCGAAGAGCTGCCGCACGCTGTCGGCGATCCGGTGCGCGAGCGCGTCGCGGTCGAGCGACTGGGCGAGCAAGCGGCTGGTCTCGGCGAGCGTCCGGGTCGCCTCGGCGGCGCGCTTGGCCTCGGTGATATCCACCATGACGCCGTGCAGCCGGCGGACGACGCCGTCATCGTCCGTGACCACGTGAACGAAGTCACTGAACCAGACGACGCGGCCGTCGGCCGCGATCATCCGGTATTCGAGCTCGTGATCCTCCCGCGAGTCGGGCTCGAGCCGCATCGTGAGGAAGCGAACGCGGTCGTCGGGATGGAGGTGGCTGAGCCAGAAGTCGCCCTCGGTGTACCAGCGTTCCACGGGATAGCCCAGGATCTTCTCGGCCGCGTGGCTCACGTAGATGGTGCGCCAGGTTGCCGCGTCGACCTCCCAGACGATGGCGGTGAGGTCCTGTGCGAGGTTCCGCAAGCGCCGTTCGGAGTGGGCGGCGGCCGCCTGGGCACGCGCCTTGCCCTGCTCGGTCTCGTGGAAGCGCCGGGCGTTCTCGAGTGCGAGCGCCGCCGTGGCGGCGAACCCGGACAGGAGCCCCAGCTCCGGCTCCGAGAACTCCCGCTCCGCGCTCGACGCGAGCGACAGGGCGCCGAGCACTTCGCCGCGCGAGACCAGGGGCACGGCGACAATCGACTTGTGGCCTTCGACGCCCGCTCGCTCGCGCAGCCACGCCGGCAGGTTGACGCGCGGGTCGGTCGTGACGTCGCGCGCCGCGACCGGCCCGCGCTGCTGAACCGCGAGCCCCGCGACGCTCGACCGGGGCGGGATCACCCGCCCCGTCCACTGGGCGGCGCCGAGCTCTCCGGCCGTCGCCACGCAGACGAGGTCGCCCGAGGCTCGGTCGAGCTCGAAGAAGCAGGCGCGGTCGACGCGGAAGTGGTCGAGCACGGCCGAGACGACCCGCGCGGCCGCCTCGCCGAAGTCGAGCGTGCCGACCAGCTCGTGGCCCACGCGGGCGAGGGCCGTCGCGGCCTCCTCCGCATGCTTTCGCTCCGTGATGTCGCGCACGATCATGAGGAGCTGCCGCCGGGCGCCCCGCTCCTCGGCGAGAGGCACGAGCCGCGCCTCGTAGCGCTTCGCGCCCAGCGCAAACTCGGACGACACGGGGGACGGCGCGTCGAGGGACTGACAGAGCGCGGCTCCGAGCCTGAGCCCCGGCTCCGGCGGAAACACGTCCACGATCTTCTTTCCCCGAGCCAGCTCGAGCGAGGCGACGAAGCTCCCGCCCGATCCGCCCTCGTAGGCGAGCACCTTTCCCTCGGCGTCGAGCCACACGTAGAGGTCGGGGAAGGCGCGGAAGATGGCCTGGAGCTCGGCCTCGAGCCTCACCAGCCTGCTCGTGACGTCCCTCAGGCGCGCGAAGTCGATGATCTGGGCGCCCCGCCGCGGCCCCGGCGTCGCGTCGACCGCGTCGGGGGCGTCGCGGCGAGTGGCGGGTCCCGGCCCGAACATGACCCACTCGGGGGCAACGTCGAGGTCGTGGGCCAGCCGGGTGAGGTTGTCGTAGGCCGGGATCCGGTCGCCGAGCCAGGCGTAGACGTACTGGGGCCGGTAGTCCTTCTCACTGCAGAAGCGGGCGACGTCGGGTCGGCCGTTCCTCCAGTACCCGAGCGCCCTCAGGCGCTGCCCGACCCGCTGGCCGACTCCCGGGAAGCGGCTCATCCCAGGCACCTTCTACCATAGAACGTCTCACGTGACGCATGAAAGCGATTTGGACGGCGGGGACGCGACTTAGCCCCATCCCCTCACCTATGGGTCAGGGACAACCCGAGGGCGGACGGCGCCGGTATGGGGCCTCGCGGGAATCGCGACGACGAAGTACACTTGGGCCGCTCACGAGGAGGCGCCCATGGAGGACGAGGTCCGAGTCGCCGCCACGACCACGGGGGTCGCGCAGGTCTTCGACCTCCACGCGCTCAAGGCCTTCGCCCCTGACAAGCGCGTCCGGAAGATGCTCTTCAAGACCGACCAGCTCTGGTCGGAGATCGCCTGCTACGAAGCGGGACAATCCACCGTCATGCACACGCACCCCCGGGAGGAGGAGGCGATCTTCGTGCTCGAGGGCACCGCCAACATGAGCATCGCGGGCGAGGAGGTCGTGGTGCCTGCCGGGGCCATCGTGAAGTTCCCGAGCAACGTCCCCCACGACGTGCGCAACCTCCAGAACACGCGCTGCGTGATCATGTTCATCAAGGCGAACCCGAAGCTCCTGAAGGGGTTGTCCGATGGGTAACGTGGAGCGCTGCGACACGACGCTGCCGACCAACGAGATGATGTTCTACGTCCGGCGCGACCCGGCGCTTCGGGCGCGCTGGCGCACCGACCTCGCCGGGATCGCGAAGGAGTTCGGCCTGAGCGGCGCAGAGTACGAGGCGATCCGCGATCGGGACCCGAAGCGGCTCATGGACCTCGGCGTCCACCAGTACTACGTCCCCCAGATCCTGCGCCTGTTCTTCGGCGCCGCCCAGAACGAGAACGCGAGCGCCGCGCTCCAGTGCTACCGGCGCGCCTTCCCGGAGGAGACGGCGAAGGCGATGGAGCTCCAGGCCCGACTGGAGGGCACGTAGACCATGGCGCAGATCGTCGCGGCGATGGCGATGACCCACTCCCCCGGGCTCACCGGCTGGTTCACGCGCGCGCCCGAGGCGTACCAGCGGCTCGCCCTCGGCGCCACCGCGGAAATGCGGCGCCGCCTCGAGGCCGCGCGCCCGGACGTGCTGGTGATGTTCACCAACGACCATCTCCTCAACTGGCCGATCAACAACATCCCCGAGTACACGGTCGGGATCGGCGAGGAGCACGTGGGCCCGGCCGACTGGTTCGACGAGTGGCTCGGCATGGAGAAGTACCGCGTCCCCGGCCATCCCGGACTGGCCCGGTGGATCGTCAACGAGGGGGCGCGCCGGCGTCTGCCGTTCGCCTGGCTGCGCCGGATGCAGTTCGACGACGGGATCTCTGTGCCCACCCACTACCTGAACCCCGACGCGAGGTTCAGGCTCGTCCCGGTCGGGATGAACTGCACGGTGCCGCCGATCCCGACGCCAGAGCGCGCCCACCAGGTCGGCACCGTGCTCCACGACGTGCTCCGGGCGTATCCCGGCGACGATCGGATCGCCGTGATCGCAACGGGCGGGCTCTCTCACGAGCCGGGGGGGCCTCGCTACTTCTGGGTGGACGAGGAGTTCGACCGGTGGTTCCTCGACCTGCTCGCAAAGGGCGATCGTGAGGCGCTGCTCTCCGAGTGCACGCTCGAGCGGATGGAGAAGGCGGGCTCCGGCGGCACCGCCGAGCTCATCTCTTGGTTCCTCGTTCTCGCGATGACCCGCGGCCCCGCCGACGTGCTCGCCTACATGCCCGCGGTCGCGTGGCGCTCGGGCACGGGGATGGTCGCGTGGAGCGCGCTCGCCGGGGACTGACGCTCCCCGCCTCTCGACCGATGCCCACCACGCATGCCCTGGACGACCGGACGGTCCACTACGAGTGGAACAACGCGCTCGCGCCGCGGCTCGAGATCGAGCCGGGCGACACCGTCGTCTTCGACACGCGCGACGCGGCGGACGGCCACTACCGGGCCACCTCGTCGCACGCCGACGTGCTTGCCCGCGGTCCGTTCCGCGGCCACCCCCTGACGGGGCCCGTCAGGGTCAAGGGGGCGCGGCCCGGCGACGCGCTGGTGGTCGAGATCGTGCGGGTCGAGCCGCGGGCCTCCTTCGGCTGGACCGCCATCCGACCGGGGCGCGGCCTCCTGCCCGAGGGCGAGTTCCCCAAGCCGTTCCTGCAGCTCTGGGATCTCGCCGACACCGCCCACGCGCGCATGGGCCACGGGATCGCCGTGCCGATCGAGCCGTTCCCCGGTGTGATGGGCACCGCGCTGGACGTCCCCGGTGGTCACAGCACCATGCCGCCGCGGAAGAACGGCGGCAACATGGACATCAAGCAGCTCGTCGCCGGCACGACCCTCTACCTGCCGGTCTGGGTGGATGGCGCCCTGTTCAGTATCGGGGACGGGCACGCGGCGCAGGGCGACGGCGAGGTCTGCGTGACCGCCGTCGAGATGATGGCGCGGGTCACGCTCCGGTTCGGCCTCGAGCCGGGACGCCACCTGAAGGAGCCGCAGCTCAGGACGCGCGGGCCCCTCGCGGCCGGCACGAATCGCGGACCGTACTTCGCGACGACGGCGCACGGCCCCGATCTCTTTGCCGCCGCGCAGCAGGCCGTCCGCTACATGATCGACCACCTGGTGGCCGAGCGCGGGCTCGCGCGCGAGGAGGCGTACATCGTCTCGAGCGTCGCCGTCGACCTCAAGATCAGCGAGATCGTGGACACGCCCAACTGGATCGTCTCCGCGTTTCTCCCCGAGTGCATCTTCGCGCCGTCGATCCGATGATGCTCGATCGCCTGGATCACCTGGTCCTGACCGTCCGCGACCCCGCAGCGACGTGCAACTTCTACCGCGGGGTCCTCGGCATGGAGATAGTGACCTACGGCCAGGGGCGCGTCGCGCTGCGCTTCGGATCGCAGAAAATCAACCTGCACCCGGCCGGGCGGGAGTTCGAGCCGAAGGCCGAGCGGCCGACCCCCGGATCGGGCGACCTGTGCTTTCTGACGGATGAGCCTCTGGAGGCGTGGAGCACCCGTCTCGCCGAGCACGGCGTCCCGCTGCTCGAGGGCCCCGTCAAGCGGACGGGCGCGCTGGGCCCGATCGAGTCGATCTATCTGCGCGACCCCGACGGCAATCTGCTCGAGATCGCCCGCCGACTCGAGGCCGCCGGCGACGCGCTCGCGCCGTTGCGCGAGTGGCTCCGCGCGCTCCAGGCATGCGTCCGGGCCCGCGACTTCGACGGGGGACGGCGCCTGTGCGCGCCCGACGTGATCGCCTTCGGCACGGTCGCCGACTTCGTCGAGGGCGTGGACCGGGTCATGGAGCGCCAGTGGCGGCGCGTCTGGCCGACCATTCGCGACTTCACGATCCGGATCGACGAGGCGCGCGGCGCGGTCCGGGAGGACCACGCCTGGGTTGCGGCGCCGTGGGACTCACAGGGCGTCCGCCCCGACGGCACGACGTTCGCTCGGCCGGGGCGGCTCACGATCGCCCTCGTGAGAGACGCGGACCGGTGGCTCGCCGTGCACACCCACTTCTCGCTCACACCGTCACCGACGTGAACCCCTGAGCTCGAACCCGGAGGAGGGCACGATGCACATCGGCGTCTGCATGTTCAACACCGACTACGCGATCCGGATCGAGGAGCTGGCCCGCGCGGCCGAGGAGCGCCGCTTCGAATCACTCTTCGTTCCCGAGCACACCCACATCCCCGCGAGCCGCCGCACCCCGTTCCCCAGCGGGGGCGAGCTGCCGCGCGAATACTCCCACACCCTCGACCCGTTCGTCGCGCTGGCCCATGCCGCAGCGGTCACGACCCGGATCCGGCTCGGCACGGGCATCTGCCTCGTCATCGAGCGGGACACGATCACGACCGCCAAGGAGGTGGCGAGCGTCGACTTCGTCTCCAACGGGCGCTTCCTCTTCGGGATCGGCGGCGGCTGGAACGTCGAGGAGATGGAAAACCACTCCACCGACCCCAAGACACGCTTCAAGCGGCTCGCCGAGCAGGTGCTCGCGATGAAGCAGATCTGGACGAAGGACACCGCCGAGTTCCACGGGAAGTTCGTGAGCTTCGACCCGATCTGGATGTGGCCCAAGCCCGTGCAGAAGCCCCACCCGCCGATCCTCCTCGGCGGCGAGAGCGGTCACACGCTGCAGCGGGTCGTGGACTTCTGCGACGGCTGGTTCCCCCGCGGGCGCGCGGGCGACGTGATCTTCACGGGGCTCGCGGACCTCAGGGCGCGCGCGGCCCGCGCGGGGCGCGATATGAAAACGATCTCCGTCTCCGTCTTCGGCGCCAAGCCAGAGGCGGCCGCGCTCGACCGGCTCGGGGAGGCGGGCGTGACGCGTGCAATTCTCAGGTTGCCGTCGGAGCCACGCGACCGGGTGCTGCCGCTCCTGGACCAGTACGCCAAGCTCGTCCGGTGAGCCTGGACCTCCCGGCGTGGGCCGCCGAGCTCCTGTACCAGAGCCGCGTCGCGCGGCTCGGCACGGCGGACCGCGCCGGGCGGCCGCTCGTCGTCCCGGTCTGCTATGCCTTCGACGCGCGCGTCTGCTTTTCGGCGATCGATGCGAAGCCCAAGCGCGTCGCCGCCCGTGACCTCCGGCGCGTACGCAATATCGAGGAGAACCCCCAGGTCTCGCTCGTCGTGGACCGCTACGATGAGGACTGGTCGCGGCTCGCCTGGGTGATCGTCGAGGGTCGCGCCGACCTCGTGACCGACGGGCCGGTACGCACGAGGGCCGTGGACCTCTTGCTGGCCAAGTACGCGCAGTACCGCGCCATGGGGCTGGACCGGGAGCAGGCGACGGTCATTCGAATAACGCCCGAGCGGGCACTCGCCTGGAGGTACGCCCGCTAGCCGCGTCGCTTAACCCTTCTGGACCTCGAGTCCGTCCGGCGTCACGACCACGGCCGCCTGGCCCGCCTGCCGCATTGCATGAGGCAGCCGCAGCTGGTCGAGGACCCCCCGGATCTCCGAGTCATGATGCGCGTCGAAGAACTCGAACGCGACCAGCGCCGAATGGCAGACCTTACCCTGGGCGTCCTGCACCTGGAGGACCTGCGCGTTCTGCTGGTAGTCGAAGAAGTCGTAGATCGTGCACATCGGGAACTCGTGATGCAGGTAGTCGCGCACCGCGGCGATCTTCGCGTCTTGGTCGTTGAGGCGGGGCTTCTCGGGGAACCTCCCGATCTGCGCCTCGTCGAGTGCGGGCTTGTCGAGAAACTTCCCGATCCGCGCCTCCTCGAGTGCGGGCTTATCGAGAAACTTCCCGATCCGCGCGTCATCAAGCGCGGGCTTGTCGAGAAACTTCCCGATCCGCGCCTCCTCGAGTGCGGGCTTCTCGAGGACCTTCCCGATCCGCGCGTCATCAAGCGCGGGCTTGTCGAGAAACTTCCCGATCCGCGCGTCCTCGAGTGCGGGCTTCTCGAGGACCTTCGCGATCTGCGCCTGGTCGAGTGCGGGCTTCTCGAGGACCTTCCCGATCTGCGCCTCGTCGAGCGGGGTCTTCTCAAAGAACTTCCGCCACTGGGGCACCAACTCGCCGTTCGGTGGGAGCTTGACGACGTCGAGCAAGGCGCGCTGCATGGCGTCGTCGTATCGCCCCGCCCCTCCGTTGCGAGAGGGCCTGGCGTGCGCGCTCGCGGGCTCCTTCTCGGATCCGGCCGTCAGGCTCGCCGGCTTCGCGGGCGCGGGGACCTCCTCGACCAGACGAGTGTCGAACGTGCCGGCCAGCTTCTCGAGGAGCTTCCGCCACGCGGGGGTCAGCTCGTGATCGTCGCCCAGGTCGCCGTCGTGTGCCGCCGTCGGTTGGGACACGACCTCTCGGGGAGGGTGCGTCACCGTCGGGTCCTCGGCGATCGGCATGATCGACGCCGCGATGGACTCCTGGGACTCGGCCCGCCCTGGCGCGCGCTCGGGTGGAGGCGTCGCCCCCGGCGACGTCAGGAGGCCGAACCACCGGGACTGCGGCGTGTGCTCGGCGGGCGCGTGCTCCACGCGCCGGGCCGCGGTCTCTGCGTGCTCGACCGCCCTGTGCTCCGCGTGCTCGGCGGCCGGATCCGGCGCCGAGGGCGGGACATGGCGGCGGAAGACATCGAGATGCCCGGGTGCGACGGGGGGAGGCGCCGACGGCACGGCTCGAGCAGGCTCGCTCGCCGTCCAGTCGACGGGGTCGAGATAGAACCCGGTGGCGTTATTGACCTCGACGCACCGATATTCGAAGCAGTTCACGGCCGGGAAGGCGAGCAGCCGGATCTTTCTGAGGAACGATTCGGGCAGCCGCTCGGCGATGAACACGACGCGCGGCGGCCAGCCGTGAGCGCCATCCCCCGCCGGCATCAGACGCCGGACGGACTCCGGATACTCGAGTGTCCACGCGTAGGCCTCGACCATCCTGAAGAGCGTCGCGTCGTCGCCTGTGAAGCTGAGCGCGATGAGGGCCGGCGTGTTGTGGCGATCCAGGCCGACGAGCTCGACCGTCGAGCGGCCGAAGTTGGCGGTGGTGGAGAGGACGCGGAATCCAGCCTCCACTGCCTCAGCGTTCTCAGCAACGAGCTCCTGCAGCTGGGACAGGTCCTTGACTTCGTGCTTTCTGAATGTCAGCTTCATCCGGACACTAGCCGAGCAACCGGTGTGCCAGTGGTAAAGGTCTACTCCGGCCTGCTGAATCAGTGGGTTAAGGCTAGGCGAACGGTTCGGGAGCCGTCATGGGATGGTCAGAGTGGCACTCGTGAGCTGGACGGCTGTCACCGGGCCAGACGTCAGGTAGCGGCTAGAAATTGGCCGGTGTCGCGGGCGATCAAGATCTAGGCACGTCGGCTGGTGCCTTAGCGGAGAACAGTGGCGTAAGCTATTGACTTGAGAACGAAAGAGAGATGACTTCCGACTCGAGGACGGTGGCACCCGGATTGCTCCAGATTCAGGACGGCAGCGTCCGAGCTCCAGGGTCGGCGCTGCGAACAATGGCCACTGAGACCATGTCGCTTGCGATTAATCTCACCGAGGCGTTCCGCGACCTCGTGCAGATCGGCATTGCCCTCACGAGCGAGCGGGACCTCTCGACGCTGCTGCACCGGATCCTGACCGAGGCGCGTCGCTTCACGCGCGCGGAGGCGGGCACGCTCTTCCTGCGCGAGAACGACGAGCTCCATTTCGCCGTCGTCCAGAACGAGCGGCTCGCTCGCCGACTCGGCGAGGCGGAGATGCAGCGCCTGTTGCAGTCCGAGCCTCTCAAGCTCTCCGAGTTGAGCTTGGCCGGCCACGTGGCCCTGATGGGCGAGATCGTCAACATTCCCGACACCTACACGATCCCGTCGGACCGGCCCTACAGCTTCGATCCCCTCTTCGACGCCCGGTACGACTACAAGACCCGGTCGGCCCTCGTGGTGCCGCTGCAGGACCCCGCCGGGAACATCTTCGGCGTCCTCGAGCTCATCAACGCCCTCGACGAGAGCGAACGCGTCGTGCCGTTCGACCCCGAGTACGAGGGCCTCGTGCGCTCGCTCGCCTCACAAGCCGCCGTCGCGATCCGGAACGCCCGGCTCGAGGACCTCTCGTTCAAGGACGCGCTCACGGACGTCTACAACCGGCGCTACTTCATCGTGCGCATGGAAGAGGAGTCCCGCAGGCACCTGCGGTTCGCCGAGCCGGTGTCGCTCGTCCTGCTGGACCTCGACCGCTTCAAGGACGTGAACGACCGGTTCGGGCACCGCGCGGGCGACGAGGCATTGCGCGAGGTCGCCCAGATCCTGCTCAAGCACTCACGGAACTTCACGGTCGTCACCCGGTACGGGGGGGACGAGTTCGCCGTGCTCCTCGTCAACACCCCCAAGCGGGGCGCCGTCGCGTACGCGGAGCGGATCCGCGAGGTCATCGCGCAGCACGTCTTCACCTACGGCACGGTCACGGTCAGTCTCGGCGTCGCGAGCCTCCCGGAGGACGCGGCGAGCGGCGACGACCTCGTCGTCGCGGCGGACAAGGCGATGTACGAGGCGAAGCGCTTGGGCCGGAATCGCGTCGTCGTGGTGTAGGCGCCCTGGAACGTCGGGAGGGCACGCTGGCGGAACCCCCAGCCATCAATCTCACTCAGGCCTTCAAGGAGCTGGTGCAGATCGGGATCACGCTGACCAGCGAGCGCGACCTGAGCGTCCTGCTGGAGCGGATCCTGACCGAGGCACGACGCTTCACGCGCGCCGAGGCCGGCACGCTGTTCCTCCGCGAGGGTGACCAGCTCCGCTTCGCCGTGGTCCAGAACGACCGGCTGGCGGGAAAGCTCGGCACCGAGGAGATGAAGCGCCAGTTCGAGGAGCAACCCCTCAACCTCCGCGAGATGAGCCTCGCCGGGCACGTCGCCGTCACGGGCGACATCCTGAACCTCTACGACCCTTACGCGATCCCGTCCGACCGGCCGTACAGCTTTGACGGACGGGTGGACGCGCGCATGAACTATCGGACCGAGTCCATTCTGGTCGCGCCGCTCCAGGGCCCCTCGGGTAACGTCCTCGGCGTGCTCGAGCTGATCAACGCGATGGACGACGGTCGAGTCCTCCCCTTTGACCCCCAGTACGAGCCGCTCGTGCGCGCCCTCGCCGCGCAGGCTGCGGTCGCGATCCGGAACGCCCGGCTCGAGGACCTGTCGCTCAAGGACGCGCTGACGGACGTGTACAACCGTCGGTACTTCATGATTCGCCTGGAGGAGGAGTTCAAGCGCCACGCGCGGTTCGGTGAGCCGCTGTCGCTGGTCATGCTCGACGTCGACCACTTCAAGGAGGTCAACGACCGCTTCGGCCACCGGGCGGGCGACGAGGTGCTCCGCGGGATCGCGGGGCTCCTCCTGAAGCACTCGCGGAGCTTCAGCGTGGTCACCCGGTACGGAGGCGACGAGTTCGCCATGGTCCTCGTCAACACCCCCAAGGACGGTGCCTTGACCTACGCCGAGCGGATCCGGTCCGTCGTGGCGGAGTACGAGTTCCGCCACGGCACCGTCACCGTGAGCCTGGGCGCGGCCTCCCTGCCGGAGGACGGCGCCTGCGGCGACGACCTCGTCGTGGCCGCCGACAAGGCGCTCTACGATGCAAAGCGGCTGGGGCGGAACCGAGTCGCGCCACTCTGAGCGGGGTCATGGCTGACCAGACACGGCTCCTTGACGAGCTCCTCGAGATCGGGATCGCCCTCACGAGCGAGCGGGATCTCGGGGCGCTCCTCGAACGCATCCTCTCGCAGGCCCGACGCTTCACGCGCGCCGAGGCCGGCACGGTGTTCCTGCGCGAGGGCGACCACCTCCGCTTCGCGGTGGTCCAGAACGACTTCCTCGAGGCGCGGCTGGGCAAGCGCGAGATGGAACGGCGGTTCCAAGCCGAGCCGATGCCACTCGCCGAGCCGAGCCTGGCGGGACACGTCGCCCAGACCGGAGAGACCGTCAACGTGAGCGACGCGTACGCGATCGTCGGGCAGCGGACCGTGGCGTTCAACAAAGCCGTCGACGAGACGACCGCCTACGCGACCCGCTCCGTCTTCGTCGTGCCGCTCCAGGACATCAACGGCAACATCGTGGGCGTGCTCGAGCTCCTCAACGCGCTCGGCGATGACGGCTCGATCGTCGCGTTCGACCCGGGGTGCGAGAAGCTGATCCGCGCCCTCGCCTCCCAGGCCGCCCTCGCGATCCGCAGCGCGCGGCTCGAGGACCTGTCGTTCAAGGACCCGCTGACCGACCTCTTCAACCGGCGCTACTTCACGCTCCGACTCGACGAGGAGGCGAAGCGCGCCACGCGCTTTGGCCATCCCCTCTCGCTCGTCTACATCGACCTCGACGACTTCAAGAAGCTGAACGAGGACAAGGGGCGGGCGGCGGGCGACGAGGTGCTCAGGGAGGTGGCGCGGCTCCTGGTGAAGCACTCGCGCAGCTTCACGATCGTGGCGCGCCGGGAAGGCGACGACTTCGGGGTGATCCTCGCGAACACGCCGAAGGCCGGCGCGATGAGCTATGCCGAGCGCATCCGTGGCGTCCTCGAGCAGCACCCGTTCCCGCAAGGCCCGGTCACGGCGAGCCTCGGCGTGGCGGCCTTCCCCGCCGACGCGGCTACCGCCGATGACTTGATGGTGCGGGTCGAGCAGGTGCTCGGCGAGGCGAAGGCGCGGGGCAAGAACCGCGTCGCGCAGCGCTGAGCCGCGTCCAAAGGAGCCAGCCATGACCGCGCCGAGTCCGTTCCGGAAGGAGCTCGAGGCCGCCGTCAACGCCCGGCACAGCCGGCTGAACCCGTTCACCGAGAAGTGGGTGAAGGGCGAGCTGTCGCGTGCCCAGCTGGGCGCGTGGGCGGCGCAGCACTACCAGTACGTGTCGCAGTTCCCGCGATGGTGCGCGACCGTGTACGGCGAGTGCCCGGACCCGGACGCGCGCGACTTCCTGCTCGAGAACATCATCGAGGAGGAGTCGGGGACCAAGCACGTGGACCTCCTCATCCGCTTCGCCGAAGCGTGCGGCGTGAGCCGCGCGGAGGTCGAGACGGCGCGGCAGCTGCCGACCACCCGCGGGCTCACCGCCTGGTGCTACGAGATGTCCCACCGGCCGTTCCACATCGCCGCGGCGGGGCTCCTGGTCGGCCTCGAGTCGCAGGTGCCGGGCATCTATAAGCGCAACCTGCCGCCGCTCAAGACGCACTACGGCTTCACCGACCACGAGGTCGAGTTCTTCGCGATCCACATCGAGGCCGACGAGGTGCACGGCGAGCGCGGCTACGCGATCGTCGAGCATCACTCGACGACCCCCGAGAAGAAGGTCGAGGCGATCGAGGCCGTGCGTCAGGCGACCGAGATGCGCTGGCAGTACATGACCGGGCTCCACCGCGCCTTCGTCCTGAAGGAGGAGCTGTAGTGCATGTGGTCGTGCGAGCCGCAGGCCGTCCGACGGCCGAGGCGAGTCTGTGAGCCTGATTCGCGTGGCCGGCCTGGCGGACCTCCCGGCGGGCCAGCTCAAGCTCGTGGAGGCGGGCGGCACGCGCGTCGTCCTGGTCCGCGTCGACGACGCGGTCTACGCGTGCGACGACGTCTGCGCCCACCAGGGCGGCCCGCTGAGCAAGGGCAAGCTCTCTGGCGCACGTCTCGCCTGCCCGTGGCACGGATGGATGTACGACGTGCGCACGGGCGAGTGCGTGCTGCCCCGGCGCGGCCACCGCGTGGCGAGCTATCCGGTCCGGATCGACGCGGGCGAGGTCTGGGTGGAGGTCCCCTGAGGATGGCGCTCACGCAGAAGCAAGCCCACGAGTGCATCCAGCGCGGATTCGCCGAGGCGCAGGCCCTCGGCTTCAGGGTCGCCATCGCCGTCGTGGACGACGCCGGTCACCTCGTCGCCTGCGAGCGCATGGACGGCGCCCTCTGGGTCACGCCCGAGATCGCGCGGGCGAAGGCCAACGCCGCCGCCGCCTTCCGCGCGACGACGCTCGAGCTCGAGGAACGCTTCGCCAAGGGGCGCCAGCTGTTCGCGTCGAACGTCGCCACGCTCGGCGATTACCAGTTCGTCTTCGGCCGCGGCGCCGTGCCGCTCGTCGAGGGCGGGCAGATCGTCGGCGCCGTCGGCGTGAGCGGCGCGGTCCCCGCCGACAACGACCACACGATCGCGGACGCCGCCGCGGGGCACCCCGAGCTTCCCCGGAGCCAGTAGGAACGACCGGCGAGCACCGGTCTCCGCGAGCGGAGTCCCGGGCTCCTCCAGCAGGCCACCTTCGGTTGTTCCGGCCTCGCAGTACCCGCTACAATACCCCCCCGTGAAGTTCGAGGTGGAGGTCTATCAGAACGAGGCGCGAGAGTGGGTGGCGACGGCCGTCGCCTACGGCGTTACGGCGACCGGTCGCACCGAGAAGGAAGCCCTCGCCCGTGTCCTGGAGGCCCTCGCGCAGCATCTCAAGACGGCGGCCCGCCCGTGAGCGGCGCGCTCACGGGCCTTCGCGTCATCGACTGCTCGCGCCTGATCGCCGGCGGCGTGCTCGCGACGATCCTCGCCGACCACGGCGCGGACGTCCTCAAGGTCGAGCATCCGCGTGGCGGCGATCCCCTACGCACCTGGCTCAGGGAGCGCGGTGAGCTCTGGTGGAAGGTCTACGCGCGAGGCAAACGCTCGATCACGCTCAACCTCGCCCACCCGCGCGGCCAGACGCTGCTCAAGCGTCTGGTCAGGGACGCCGACGTCCTCGTCGAGAACTTCGTCCCGGGCACGCTCGAGAAGTGGGGGCTCGGCTGGGACGCGCTCTCGGCCGAGAACCCGCGTCTGGTCTTCGCGCGCGTGTCGGGCTGGGGGCAGGACGGCCCCTACCGCGACCGTCCGGGCTTCGGCACGATGGTGGAGGCGATGAGCGGCTTCGCAGCCGCGACGGGCCCGGCGGACGGGCCGCCCACGCTGCCCTCGTTCCCGATGGCCGACATGGTCGCCGCGCTCGCCGGGGCCGTGGCGGTGCTCACGGCGCTGCGCCATCGCGATCACGTCTCCGGCCGTGGCCAGGTCGTCGACATCTCCCTCTACGAGTCATTGCTGTCCCTCCTCGGGCCCAGCGCCGCCGAGTACGCGCTCGACGGCACGATCCGGACACGCCACGGTAACCAGTCCGACAACGCGAGCCCCCGCGGCACCTACCGGACGGGCGACGGCAAGTGGGTCGCGCTCTCGGCCTCGACACCCGCCTCGGCCAGGGCCCTCTTCGACGGGCTCGGCCTCGTCGACCTGCTCAACGACCCCAGGTTCGCGACCAACGACGCGCGCGTCGCGCACAACGACCTAGTCGACGCGGCGCTCGCGCGGACGATCGGCGGGCGAACGCTCGACGAGATGCTCCACCTCTTCAAGACGTTGGACCTCACGGCGGCGCCCGTCTACGACATCGCGGACATCACCAAGGATGCGCACGTGGTCGCTCGCTCCATCCTCGTGGATGTCGCCGACCCAGACCTCGGCACCGTCCGCATGACCGCGCCGACGCCCCGCCTCGCCGACACGCCCGCCGCGGTTCGCGGGGTGGGACCGCTGCTCGGCGCCCACAACCGCGAGGTCTACACGTCGCTCGGGCTCGGTGACGCCGAGATCGACGAGCTCCAGCGTGACGGGATCATCTAGCACGCCAGGCGGCCCCCTCGTCAGCCCACGCGCGCTCGTGATCGCCGTCGCGTCGCTCCTCGCCCTCTCGTTCGTCTGGGGAGCATCGGTTGCGGGGGCCGAGTACACGGGGCCGCTGATCGACGCGCACGCCCACCTGCCGAACGCCAAAGCGATCGACGCCTACGTGCAAGCGATGAAGCGGAACAACGTCGGCAAGGTGCTGCTGCTCGGCGTCGGCGGCGTGCAGAAAGACGACCCGGCGTGGATCGCCGCCGCCGCGCGCAAGTACCCGGACCGCGTCCTCGCCGCGCTCCCGCTCCCCGACCCCACCGACGGCTCCACGGCCGCGCGGCTCGACGGCGAGCTCGCGAAATCGTCTGCACGCGCGCTCGGCGAGGTTCACCTGCGCCAGATGGGACGCCGGAACATCGACCGCAACCCGGGCGATCCGGCGTTCGGCAGAATCCTCGAGGTCGCCGCGGCGCGCGGCGTTCCCGTCGTCGTCCACTACGAGCTGACCGACGCGGCCGCCGCCGCGCTCGATCACGCGCTCGCCGCGCACCGGAAGGCGACGCTCGTCCTCGCCCATGCCGGCGAGGGCCCGCCCGCGCGCGTGGAGGGGCTGCTCGCTCGGAACCCGAACCTGATGGTCGATCTCTCCGGGATGCACTTCCAGCGCACGCCCGCGCTCGCGACCGAGACCGGCCCGCTCGACCCGGCGTGGAAGGCCCTGATCGTGAAGATGCCCGACCGCTTCCTGATGGGGATCGACGTGTGGGCGCCCCGCCTCTTCGAGCCTGCCATGCTCGATCGACTCTTCGTGTGGACGCGCCGGATCCTCGGCGAGCTCCCGCCGGACGTCGCCGAGCGGGTCGCCCACAGGAACGCGGCCACGCTCTTCCACGCCGAGTGACCACCGTGTCGCCGAACCCCTTCGCCCACGCCACGGCGGCCGCCATGCTCGACGCTCTCGCCACGCGCCACGGCGCGCGCGAGGCGATCCTGTGCGGCGCGCGGCGCGTCACCTTCGCCGCGTTCCGCGCGAGCGTGGACCGGCTCGCGCGCGGCCTCGCGGCGCTCGGGATCGGCCGCGGCGACACGGTGGCGATCTGGCTTCCGAACCGGCCCGAGTGGTTCTTCGCCCAGTACGCGTGCGCGCGGCTCGGCGCGGTCGTCGTCGCGCTCAACCCGCGCTACAGGTCCCACGAGCTGACGTACATCCTGGGTCAGGCGGACGTGACGGTGCTCCTCATGACGGACCACCTCGGCGGGGTCGACTACTTCGAGACGCTCCACGAGGTGGTGCCGGAGCTGCCCCGATCCGTTCCCGGAGAGCTCGACCTGCCCACGCTCCCGCGGCTCAGGCACGTGGTCGTGGACGCCGACGACCCCTATCCCGGCTGCCATCGCCTCGGGGACGTGCTCGACCTCGACGCCGACCTCCGCGCCTCGCCCCCGCCCGGACCCGACGACGTCTTCACGCTGCTCTACACATCGGGCACGACGTCGTTTCCCAAGGGCGCCATGATCACGCATCGCAACTGTGTGCCTCACGGCTGGAACGTCGGCGAGGTGTTGCGCCTGACGGCGGACGACCGCGTGCTCCACGCCCTCCCCGCGGCGGGGACGTGGGGCGGCGTCAACGTCCCGCTCACGACGTGGAGCCACGGCGCCTGCCTCGTCCTCATGGACACCTACGATCCGCTCCGCGCGCTCCAGTTGATCGAGCGCGAGCGCTGCACCGTCTGGAACGCGGTGGATACGATGGTCACGGCAATGCTCGAGCACCCGGATCTCGACCGGTACGATCGATCCTCGCTTCGCACCGGCGGCCTCGGATCGACGGGCGGTGGCGCCCACGGCCTCTTCGAGGCGTTCGTCGAGCGGATCGGTGTGCGGTACGGCTACGAGCCCTACGGCATGACGGAGCTCAACGCGATGGCGCTGTTCCATCACCTCGACGAGCCGCCTGAGCTCCGGAAGCTCCCGGGCGTCAACCCGGCGCCCGGCCTCGAGGTCCGCGTCGTCCATCCCGAGACGGGTGCGCTCTCTCAGCCCGGCGAGGAGGGGGAATTGCAGTTCCGTGGCGAGTGCGTCACGCGCGGCTACTACAAGAACCCGGAGGCGACTGCCGCGGCCTTCACGCCCGACGGCTGGTTCCGCTCGGGCGATCTCGGCGTCCAGGACGGCCGGGGCCACACGATCTTCAAGGGCCGGCTGCGTGAGACGCTCCGGATCAGTCACTTCATGGTCGCGCCCGGCGAGATCGAGGTGTTCCTGATGTCGCACCCTGACGTGGCGCAGGCGTTCGTCGTCGGCGTCCCCGACCCCAAGCTCAACGAGGCGCCGGTCGCGTACGTGATCCTGAAGGAAGGCGCGTTCCTCACCGAGGCGGCGCTGCGCGCCTTCGCTCGTGGCAAGATCGCCTCGTACAAGATTCCCGTCGGGATCCGCTTCGTCAAGGACGTGCCGCGTACGCCCGGCCCGCACGGCGACAAGGTCCAGCGCGGCAAGCTCCGAGAGCAGGCCATCCGCGAGCTGGCGCGGGGAAGGGCGGAGTGAGCATGTTCCGGACGGCGCTCTGCGAGCTGCTCGCGATCGAGTACCCGATCGTCCAGTCGGGTATGGGGGGTGTCGCCGGGCCCGAGCTCGTGGCGGAGGTGTGCCGCGCCGGCGGCCTCGGCATCCTCGCCGGGCTCAACGTCCCGCCGGACGACCTCCGGAAGATGATCCGCGGCGTGCGCGGGCTGACCGACCGCCCGTTCGGGGTGAACCTCTGGCTGCACAAGGCGCTCCGACCCCCGATCGATCCCGCCACCGTGACCGAGGAGACGCTGCGCGGCGTCCAGGCGATGCTCGATCGCTTCCGTGAGCGGCTCGGCATCCCGAAGACGGCGACCCGCCCCGGTCGCGCGCCGGACCTCGTGGACGCGGGTGTCGCCGTCATCCTCGAGGAGCGACCGCCGGTGTTCTCGACGGCCCTCGGCGCGCTCGAGCCCCGGCTGGCCGAGGAGTGCCGCCGGCGAGGGATCAAGGTCATGGCCATGGTCTCGACCGTGGAGGACGCGCGGACCGCCGCGGCGGACGGCGCCGACGTGATCGTCGCCCAGGGAGGCGAGGCCGGCGGGCACCGCTCGGTCGATGGCAAGCCCGCGTCGCCGGAGGCGGCGACCGTGGGCCTCATGGCCCTGCTGCCCCAGGTCGTGGACGCGGTGCGTGTGCCCGTCGTGGCCGCGGGCGGCATCGCCGACGGGCGCGGTCTGGTCGCCGCCCTGGCTCTCGGCGCGAGTGGGGTCCTGCTGGGCACGCGCTTCGTGGCGACGCGCGAGTCGATGGCGTCGGAGGTCTACAAGAAGCGCGTCCTCGAGAGCGAGAGCGGTGCCACCACGGTGACGGACGTCCTCACCGGCCTCTGGGCACGGGCGCTCGCCAACACCTTCACCCGGGAGTACACCGAGTCCGGCGCCCCGGTCCTGCCGCCGCTCGTCCAGCGGGGCGCCGCCACCGACGTCTACCTCGCCGCGCTCAAGCAGGGCGACCCGGAGTACTCTCCCATGATGGCCGGCCAGTCGGTCGGGCTCATCCGCGACCTGCCGGGCGCGGGCGAGGTCGTCGAGAGCGTCATCCGCGAGGCGCGCGCCGTGCTGGAGGCGCTCCCGCGGCGCGTCCGTCTGGCCTAGCGTCGCGCCGCGCGGTCACCGTCGCCCGGGGGCGCCGACGCGCGATGCGCACCGTGCGCCCGCGCCGACCCGCGTCGCGCAACGCCGGCAGAAGTACTTCTCACCGAGTGCGACATCGTCGACGCGGAGCAGCGGCTCGTGGCCCGTGCGAGCTCGACCGTCATGACGCTGCGAGGCGAGGCGGCGGCCGACCGCTAGACGCGTCGCCAACCGTCGAGTATTCTCGGGAGCATCCCGGAGGAGGAGACGCCCGTGAAGCTCGACGTCGGCATGCTGACCCACGATCTGCAATCCATCCCGAGCTACGCCCGCAAGGTCGAGGCGCTCGGGTACGACTGCCTGTGGTCCTCGGAGACGCAGCACGATCCGTTCCTGCCGCTCGCCGTGGCGGCCACGGTCACGTCCGAGATCAAGCTCGGCACGGCGATCGCGGTGGCGTTCCCTCGGAGCCCCATGGTGCTCGCCCACATCGCCTGGGATCTCCAGAGAGCGTCCGCGGGCCGTTTCGTCCTCGGCCTCGGCACGCAGGTGAAGGGTCACAACGAGCGGCGCTTCTCGGTGAAGTTCGAGTCGCCCGGCCCCAAGATGCACGAGATCGTGCTCGCCCTGCGCGCCATCTGGGACTGCTGGCAGAACGGGACCAAGCTCGACGTCAAGGGCCGCTTCTACCGCTTCGACCTGATGACGCCGTTCTTCAACCCCGGCCCCATCGCCCATCCGAGGATCCCCGTGTACATCGCGGGCGTGAACCGGTACATGTGCCGGATCGCGGGCGAGGTCTGCGACGGCCTGCACGTCCACCCGTTCAACAGCCCAACGTACCTGCGCGAGTACGTCCAGCCCGCCGTCAACGAAGGGCTCCGCGCCTCGGGCCGGAAGCGGGAGGACTTCACCTACGTCACGTCGACATTCGTCGTGGTCGGGGACACCGAACAGGAGCTCGCCCAGCACCGGCAGTCGGTGAGGCAACAGATCGCCTTCTACGCCTCGACGCGCACCTACGAGCCCGTGCTCGCCGCCCACGGCTGGCAGGACCTCACGCCCGCGCTCCACCGGAAGTCGGTCGAAGGGGACTGGAAGGGCATGGCCGACCTGATCACCGACGAGATGGTGGAGACGTTCGCCGTCACCGGCACGTACGCGACGATCGGGCGGACGCTCAGGGAGCGCTACGCGGGGCTCCTCGATCGCACGTCGCTCTACCAGCCGTACCAGCCCGGGCTCGACGACCCGCGCCTGCCCCGGCTCGTCAAAGAGTTTAACGGGTGAGCTTCACCGACCGTCGGGCGCCGGGGCCGCGAAGGCGCCCCGACGGCGAACATGGCAGACCCCGGAGGCGACATGGCTGACCTGTACGATCTCGGCGAGCGACCGCCCCTCGGCGAAGTGCCGAAGCGCATGCACGCGTACGTCGTGCGCCAGAACCGCTTCGGTCCGCCGCGCGAGGCGTGGCGGCGCGAGATCATCCCAACGCCGACCCTCGGCGCCGACGAGGCGTTGATCTACGTGATGGCGTCGGGGATCAACTACAACAACGTCTGGGCGGCGCTGGGCGCGCCACTCGACGTGATCGGCGAGCGCCAGAAGGCGGGGGAGCCCGAGGACTTCCACGCCGGCGGCAGCGACTGCTCCGGCATCGTCTGGGCCGCCGGCCGCGACGTAAAGCACGTGCGGGTCGGCGACGAGGTCGTCGTCCACAGCGGCTGGTGGCGGCCCGACGACTCGTGGGTGCGCTCGGGCCGTGACCCGATGCTCGCCGAGTCGACGCGCATCTGGGGGTACCAGACCAACTACGGCAGCTACTGCCAGTTCGCCCGCGCTCAGGCTCATCAATGCGTGCCGAAGCCGAAACGGCTGACCTGGGAGGAAGCGGGCTGCTTCCTCCTCTGCGCGTCCACGGCCTACCGGATGCTCACGGGCTGGCCGCCCCATATCGTCGAGCGCGGCGACGTCGTCCTCGTCTGGGGAGCGGCGGGCGGGCTCGGGAGTCTGGCGCTCGAGATCACACGCGCCGCCGGCGGCCGGGCGGTCGCGATCGTCTCCGACGAGGCGAAGCGGAAGTTCTGCGTCGATCACGGCGCCGCGGGCGTCGTCAACCGCGGCCAATTTTCCCACTGGGGACCGTTGCCCGACACCAAGGACGCCAAGGCGTACGGCGAGTGGGCGAAAGGCGCCCGTGCGTTCGGCAAGGCGATCTGGGATGCGCTGGGCGAGCGCGTGAGTCCACGCATCGTCTTCGAGCACCCGGGCGAGGCGACGCTGCCGACCTCCGTCTTCGTCTGCGCGACCGGCGGCATGGTCGTCATCTGCGCCGGCACGACCGGCTACAACGCCACGCTGGACCTGCGCTACCACTGGATGCGCCAGAAGCGGTTCCAGGGGAGCCACCTGTCCAACGATGAGCAGGCCGCCGCCGTCACACGGCTCGTCGCCGACGGCAAGGTGGACCCGTGCCTGTCGAAGACCTACGCCTTCGACGACATCCCGGAGTGCCACCAGCTGATGCTCGAGAACAACCACCCATACGGAAACATGGCCGTCCTGGTGAACGCCCGGACGCCCGGGCAGGGCGTCTCGACGTGACGGGCCGTGCGCGTCGCGCCGTGCCCGGCGCGACGACGATCCTGGTCCTCGGCGCGCTGGCCCTCGCGCACGCCGACGCGGCTGACGAGGCGCCGTGGGCGCTCCTGCGCGCCGGCGGTCAGGTCATCGTCATGCGACACGCGGCGACCGACCGCTCGCTCGGTGACCCGCCGGGCTTCCGTCTGGACGATTGCTCCACCCAACGTAACCTCTCCGACGAGGGCCGCGCCCAGGCGCGCCGCGTCGGCGCCGCCTTCGCCACGAGAGGGATCCCGATCGGGCGCGTGCTCTCGAGCCAGTGGTGCCGCTGCCTCGAGACCGCGCGTCTGGCGTTCGGCGGGGCCGAGCCCTGGCCCGCGCTCAACTCATTCTTCCACGACCGCTCGCTCGAAGCCGAGCGGACCCGCGAGGTCCGCGCCCTCGTCTCCGAGCGCCCGGCGACGGCCAATCTGGTGCTCGTGACCCATCAGCTCAACATCGACGCCCTCGCCGGCGTCCACCCCCGAGAGGGCGAGCTGGTTGTCCTCACGCCGCTCGGCCAAGGTCAGGTCCGCGTCGCGGGTACAATGAGGCCATGAAGACACTCGCCATCCTCGTCGGCGGGGGCCCGGCCCCCGGGATCAACGCGGTCATCGCGGCCGCGACGATCGAGGCACGGAACCGCGGCGCGCGCGTGCTCGGCTGCTACGACGGCTTCAAGTGGCTCGTCGAGGGCGACCTCGAGCACGTGACCGAGCTCACGATCAACGAGCTGTCGCACATCCACTTCGACGGCGGCTCGATCATCCGCACCTCCCGCACCAACCCCGCGCGTACGCCCGATGGCCCCGGCCGCGTCGCCGAGACGCTCAAGCGCCTCGGCGTCGACTACCTCATCACGATCGGCGGGGACGACACGGCCTTCGCGGTCTCCCGCGTCGCCCGCGCCCTGCCGGGGCTCGCCGTCGCGCACGTGCCGAAGACGATCGACAACGACCTGCCGCTCCCGAGCGACATCGTCACCTTTGGGTTCACCACGGCGTGCGGCCTCGGCAAGGACCTCGTCCGCAATCTGATGCAGGACGCCGCGACGACGGAACGCTGGTTCTTCGTGACCGTCATGGGCCGACGCGCGGGCCACCTCGCCCTCGGTATCGGCGGCGCCGCAGGCGCGACGCTCACCGTCGTCGCCGAAGAGTTCCCGGAGTCCAAGATCGCGCTGGACCGTCTCGCCGACGTCCTCGAGGGTGCGATCATCAAGCGCCGCCTGCACGGGCGCAACCACGGGGTCGCGATCCTCTCGGAGGGCCTCGCCGAGAAGCTCGACCTCGAGTCGCTCGGTCCCGTGGAGCGCGACCAGTACGGCAACGTCCGGCTGGCCGAGCTCGACCTGGGCCGGATGCTCAAGGACCGGGTCGCCGGGCGGTTGCGCGAGCGCAACGTGGACGTGACGATCGTCGCGAAAGATCTCGGGTACGAGCTGCGATGCGCGCCGCCCGGCGCGCACGACATCCAGTACAGCCGGAGCCTCGGCTACTGGGCGACGCGCTTTCTCCTCGAGGGAGGCTCGAGCGCGATGGTGACGATCCAGGCCGGGCGCCTCGTGCCCATCCCCTTCGGGCTCCTGCTCGACCCGAAGACTGGCAAGATCCGCGTGCGCTACGTCGAGGTCGACTCGGAGATGTACCAGACGCTCTACGCGTACATGATCCGCCTCAAGCCGGAAGACTTCGACGACCCGGCGAGCGTGGCGGCGCTCGCCAAGGCCGGCAACCTCAGCGAGAGCGAGTTCGTGAAGCGCTTCGCTCCCGTCGTCGGCCGCGCGTAGAAACCTCCCCCCAGGAATCGTTGCGCCGGCGCTCGAAGCACGGTCAGTAGTACCCCGGATCGCCAGGCATCAACACGCGCCGCTTGCCGGAGTCGTCGAGCACGCGCGGTCGAATCGTCTCGACCGGGCGTCCCGCGAGGCGCGCGAGCGCCACGGCGACCGACGGCGCGCCCTCGAAGAGCATGAGGTTGCGGACGGTCGGGTTGCGCAGCGAGATCTCACCCCGCGCCGCGGCGTCGATCGCCTCACGCGGCCCAAGCCAACGAACCGCGATGACCTCCTTGCCATCGAGGGTCGCCTCCTGCCCTGCGGGCGCCTCGGCGGCGAAGAAGCGCGTGTCGAAGCGGACGGGCGACTCTTCGGGCGTGATCCAGTGCGCGAAGTAGACGAGCCGGTCGGTGGCGAGCGTCAGCCCCTCGGTCCTGAGCATCGTCCAGAACGCCTGCTTGTCCGAGTGGCACCCGCGGCGGTACGCCGCGATCCGCGCGGGATCGGGCCAGCGTGCGCCGTGCGCGAGCAGGATCCCGACCTCCTCGAAGGTCTCCCGGATCGCGCCGATCCAGGAGGCGAGCGCGGTCTCGGGCGCGTGAGCCAGGCCGAGCAAACGGCTCGCGTCCGTCGGGTCCAGACCGGCGCACCACGCCGCGGCGTCGGCGGGCGCGTCGTCCGCTTCGATTTTCCCGCCCGGGAAGACGAAGTCGCCCGCGGCGAACTTGCTGGCCCGGTGACGTTGCATCAGGAGGACGTCGAATCCCCCGGAGGGGCGGTCCTTCAACAGGACGAGCGTCGCGGCGTGGGCCGGCGTGGCGGGTGTCGGTTTGACGGGCACGTCGTAGTGTGCCACGATGAGCCGCCGCTGTCATTCATACCGAGGAGGACCCAGCCGAATGGGCGCAGAAGCGCGTCTCAAGGAAAGGACCATCACGCTCCCGCAGCTCGCCACGCCACTCGCGAACTACGTCGGAGCGGTGCGCGTCGGGAGCCTGCTCTTCGTCTCGGGTCATGGGCCGCTCCGGACCGACGGCAAGCCCTCCGCGCGCGGCAAGGTCGGCCGCGAGCTCACGGTCGAGCAGGGCTACCAGGTCGCGCGCGAGGTCGGGCTCTCTCTGCTCGCGACGATTCGCGCGAGCGTCGGGAGCCTCGACCGGGTCAAGCGCGTCGTCAAGGTGCTGGGCATGGTGAACTCGGCCGATGGCTTCGGCGACCAGCCCCGCGTGATCAACGGGTTCTCCGACCTCATGGTGGAGGTCTTCGGCGAGGCGATCGGCCGGCACGCGCGCTCCGCCGTCGGCATGGCCGAGCTCCCGATGGGCATCCCCGTGGAGATCGAGATGGTCGTCGAGGTCGAGTAGCCATCGGTCCGCATCACCTCGTCGAGGTCGCGGGTGTCCTGGTCTTCGGCGCGCTCTTCTACTCGTGCACCTATCGGTGGTTCGAGGCGGGGACCCCGGGGAACGTACGCCGACGCGCGCTGCTCATCGGCGCGGCCTTCGGCGGGCTCGCCGTGGTGCTCATCACCGCGCGCGTCGAGACCCCCGAGGGGATCGACGTCGACGCGCAGACCGTTCCCGTGGCGCTCATCACGCTCTTCGAGGGATGGCCGACGGCGCTCCTCGCCACGACGCTGCCCGCCGCCTACCGCGTCTGGCTCGGCGGCAGCGACGCGTGGGCGAGCGTGCTCTCGGTCGGGGCGGCCGCGGCGGCCGGCAGCCTCGCCCACGTCTGGGCGCGCCGCGACGGGGGCGTCGGCCCCCGCCACGCGCTCGCGCTCAGCGTGGTCGTCTTCCTCACGACGTTCGCGAGCTTCGCCCTGCTCGACCCCGGGGGCCTGGTGCTGTTCGGGCGGGCCTGGCTCCCGCTCCTCGCCATCTCCGTCGTCGGCATCGGCCTCGTGGGGCGACTCTTCCACGACGTCGTGAAGCACGCCGAGGCGGTCGACGCCCACGCGCGCTTCCGCACCATCATCGACGAGGCGTCCGACGCGATCCGCATCGTCGACCCCAATACGCTCACGATCCTCGACGTGAACCGCCGGGACTGCGAGATCTCGGGCTACGCGCGGGAGGCGCTGATCGGACGCGACGTGCGCACCTTCTGGCCCGACGAGCCCGACTTCCGCGCGCGCCGGGAGGCGACGATCGCCGAGGCCCGGGACCACGGGTTCGCCCGCGCCTTCTCCACCCCCTACCGCCGCGCAAGCGGCGAGCTGATCCGGGTGGACTCGACCCGTCGGATCGTCAACCACCACGGGCGCCGGTACGAGATCGTGATCTACCGCGAGTCGGCGGAGCGCGAGGCGGCCGAGACGGCGCAGCGGGAGGCCGCCGACCTGCGCGCCGTCGCGCTCCTGGCGAGCGCCGCGGCGCACGAGATCAACAACCCCCTCACCGTCGTCGTCGGCTCGCTGGAGCTCTTGTCGCGCCACGTCGGCGCCGACAACCAGGAGCGCCGCTGGCTCGACCGGGCGAACGCCGCGGCCCGACGCATCCGTGACATCGTCGCCCGCATGACGCGGATCACCCGCATCGAGCGGAGCGAAGCCCGTCCCGGGCTGCCGCCGATGCTTGACATCCACAAATCGAGCGACATCGAATCGTCGGAGGCCCCATGACCTCGCTGCTCGACCTGCTCTCTACGCTCATCTCGCTCGTCTTCCTCTCGATCCTCGGCCTGATCGCCGGGGTCGCGATCCCGGGGCTCTTCCTCGCCGCGGCGGCGCCGTGGCTCGACACGTTCCTGCCGACGGGCCCGAAGCGCTGACGCGTCAGCCGACGAGGAGTGGGGGAATCGTGCGGAGCGCTTCCGCGATGCGCGGCCCGTGCCACGAAAAGGGCTTTCCGTCCACGAGGTGGACGCGCCCGTCGCGGACGGCGGGCATGTCGGCGTACCGCTCGAAGTCCTTCACGTGGGCGCGGCGGAACCGGAACGGCTCGTCGGGCAGGAGGATCACGGCCGGCCGCCGCGCCGCGACCTCGTCGAGGGTGACCGTCGGGTAGCGCTCGGGGCGGTCCCAGAAGACGTTCCGCCCGCCGCAGACCGTCAGCATATCGTGGACGTAGGTGTCGGCGCCGACCGTCATGTACGGGTCGCGCCAGATCGGGTAGAAGACCGCCACGGGTGCGTGAGCCGCGGACGCGACGCGCACCCGCTCGTAGAGCGGCTCGAGCTCACGCAGGATCGCCGCGGCGCGCTCCCGCGTCCCGGTGACCTCTCCGAGCTCCCGGATCAGGCGCAGACCGTCGGCCACGGTGCGCGGGTAGGTCACCCACACCGGGATCGCCCACGCGCGCAGCTGCTCGATGTGCTCACGCACGTTCTCCTCGACGTTGGCGACGACGAGGTCGGGCCCGAGGGCGCGGATCGCGTCGAGGTCCGGGGTCTTCTCGCCGCCGATCTTCCGCTTCGTCCGCGTGACCTCGGCGGGCTCGCGGCAGTACACCGTGACGCCCACGAGCGCGTCGGCGAGCCCGAGCGCGCAGAGGGTCTCGGTCGTCGAGGGGATCAGCGAGACGATCCGGCGCGGCGCACGGTCGAGGGCGAGTCCCTTGCCGGAGGCGTCGACGAGCGCCTCCATCACGCGATGCGCCGGCTCCGGAGACGGTCGACGAGCGCCAGGGTCTCGCGCGTGCGCTCCGCGACCTCCGCGTCCCACTTCATGATTTCGTCGAGTGGCGCCTTGCGGTCGATGGCGTCTTCGAGATTCGTCACGGCCACCCCGAACAGCTTCAGGACCCGTCGGGTCTCCTCGCTCGGCATCTCTCCGCTCCTCAATCAACGTCGGGGGGAGCGGCGCCGCTCCCCCCGACACCCCCCACCGGTCACTCGCGGCGGCCGCGCCCAGAACCCGGTTGCGCGGGCAAAGCCCGCGCTCGAAGCGCCGCTCCTTCGACGCTCGCTCACGCGGCGCCGCTCCCCCCGACACCCCCCACCGGTCACTCGCGGCGGCCGCGCCCAGAACCCGGTTGCGCGGGCAAAGCCCGCGCTCGAAGCGCCGCTCCTTCGACGCTCGCTCAGTCGAGGACGAGTTCCGGCGCCTCCTGCCAGTGCGGCTCCCCCTCGGGCCTGAAGTTCTTGGTGGACACGAAGTGCATCCCGTGGTGGAGATTCAGCTTGAACTTCCCGCCGCCGTACCGCGCGGCGATCCAGCCCGCCGGGTCCTCGAGGAACGGCGTCATCTCGGTCGCGGAGAGGCGCACGAGCCACTTGAAGCGGATCGTGCCGGCGAACGGCTCCTGGACGCCGAGCGTCGCGGTGAAGCCGGGCCAGACGCGCGCGAACTCCTCCAGGATCTGCCTCCGTGACGGTCGCTCGACGCCACGGTTGATCAGGTTGCGCTTGAGGTACGGCTCGATCAGCTCCCAGCACCACGGGGCAATCACGACGGCCGGAGTGTATCATGAGCCCGTGAAAAACCTCGAGCTCGCGCGTCTCTTCGACGAGATGGCGAGCCTCCTCGAGGTGGCGAACGAATCCGTCTTTCGCGTGCGCGCGTACACGCGCGCGGCGCAGACGCTCGAGACGCTCGGTGAGAGCGTCGAAGCCGTCGCCGCGCGTGGCGAGCTCGAGAACCTGCCGGGGATCGGGCGCGAGCTCGCGGCGAAGGTCGATGAATACCTGGCCTCGGGCCGCATCGCGCAGCTCGACGAGCTGCGCCGCGGCCTCCCGCCGACCTTCCTCACCCTCCTCGAGATCCGCGGCCTCGGCCCCAAGACCGCCCGGCTGCTCTACGACCGGCTCGGTGTGGACGGGGTCGAGCGGCTCGAGGCGCTCGCCCGATCGGGCGAGATCCTCCGCGTGCCGGGCATCCGCGCGAAGACACGCGAGAATATTCTCAAGGCGATCGCCGTCTGGAAGGCCGGCCGCACCCGCACGCCCCTCGCCCGGGCGCGCCAGATCGCGGCAGGCGTGGCCGAGGCGCTCGCGGCCCACGGCGGCGCCGACCGGATCGAGGTCGCCGGGTCGCTTCGCCGGATGCGCGAGACCGTGAAGGACATCGACATCCTCGTGACCTCGACGGAGCCCGCGCGCGTGATCGAGACGTTCGTCTCGCTCCCGTCGGTCCTGGAGGTCACCGCCCGGGGCGACACGAAGGCGTCGGTGCGTCACGCCGAGGGGCTCGCGATCGACCTGCGCGTCGTCGAGCCGGACGCGTTCGGCGCCGCGCTCCAGTACTTTACCGGTTCCAAGGACCACAACGTGAGGCTCCGCGAGCTGGCGCGGCGCCAGGGGCTCTCCGTGAGCGAGTACGGCGTCTTCGACGAGCAGACGGGCGCCCGCGTCGCCGGGACGACCGAGGAGGAGGTGTACGGGGTCCTCGGGCTCCCCTCGATCCCGCCCGAGCTCCGCGAGAACGCCGGAGAGCTCGAGGCCGCACGCGACGGGCGGCTGCCCGCGCTCGTGACGCGGGCGGCGATCCGCGGCGACCTCCACGCGCACACGGACGCCTCCGACGGTCACCATCCCCTCGAGCAGCTGATCGAGGCGGCCCAGGCGCGCGGCCACGAGTACATTATCGTCTCCGACCACTCGAAGTCAGCGACGGTCGCCCACGGTCTCGGCGTCGACGAGCTCCGGGCACAGCTGGCGCAGATCCGCGCGCTCCAGCCCCGCTACCGGATCCGCATCCTGACGGGCAGCGAGTGCGACGTCCTCGCTGACGGCACGCTCGACTTCCCCGACGAAATCTTGAAGGCGCTCGACCTGGTCCTCGCCGCCGTCCACTCTCGCTTCAGGCAGCCGCGGCACGAGATGACGGCGCGCATCGTCCGGGCGCTCGCGAACCCGTACGTCAGCATCCTGGCCCATCCGACCGGGCGCCGGCTCGGCGCGCGCGAGCCGTACGACGTGGACCTCGACGCCGTGTTCGCGGCCGCCCGGGCGCACGGCAAGGCGGTCGAGATCAACGCGTCGCCCGAGCGGCTCGACCTCAACGACGTCCACGCACGGCGGGCGACGGAGCTCGGCGTCTCGGTTGCGATCTCGACCGACACCCATTGGCTCGAGAACCTCGACAACCTCGAGCTGGGCCTCGGCATCGCCCGGCGCGCGTGGATCGGACCCGCCCAGGTCGTCAACGCGCTGCCGCTCGCCGACCTCCTCGCCTGGGCGCACCGGGGGAGGCCGGGGGCACGCGAGTGAGTGACAAGCCGGAGATCCGCGAGCGCGTGTGGGCGCTCCTGACCGCGCGCCGCGTCGCGCGGTTCCCGCTGCCGCTCGACGAGCGGATCCCCAACTTCACGGGCGCCGAGCGCGCGGCCGAGCGGCTCGCCGAGACCCCCGAGTGGAAGGCCGCGACACGCCTCAAATGCAATCCCGACGCTCCCCAGCGCCCGGTGAGGCTCCGGGCGCTCTCCGAGGGCAAGCTCGTCTTCATGGCGGTGCCGCGGCTTCGCGACGAGCGCTGCTTCCTCCGCCTCGACCCGGCGAAGCTCGGCCGGCGGGTCGCCGAGGCCGCCACGATCGCGGGCGCCGCCCGGCTCGGCGAGCCCGTGGAGCCGGAATCGCTCGGGGCGATCGATCTCGTGGTCACGGGCAGCGTGGCGGTGAGCCCGGAAGGCGCGCGCGTCGGCAAGGGCGGCGGGTACAGCGACCTCGAGTTCGCCCTGGCCCGCGAGCTCGGCGCCCTCGGCGAAGACACCCCCGTGGCGACGACGGTCCACGAGCTCCAGATACTCGGCGAGCCGCTTCCGATGACGGACCACGACGTCCCGCTCGACCTGATCGCGACTCCCGAGCGGCTGATCTGGACGCGGCGCGCGCTCCCGAAGCCGAAGGGGATCCTCTGGGAGCAGCTCTCCGCGACACGGCTCGCCGCGATGCCCGTTCTCCTACGGATCCGGCGCCGACGGCGCTAGGTTGAGGGCCGAGTCGATACGTGGCGGCGCGCCTTGACAAGATTCTGAGGCTGGCGTAGGGTTGCTGCGCTTCGGAAGCTGTGTGGTCGTGGTGGTCGTGAGGGACAGTCAGGAACAAGGAGTGATGAGCGGCCGACACCACACGTACTCTCTCCAACGCGGGACGGAGGACACCCATGAAACACTGGATCGACCACGACCTTTTCAAGCTGGTGCTGGTGGTTGCGCTGCTCGTCGTAGCCGTCGTGCTGCCCGCCCCGGTCGCCCGGGCGGGTTCCTCAGCGGACGACATCAAGAACTGCCCCGACCAGAACTGGTGCGCCTACCATCGCACGGTGGACACGGCCTGGCGGCACAGCCCGCTGACCCAGGTCAATGCCGGGAATGTGAAGCGGCTGCGCCCGGCCTGGATCTTCCAGCCCGGTGACCCGCGGATGGGCCTCCACAGCACGCCGCTGGTGGTCGACGGGTACATGTATGTGTCGACGAATCCGTCGACGGTCTGGAAGCTCAACGCCACCACCGGGGAACGCATCTGGGCCTATGTCCCCAAGATGGACGAGGCCATCGTGTCCCGCTCGTTCTTCGCCCACACTCGCGGCCTCTCGATCGGAGACGGGCGCGTGTACATGGGCCTGGTCGACGGCCGCATCGTCGCTCTCGACGAGGCGACCGGCCACGTCCTGTGGGAGCGGCAGATCGTGAACTCCAAGAAGGACACCGCGGGCTTCAGCGGCGCCGCGACCTTCGTGAACTCCAGTCTGCTCGTGATCGGGCAGAACGGCGGCGAGTACCCGGTGGAGGGAAAGATCTTCGGGCTCAACCCGAGGAACGGCGACATCAAATGGATCTTCTATACGACAGGGCGGGATGATGCGAAGGCCCTGGCGACCTGGAAGGGGGACTCCTGGAAGTACGGCGGCGGCGGATCCTGGCAGCCCGGGTCGGTCGACTACGGGAACAACCAGATCTTCATCGGGGTCGGGAACCCCAACCCGGACTACGATTACTGTGGCGACAAGTGCCTGGACCCGAACGCCGACGGCTGGCGTCCCGGCGGGAATCTCTACACGTCGTCGACGATCGCCCTCGACCTCAACACCGGCAAGCTGAACTGGTACTTCCAGGAAGCGCCGGCCGATCCGTATGACTACGACGCCGCGCCGGGCGAGTACGTCCTGTTCGAGGATTCGCAGGGCCGGAAGCTGGTACTGCATCCGGGGAAGAACGGGTTTAACCACGTGCACGACCGGAAGACGGGCAAGACCATCAACGTCTATCCGGACATGAAGTCGTTCAACTGGACGTCCGGGTTCAACCTGGAAACGAACAAGTGGGAGAAGATGCTCTGGCCGAAGGCCGGGGAGAAGACTCTGGTCTGCCCCGCGATCGACGGTGGGCATAGCTGGAACGCCGGCGCCTACAACCCCCAGACGAAGCTCTTCTACCGCATCGCCAACGAGTGGTGCATGGAGCTGACCAACGCTCCGAAGGGCGGGGGAACGACGATCACCGCGGGCGCCGAGACCCGTGTCCTCGAGCCGTTCGCGCAGCCGTTCATGAACGCCGAGTGGATCGGGGCGAACCCGCCGGGCGACAAAGCGCACGGCCGGCTCACGGCCCGCGATCCCGTGAGCGGGAAGCTCGCGTGGGAAAAGCGGTACGAGCTGATCCCGCACTCCGCACTCCTGTCCACCGCGGGCGGGCTCATCTTCGTGGGAACGACGGACGGCTTCGTCGAGGCCCTCGACGCGAAGTCGGGCGACCTGCTGTGGCGGTTCAACAATGGCTCCGCCCACAACGGAGGGATCGTCTCGTACGCGGTCGGCGGCAAGCAGTACATCGCGGTGGCGACGGGCCATGGCTCCTACGTTGGCCGGGCACTCGCCGACCACTACCACAAGGATAAGATCATCAACATGAAGGAGAGCGCGGCCATCGTGGTCTTCTCGCTCGACTGACATGCACGCTCGAGGTGGGACAAGAGTGCGCACTCTTGTCCCACCTTACCTTCCTCGCCTTTCCCTCGCGGTCGTCCTCACGATTCTGTGCGGGGCCGTCTCTGCCGGACCCTTTGGCGTCGTGGCCGCGGACGCGCAGATGACGAGCCCGCCGTCGGACGAGAAGCAGCCCCCCAAGCCTCGCAGCTCGGCGGCCAACCCGGTCTCAGGCAACCCGGAGGCGATCGAGGCCGGGCGTAAGCTCTACTCGATGTGGTGCATGCAGTGCCATGGCTCCAAGGCGGATGGGGTGTCGCGATTCGGTAAATACGCGGCGGACCTGCGCGAGTTCTGGCGAGGGTACCGCGAATTCGTGACCATCGTGAAGAACGGACGGCCCGAGAAGCAAATGCCGCCGTGGAGAGAAGTCCTGGACGACGGCAAGATCGCGCAGGTCGGCGCGTTCTTGGAGACGCTCGCCATCGAAGGGGCGAACTGGAAATAGCATGAAGACCGCGGTCGTGATCCTGGCGCTCGGCGTCGTCGTGCTCGGCATCGCCGTGGGGTTGGCGCACGCCACCGACTACCTCCAAACGCTGAAGGAGGGCTCCTGGATCTGCACCACACCGGAGGCCTACGACCTCGCGATTGCGGAGCAGCGAAAGCCGAACAGTAACCTGTCGGACATGAAAGAGCGCTTCCTCGCGCAGAAGCTGTGCGTCTACGCCGACGCCGAGTTCATCGAGAAGATGATGGTCCCCTACGCCAAGATCGTCGAGCGTCGAGGCAACAAGGTGAAGGTGACGTTCATCGTGCAGTACCGTAAGAGCCTCGAGTTCCTGCATCGACAAATTTCACGGCTCACGTTCGTCGGGTGGACGGACGCGAGCAACCTCGAGGACAAGGAGATCCTGTAGCGCGACCGGGTCAGGTCTGGCTCGGGTCGAGCCAGGCGCGCGGGATCGCCGGGGCGCGCCACGCAGCGAACCGGTCGAGCAGCTCGGGTGCGCTCGTCCCGAAGAGCAGCAACGCCGCGTACTCCCGTCGCACGAAGCCCTCACGGACGGCGTGGGCGAGCATCCCCTCGAGCCCGTCCCAGTAGCCCGCGACGTTGAGCACGCCGACGGGCTTCCGGTGGATCCCGAGCTGCGCCCACGTCAGGACCTCGAGCGTCTCCTCGAAGGTGCCGAGGCCGCCCGGCAGCGCGACGAACCCGTCGGAGAGCCGTGCCATCGTCGCCTTGCGCTCGTGCATCGAGCCCACCACGCGCAGCTCCGTGAGCCCGGCATGGGCGAGCTCCCGTGAGGCCAGCGGTCCCGGGATCACGCCGATCACCTCGCCACCCTCGGCGAGGACCGTGTCCGCGAGCACGCCCATGAGGCCCACCGACCCGCCGCCGTAGACGAGCCCGAGCCCACGCTTGGCGAGCTCCCGACCGAGCGCCCGCGCCGCGTCCGCGTAGGCCGGGCGCGTGCCCTCTGCCGAGCCGCAGAAGACGCAGAGCCGCCTCATCTCCGGATCATCCCTCGAGTGACGCCACGAACTCAGGGGAGAGCGTCCCGCGATAGACCTCCTCCACCGGCCCCTCGAGGCGGAGCGACCAGTCCGGTCGCACCTCGATGACGAGCTCGCCGCCCGGCATGCGCACTCGCACGCGTCCGTGGTCGCACAGACCGTTCTTCACCGCGGCGGATGCGGCGCCGCAGGATGACGAGCCGGACGCGAGCGTGAAGCCAGCGCCCCGCTCCCAGATGAGGACGTCGAGCGTGTCGCGCGCGCGGGGGCGCGCGAACTGGACGTTCGTCCGGTTGGGGAAGGCCGGGTGGGTCTCGATGAGCGGGCCGAGCCGGCGGCACTCGCCGTCGTCCAGCCGATCGACGAACGTCACGCAGTGCGGGTTCCCGACGGAGACCGCGGTCACGCGGAGCGTGGTGCCGTCCCCGAGCTGGAGCGGCACGCCCACGACCTCGCGGTCGGGCCCGTGCATCGGGATCTCCGGCGCGCGGAAGGTGGCGCGGCCCATCTCCACGGTCACGAAGCGCACGCGCCCGTCGCTCACGTGGCACTGGCACTCGACGACGCCGCCCTTGGTCTCCACCGTGAAGGTCGGCGCCTTCGCGCGCCCCCGGTCCCAGAGGTACTTCGCGAAGATCCGGAGCCCGTTGCCGGACTTCTCCGCCTCGCTCCCGTCCGGGTTGAAGATGCGGAGGCCGAAGTCGGCGCGCAGGCTGGGCACGCCGAGGAGGATCCCGTCGGAGCCGACCCCCCGGTGCCGGTCACAGATCGTCCGGATCGCGCGGGTGGACAACGGCTCGCGCAGATCGGCCTGGTCGATGACGATGTAGTCGTTGCCGAGGCCGTGGCCCTTCGCAAACGGGATCATGCGCGGTCGAGCTCCACCCGACGCCCGGTCGCCGCCGACACGTACCCGGCGTAGATCACCTCGACGACCTCCCGCGCCAGCAGCGCCCCCGACAGGGGCTCGCGCCGCTCGCGGATCGCATCGACGAAGTCCGCGAGCTCCTGCGGGTAGCCGCGCATCCAGTCCTCCTCGGGGCTCGGGAACTGCCAGCCCGCCTTGGTCTCGACCTTCTCGGTGATGTACTCGTCACCCCAGACGGCGCCGTCGGGGGCGTACGCCGCCACGGCGGTGTTGGGATTCACGTTGGCGTGGACCACGCCGTTGGTCAGGTACGCGGTGACGACGTTCCGGACGCCGCCCAGCGTGATGTCGTTCGCGTGGACGGTCGCCTTCGTGCCGTCCTCGAAGGTGATCACCGCAACCGACCAGTCCTCGACGTCCTCCGCCTTCGTCGACAGGTAGCGCTTCTGGCCCGTCACGGCGGGAAGCCGGGTGAGCTGGGCGACGTCGGCCACGACCGTCCGCGCCCGGATCGGGCGCCCGTGGCGCCGGAGGCCCTCGTCGTGCTTGAGGTGGAGGACCACGCCGACGGGATGCGAGCCCATCCGGAGCAGCGAGCCCCCGCCCGAGGTCCGCCAGCGGGCCGCGTAGGCGGCGTGGGAGCCGGAGTGACTCTCCTCCGCGCGGAGCTCCAGAATCGCGCCGCCCGACGCGTCGAGCAGCCGGCGCAGCTTGGCGATGGGCGGCGCGTAGACGAAGTCCTCCGCGTAGCAGAGGGTCACCCCGGCCCGGGTCACGGCCTCGAGCACGGCGTCGGAGTTGCGGAGTGCCGCGGCGCGCATCGCCTCGCGCGGCTCCGTCGCCTCGTAGAAGGCGCCCGTCAGCGGCTTCTCGACGATCACGTGCTTGCCCGCGCGCGCCGCCGCGATCGCGATCTCGTGGTGGGTGTCGGTCGTCGAGCAGATGTCGACGACGTCCACGTCCGGCGACGCGCAGAGCTCGCGATAGTCGGTGAACACCCGCCCCACGGCGTGATGCTTGGCGAAGGCCTCGGCCTGGGAGCGCGTGCGGGCGCACACGGCGGCGAGCTCGACCTTCCCGCCCACGAGCGGACGGTAATTGACGGCGTGAAGCTCCGCGGCGAAGCGCGCTCCGACGATCCCGATTCTGAGCGGCGTCATCGTGCGACTCATTCCATGGGTGCGAGCTTCGCCCGCAGCCAGTCGCCCACCCGCTGGCGCGCAGAGCGCACGTCGCATGGCAGACGGTGACGCCACTTCTGCGCGACCCGCGCGAGCGCCGCGTCGCGCATGGCGAGGTCCGCGCGCGCTCGCGCCGGATCATGGGCGAAGTCGCGCGTACGGGTCCGGCCGCCATGGTGGCGGAGCGGCGCGTGGACCACGAGGCAGCGCCGGCCGAGCTCCAGGACCGCGAGCGAGAGGTCACGGTCGTGGCCGTGGTAGAAGCCGTAGCCCTCGTCGAAGCCCCCCAGGGTCTCCATGAGGTCCCGGCGCAGGCACATGCAGACCGAGTCGACGAAGGCCACGTCCTCCCACGGCGCGCGGACCGTCGGCGCGGGCAGGAGGCTCGAGACGATCGTCCGGCCCACCGCGCGGCCGTCCGCGCGCAGCCGCTTGGCGCCGTACACGCCGGCGAGCCCGGCGCCGGGCTCGGCGAGCGCTCCGAGGAGCCGGGCGAGCCACACGGGTTCGCAGAGCTCCGTGTCGTTGTGGAGGAAGCAGAGGACCTCGGTGTCGGCGAGCCGCCAGGCGCGATTGAGCGCGGCAATCACGCCGTCGTTGGCGGGATTCCGCGCGAACGTCAACGGGTACGGGTACGGGAAGTGCCCGAAGAGCTCCGGCGTCCCGTCGGTGGAGCCGTTGTCGATGACCACCAGGCGGAACGGCTCGGTCGTGGCGCGGAGGCTCTCGAGACACGCGCGCGTGTCCTCGAGCCCGTTGAAGACGCACATCACGAGGCTCACGCGCGGCGCGGCGCGCACGGCCTCCCTAGCGGCGGTCGATCGGGACGTATGTGGCGTGGGTGGGGCCGGTGTATTCCGCGCGCGGACGGATCAACCGGTTGTTGGTGTGCTGCTCCATCACGTGCGCGGCCCACCCGGCCACCCGGCTGATCGCGAAGATCGGCGTGAACTGGTCCGTCGGGATCCCCATCGACTTGTACGCCGCGCCCGAGTAGAGATCGACGTTCGGGTAGATGTGCTTGTCCTCGGTGACGACGCGGGCCACCGTGTTGAGGATCTCGACGTAGCTCGTGTCGCCCGCCTGCCGGCCGAGCTCGCTCGCCAGCCGGCGCAGGTGCTTGGCGCGCGGGTCCTCGACACGGTAGACGCGGTGACCGAACCCCATGACGCGCGCTCGGTCGGCGAGCGCCTTCCGGATCCACGCTTCGGCCCGCTCCGGGGACTTGATCTGCTCGACCATCCGCATGACCTGCTCGTTGGCGCCGCCGTGGAGGGGCCCCTTGAGGGCGCCGATCGCCGAGGTGACCGCCGAGTGCAGGTCGGACATGGTCGCCGCCGTCACGCGCGCGGCGAAGGTCGAGGCGTTGAACTCGTGATCCGCGTGAAGGATGAGGGCGACGTCGAACGTCTTCACCTCGAGGGGCGTCGGCGTGGACCCGCGCAGCATCGCGAGGAAGTTGGCGGCGAGCGACAGCCTCGGGCTCGGCGCGACGAGCGGCTTGCCGCGGCGGATCCGCTCCCACGCGGCGACGAGCGTCGGCATCTGCGCCGTGAGCCGTACCGCCTTGCGCGCCGTCGCCTCGCGCGAGTTGTCCGTCGCGTCCGGGTCGAACGCCGAGAGGGCCGACACGCCGGTGCGCAGCACCTCCATCGGGGTGGTCTTCTTCGGGAGCGCGCGCAGCAGGGCGATCAGCCCGGGCGGGAGCTTCCGCGTCGCGGTGGCGGAGAGCGCCTTCACGTGCACGTCGAGCTCCTTGCGCGTCGGTAGCGAGCCGTGCCACAGGAGGTAGACCACCTCCTCGAAGGAGGAGTGCTCGACGAGGTCGTTGACGTCGTAGCCGCGGTAGACCAGCCGGCCCTCGCGCCCGTCGATGAAGCAGATGTCCGACGTCGAGACGACGACGTCCTCGAGGCCGCCTTTGGCTTCGCTGCTCATGGGCTCCCCTCGCCGCGTGGTGAGAACGGTTTGCTTTTATCATACGTGGCGAGGCGCTTCAAGCGACGCGCATGCGTGTCGACGACTTCTACGACCGCCATCCGATCAGCGAGCCCCAGGTGCTCGCTGCCGTCGCACGGCGGCGCGGCGGTGACCTCTCGAGGCTCGGTCCCGACGATCTCTTCGAATTCGACCAGGACCACTACGGCGGTCTCAAGGCGGTGGATGAGCTGGCGAGGCGCGCCGGGATCACGGCGGCGAGCCGCGTCCTCGACGTCTGCGCGGGCCTCGCCGGTCCGGCGCGCTTCCTGGCGAGCCGGCGCGGCTGCCGGGTCCTGGCGCTCGAGCTCCACGCCGGCCGGGCCGCCGGTGGCGTGCGGCTCAACCGCCTCGTCGGGCTCGACGGCCGGGTTCGCGTCGTGCGGGGTGACGCGACGGCCCTTCCATTCCGCTCGGCAAGCTTCGACGCGTGCGTGAGCCAGGAGGCGCTCTTGCACATCGACGACAAGCTCGCGGTGCTGGCGGGCTGCCGTCGTGTCCTCGTCCCGGGCGGGCGCCTCGCCTTCACCGACTGGATCGCCCACGCGAGCCTCGGCGAGCGAGAGCGCGCGCGCCTCGTCGAGTGGATGGCCGCGACGACTCTCCAGTCGCTCGACTCCTACCGCGCGCTCCTCGGACGGGCGGGCTTCGTCCGAGTCGAGGCGGAGGATCTCTCCGACGAGTGGCGGCCCCTCGTCAAGGCGCGGCTCGCAACCTTCCGGGCACTGCGCGGGGACCTGGCCGCGCGCCTCCCCGAGACGCGCGCGCGCGACTACGAGCAGCTTTACGCGTTCTTCGTCGGGCTGCTCGAGGACGGCAAGCTCGGCGGCGGCCGGCTCAGCGGAAGCGCTTGAGAAGCTCTCGCAGCCCGCGTTCGAGGGTCTTCGTGGACGGCGCGACCCTGATGGAGGGCGACGCCGGTGTGCCCGTGACCTTCGCCCTCACCTCGCCACGCCCGTGGTTGACGACCATGTCGAGGTTCATGCGCCCGCTGTCGAGCCGGTACTCGCCCACCACCGCGACCTTCATGATCCGGCTCACGTACAGCAGGTCGCGGGTGCTCACGACGCCGTTCGCGATCTGGTAGGTGCCGGTGATCGAGTCGAACTCGACCGGCGAGGTGAAGAGAGACGCCGGCACGTCCGCGCTCAGCATGGACGAGACCGCGCCTCCGATGCGCACCACGCCGCCGATGAGAGCGAGCGCCTGCCGACCCACGACGCGTCCCCGGCCGATGCGGAGCTGACCCGCGCCCGACAGGGTCTTCGCGAGACGGACGGAGTCGAACGCGAGCGTGCCCGCGAGGTCGAGGGGCCCGGAGACCGCGTAGCCGAGGCACAGAAAGTCCACCAGCACCGTTTCGAGCGGCAGCGCCTTGACGGCGAGGTTGTCGAGCGCGACGCGCGCGCCGTGGTCGAGCGTCACCGTCAGGCCCGTCGCGATCGTCCCACCCCCGACGCTCGTCGTCACCGCGCGACTTCCGAGGCGCCCGGCGTCCCAGGAGAGGTCGGCGAGCCGGAGCGTGCCGAAGGCGAGCGTCCGTCCCTTGGGCTCGGGGCATGCGGGCACGGTCTGCGTGATCCTGGGACTCGCCAGCTCCGCGGTGCCCGCGGCCGTGGGCGCCCCGAGGGTTCCACCGACCGTGAGCCTCGCGTCGACGGCGCCGCTCACCGAGGTGGCGGCGCCCGCGCCGAGCGCGACCAGCGCGCCGACGTCCTTGCCTTCCACCGACACGAGCGCGCTCAGGGGCGCCTCGGCGAGGCTCCGCGCGCCGTTTGTCGCGAGACGCCCCTCGGCGATCCTCACCGTGAGGTCGCCCGGTTGCAGCCGCGCGCCGCCGTCGAAGCGGAGCGCGGCTCCGGCCGTCAGCGTCAGGTCGACGTCCTCGGCGCGGTAGCGGGTGAGCGCGCCCGCGCCGCCCCGGGCCACGTACGTGACCGTCCCCTTCTCGATCCTGACGCTCTGCGCCAGGGCCGCCGCCCCCGTCCCGCCGGTGCCCGCACCGGCGGCGCCGCCGCGCCCGGCGCGCGCGCCCGCGCGCAGGTCGCCGGCGCCGAGGCTCGCGATGTTCAGCTGACCGTCAGGGTTCCGGATGATGGTGATGCCCGGGCGCGTGAGCGTGAGGGCGCCGAACTCGACGCGCCCCGCGAGCAGAGGCCGCACGCGGAGCGCGAGTCGGCCCGTGTCGAGCTTGAGGAACGGCGCGGTCCCGAACTGCGGGTCCTCGCCGATCTCGAGCGCGTACAGCTCGACGGCCGGCCACGGGAAGACCGCGACCGAGATCGAGGCGAACCTGACGGGACGGCCGAGCGCCTGCGAGGCGCCGGAGGCGATCAGGGTCTGCATGCGCGGGGTGTCCACCAGGAACGGGATCGCGACAAGCGCGGCGAGCGCCAGGACGGCGACGGCCACGAGAACGCCCACGGTCCACCGGAGGGCGCGCTTCACCGCTTGCGGAGCTCTTTCTTGAGGATCTTCCCCGTCGGGTTCTTGGGGAGCGCGCCGAGGAACTCGATCGTCTCGGGCACCTTGTAAGACGCCACCGCGTCGCGGCAGACCTGCTGGAGCTCCTCCGGCGTGACGCGCCGGCCTTCCTGCAGCACGACGAACGCCTTCACGGCCTCGCCGCGCACCGGGTCCGGCACGCCGACGACCGCCGCCTCTCGGACCGCGTTGTGGCGGAAGAGCACCTCCTCGACCTCGCGCGGGAAGACCTTGAAGCCCGCGACGTTGATCATGTCCTTCACGCGGTCGACGAGGAAGTAGTAGCCGTCCGGGTCCCGATAGCCGATGTCGCCCGAGTGGAGCCAGCCGTTCCGGATCGCGTCGGCCGTCGCCCGGGGGTTGCCGAAGTAGCCCTTCATGACGTTCGGCCCCTTGATGAGGAGTTCCCCGAGCTCCCCGTCGGCCACCTCGCGGCCCTCACCGTCCACCACTTTCATCTCGACGTTCTCGATGGGCGTGCCGACCGAGCCCGCGCGGATCCGGACGTCGTGGTTCCACGCCGCGAAGGGCGAGCACTCGGTGAGCCCGTACCCCTGCGTGATCGGCCGCCCGTAGCGCTCGTGCCAGCGCCGCTCGACGTCCAGGGGCAGCGTCGCCGCCGCCGAGAAGAAGAGCCGGATCGACGCGAAGTCGAGCGCCCGCTCCATCGCGAGGAACACGATGTACATCGCCGGGACGCCGTAGAAGAGCGTGATCCGGTGACGGACGACCGCGTCGTGGAACGCGTCGGGGACGAACCGCGGCTGGATCACGAGCTGCGCCCCCGCGGTGACCAGGGCGTTCATGATGAAGTTCTGGCCGAAGCAGTGGAACATCGGCACGGCGCAGAGACCGCGGTCCTCCGACGTCAGCGCGAGGTGACGGACCGTGGCCCAGGCGTTCGACACGATGTTCGCGTGCGTGAGCATCACGCCCTTCGGTCGGCCGGTCGTCGCCGAGGTGTACAGGATCGCGGCCGTCTCGTCGCGGTCACGGTCGAGGGCGCGCGCGGGCTCGGCGCCCTCGCGGACGGTCAGGTCCTCGGTGTGGAGCACGTGACGAACCGACGGCATGCGGTCACGCGGCGGCAGGCTCGCCGCGACCGCCGCCGCCGTGACGACCGCCTTCGGCGCCGCGTCGCCGACGATATAGGCGATCTCGTCGGCGGCATAGGTCACGTTCAGCGAGAGCGGCACCACACCGACCTTCTGGGCGGCGTAGTAGGCCAGGACGAACTCGGCAGAGTTGGGCAGGTGCAGGCCGATCCGGTCGCCCGGGTGGAGGCCCAGACGGGCCAGGCGGCCGGCGAGGACCGAGCACGCAGCGTCGAGGTCGCGGTAGGTCCACGTCCGGTCGCCGACGACGAGCGCCGTCCGATCCGCGTGGTCGCGCGCCGCGGTCTCGAGCAGCTGCGCGACGCTCACGGGATCAGGAGCACCTTGCCCGTCGTCTTCCGCCCTTCCAGCGCCCGGTGGGCCTCGGCGGCGTCCTTGAGCGCGAACTCGAACTCCGTCCGGAGGCGCAGCTTGCCGTCGCGGATCCAGCCGAGCACGTCGCCCGCGCGGAGGAGCAGCTCGTCGCGCGTCGCGACGTGGTGGACGAGACTCGGGCGCGTCAGGAACAGCGAGCCCTTCGCGTTCAGCACCTGGGGATCGAACGGGCCGATCGGACCGCTCGACTGGCCGTAGAGCACCATCAGCCCGCGGAGCGCGAGACAGTTGAACCCCTTGTCGAACGTCGTCTTGCCGACCGAGTCGTAGACGACCTGCACGCCCTTGCCGGTCAGCCGCTTCACCTCGGCCTCGAAGTCCTGCTTCGTGTAGAGGATGACCTCGTCCGCCCCCGCCTCACGCGCGAGCTTGGCCTTGTCCTCGGTCGAGACCGTGCCGATGACGCGCGCGCCGCGCATCTTCGCGATCTGGCACAGGAGCAGCCCGACGCCCCCGGCTGCCGCGTGGATCAGGCACGTGTCGCCCTTCTTCAGCGGATAGGTCGAGCACGCCAGGTAATGCGCGGTCATCCCCTGGAGCATCGCCGCCGCGCCCTGCTTGGTGCTGACGCCGGCCGGGAGGACCACCAGGCGCTGCGCAGGCACGGCGGCGTACTGCGCGTACGCGCCCGCGACGCCGGTGTACGCCACCTTGTCGCCCACCTTCACCTCGGTCACGTTCGGCCCGACGGCCGTCACGGTGCCGCCGGCCTCGAGCCCGAGCGTCATGGGGAGCTCGGCCTTGTACAGACCGGAGCGGTAATACACGTCGATGTAGTTGAGCCCGGCGGCGTCGACCTTGACGATCGCTTCGCCCGCCTTCGGTTGGGGCTCGGGCACGTCCTCGTACGTGAGCACTTCGGGACCGCCGGGAGCGTGCATGCGAACGGCTTTCATGGGATGGTCCTCCGTCACTAGGATGGCTCGGCGGAGCGAATTATATCAGGGGCGTGGCGGCCGAAGGGGGGTGCTGGAGGACCCTCGCGCCTTTATCCGGCCACCCACGTTCGGAGCCGTGCTGGAGGACCCCGCTACCAAAGTGGTACATCGCGAAGCACTCGAGGGCGAACGGCAAGAAGCCGAGGTACCCGAGCACGGGCATCTCGAAGAGCTTCACGGCGGGTGGATACGGCACCGTGTAGGTCCACTTCGTCAGCGCCCAGTAGTTCCAGAACTCCCAGAGGAATCCGCACACGAGACCGCTCCCGAGGAGCGAGAGCACGCGCGAGGCGTCGCCGCCCGCGAGATCCGCGAGCCACGACGGCCGGCCGCGCCAGTAGTTCAGGGGTTCGAGGAGCAGCGCCCAGCCGATCCACACGAGCGGCACGAACCAGGCCGACACGACGGCGAGCGGGAGGACGACGCCCACCGCGCCGGCGGCGACGGCGGCGCGGAGCAGAGCCGTCGACGGCCGCCACGGCCGCACGCGCGCGCGCCTGAGCACCGTCGCGCGGAGCGCCGCCGCCGTCAGGAACAGCGCGGGGAAGATCGTCGCGAACGCCCAGTCGTAGCCGAGCCGGCGCAGCAGGAGGTTCGGCTCCATGTTGCGATACTGCCACCAGAGCCCGGCGAGGTCGGCGCCGCCCCGCCAGAAGCGGGGGGCGTTGTAGAGCTCGAAGAGCCACCACCCGGCGACCGAGGCGAGACCGACCAGCACGCCCTCGGCGCGGTCGGTCGTGAGGTACGAGCGGCCCGTCAGAGAGCTGACCACGGCGTCCATGAGCAGCACGTAGCCGGTCCAGACGATCGGTGTGAACCAGCGCCCGACCAGCGCGGACCCGGAGACGAGCAGGAGCTCGGCGCCGACGATGACCGCCGCGCCGAGGTACCCGTGCAGAGGGAACCGTCGCCGATCCCGCAACGCTCAGGCGTGCCTCACGGACTGGTCATCGCATCGCGGAGAGATCGATCGTGAACCGGCTGACGTCGCGCCCGTCCCCATCCCGCACGACCAGCGCGACCCGCGACGTCCCCGTGAGGTACCGCGTGGGGAAGCTGTAGACGCAGCGGGCGAGGTACCGCCCGTCGTCCTGGCGCATCGCCGTCCGCTCGTTCTGGACGAAGGCAGGCTCGATCTCGCGGTCGCCGACGCGCAGGCGCGGCGAGTAGAAGCGCGCGAAGTCCTCGCGCGGGCCGCGGAGCGACGCCCAGAGCAACAGACGATCCTGCTGCTCGCGCAGGAGCTTGTCCGACGTGTCGGGCCTGAGCGGCTGGTTCCGGAATGCCGCGTGGCGCGCGGCCAGGACGAGCCGGTGGAACGGGGTGAGCACGGTGACGCTGTCACCCGCGGCGTTCGTCACACGCCACTCCGTGTCGAACGTCTCGACGGTCACGGCGCGCGCGCCGACGCGGAGCGCGTCCTCACGCTCGCCGGGCGTGAGCGCAAACGACGCCGCGCGCGCGGACGGTCCCAGGAGCACCGCGCCGAGAAGCGTGGCGACGGCGAGCCCGCTTCGGCTCACGGGATCCGGCCGACCACGACCCAGCTGAACGACTCCGGGGAGAAGAATCGCGCGGCGGCGCGCTGGACGTCCCGGCCGGTCACGCGCGAGACGCCCGCCTTGTAGCGATCGGTGTAGTCCAGTCCGAGCCCGAGCTCCTCGACCGCCGAGACGAAGTCGGCGACCTTCCCGGACGTGTCGAGACGCAGCGGGAAGCTCCCGACGAGGTACGACTTGGCGAGCGCCAGCTCGGCGTCGGAGGGAGGCTCGCGCGTCATGCGCGCGAGCTCGGCCTTGAGGAGGGTCTGGACCTTCGCGACCTCCGTGGTCCGCGTCTGGGCGCTCACGAAGAACGCCGAGCCGTACTTCGACGGCGAGACGTAGCTGTAGACGCTGTACGCGAGCCCCGCGTCCTCACGGACCCGCGTGTACAGGCGCGAGGCCGAGCCGCCGCCGAGCACGTACGAGGCGACCACCAGCGGGAAGTAATCGGGGTCGGTCTGACGAATCGCCTGCCGGCCGAGCACGATCGTGCTCTGCGTCAAGGAGTCTCTCGTGATCGCCTGCTCGCGCGCCTCGCGCCCGGGGGTGGCGCTCGGCACGGCGATGAGCGGAGCGGCGGGCCGCGGCCATGACCCGAACCGGCTCAGGACCTCGCGCCGCGCCTCGGCCACGGTGACGGCGCCGACGACCGCGACGACGGTCGCGTCCGGACGGAAGTGCTCCCGGTGGAACTTCACCACCTCCTCGCGCGTCAGCCGCGCCACGGACTCGCGGGTGCCCTCGACCGGTAGGCCGTAGGGATGGTTGGGGAAGACGAGCCGGGCCAGTGCCCGCGCGGCGACCGTTCCGGGGTCCTCCTCGGAGCGCTTGATGGCAGCCTGGATCTCGCCGATCTTCCGTGTCACCTCCTCCGGCGGGAACGTCGGCGACTGGATCACCTCGGCGAGGAGATCGAGGCCGAGCCCGAGGTCCTTCCGGAGGACGCGGAGCGACGCGCTGACGCTGTCGCGCCCGGCGCCCGCCTCGAGGCTGCCGCCGACGAACTCGATCGCCGAGTCGAGCGCCGGCCCCGTGCGTTTCGCCGTCCCGCGCGTGAGCAGGGCGCCCGTGAGGTTCGCGAGCCCCGCGCGGTCGGAGGGATCGTACACGGCGCCCGCCTCCACCAGCACCCGCACGGCCACGATCGGCACCGCGGGGCGCTCGGCGACGAGCAGGACGATGCCGTTCGGCAGGACGTCGCGCTGGGCGATCGGCGCCGCCAGCGCCGGCGACGCGAGCCCGAGGAGCAGGACCAGGGCCAGACGCGGCTTCATCCGGCCTAGTCTAACTGCTTGCGGAAGCGGACGATGGACAAGCTGAACACGATCGCGCCGAACGCCACGAGCGGGAGCACGCTGGGCCAGAGGTACTCGAGCCCGATGCCTTTGAGCACGATGCCCCGGACGATACGCAGGTAGTACGTCAGCGGGATGATGCTTGCGATGTACTGCGCGCCCCGCGGCATCCCCTCGATCGGAAACAGGAGTCCCGAGAGGTAGATCGACGGCAGGAACGTCATGAAGGACAGCTGCATCGCCTGGGGCACCGTCCGCGACGCCGCGGACACGAGGATGCCGACGCCGAGGGTGCCCCACATGAACACGGCGGAGAGCCCGTACAGCAGCGCGAGGCTCCCCCGGATCGGCACGTCGAAGACGAAGTGCGCGACGACGAGGGCCATCGTCATCTGGCCGTACGCGACGAGGAGGTTCGGGATGATCTTGCCGAGCAGCAGCTCCCAGCGGCGGATCGGGCTCACGACCAGCGCCTCGAGCGTCCCCCGTTCGCGCTCGCGGACGATCGCGATGGCCATGACGCTGACGGTCGTCTGCATCAGGAGGGCGCCGATCAGCCCCGGCACGATGAAGATGGCCGACACGAGGTCGGGGTTGTACCAGGCGCGCACGCGGAGGTCGAGCGGCGGCGCGTCCTTCCGCAGCACCGCGCCGCCGGCGGTCTCGGTCAGGATCTCGAGCGAGCGGTCCGCTCCGAGCGCCGCCGCCGCGTTCATCGCGGACGTCGCCACCTGCGGGTCCGAGGCGTCCACGATGACCTGGACGCGGGCCTGCTTGCGCGCGAGCTCGCGCGCGTAGTCGGGCGGGATCACGACGCCGACCTTCGCCGAGCCGTCGTCGATCATGCGCGTGAGCTCGCGCGTGTTCGCGGCACGGTGACGGATGTCGAAGTACTGGCTGTTCTCGAAGGCCTCGAGGAGCTTCCGCGCCTCCACGCTCCCGGAGAGGTCGACGACGGCCGTCGGCACGTGCTTGACGTCGGTGTTGATCGCCCAGCCGAAGATGAAGAGCATGGCGACCGGAACGAACAGCATGAGCGTGAGCGCGAGACGGTCGCGCCCGAGCTGGAGGAACTCTTTCGCGATGATGCCGTGGAGCCGGCTGCCCACGTCAGCGCCCGGCGGGCCCGAGCGCCCGGAGCTGCTCGCGCACGCGCGCCTTGCGCTCGCGATCGACGAACGACACGAAGAGGTCCTCCACGTTCGGCTCGACCTCGTTGGCCCACTCCACGCGGACGCCGCGGGCCGCGAGGTAGTCCCGCACGGCCCCGACCTGGAGGTCGCTCCGCGCGGCGATGAGTCGCACGCGGGCGCCCGCGCGGACCACCTCCTCGACGGCGTCCCACTCCGCGAGGGCATCAGCGGCGGCCCGCGCGTCCACCGGCTGGAGCTCGATCACCGGGCGGGCGAACGTCTCGGCCTTGATCTCCGCCGGGCTCCCGTGGGCGATGAGCCGGCCTTGATAGATGAAGCCGAGGGTGTCGCACAGCTCCGCCTCGTCCATGTAGTGGGTCGTCACGAGGATCGTCGTGCCCTCGTCGGCCAGCCGCCGGACGACCGCCCAGAACGTCCGCCGCGAGACCGGGTCGACGCCCGCGGTGGGCTCGTCGAGGAAGACCAGCCGCGGGCCGTGCACGAGGGCGCACGTGAGCGCGAGCCGCTGCCGATAGCCGCCGGAGAGCTGGCCCGCGAGCTGGCGCGGGTACCCGCCGAGGTCGCCGAGGCGCAGCATCTGTTGGATGCGTGCCGCGCGGTCGGCGCGGGGGACCATGTAGACGCGCGCATAGAACATGAGGTTCTCCTCGACCGTCAGGTCGTCGTACAGCGAGAAGCGCTGCGACATGTAGCCGATGGCCGACTTGACACGCTCGGGATCGCGGCGCAGATCGATGCCCAGCACGCGCCCCTCGCCCTCCGTCGGCTCGAGGATCCCACACAGCATGCGGAGCGTCGTCGACTTCCCGGCGCCGTTGGGTCCGAGGAAGCCGTACAGCTCGCCGCGTCGGACGCGGAGGTCGAGACGGTCCACCGCAACGATCCGGCCGAAGCGCTTCGTGAGCCCGTGGGTGACGACCGCGTATTGATCATCCGCATCCGTCAGGGCAGGAGCGGCCGGCCGACCCCCCTCGACCACGCTAGCACTCGCTACGCGAGAACGACCTCACCGGCGACTGGCGAGACGACGCCCAGAAGTTACGGGTCTCGGGAGGTCGCCCGGCCGCTCCCGCCCCGACGGTGACGGGCGGCATTACGGGTGGATCAGTGCGTCGGCCGGCATGCCGGGCTTGAGCACGCCGTCCGGGTTCGACACGCCGATCTTCACGCGATAGACGAGGTTGACGCGCTCCTTCTTCGTCTGCACGTTCTTCGGCGTGAACTCGGCCTCCGACGCGATCTCGCGAACGACGCCGGCGAACATCCGGCCCGGGAACGCGTCCACCGTGAGCGCCGCGGCCTGGCCGAGGCGGATCCGGCCCAGGTCCGTCTCCGACACGTACGCGCGCAACCACAGGTCGTTCGGGTCGATCAGCGTGAGGATAGGGGCGCCGGGCGTCGCGGTCTCGCCCACCTCCATGCTCTTCCGGAGCACGATGCCGGTGAGCGGCGACACCAGGCGCGTGTCGGCCAGGCGCGCCTGGGTGAGCGCCAGCGCCGCCCGCGCCTCGCCGACCTGGGCGCGCGCCGCGGCCACCGCGTCGGGACGCGGGCCCGCCTCGAGCAGCGCCAGCTTCTCGCGGGCGCCCGCCTCGTTGGCCAGGGCGGCGTCGAAGAGGTTGAGCGCGCGGTCCACTTCCTGGAAGGCGACCAGCTCCTTGGCGAAGAGCTGGCGCACGCGCGCCAGCTCCCGCTCCGCCCACTCGCGCGTCACCGTCGCGTTGCGCAGCGCCGCGCGCGCCTGCTCGATCTCCTGGGACCGGGCGCCCGCCTCGAGATCGCTCAACTGGGCCTGGGCCGTGCGGAGCGCCGCCTCGGCGCGGTGGACCTCGGCGGCGGGCTCGTCGTCGGCAAGGCGCGCGAGCAGCTGGCCGCGCTCGACGGGCTGGCTCTCGGCCACGGTGCGCTCGACGACGCGGGCGGTGATCTTGGCGCTCACGTCCACCTGGAGGGCCTCGATCGTGCCCGTGACCGCGACGGTGCGGTCTTCGCCGTCCAGGCGACGAACGGTCCAGGTCGCGGCGAGGACCAGGAGGAGAACGAGCGCACCCGCGCCGCCGAGCTTCAGCGACCGCGTCATCAGTCGGTCGGGAGGAGGATCCCGACGTTCCGCTTGTCTTCGGGGAACCACGCGCGCGCGACGCGCAGGACATCCGCCGCGGTCACGGCACGGATCTTTGCGAGGAACTGGTCCTTCTGCGCGTAGCCGCCGATCACTTCGAAGCGCGCGAGGAGCGACGCGCGGTGGTGGACCGAGTCCTCCTGGAACACGAACGACGCCTCGAGCTGGTTCTTCGCGCGCTGGAGCTCCTCGTCGGTGACCGGCTCCTTCTTGAGCCGCTCCACCTGGGCGAGGAGTTCCTTCTCCAGCGTCTCCGCCCGCTGCCCGGGCATCGCGGTCGCCCAGAACCAGAAGAGGTTGGGGTCCACGGAGAAGTAGGAGTAATCGCCGCCGGCCTCGAGCGCGAGTCGGCGCTCGTAGACGAGGTCCCGGTAGAGCCGCGAGGCCCGCCCGCCGGACAGGACCGTGGAGAGGACCTCGAGCGGCGCGGCGTCGTCCGAGCGGTGGTTCGGGACGTGGTAGGCGACGTAGACGATCGGCAGCTCGGCCTGCTTCCGCACGACCCCGCGCCGCTCCCCGTTCGGCGGCGGCTCGACGGCGAGCACCGGCGGCGGGACCGGTCCCCGCGGGGCCTGGCCGAAGCGGCGCTTGATCCGCTCGAGCGCCTCCCCCGACCGGAAGTCGCCGACGGCGACGATCAGCACGTTGTTCGGGACGTAGTATGTCCGGTAGAAGGCGCGGATCTCCTCGGGCGTGATCCGGGCGATGTCTTCGCGCCAGCCGATGACCGGGAAGCCGTAGGGGTGCGCCCTGAAAGCGAGCGAGGCCACCTCCTCACCGAGGAACCCGCCCGGGTCGTCGTCGGTGCGCGTCCGCCGCTCCTCGAGGACCACCTGGCGCTCCGAGTCGATCTCCTTGGGGTCGAGCAGGAGGTTCTGCATGCGGTCGGCGTCGAGCTCGATCACGAGATCGAGCTTGTCCGCGGCGATGTCGACGAAGTACGAGGTGACGTCATGCGAGGTGAACGCGTTGTCCTGGCCGCCGTTCTGCTCGACGAGCCGGGCGAACTGGCCACGTCCGTGGGTGGGTGTGCCCTTGAACATCATGTGCTCGAGGAAGTGCGCGATCCCGGTCGCGCCACGCGCCTCGTTGCGCGAGCCCACCCGATACCAGACCTGGAAGGACACGATCGGGCTGCGGTGGTCCTCCAGCAGCAGCACCCGCAGCCCGTTGTCGAGCGTCTCCGCGACGACAGTGTCCGCGGCCCAGGCCGAGGCCCAGCCGAGGAGGAGCGGAACGAGCAGGACGGCGGGAATCCTCCACATCTTCGAGTAGTGTATCATCCGTGCTGATGCGTCCCGGCGCGCTCCTCGTCCTCCTGCTGGCGCTCGCTACGGACGCGTCCGCGGAGCCCTGTACCGAGTCGTTCGCCGAGGTCTACGGGAAGGTCTCGCCGACGGTCGTGTCGATTCAGGCGACGAAGATCAACAAGGCGAAGCCCCAGCGCCGCTTCGAGACGGTCGTCGGCTCGGGCGTCGTGATCGAGCGTGACGGCCAGATCCTGACGAACGCCCACGTCGTCGACGGCGCCACGTCCCTCTCGGTCACGCTCGACTCCGGCACGAAGGCGACCGCGAAGGTGGTCGGACTCGACTCCATGCTCGACCTCGCGCTGCTCCGGATCGAGACGACGGACGCGCTCGCCACCGCGCGGCTCGGCGACTCGTCCACGCTCCGCGTCGGCGACGAGGTCGCCGCGATCGGGAACCCGATCGGCCTGGAGCAGACGATGACGCGGGGGATCGTGAGCGGGCTCAACCGCCTCCTGCCGGGCCTCGCGGAGCAGCCCATGATCCAGACCGACGCCCCGATCAACCCGGGCAACTCGGGCGGCCCGCTCGTGGACCGCTGCGGCCACGTCGTCGGCATCAACACGTTCATCTCCGAGGAGGCGCAATCGATCGGCTTCTCGGTGCCGATCAACAGCGCGAAGGCGATTCTGCGCGACCTGCGGGAGACCGGGCGTGTGATCCGCCCGTGGCTCGGCATTCAGGGACGCGAGGTGGATGCGAGCCTCTCCTCGATCGTGCGGCTGCCGCTCGCCACCGGCTATCTCGTCGAGATCGTCTACGACGGGAGTCCGGCGGACCGCGCCGGCATGCGGGGCGGCACCACGTCGGTCGTCGTCCAGGGCGAAGAGTACTTGCTGGGCGGCGACGTGCTCACCGCGATTCAGTCCACGCCGATCCGGACCCACGGGGAGTACGTCGCCAAGGTGCGGACGCTCAAGCCCGGTCAGCGCGTCAAGGTCACGATCGTACGCGACGGCCAGAGCCGCGAGCTCACGCTGGCCGTCACCGAACGCCCCCGACTCCCCGCCGACCTCGTCGAGTGATCAGGACCCGCGCGGGGGTTTCCGACGCGCTCCCCTCCTGGACGTCCCTTCGCCGGTCCGCCCGGGGACGTGAGCGACCTCGAGCTTGAGCCGGTCGGGGTCTTCGAAGAACACCGCGTAGTAGCCCGCCGCGTACGCCGGGTAGTCGCGCGGTGAGCCATAGAGCGTCGGGATCCCGCGCGCCACGAGAAACTCGCGGTGGAAGACGTCCACCGCGTCGCGGCTCGCGACACCGAACGCCAGATGGTTGAGCCCGCTCCGCTTGCGGTGGAGGGCGGGCTGCCGGTGCTGGTCCGGTGTCGCGATGATCCAAAAATCCGCCGTGCCGTTGCTCATGCCCATGAAGTCGTGCGCCGCGGCGAGCACGCGGTACTCGAAGTACTCGAGCAGGGCCTGGTAGAACGGAATCGACCGCTGCGGGTTCGACACGTTCAGCTGTAGATGGTAGAGGGAGGCCTTCACGAGCGTTCCTCCAGGAGTCGGCGCGCCCTGCGGAACACGCCGCGGAGCATCGGCCGCGTGAGCTTGCCGGTGAACGTGTTCTGCTGGCTCGGGTGGTACGAGGCGATCAGCGCGACGCCATCGGCGAAGGTCGCCACGGCGCCGTGCGCGAAGCGCGGGGCGCGCCGTGGCCGGGGCGCGCCGAGCCGGCGGCGGGCACGCAGGTACGCCTGCCAGCCGATCCGCCCGAGCCCCACGACGACGCTCACGCGATCCAACAGCCCGAGCTCCTCGAGAAGGTACGGCTCGCAGCGCGCGAGCTCGGCCGGCGTCGGCTTGTTGCCGGGCGGCGCGCAGCGGAGCGCGGCGGTGATGTACGCGTCTCGGAGGCGGAGACCGTCTCCCCGATGTCGCGAGGTCGGCCGGTTGGCGAAGCCCGCGTGGTGGAGCGCGTCGACGAGCCAGTCGCCGCTCCGGTCGCCCGTGAACATCCGGCCGGTGCGGTTGCCGCCGTGCGCCGCGGGTGCGAGCCCGACGAGGAGGAGGCGCGCCTTCGGGTCGCCGAAGCCCGGCAGCGGCCGCGCCCAGTAGGCGAGGCCCGCATACCGGCGCGGCGGCGACGCCGCGACGGCTTCGCGATGGGCGACGAGCCGGGGGCAGGCGCGACATCGCACGATCACGCGAGAGAGCCGCTCGAGAGCGCTTTGCAATTCGGCCGGATTGTGACACGGTGAGAGCCATGCCGCCACAGCGCGATCGGGTCCCTGCCCCGCGCGTGCCATCCATCATCGTCCACGGCGGCGCCGGTGCGGACCCCGTCGAGGGGCGAGACGAGCTTCGCGCGGGCGTCCGGGTCGCCGTCCTCGAGGGCTGGCGCGTCCTCGCCGGAGGTGGCTCGGCGCTGGGCGCCGTGGAACGCGCCGTGCGTGCCCTCGAGGATCATCCGCGCTTCAACGCCGGGCGCGGCTCGGTGCTCACGTCCGCGGGCACGGTCGAGACGGACGCCTCGATCATGGAAGGCGACCGGCTCCAGTGCGGCGCCGTGGCCGCCGTGAGCCGGATCGCCAACCCGGTCACGCTCGCCCGGCGGGTGATGGAGGCGAGCCGCCACATCCTCCTCGTCGGCGAGGGCGCCCTCGCCTTCGCCCGCGCGCAGGGACTTCCCGAGTGCGACCCCGAGGCGCTCGTCACCGAGCGCCAGCGCGTGCGCCATCGCGAGCTGGTGGCGGCGACGAAGGGAACCGTTGGCGCCGTCGCCCTGGACAGGCACGGCACGATCGCCGCCGCGACCTCCACGGGCGGCCTCGCGGGCAAGCTCCCGGGGCGCGTCGGCGACAGCGCGCTGATCGGCTGCGGGACCTACGCGGAGAGCTCGACCGGCGGCGTCTCCTGCACGGGCGACGGCGAGGCAATCATCCGTGTGGTGCTCGCCCGCCGGGCCCTCGACTACCTCCAGCAGGCCGACGACGCCGACTACGCGGCGCGGGTCGCGGTGGACCTCCTGGTCGAGGAAGGCCGGGGCCACGGCGGGCTGATCCTCCTCGACTGGCGAGGCCGCACGGGCTGGGCGCACTCGACACCGTTGATGCCGGTGGCGCTGATGAGCGCGGCGTTCACCGAGCCGCGCGTGCCCTTTTAGAATGCTCGACCTCGCGGACCTCGACCGCGCCAAGAAGCGTCTCGAGGGCGCCATCTACGAGTCGCCCTGCCCCTACTCGCAGACGCTCTCGGAGCTCTCCGGCGCACAGTGCTTCGTCAAGCTCGAGAACCTCCAGATGACGGGCTCGTTCAAGGAGCGCGGGGCGGTGAACGTCCTGCTCCAGCTCGACCCCGCCGAGCGCGCCCGCGGCGTCGTCGCGGCGAGCGCGGGCAACCACGGACTCGCGGTCGCCTTCCACGCCTCGCGTCTCGGGATCCCGGCCGTCATCGTCATGCCGGAGTGGGCGCCGCTCATCAAGGTGACGTCCTCGCGCCGGTACGGGGCCGAGGTCATCCTGCACGGCGCGAACTACGATGCGGCGTACGGGCGCGCCCGGGAGGTCCAGGCCGAGCGCGGGCTGGCGTTCGTCCACCCGTTCGACGACGAGCGCGTCATCGCCGGCCAGGGCACGCTCGGGCTCGAGCTGCTCGCGCAGCGACCCGACATGGACGCGGTCCTCGTCCCCGTCGGCGGCGGCGGGCTCGTCGGGGGCGTCGCCCTCGCGATCAAGTCCCATCGGCCCAAGGTCCGCGTGATCGGCGTCCAGGCCGAGACGCTGCCCGCCATGAAGCGCGCCCTCGACGCGCACGAGCGGGTGACGCTGCCGCCCGCCTCCACGATCGCCGACGGCATCGCGGTGCGCCAGGTCGGCGAGCTGACGTTCGCCCTGGCGCAACGGCACGTGGACCGGGTGGTGACGGTGAGCGAGGAGGAGCTGGCGAACGCGATCCTGCTCCTGCTCGAGATCGAGAAGACGGTCGTCGAGGGCGCGGGCGCGGCGCCCCTGGCCGCGCTCCTGAACCGGTCGCTCGGGCTCGAGGGCCTCAACGTCGTGCTGGTCCTGTCCGGTGGCAACATCGACATGACGGTGATCGCGCGCATCATCGAGCGGGGTCTCGTCAAGGACGGCCGTCTCGTACGCCTGGGCGTGCTCCTGCGCGACCAGCCCGGCGCGCTCGCCAGCCTCACCGCCCTCATCGCCGCGGAGCGCGCCAATATTCTGCAGATCGAGCACAATCGCGCGTTCTCGAGCGGGGCGATCGGCGAGACCCGCGTCGAGCTGACGCTCGAGACCTCGGGGCGCACGCAGATCAACACGCTCAAGCAGCGCCTCGAAGCCGCCGGCTACCGGGTGGAGGAGCGGACAGCGTAGCCGCGGACCGAGTCTGCCCGGGGCGGCGGGCGGCTCGACCACGCGGCTCGCGTGCGCATGGCCCGTCGCGGGTGGGCTCCATCGCGGCGCTGTAACGTCCGCGTTCGACGCGGCGGGAACGGGTCTCGTCCACCCCCCACCCGGGCAGACTCCGACCGCGGCGAGCGCGTGCGGGCGTCGAGCGCGGGCTTCGCCCGCGCAATCCTGTCCTTTGGGGGAGGTTTCGGAGGGGCCGTCGAGGCCCCCTCCGGCTAAAGCTAGGCGCCGGGCGATTCGGGCGCCGTGCTGTAGGCAGGGTCGAAGTCCAGGCGCTCGAGGTCGGCGTCACTCACGCGCCATCCGTGGAGGACCCGGGCGAGCTCGGCCGCGTCTTGGATCGGGCCGTGCTCGGCGCGGAACTTGACGATGGCCATGGCCCGCTCGGGGCTGATGCCGGAGAGCTCCATGAGCTCCAGGCGATTGGCGAGGTTGATCCGCACCTTGACCGTCATGCCCGCACCTCCTCCGACAGGATCCAATAGTGCCTCGAGCCTGGTCAAGAGCTAATCCGTCGTGGCGTCGGGGAGCGCGCTGGCCACGGCGGCGTAGGCGCGCGCGGCCAGGTCACCCGCGGCCTGCCGCGGCCCGAGGGCGGGATCAGGATGGATCGCTCGGTGGTACGTGATCCGGATCCGCCCGGGACGGGGAAGGAGACGGCCCGGCGGCCAGGCGTCGTGACCGCCGGCGATCGTCACCGGCAGCACCGGAGCGGCCAGCGACGCCGCGAGGCGGAAGGCGCCCGGCTTGAAGCGCTTGACGCGACCGTCCGGACTTCGCTCGCCCTCGGGGAAGATCATCACCACCTGGCCGGCCTGCAGCAGCCTCACGGCCTCGCGCGTCGCGCGGGGATCGGACGACTCGATCTGGACGGGAAACGCGCGGAGCCGGCGGATGAGCCGGCCGAAGAGCGGGATCTCGAAGAGCCGGTTCCACGCCATGTAATAGACGGGCCTTCTGACCGGAATCGAGACGAGCGGCGGGTCGGCGTAGGTCTGGTGGTTCGGCGTGACAATCAAGGGCCCCGTCGTCGGGATGTGCTCGACGCCGACCAGCTCGAGGCCGAAGTAGGCTCGGCAGAGGACGTGGAGCCCGGGCCGGACGAGGTCGAGGACGGGCGTGCGCACCCCTTCAGCCTTATACACGAAAGAAAACGGGGCCGGGAAGCATCCCGGCCCCGTGAATCTCTCGCCCTGACTCGTTTCTCTTCGTCGCGTTAATCTTCGTCGAGCTGCAGCTCCGTCTCCTCAGGCTCGTATTGCCGACCGAGGCGCTCGATCCGGTCCTGGCAACGGACGCAGGTCTGGACCTCGGGCATCGCGTGCAGCCGGGCGGGAGAAATTTCCTCGGCGCACTCCACGCACGTGCCGTACTCACCCTCGCTCAGCCGATCGAGCGCGGCCGACAACCGATTGACGCGTTCTACCAGGAGCTCGCGGGTCGCGAAGCCGATCTCGCGTCGCTCGTTGGCCTGGATCTCGTCCACTTCGTCGGCAAAGGGGGAGTTGTCCCCGATCGCCCCGGGGATTTCCTCGACCGCCACGGCTCCGCTCATCTGTCGGAGTCGGGAGATCGCCACCTCCAGATCCTGCTCGAGCCGCTTTCTGATGTTCTTGTCCATGATGGACCTCCCAGATTTCTCTGGCCCCGGCGGTGCAACTGCCGTGCCGAGGATTGGACGGTCCACCCCAGCGCATAATTCATTGAAAAGAATACCCTGTGGATAGTCATGCTGGCAGGAAGGCGGGGCAAAATGCCAGAATGCTGACACTCCTATTGGCAAACGGCGGGGGCCGGCCCCCGCAAGGACCCGGATAGAGGGAACCCCGGGGGTCCGAGCGCCCCCGGGGCGTCGTCAAGGAAAACGGAATTACGGAATTATCGGCGGTCGCTCACGCGCGACTCCGAGTCGCCTCGATCGCCCCTTCCTCCCAGATGCTGTGCTTGCGCGTCTCCGGCATCACGAAGATGGCGATCAGGAACATGATCGCGGGAAGCGCGATGGGGTAGACCAGGGCCCAGAAGAGCGGGTCGCTGGAGCCCGCCTCCACCGCCTTGGCGTAGGCCGCCGTGGTGATGATGGGCACGAGACCGCCGCCCCAGCCGTTGCCGATATGATAGGGCACTGACACCGAGGTATAGCGGATGCGCGAGGGGAAGAACTCCGCCAGGAATGCCCCGATCGGGCCGTAAGTCATGCCCACGTAGTTGACCAGGATCACAACGATGATGGTCGCCATCGTGAAGTTGAGGCTCTTGGGATCGCCATAGGTACCCAGGGCCGTGTAGAGCGGGTAGTAGGTGAGAGAGGCGAGGGCCATGCCACCGAGGATGATCGGCTTGCGACCAATCTTGTCCGAGAGCCAGCCCCAGAAGATGAGCGTCGGGGTCGCGATCAGGAGAGCGATAGCGATAATCCAGCTCGACGTCAGCACATCGAGCTTCTTGACGGATTGGAGGTAAAACAGCGCCCAGAACTGGCCGCTGTACCAGACGCACCCCTGCCCCAGCACGACCACGCTGGCGATGACCACGTACTTGAAGTTGCGGCTCATGAAGGCCTCGCGCCACGGATTGGTCGCCGTTCGGCCCTTGGCCTTGATCTCCTGGAAGATCGGCGTTTCGCCCAGCGAGAGCCGGATCCAGATGGCAATGCCGACCAGGAGGAGCGAGATGATGAACGGCAGGCGCCAGCCCCAGTCTTGGAACGCGTCGTAGCCCAGATAAGATCGGGTCCCGATGATGATCGCCAGCGACACGACGATGCCGAGCGTCGGCGATGTCTGGAGCCACCCGGTGTAGTATCCGCGATTCTCGTCCTCGATGTGCTCGGCGACGTAGGTGATGGCTCCGCCGTATTCTCCGCCGAGGCAGAGGCCCTGGATCAGGCGGAGGGCGAAGAGGATAAACGCCGCGGTCAGTCCGATCGAGGCGTAGCTGGGAACAAAGCCGATGAGGGCCGTCCCCACGCCCATGCCGGTCAGCGTGACGATGAAGGTGTATTTTCGGCCCACCTTGTCGCCGAGCCAGCCGAAGAGGAACGCCCCCAGCGGGCGTATCAGGAAGCCGACCGAGAAGATCGCCACGGTGCTGAGGAAGGCCGCCACCGGGTGGCCCTTCTCGAAAAACTTGACCGCGAGAATCGAGGCCAGGCTACCGAAGATGTAGAAGTCGTACCACTCGATGATGTTGCCGACGGATGCGGCAATGACGACGCGGCGGAGTTCTTTGGGCGGAACCTTAGCCGGCATTAGCCTCCCCTATTGTTGAATGCGTTCCCCACGCTACGACTCCTCCGACTCGTACTTCTCCTTCAGCATCGCCACCACATTCGGATCGGCCAGCGTCGTCGTGTCGCCGAGCGCCCGCCCCTCGGCGATGTCGCGCAGCAGCCGCCGCATGATCTTCCCACTCCGAGTTTTCGGAAGCTCGGCGGAGAAGATCACGTCGTCCGGCCTCGCGAGTGAGCCGATCTTCTTGGCCACGTGCTGCTTGAGCTCGTCCTGGAGCCCGGGCGTGCTCTCGATCCCCTGCTTGAGCGTGACGAAGGCCGCGATCGCCTGGCCCTTGATGTCGTGTGGCTTGCCGATGACGGCGGCCTCGGCGACTGCCTTGTGGTCGACGAGCGCGGACTCCACCTCCATCGTGGACACGCGGTGGCCGGAGACGTTCATGACGTCGTCCACGCGGCCGAGCAGCCAGAAGTAGCCGTCTTCGTCGCGCTTGGCCCCGTCGCCGGTGAAGTAGATGTTGTCGTACTTCGACCAGTACTGCTTGACGTAGCGGTCGGGGTCACCCCAGATGCCGCGCAGCATCGCCGGCCAGGGCTTCTTGAGGACCAGGTAGCCCGATTTCGCCGGGTTGCCCTTCTCGTCGAGCACGTCCGCCTCGACGCCGGGGAACGGCTTCGTCGCGGAGCCGGGCTTGAGGATGGTGATCCCGGGCAGGGGTGTGATGAGAATCTGTCCCGTCTCCGTCTGCCACCAGGTGTCGACCACCGGGCAGCGTCCACCGCCGATGACCTTCCAGTACCAGACCCACGCCTCGGGGTTGATCGGCTCGCCGACCGTCCCGAGCAGCCTGAGGCTCGACAGGTCGCACCGCCCCGGGTACGCCTCTCCCCATTTCATGAACGTCCGGATCGCCGTGGGCGCCGTATAGATGATGGTGATCCCGTACTTCTCGACGATGCGCCAGAAGCGGTCCTTGTCGGGGTAGTCGGGCGTGCCCTCGTACATGACGGAGGTGGCGCCGTTGGCGAGCGGGGCGTAGACGATGTACGAGTGTCCCGTGACCCAGCCGATGTCGGCGGTGCACCAGTAGACGTCCTCCTCGTGGAGGTCGAAGATCCACTTGTGCGTGGCGGTGATCCCCGTGAGGTAGCCGCCGGTCGTGTGGATGATGCCCTTGGGCTTGCCCGTGGATCCGGAGGTGTAGAGGAGATAGAGAAGGTCCTCGGAGTCCATGGGCTCGGCCGGGCAGCGGGCGGGCACGCCCTTGACGAACTCGTCCCACCAGATGTCGCGGCCGCTCTGCATCTCGACGGGCTGGCCGGTGCGCTTGAGCACGATGACGGTCTTGACTCCGGGCGCGCCGCGGAGCGCCTCGTCCGTGTTCTTCTTGAGCGGGACGGTCGCGCCACGCCGGAAGCCGCCGTCGGCGGTGATGACCAGGCTCGAGTCGGCGTCGTGGATGCGCTCGCGGACGGCCTCGGGGGAGAAGCCGCCGAAGATCACGCTGTGCGCCGCTCCGATCCGGGCGCACGCGAGCATGGCGATCGGCAGCTCGGGCACCATCGGCATATAGATCGTGATCCGGTCGCCCTTCTTCACGCCGTGCCGCTTGAGGGCCGCGGCGAACCGGCTGACCTCACGGTAGAGGTCCCAGTAGGTCAGCACGCGGCTGTCCCCGGGCTCGCCTTCCCAGATCAGCGCGGCCTTGGTGCGACGCGGCCCGGCGATGTGGCGGTCGAGGCAGTTGTCGGCGACGTTCAGCTTGCCCCCGACGAACCACTTCGCGTAGGGCGGCTTCCACTCGAGCGCCTTCCTCCACGGCTTGAACCAGTGGAGGTCACGCGCCCGCCCTTCCCAGAACCGGACGAAGTTCTTCTGCGCCTCGGCGTAGACCGAGGGCTTGTTGATCAGCGCATTCTTCACGAACGCCTTCGGCGGCGGAAACTTCCGGTTCTCGCGAAGCAGCGCCTCGATGGGAGCGCCCGCTTTCGGTGTCCTCTGGGCCATGATCCCCTCGTTCGGTGGTGATGTGACCAGTCCGGGGATTCTACCGCATTCGACACGCCCCGCGGAGACCCCTACCGTGCCGCCGGCGCCGGCGCGGGCCGGCCGCGGCCGCGCCGACGGGCAACCCCGGTGCGGGCCGCGGCGTCCGCGACCGCCTCGGCGACCGCCGGCACCACGCGGCTGTCGAACATCGACGGCGTGATGTACTCCTCGGAGAGCTCTCCCTTGGACACGATGGCCGACAGCGCTTGCGCGGCCGCGAGCTTCATCTCATCGTTCACGCGCCGCGCCCGCACGTCGAGCATCCCGCGGAAGAAGCCGGGGAAGCAGCACGAGTTGTTGATCTGGTTCGGGTAGTCCGAGCGTCCCGTGGCCATCACGCGGACGTAGGGGCCCGCCTCCTCCGGCTGGATCTCCGGGATCGGGTTGGCCATGGCGAAGACGATCGGGTCCCGGCCCATGGCCTTGATGTCCTTGAGCGCGACGACGCCGGGGCCCGAGAGGCCGATGAAGACGTCGGCGCCCTGGAGCGCGTCGCTGGCGGAGCCGCGGAGCTTCTTCTCGTTGGTGTGCTTGGCGAACCACTCCTTCATCGGGTTCATGTTGTCCACGCGGCCCCGGTAGAGCGCGCCCGCGCGGTCGCAGGCGATGATGTGCTGGGCGCCCGCGCGCATGAGCAGCTTCGCCGTCGCGATGCCGGACGCGCCGGCGCCGGTGAACACGATGCGCACGTCGCCCAGACGCTTCTTGACGATCTTGAGCGCGTTGAGGAGCGCCGCGAGGACCACGACCGCGGTGCCGTGCTGGTCGTCGTGGAACACGGGGATCTCGAGGTCGCGCTGGAGCCGCGCCTCGATGTCGAAGCACCGCGGCGCGGAGATATCCTCCAGGTTGATCCCGCCGAAGACCGGCGCGATGGCCTTCACGATCGAGACGATCTCGTCCGCGTCCTTGGTCGCCAGGCACACCGGGAACGCGTCCACGCCGGCGAACTCCTTGAAGATGAGCGCCTTGCCCTCCATCACCGGCTGAGCGGCGCTCGGGCCGATGTCGCCCAGGCCCAGGACCGCGGTGCCGTCGGTCACGACCGCGACGGCGTTCTGCTTGATCGTCAGCGCATACGCCTTCTCGGGGTCCGCGTGGATCGCCATGCAGACCCGCGCCACGCCCGGCGTGTAGGCCATGGACAGGTCGTCGCGGGTCTTGACGCTCATCTTGCCCCGCACCTCGATCTTCCCGCCCAGGTGCATGAGGAACGTGCGGTCCGACACGTTGACGACCTTCACGCCCTGCACCGCACGGACCCCGTCGACGACCTCCTGGCCGTGCCGTTCGTCGCTCGCCTTGAAGGTGATGTCGCGCGTGATCGTGGACTTGCCGACGACGACCAGGTCGATGGCGCCGATGTCACCGCCGGCCTTGCCGATCGCCGAGGTGACCCGGCCGAGCATCCCGGGCTTGTTCACGATCTCGAGCCGGACCGTGAGGCTGTAGCTGGCGCTTGGAGCCTGCATTCGAGGCCTCCTCCGACCGGGTCCCCGGTCTTGACGCAGCGAGCAAGGCCCGCCGCGAGTGCGCGGTATTTTATACTAGTTGGGTCCGCGAGAGAGTAGGCTCGCTGCCGGACCCGTTCCAAAGGAGAGCCCATGATCGACGTCAAGACGGCCGACCGAGAGCTGCAGTTCTACATCCGGCCCCAGACGTTCCCCGTAGCGATCCGGATGCTCAGGCCCGGCGAGGAGATCCCCGAGAAGGCCAAGCGGCCGGCGCGGGATTTCAAGAAGCTCAGCATGAACTGTCAGGTCATCGACATGGCCCGGCGGTACGGCTGGATGATCGCGCTCACGCGGGAGGATCACATCTGCTCGCTCGGCATCGCGGCGCTCGGCTTCGAGAAGCCGACGCACCTGCACAGTTCCGGAACGCTGTGCGAGGGGATGTACACGGCGACGAAGTCCGCCGGGGCGCGCTCCGAAGCCGCCGTCGACAAGTTCGCACCGGGCGAGTACGCCTGCCTCCTCGTGGCGCCGCTCGACCGGGCGCCGTTCGAGCCGCACCTCGTCTGCATCTACGCCAACCCGGCCCAGGTCATGCGCCTGACCCAGGCGGCGCTCTGGAAGCGCGGCGGGAAACTCACCTCCTCCTTCGGCGGCCGCATCGATTGCTCAGAGATCATCGTGACGACGATGCGCACCGACGCGCCACAGGTCATCCTGCCGTGCTCGGGCGATCGGATCTTCGGCCAGACCCAGGACCACGAGATGGCGTTCACGATCCCGTGGGGTCAGATGGAGGACATCATCGAGGGTCTCAAGGGCACGCACGCGGGCGGCATCCGCTACCCGATCACACAGTTCATGGAGTACGAGGCCAAGCTCCCGGCCCGGTACATGGAAGCCAACCGCATCTGGGACGTGGAGCACGGCCGGAGCCAGTACGCCCCCCGCGACCGGGTCGTCGCGGCCTACAAGCGCTCGTTCGCCGATCGTGTGCCCGTCTACCCGATCGTCGCCTCATTCGCCGGGACCCTCGACGGCCTGTCGATCGAGGAGTACTGCACGAACGTGCCCAAGGCGATCACGGCGATGCTGAACTACTACGAGCGATATCAACCCGACGTGGTGCTGGCCTATAACGACCTGGCCAAAGAAGCGGAAGCCTTCGGATGCCGCGTGAAGTACTCGGATTATGTCGTGCCCTCCATCGATGGCCACGTCCTCCAGGACGACAAGGCCCGGCTCGCGAAGCTGGCGCTGCCGGACCCGTACAAGACGGCGCGCCTCCCCGGCTTCCTCGAGCAGTGCGAGGCGCTCGTGAAGGCGAAGCCTCCGACGGCGATCGGGGCCGTGGCCGTGGGCCCGTGGACGATCGCGATGCTGCTCCGGAACCCCGAGACGATGCTCCTGGACACCTTCGAGGACCCGACCTTCATCCACGACCTGATGCGGATCACGACCGATTTCTGCAAGAACTGGGGAGACGCGATCGTGAAGACGGGCATCGGGCTCAGCTTCTCGGAGCCGACCGCGTCGATCAGCCTGATCTCGCCCGACAATTATCGGGACTTCATCGCGCCCTACCACAAAGACCTGGTCGACTACTTCAAGGCCAAGAAGGTCGGCGTGACGACACACATTTGTGGCACGACCTATCCGATTTACGAGGACCTGATCGCCTGCGGCTTCACGACGATCTCGTTCGACCTCGATCAGCAGGCGGACCCGAAGCTCTACGTGGACCAGCTCAAGCGGTTTACCGAGGTGTCCCGCGGTCGCGTCGTCGCGATCGGCAACGTGGACGCGACGAAGTTCGAGAAGACGACGAAGGACGCGATGGAGGCCGACGTCCGGCGTTGCCTCGACACGGCGGCGCGAGGCTCGGCGTTCATCCTCTCAACCTCGTGCGAGATCCCGCCCCGGTCGGATCCCGACGCCGTGAAGTGGTTCATGGACGCCGCGCACGAGTACGGCCGCTACGACCGCGTCTTCTCATCGGCCGGGGCCTGAGCGCCGGACGCCCGAAGGGGCCAGCTATCGCTGGCCCCTTCGTGACCTCGCTACGACGAACCCCTCAGACTACCGGCTTCTCGGACTCGCCTCGGATGCGCGCTCCGCCGAGCCTCCGCGGCCGCCGCTCGGCTCGTACGACCAGTTCCTCAGACTCGCCTCGCGGCGCGCTCCGCCGCTCGGCTCGTACGACCAGTTCCTCAGACTCGCCTCGCGGCGCGCTCCGCCGCTCGGCTCGTACGACTAGGATTCCAGACTCGCCTCGCGGCGCGCTCCGCCGCTCGGCTCGTACTACCACTTCACGGGTTTGGAGGGACGGTGGGCGTAGCCGCTGTCGCGCCCGCCGCCCGGGCCCCGCCCCCCGCCAGGACCGCGCCCGCCGCCGCCCGGCCGGTTGCCGCCGGGTCGCGGGCCACCGCTGCGCTGGCCCTGCGGGTTCGACAGCTCGACCGTGATCTTCCGGCCGTCGAACTCACGCCCGTTGAGCTGAGCGATCGCGTTCTGTGCCTCTTCTGCCGTCGCCATTTCGACGAACCCGAAGCCGCGCGACTGCCCGGAGAACCGGTCGGTGATCACAGTCGCCGATAGAACGTTGCCACATTGGCTGAAGAACTCGCGAAGCCCGTCGCTCGTCGTCGAGTACGCGAGACCGCCGATATACAGTTTGGACGCCATGTGAACCCCCTGGACTCTGCTTCCGCTTGTCGTACACGCCCCGCGAACCGGAAGACACGTTGCATCGGAGGCGAGATCCGGCCCATTCGGCCGACCGGTCCAGTGTACACGGGCGGCCAGACCGCGCAAGCCACCTGTCACGCCGAGCACGGGGGCCTCGCGGTCAGGTCCTCGAGGGCGACCGGCCCGGCGCGGCTACCGCTGCCTGGTCGGTGAGGGGGACAGGCCCTGCGCCGTCTGCCCGACCGAGCGAAAGAGAAGGCCTGAGGTGGAGACCCGGAGCTCGAGCTCGGTCGGCCCTCGCGCCGAGCTGAAGGTGGCCGACCCGTACTCGGTGTCCACCAAGCGCCCCAGGAAGGCGAGGCTCCGGGCGAGCTGGAACATGTCAACGGGCGTAGGACGTGAAAGGGCGAACATCCGCCGCGGCCTCGTCTGCTCGTCCTCGAGCCGGTCGTAACGCCCCGTCACGCGGTCGAGTTGGTACGCGGTGTGGAGTCCCAGGATGTTGGCAAGCGGGTGCCACTTGACGATGTGCGCGTCCACATAGAGGGCGTTCCCAGTGAGCTCGTAGTGCTCGCGCCGGCCGTCGGGGAAGGCGAACGTGGCCATGAATCGCTCCGGCCCGGTCGGTCGCGTTACGACGGTCGCCGCCACCACCTCGCGCGTCAGGGCCTGGTACCCTTGCGTCGCCAGGCTGAGGGTGGCGGCCAGCGCCGCCATGGCCAGGAAGAGCACGGCGACGACGAGGGCCACGCCGGTCCCCATCCAGCGCTGCTTCCGCACGGCCGCCAACGCCGTCACGAGCAGGACGACGCTCAGCAGGGCGAAGGCAGCCGTCACGAGCATCAGTGGTTCGTGCATGTCCCCAACCTAGCGCCACGCGCCCGCGGCGAAGCCCGCAGGACGGCGACCCGGTGACGGGCCACAGCCCATCAGCCGGGTCGCCGATTGGTACGAGTCAGCTCTTTTTCATCGGCGCCCCACAGCACATCCCCGGCTTCGACGACGTCTTCCCGCACTTCCCGCACTTGAAGTGATCCATGTCCTCACCTCCCCTCGCGGCGTGATCCTGACTGACGCGACCGATAGGTGTAGCCGCGCAGCGTCCTGAGGCCGCGAATCCCCTCCGTCATGCTGGCCGAATACGCCTTGAGGCACTCGTCGCTGCAGAAGCTCTGGCGGCCGGGCGGGAGGTCGTTGTAGCAGCCCGGGCGTGCGCACTTGCTCGAGGACGTCGATGTCTCGGCCGGGCGCTCTTCCTCGCGGGGCGGGTCGGGCGGGGCGGGCTTTCGAGGCCACCAGCGCATACCGTGGCAGGGCGGAGGCAAAGGGCGCGCCAGAGCGCTAAGGGCTTAGAAAATCCGCGTTCTCCGTGATGAATCGCCCTGGCCGTGTCACGGGGCTGGACGCTCGAGTGCCGCGCTGACATTTCTTCGTCATCTTCCCTCCCCTTCACGCGCCACGCGGGCCTCGTTGACACTCCTCTTCCCAGATCCGGTGGCATTGGCCGTGAAACCTGAGGATCCGACCGTCCGGGAACCGATACGCGACCTGCGCACCCGGCTCATCGCACGCGGCGCATCTGACCACGCCGATGGAGGTATCCACGCTGACGTGCGCCGTGGGCGACGTCGACGCACCCGGCTTCACCGTCAGTGGCGGGATCGCTCGAGGCAAACTGCCGGCGTCCAGCCGCTCACGGATCCTCTGCGTGACGGTGTTCTTATCCATGTCGCGTGCCCTCCCCGCCCGTCCTGAACTCGTCGGGGGCGATTCCGTAGGCGACGATCTTCCGGTAGAGCGTCTTCGGGTCGATGGCGAGCAGCGCCGAGGCCTTGCCCCGGTGACCGCCCACCTCGCGCAGCGTCGCGACGATGTGCTGGCGCTCCATCGTCTCGAGGCTCGCCCCCGACGACGCGGCCGGGGCCGGCGCCGCGCCGAGGACCTCCGGCGGCAGGTCCTCCGGCAGGATCTCCTCGCCCTTCGAGAGGATCACGGCGCGCTCGATGGCGTGGAGCAGCTCGCGGACGTTGCCGGGCCACGCGTACCCCTCGAGCGCGCCGAGGGCGCGGGGGCTGAGGCGCTTGGCGCCGTAGGTCGCGTTGGCCGCGACGAAGTGGTTGGCGAGGAGCGCGACGTCCTCACGGCGCTCGCGGAGCGGCGAGAGCTTGACCGTGATCGTGTTGATCCGGAAGTAGAGGTCCTGGCGGAAGGCGCCCGCCTTCATCGCCTCGCCGAGGTCGCGGTTGGTCGCCGCGACGAGCCGAACGTCCACCCTGCGCGGGCGCGTGGCGCCCACGCGGAAGAAGGTGCCGGTCTCGAGGGCGCGCAGGAGCTTCACCTGACTGTCCGGCTCCATCTCGCCGATCTCGTCGAGCAGGAGCGTGCCGCCGTCGGCGAGCTCGACGAGCCCGGGTTTCGCGGCGACGGCGCCGGTGAACGCGCCCCGCTCGTGACCGAAGAGCTCCGACTCGAACACCTCGCGCGGCAGCGCGCCGCAGTGGATGGGAACGAAGGGCCGCGCGGCCCGCGCCGAGAGGGCGTGGATCGCACGCGCCACCAGCTCTTTCCCCGTGCCGCTCTCGCCCAGGATGAGCACCGAGGAGTCGGTGGGCGCGACCCGTTCGACGATCCGGAGGACCTCCTGCATCTGGGAACTCTTGGTGAGGATGCCGCCGAACGGCTCGGCGCCCGGCGCGTACGCTCGCAGCGCCTCGTTGTCACGCAGGAGCTGGGCCTTCTCCGCAGCCTTGCGGACGAGGACGTCGAGCTCCTCGATCTTCATGGGCTTGGTGAGGTAGTCGTAGACGCCGAGCTTCATCGCCTCGACGGCCGTGCCGACCTCCTGGAACCCCGTCACCACGATCACCTGCGGCTGCTCGGGGAAGGCCTGGAGCTCACGCAGGACCTCGATCCCCTCCTTCTTCGGCATCTTCATGTCGAGGACCACGACGTCGTACGGCGTCTCCGCGAGCCGCTCGAGCGCCGCGGCCCCGTCGGCCACGCCGTCCACGTCGTGCCCCTTGCGCCCCAGCTCGCGCACCACGAGCTCGCGCAGGTGGCGCTCGTCGTCGGCGACCAGCACGCGGACCTTGCGGCTCACGCCGGCAGCACCATGCGGAAGAGGCTCCCCTTGCCGGGCCGCGAGGTGACCTCGATCCGGCCCCCGTGGTCCGTCACGATCCCCTGGGCAATGGCGAGCCCGAGGCCGGTCCCCTGCCCCGGCGGCTTGGTCGTGAAGAACGGATCGAAGATACGAGACAGGATCTCGTCGGGAACGCCCGGCCCCTCGTCCTCGAACTCCACTTCCACCTCGCCACGGTGCACACGTGAGCGCACGGTCAGCCGGCCGCGGCCCTCCATCGCCTCGAGCGCGTTCGAGGCGAGGGCGATGAAGACCTGACGGATCTGCCCCTCGTTGACCGCGAGGGAAGGGGGCGCGGGATCGAGCTCGGTCGCGAACCGGCCCTCGGCGAAGCGCGACTGGTGGGAGAGAAGCTCGAGGGTCTTGAGGACGAGCGCGTTGAGGTCGGTCGGCACACGCCGGCTCCCGGGATCACGGACGAACTGGAGCAGGGTCCCGGTGATCTCCTTGCACCGGAACGCCTCCTCCTCGACCAGCTCGAGGTAGTGCTGGAAGTCGGTCAGCTCGGCGGTTTGCGCGAGCCCGCGTTCCGTGAGTCGCCCCCGGAGCGACTCGGCGCAGCCGGCGATCGTCGCCAGCGGGTTGTTCAGCTCGTGCGCGACCCCCGCGGCGAGCCGTCCGGCGGTCGTGAGCCGCTCGGTCAGCAGCATCTGGCGCTCGAGCCGCTTCGCGAGCGTCACGTCCTCCACGAGGACCACCGCGTGCGTGGCGCTCGCCTCCGCCGACTCGACGGGCGCGCTCGTCAGCCGGAGGACCTTCGTTTCGCCGCCGAGCGTGACCTCCGTCTCGAGCGCGCCGCCCTGCCGCGTCTCGAACGCCGCGCGGACGAACCCCTCGACCGTCCCCGCGGTGTCGGGGGCGAAGAGCGCGGCGAACGAGGTGCGCGTGCCCGGGTCGCAGCCGAGGACCCGCGCGCCCTCGCGGTTGGTGCGCACGACGCGAAGCTCGGCGCCGAGGACGAAGACGCCGAGCGGCAGCGTCTCCAGCACCACCTCGACGAAGCGCTTCTGCGCGTCGAGCTCCCGCGTCCGCTCGGCGACCATGCCCTCGAGCGCCGCGTAGAGCCGCGCGTGCTCGAGCGCGATCGCCGCCTGGTCGGCGAGCGCCAGGAGGAGCTCCGCCTCGCTCGCCGAGAATTCGTGAACGTCCCGCCGGAAGGCGCTGATCGCCCCGATGGCGCGGTCACCCACGAGGAGCGGCGCCACCAGCATCGAGCGCAGGCCGTGGGCGCGTGGCAGCTGTGGGTAGCGTACGCGCGGGTCGGTGTAGAGATCACGGCTCTGGACCGGGCGCCGCTCGCGCACCGCCCGGCCCCCGATCCCCTCACCCACCTTGATTCGAATGTCCTTCACCATCGCCTGGGGAAGATCGAGGCTCGCCACCGTGACGAGCTCGTCCGTCAGGGGGTCGAGCGTCGCCAGGCCGCACGAGTCGACGCCGAGAACGCCGCGCGCCTCCTCCAGGATCACGCGGATCGTCCGGTCCACGTCGAGGCTGGCGGTCACCGCGCGGCCGGCCTCGAGGAGCGCGCGTGTCTCGCGGGCCCGGCGCACGCTCTCCTCGAAGAGCCGCGCGTTGTGGATCGCGATCCCGGCCTGCTCGCCGAACGCCTCGAGCACGCGCTGGTGGTGCGTGGTGAACGCGCCCGGACGCGTCGCGAAGGCCGAGATCACGCCGATGACTCCGCCCGCGACCTTGAGCGGCACGCAGAGCATCGAGCGAATCCCCTCGCGCTCGTCCACGTCGCGGCGCGCCGAGTGCGGGTCGGTGCGGACGTCGTCGACACGGAGCGTCGTGCCGCTCTGGGCGGCGCGGCCCATGATCCCCTCGCCGACCGGGACCGAGAGCGTGCGCCACGCCTCACTCCCGGCCCCGTGGGCCGCGACGTGGGCGATGTGGGTCCCGGCCGGATCGAGAAGGCCGATGCCGCACCCCGAGCTGCCGATCAGGTCGCTGACCGAGCGGCTGATCCGGTCGAGGACCGACTCGACGTCGAGACGGGCGGTGATGAGCTGGCTCGTTGCGTAGAGCGCCGCGAGCTCGTCCCGCCGCCGGTGGCCTTCCGTCAGGAGCCGTCGCAGTTCGATCGCCGACGCGAGGGGCCGGGCGAGCTCGCCGACGATCTCGACGTCCTCGGCGTCGAAGGCTCCCACGCGCGCGGACGTCAGCGTCACGGCGCCGAAGACGCCGCCGGCCGACAGGAGCGGCACGAGCGTCACCGCACGGTAGCCGCGCTCCGCGAAGACCCGCCGGCTCACCCCGGGGACCCGTTCGTCCCGCACGTCGTCCACCCGGAGCGGCGTGCCGCGCGCCACGAGGTCAGCGAAGAGGGTCCCGGCGAGGGCCATCCGGTCGTCGCGCGGCACGCGCAGGGGCACGGAGCGCGCGACGACGTCGATGATCTCGAACTCGTCGCGCTCCGCGTCCAGGAGCGACACGGCGATCGAGTCGAACGCCACGAGCTTTGCCGCACCCTCGGCGAACGCGCGGAACACGTCGTCGAGTGAGTGGGTCACGACGAGGAGCCGCGTCAGCTCGTCGAGCGCCGACATGCGGAGCGCGCGCCGGTGGAGGCGCCAGACGCGATCGAGCGCCTCGCCGAGCGCGCGCGAGACGTCGGGCGTCAGGGTGCCGCGCGTGAGCGCGGGCCCGAGGAGCAGGAGGGCGCCGACGCGCCGCCCCGACGCCACGAGCGGCGTCTTCAGCACGACCGCGCGGCCCCGCGTCCAGCCGGGCGGCGTGGCGCGCGCGAGCCCGAGACGCCCCACCGGGGTCCGCACCGAGGCCTGCAACCACCCGTCGAGCCGCGCGGGCAGACGCCGGCCCGCCGCCCTCACGACCACCGGCGCCTCGCGGGGTGGCGTGAAGACCAGCGCGCCAGCCACGGCACGGGCTTGTGCCACCAGCGGGCGCAGGATTCGGGCGAGCTCCTCCTCCAGGAGCGTCATAGGGGCGTCAGGAGCTTACCGGGGAGGCTCCCGGTGTGCGCGCCATCCTTGACGACGATGGACCCGTTCACGACGACGTGCTCGATGCCGACGGGATAGCGGTGGGGCGCGTCGTACGTCGCCTGGTCGGCGACCCGCCTGGGATCGAACACGACGAGATCGGCCTTCGCGCCCACGCGGATGACGCCGCGGTCGCGCAGCCGGAGGCGCTTGGCAGGCAGTCCCGTCATCTTGTGCACGGCCTCGGGCAGCCCGAGGAGGCGCTGCGCCCGGGCGTACTCGCCGAGCACGCGCGGGAACGTGCCGTAGCTGCGCGGGTGCGGCTTGCCCGTGCCGAGGACGCCGTAGGGCGCCAGCGCCGAGCCGTCGGAGCCGATCATGACCGCTGGATGGGCGAGGGCGCGGCGGAGATCCGCCTCGTCGAGCTGGAAGAGGATGACGTAGCCACGGCCCGCTTCGTCCACGAGGAGCTCGAACGCCGCGTCGAGCGGGTCCATGCCGCGCTCGGCGCCGACCTCCGACAGGCGCTTGCCTTCGGCGTCCTTCCGCCGCGCGCAGGACGCGATCATGATGTTCTCCCAGCCGACGCGGTCGAGGAGGCCCTGGCCGGTCACGGGCGCCTCGAGCTCGTGACGGATCCGCTCGCGCGCCTCCGGCGTGTGAAGCCGCTCCAGCATCGCCCCGACGCCACCCTCGAGGGCCCAGTCGGGCAGGAGCGCGCGGAGCGTCGTGCTCGACGCCGTGTAGGGGTAGACGTCGGCCATGACGTCGAGGCCCTCGGCGCGCGCGGCGTCGATGAGCGCGAGCGCCCCGGCGACCTTGCCCCAGTTCGGGCGGCCCGCGGCCTTGATGTGGCTCACCTGGACCGACAGCTCGCCCTCCCGCCCCACGCGGATCGCCTCGCCGACGGCGTCGAGGAGCGTCGCGCCCTCGCCGCGGATATGGCTCGCGTAGAAGCCACGGTGCCGACCCGCCACGCGCGCGATCTCGACGATCTCTTCGGTCGAGGCGTACGAGCCGGGCGCGTAGATGAGGCCCGTGGAGAGACCCCACGCGCCGTCCTCCATCGCCTCGGTCATGAGCCGCTGCATCCGGGCGAGCTCCTTGCGATCGGGCGCGCGACGGGCGAAGCCCATCACGGCGATGCGGAGGGTGCCGTGGCCCACGAGCTGCACGACGTTGAGGGCCGTGCCCTCCGCGTCGAACGCCTTCAAGTAGTCGCCAACCGACCGCCACCGGAAGTCCATGCCCCGCGGCACGTAGAGGGCGAACCCACGGAGCTCCGCGAGAAATTCGGGGGACGCGGGCGCGGGCGAGAAGCCGCAGTTGCCCACGACCTCCGTGGTCACGCCCTGGCGGATCTTCGACTCGGCGCGCCGGTTCTCCCAGAGCCGCCAGTCCGAGTGCGAATGCATGTCGATGAACCCCGGCGCCAGCACACGGCCCGCGGCCCAGAGCGTCAGGCCGGCCGCCTCGCCCGAGAGGTCGCCGACCGCCGCGACGACGTCGTCGCGGATGCCGACGTCGGCACGACTGCCCGGAGCGCCGGTACCGTCGACGACCTGGGCGCCCTCGATCTTGAGGTCGAGCATGGTCAGAGACCGGGCGATCGGGTGAACGCGACCTGGCGCTCGCACCAGGCCGCCACGCTCAGCAGTCGCGCCGAGGCGCCCGCGGCCTGGACGAGCTGGATGGCGAGCGGAAGCCCCGACGGCGTGAGCCCGCTCGGCAGCGAGATCGCCGGGACCCCGGCGAAGCTCCAGGGCGCGCACAGCGAGGCGTCGCCCGTCGACGCGAGCCCCTCGGGGGCGGGCGTGGGCGCCGTCGGCGTGAGGAGCGCGTCGTGCGCCGCGAGCACCTCCATGACCTCCTCTCGGAAGGCGAGCCGCGCACGGTTGGCGCCGAGGTAGGTGACGGCGGAGATCGTCAGCCCCCGCTCGACGAGCTTGCGGATCTCCGGGCCGTACTGGTCGGCGTACTTGGCGAACAACGGCTCGTGGAAGGCCGCCGCCTCCGATTCCAGGACGGTCTGGCCCGCCGCGTGGATCCCGTCGAACGACCGCGGCAGCTTCACCTCGGTGAGCGTCGCGCCCGCACGGGCGAAGGCGTCGGCCGTCGCCTGGACGTGGGCGGCAACCTCGCGCGAGGCGCGACGCAGGACCTCGGGTGCCAGCGCCAGGCGCGGCGGGTTGCCGGGCTCGACGGCGACGCGCTGGCGTGCCAGCACCGAGAACACGAGCCCCGCGTCGGCGACCCCGCGGGTGAAGACGCCGACGTGGTCGAGCGACCCGGCGAGCGGGATCACGCCCGTGGTCGACACGAGGCCGTGCGTGGGCTTGAAGCCGACCACGCCGCAGTAGGCCGCGGGGCGCAGGACCGAGCCGACGGTCTGCGAGCCGAGCGCCAGCGGGACCATGCGCGCGGCCACCGCGGCCGCCGAGCCCGACGAGGAGCCGCCGGGCGTGTGCGCGCGATTCCACGGGTTGCGCGTGGGCGCCGGGTCGCGGTAGGCGAACTGCGTCGTGTGCGTCTTGCCGAGCACGATCGCGCCTGCGGCACGGAGCAGCGCGACCGACGCCGCGTCCTCGCCGGGTCGGCGGTGGGCGAACGCCCGGGCGCCGGCGGTCGTCGGGAGCCCGGCGACGTCGAAGATGTCCTTCACCGCGAACGGGATGCCGTGCAGGGGCCCGCGCACGGCGGCGCGCGCCGACTCACGGGCACGCTCGCGCGCGACGGCCAAGGCGCCCTTCTCGTCGACGTGCACCCAGGCCTCGAGCGTCCCGTCGAGCGCGCGGATCCGCTCGAGGCACGCCTCGACGAGCGCCACGGGGCTCAGCGTGCCGCGTCGGATCCGCTCCCCGGCTTCTCCCACGCCGAGCGCCGCGAGGTCGGCGGAGCCATCTAGCTCCTCTCTCAGGCCACCCACGGCTCCCCCGATCTCGCGCTCCGATCAGTGCAGGGCATCCAGCACCTCGGCGACGACCTCAAAGCGCCCGAACGAGGGCACCAGATAGGCGCCCGCGTACCGGCCGCGGATCTCGTGGAGCAGGCGCTGGGCCATCTCGATCCCGACCCGCAGCGCCCCGTCGCCCGCGTCCCTGAGCCGCGCGCGGATATGCTCGGGGATCGTGATGCCCGGCACCTCGTTGTGGAGGAACTCGGCGTGGCGGTAGCTGTGGAGCGGGAGCACCCCGACGATGACCGGCACCGGCGGGCCGCCCGCCTGCTCGAGAAACCGGTCGAGCTCGGCCAGATCGTACACGGGCTGCGTCTGAAGCCACTGCGCCCCCGCGTGCACCTTGCGCTGGAAGCGGCTGATCTCCGCCTTGATGTTCTCCGCCCCGGGGTTCAGCGCCGCGCCGACGCAAAACGAGGTCGGCGTGCCGATGCTGTTCCCGGTCGCGTCCAGCCCCTGGTTCATCCGCTTCAGCACCTCGATGAGGCCGATCGCGTTGACATCGAAGACGGCCGTGGTGTTGACGTAGTCACCCGCGCGCGGCGGGTCGCCCTTGAGGGCGAGGATGTTTCGGACGTCGAGCGCGTGGGCGCCGAGCAAGTCGGCCTGGATACCCATGAGGTTCCGGTCGCGACAGGTGAAGTGCATATTGATGTCGAGCCCGGTCGCCTCGCGCACCAGGAGCGCCGTCGGCAGGACGGCCATCCGCACGCGGCCGAGCGAGCCGTCGTTGACGTCGACGATTTCGACGCCGCGCTCCTTGAGGAGCTTGGCGCCCTGGACGAGCCTCTCGACGGTGTGGCCCCGTGGCGGGTCGAGCTCGACGGTGACGACGAACTCCCGCGCCTCGAGCTTGCGCTGGAGCGGCGTCGCGGGACGCCGGGTCAGGAGCCCGGCCGACTCCCCGACGGCCGGTGTGGTGACCGTGACCGTGGGACGCACCGCGTCGCGCCGCGGCGGACGCTTGCGATCCAGCGTCTCGCGCATCGCCGCGATGTGCTGCGGCGTCGTGCCGCAGCAGCCCCCGACGACACGGGCGCCCGCGTCCACCATGCGCGCGGCGTACTCCGCCATGTAGGCCGGCGACGAGAGGTAGATGAGCCGTTCGCCGACACGGCTGGGGAGCCCCGCGTTCGGCTGGATCGCGAGCGGCAGGCCCCCGGCCACCTCCACCATCTGCTCGAGCACCCCGTACAAGGTGCTCGAACCCACGGAGCAGTTCGCGCCCAGGGCCTGGACGCCCAACGCGCGCAGGGTGCGCGCCACCTCGGCGGGCGAGCGTCCCGTGAACGTCACGCCCTCGTCGGTGAAGGCCATCTCCGCGGCGATGGGCAGGTCGGTGACCGAGCGGATCGCTTCGATGGCGAGCGCGATCTCGGCGAGATCGGAGAACGTCTCGACGATGAAGGCGTCGACGCCACCCTCGAGGAGCCCCTCCGCCTGCTCCCGGAACGCGGCGCGCGCGTCCTCCGCCGTCACGCTCCCGAGGGGCGCCAGGTACTTGCCGAGCGGACCGACGGAGCCGAGAATCAGAACGTCACGCCCGGTCGACTCGCGCACGTCACGGGCGAGCCGGACGCCGCGGCGGTTGACCTCTCGCACCTGGCCCTCGAGCCCGTGCACCGCGAGCTTGAAGCGGTTGGCGCCGAAGGTGTTGGTCTCGATCAGGTCGGCCCCCGCGGCGACGTAGTCGGCGTGGATCGCCTGCACGAGCCTCGGGTTGTTCAGGTTGAGGACGTCGAAGCACGCGTCGAGCGACACCCCGCGCGCGTAGAGCATCGTGCCCATCGCCCCATCGCAGAGGAGCGCCCCCGCGGCCAGACGCTGGCTAAACGCGTGCGGCATGCGTTCCCCGGAGCGCGATCAGGACGCGGGCCACGACCTGGTCGGGGCCGAGCCCGCTCGTGTCGATCACGATGTGCGCGCGTCGGTAGTAGGGCTCGCGCGCGCGGTAGAGCGCCCGGAGCTCCTCGGCGCTCCGGCCCGCGAGCATCGGCCGGTCTCCCGACCGGCCCGCGCGCTCGCAGAGGTCGGCGAGGTCGCCCGCGAGCCACACGACGGTGCCGAGCGCGCGGAGGGTCTCCATGCGCCCCTCGCGGCAGGGAAGGCCACCACCCGTCGCGATGACGTCGCCCGATTTCAGCTTGAGCGCCTCCAGCGCCTCGGCTTCGAGCGCGCGGAAGCGCTCCTCGCCCTCCGCGCGGAAGATCTCGGCGATCGAGCGCGCCTCGCGGGCGACGATCATGTCGTCGGTCTCCACGAAGCAGCGCCCGAGCCGGCGCGCGAGAAGCCTGCCGACCACCGACTTTCCCGCCCCCATGAAGCCCACCAGAAGGATGTTGTCCGCCGGCATCTTCCGCATCGTATCAGATCGCCTCGGGCTTACCGATGCACGGTCTTCAGGGCGGGCGCGCGGCGATAGGCGCAGTCGCGCATCCAGCAGCGGGCGCACTGGCTGAAGTAGTGATCGACGCGCGCCGCGACGCCCGCACCCGCGAGGAGCGAGATCGACTTCACCGGCGTCATGAAGCAGGACGCGTTGAGCCGGACGCCGATCTCCTCTCCCGGGCAGAGTCGGAACAGCTCCCGCTGCTGGGTCACGTCCCAGGGGCCGTAGCCGGGGCTGATCCGGTTGGTGACCTGGAGGCGGCGCCGGATCCCCTCCTGGCAGAGCATGTCGTTCACGTATTCGGCCAGGCTCTCGACGGCGCCCGAGCCCACGCTGTCGAGCATGACCGCCAGCGGCAGCTCGCGCGCCTCCCACAGCTCGGCGCCCCGACGCTCGAGCTGGTCGCCGATCGTGCACACGGCGGCCGCGAGCTCGGCCACGGGACCCCACGCGCGCTCGATCGCCGGGATCGTGAGCGCGACCCCGGCCGCCTCGAGCGTGTCGCCCTCGCGCCGGGTGACGGGCGCCCAGCGGACCACCGCGCGCGGCTCCATGAGGCGCCGCCCGAGCGCCATCGCCTCGTCGAAGAGCGCCCGGACCTCGCGGCTCGGGACGTCGGCGCCGCGCTTGTAGCCCTGGAAGCGTAGGACCTCGTCGGGATCGATCTCGAGCGCGATGTCCGCGAGAACGCGGGGCGCGTCGGACGGCGCCGTCACTGCCTGCGGCGTCGCACGAGCTCGGCAATCAACCGGATGTGTTCGGGGTTGGAGCCGCAGCAGGCGCCGACGATGCTGCACCCGGCGTCGAGCAGCGCGGGGTAGTCCCGCGCCATCGCCTCGGGCCCGAGCTCGTAGGTGACCGTGTCGCCCGTCGTGATCGGGAGCCCCGCGTTCGGGTAGGCGACGAGCGGCGCGTCCGTGACCTTCCGCATCTCGCGGATAATGACGATCGCCCGGTCGGGCCCGCGCCCGCAGTTCATCCCGACGACGTCGGCCCCCGCGGCGAGGAGGCTCGCGGCCACGTCCGCCGGGCTCTCGCCCCACATCGTGCGATCACGGTCGTGCAGCTCCTCGTACTGGAAGAACATCGTCGCCATCACGGGGAGGTCCGTGACCTCCTTGCACGCGCGCACCGCCGCGGTCGCCTCCTGCGGGAACATCATCGTCTCGACCGCGAAGAGGTCCACGCCGCCCTCGGCGAGCGCCTCTGCCTGCTCGCGGAACGTCGCGACGTACTCCTCGTCGGTCACGCCTTCGTCGAGCGCGTAGTCGCGGGGCAGTCGGCTCGTGGGGCCGATCGAGCCCGCCACGTACGTGTCGCGCTGCGCGACCGCCCGGGCCAGCCGGGCGCCCTTGGCGTTCAGCTCGCGCGTCTGCTCGCCGAGCGTGTACTCGTTGAGCTTGAGGCGGCTCCCGCCAAAGGTGTTGGTCTCGACGATCTGGCTGCCCGCGTCGATGTAGCCTTTGTGGATCCCCTGTACGATGTCGGCGTGGGTGTCGTTCCACAGCTCCGGGCAGGCGCCGTTGGCGAGGCCCGCCGCGAACAGCATGGTGCCGTACCCGCCGTCGAAGACGAGGATCTCGCCCGCGTGGACGCGCTCGAGGACCTCGCGCCCGCGCGCCGTCACGACCGCGCCGCCTCGGCCTCGACGCCGACGAGCGTCTTGGCCTTGACGACCGCGAGGGTCGAGTCCCTCGCGTAGCCGTCGGCGCCGATCTCGTCGGCGAACGCCTGGCTCACCGGCGCGCCGCCCACCATCACCTTCACCCGCGCGCGGAGCCCCGCGCGGACGAGCGCGTCGATCGTCCGCTTCATCGCGGGCATGGTCGTCGTCATGAGCGCCGAGATGCCGACGATGTTCGCGTTGTGCTCCTGGACCGCACGCACGAAGGCTTCCGGCGCCACGTCACGGCCGAGGTTGACGACCTTGAACCCCGCGCCCTCGAGCATCATGGCGACCAGGTTCTTGCCGATGTCGTGCAGATCCCCCTGGGCGGTGCCGATGACGACGATACCGAAGTAGTCGTCGCTCTTGGCCGAGGCCGTGATGAGCGGCTTGAGCAGATCGAGCCCGGCGTACATGGCGCGCGCGGACAGGAGGACCTGCGGTACGTAGTACTCGTTCCGGCGGAACTTCTCGCCGACGACGTCCATCCCCGGAATGAGCCCCTTGAAGATGAGCAGCTTCGGGTCGAGGGAGAGGTCGAGTCCCTCCCGGGTCTTGCGCGCGACGGTGTCCTTGTCGCCGAGGATCAGCGCGCGCGCCATCGTCGGATAGTCGAAGCGCTCGTCGCCCATGCGCCAATCTTACTATTTTTCTGTGCTAGTATTGCGACGGGATGAAATTCCGCGTGCTCGGCGCCTTCGGCGGCGAGGGGCTCGGGCACCGCCCCTCCGCGTTTCTCATCAACGACCGGACGCTGATCGACGCGGGCACCGTGTCGAGCGCGCTGACGGTTCCCGAGCAGCTCTCGATCGAGTACGCGCTGATCTCGCACTCGCACCTGGACCATATCGCCGGCCTCGTGTACCTCAGCGAGACGCTCGGCTTCTGTGAGACCGGCGCCGCCGTGACGGTCACCGGCATCGATCCCGTGGTGAGCACGCTCCGGTGGAGCGTCTTCAACAACGTCCTCTGGCCCGACTTCTCGAAGATCCCGCACGCCGACGTCCCCGTCGTCAAGTACCGGGCGCTCGTCGAGGACGTCGAGCAGCGCGTCGCGGACCTGTGGGTGACGCCGGTCCACGTGAACCACACCGTGCCGACGACGGGGTTCATCATCCACGACGGCTCGTCGGGCCTCATCTACTCGGGGGACACGGGCCCGACCGACGCGCTCTGGCGTGCGGCCCGCGGGCTCCACGGTCTCGGCGCCGTGATCCTCGAGTGCGCCTTCCCGAACCGGCTGGGCCCGCTCGCGGAGATCGCCAAGCACCTCACGCCCACCCTGATCAGCCGCGAGCTCGACAAGCTTCCGCCAGACCTCCCCGTCCTGATCTACCACGTGAAGCCCCAGTTCCACGAGGAGATCGCCGAGGAGCTCGAGCGCATCGGCAGCGCCCGCGTCAGCATCCTGGAGCAGGACAAGACGTACGCGGTGTGACCGACCGCCAGGCTAGGCGTCTGGCACCAGCACGACCGTCTCGCTCGACACCTCGACACGCACCCGGTCGCCGAGCCGATAGATGCGCGTCTCGCCCGTCGAGGGCACCTCGACGCGCACCGGGAGCGTCCCGCCGATCTCGATCTCGTAGAGGTGGCGCGCGCCCTCGAAGACGCGCAGCGCGACCTTCCCGGGGATGCCCGGCCCGCGTGCCATCGCCGCCTCGGTGAGGGAGAGGGTCTCCGGACGGAGGACGAGCAACCCCCGATCGCCCTTCCGGAAGGCGCCGGTACCGGCGACCGGCACCTGGTGGCCGCCGTCGGTCTCGACGACGACGCCGAGGTCACGGACCTCCACGACGCTCACCCGTAGGAAGTTCGCCGGCCCGAGCGTCTCGGCCACCGCGCGGCTCGAGGGGCGGTGGTAGAGCTCGTCGGGATTACCGACCTGGAGCGCGCGCCCGTCGCCCATGACCGCGAGGCGGTCGGAGAGGGCGAGCGCGTCGGCGGCGTTGCGCGTGGCGTGAATCGTCGTCACGGCGAGGTCGCGGTGGAGCTTCGCGAGGTCGAGCCGCAGCGTCTTGCGCGCGGCCGGGTCGACGTTCGCGAGCGGCTCGTCGAGCAGGAGCACGCGTGGCTCGACAGCGAGCGCGCGCGCGATCGCCAGGCGGCGCCGCTGCTCGATGGAAAGCTCGGGCGGGCGGCGCGCCTCGAGCCCGGCGAGGCCGAGCCGGCCGGCGACCGTCTCGACCTTGCGCGCGACCTCCGCCCCGGCGAGCCCCTGCTGCTCGAGGCCGAAGGCGATGTGCTGGGCCACCGTGAGGTGGGACCAGAGCGCCCCCTCCTGGAACACGTAGCCGAGGCCCCGCGCGCGCGGCGGCAAGAGGGAGATGTCCTGGCCGTCGACGAGGACGCGGCCGCTCGTCATCGGCAGGAAGCCCGCGAGCGCCCGCAGCACGTCGGACTTCCCCGACTTGGGCGGGCCCAGGAAGGTGAAGAACTCGCCGTAGCGCACGTGAACGCCGACCTCGTAGACGCCAGGCGGGCGGCCGCCGCGCGTGCTGAGCGCCTCGAGGCGGACGTCCACGAGCGGCCGGGTGGAGCCGTGCGTCGCGCTCATGCGCCCGTTGGTGTGCCGATCCTCGCAAATCGGTGCACAGGACGCAACCCCCGTTCCTCAAGGGTTCGCCTCGGGTCCTCTCGGGTACTCACCCGATGGCCTCTCCGAGCACCCGCGCCTAGCCTGGTCTCTGAGGGAGACGACGATGGCGCTGTGGATCGGGGTGGCCGTCTCGGCGGCGGGGCTCGTCTCGGCGGCGTTGCTGGCGCCGGGCGCGGCGGTAGCGTCGCCACCCGTGGGACCGCGTCAGGCGGTGGAATCGGCGGTCGTCGGCGTCCTCACCATCTTGCGGGACGGCGAGGTCAACGGCACACCCGTGGCCGACCGCTGGGCGACGATTCGGCGGATCGGCCGCGAGACGTTCGATTTCGAGGAGATCGCGCGTCGCGCGCTCGCGCGCCACTGGCAGGCGCGGACGCCCGAGGAGCAAGCGGAGTTCGTGGCGCTGTTCACGGACTTGCTGGAGCGCTCCTACGTGACCCAGATCGAGGCGTCCGCGGGTGAGACGATCACGTTCGTCGGCGAGTCGGTCAACGGCGGCTTCGCCATGGTGCGCTCGGAGGTCATGACCCGGCGCGGTACGGCGATCGCGCTCGACTTTCGCCTGCACGTGCGCGAGGGGCGCTGGCGGGTCTACGACGTGCTGATCGGCGGCGCGAGCGTCGTCGCGAGTTACCGGAGCCAGTTCGACCGCGTGATCCGAGCGGAGTCCTACCGCGTGCTGCGCGACCGGTTGCAAGAGAAGCACCTCGACACCGCCCTCGCACGCCGCCGAGCCGAAGGGCCGTAGACCAGTGCGGCAGGGCCGGACGATGAGCGGCGACCTCCTGGAGACCCTGTCGGTCGCGCGGTTGTACTGTCCGGGGTGCGAGCCGAGTGCAGATCCCGTGAGGGAGATTCTCGACGTGCGCTGGTGCGCCGCGCATTGTCCGAAGACGGACGGCATCGAGGACAAGAAGGTGATCGTGCACGCGTACCTGTCCTCGTCGGTCGAAGCGGGCGGCGCCCCGAACCGGGCCGTGTGCGACCTCCTTCACCGGAAGAAGACGCGTCGGCGGTGACGCGACCGCACACGACTGCGCGAACCGGGCGGTCACTCCGACCTGAATTCTTGATAACGCTCGGGTGCGTATCGAGTGGCTAGCAAACCGGTCGCTTCCTCGACTTTGATCGCCTGCACGAGTACGCCTTCCTGCCCGTAGGGTAGGTACGCCTGGCACTGGCCCGACGGGGTAATGAGACACGTGGCCGATTCTTGGAAGCGCAAAGCATAATTGACACTGGCAAAGTAGATCGTGTTCTCCATGCTGCGCATCATCATCGCCTTCTCATAGTAGAGCCCGCTGGCCGAGCCCCACTCAGTCAGACGGACACCTGCTTGATCACTCCCCGTGTGGTGGGGATGAAAGACGATCTTGGCGCCCCGCACCGCCGCCCATCGCACCGTCTCGGGATAGCGCCAGCCCTCATGGCAAATCGCCACTCCAAACTTCATCCCGTTGATCTCGAAGAGTCGCCGGGTATTTCCAGGCACATAGAACTGATCTTCGGTCGGGGCGAGTTGGTTCTTGGTTTGGTATCCCTGAATGTGGCCCCGGGCGTCGATGACAAAGGCCGCAATTTGCCGGCCCGCCTCCGTGAGCCTGTCCATCCCGAGGATCGTGGCCACCGCATACGTTCGCGCCCACTGCGCCACGGTCTGGAGTGCCCGTTCCTGCTGCGTCTGATCAAAAGGCAAGACTTCAAAATCCTGTCCCCGCAAGCCTGGGAGATAGGCTTCCGGGAGACACACGATCTCCGCGCCTTGGGCCGAAGCTTCGGACAGGAGCCGCTTGATCTTCCCTAAGCCCTCATCAAGGGCTGAGGCGATACAAGGCGACGCCAGGGCAACGATCATGGATGACCTCCGATGAGAATCTCGACCACGATTAGGTTGGTGAAACACATGCCTCGACGATCTCAGCCCTTGGGCACCAGGTCCTGTCTCATGATTTCACGGTAGGAAGTAGAACGGGTTCGGCAGCTTGTACGTCCGTTCGGCAAAACCTCCTTCAAGATCACTCATCTGATCGCCGATGTTCACGATGATTGTGTAGCCCTGATCGATGAGTTTCTTCCGCTCTGGCGCCTTGAAATCGGCTGCCGATTTCGTCGTCAGGGCGTCTGGCTTCAAGATCAGCGCGGTCCATTCATATCCCGCAGTCCGCAGATTCCGTTCAGTGGGCGCGCGCGCCCGTTCCGGGCGTCCGGTGAGGAAGAACACGGCGACGCTGCGCTCGCGGGCGAGGCGGGCGAGCGCCAAGACCGGTTTGATCGCGTCCGCTTGCGCCATCCGAATCCACGCGCCCAGCCCACATGGCCCACCCGGAAGATCACAGGGACCGGGGATGATGAAACCGTAATCGTTTGCTCGAAGGCTCGGGAGATTCGAGAGCGCTGTCTCATCGACGTCCAAGACGATCGCCAACTTACCTCCGCCGCGCACCCGCGACTCCAGATAGGCTCTCGCCTGGTCAGCGACGGCGGCGATGTCGGCCTCGTAGCGACCCGAGTCGACGTATGCGTTGACCTGACGCTTTGCCTCGACGAGGCTGGGCGCGGCCACAACCGACGGAGTGGTCGACGGTCCTGTCTCAGCGCACCCCGCACCGAAGAGGACGAGCGCTGGGACTATCGACCAGAGCGATCGTTGTCGGTTTCGCATAGTCTTCGCGGCCTCTGGTACCGGCATCATAGTTCCCAGAAACAGAAAGCCGCAAGGCGCCGCCGGCGCCACGGGGCGGATCAGCGGGGCCTAACTACCTCAGCACGCAGAACCCTTGCGCCTCGATGCCGAGGGCGACGTTGAACTTGCTGCGGAACACGCGCGTCGCAAGCACCCGTTGATTTTAGGGCGTTTAGCTTGCAGATGGAGGCAGAACGACGCACGTTCTAGCTTGAATCTGTCACCCAGCTGTCACCAGAAATCGCCGATTGTGATTTCACGCGTCGCTCACCGAATGGCCTCTCCCGTCCATCGATCCCTGTCCGCCCAGTATGGACACGCAGGGCATTTCTCCCCGACCGCGTAGTCGACGCCTTCTTCGTGTGGGCACCCGATGATCCCCGGACTTATCACGACAGTCTTCACGTGATGGGCCGCCATGAAGTCAAGCGCGGCGCCGCAGGCATCCTGGTCGAACCGCGCATCTGCCTCGGCAGAATTCCAGCGCTCCAGCGCAGAAGGTTCGGCGCCCTCCGCGAGGATCACGCCGACTGCTACCTTTGTGGCTCTGCTGGCGTCTGGTCCGTAGTACGCGACCGTTGCGACTGGGTAGCCCCGGAAGCCTCGTCCTGATGTTTCCCGCAGCGCCGCAAAGCGGCCAGAACGTGCCATCCGACCGTACCTCCCTGCGCTACCAGGTTGTCGAATGTGCCATATGAGCCGCGGGGCGCCTTCGCCCCCTCGGGTGCATGCGTTCGTTAATCAAGCAGCCGGTCGTAATCGGCATGGGTGCCGATCCAAAACCACACGAGCCCGTCTTTCGCTTCCACGGCCAGGGCGCGGTAGTGGGCTCCAACCCGAGCCGACCAGAAGCGACCGACCTTTTTGAAGTGGAGCGACGGGTGCCGCGGGTCTTGCTTCAGGCGCGCGTATGCTTGGTCGGCGAGATTCTGGACGTCCGACGGTAAGGCCCGGTAGGACGCCCAGAAATCGGGAGACGCGTGATGAGTCAGAGAGGTTTTGTCTTACCGGCTGCGTGGTCACGAAGGGCTTTCTCGGCAAGGTCGTCAAGCCGCCCCGCATGAACGTCGCGCTCGAGTTGACGGTCCCAGGCTGCCCAGTCGTATTCCAGGAACCAGGCGCGAAACTGCGCAAGCTCGCCCGGGGAGAGCGCTTGAATCTCTTGCTCGATCTTTTCGACCTTGCCCATGACCCTTAGTCGGTAACCTAGTCTAACATCCTGCCGGGCCCCGAAGAAAAGCGGCCATCCTGCTGGCTAACGCACGGCTGAGCGGCCGGCGCACCACGATGTGCGGCGTAGCGACTCGCACTTCATGCGCCGGCCCGCTGCAGCCGCTGGTTGGGCGGCTTACAGCCAGCGGCGCACGGACGCCTTATAGTCCAAGTACTGCGCACCGAATCTCCGTTCCAGGTACTGCTCTTCTCTGCGTATGACGACGTAGTGAATGAGCGCCGCCGCCCCGGCGAGCGTGGCCAGCAGCCACACGCTGTTGACCCAGATCGAGATACCGAGCTGCAACAGGGAGAACGCCAGATAGATCGGGTTCCGGCTAAAGCGATAGGGCCCCGTCCGCACGATCACGGTGGTGGGCTTTCGGGCGGGCACGGGCGTGCCGGCCGCCCGGAATGTCGTGACCGAGTAGGCGAACAGCGCTATGGCAACCACAACGAGAGGCGCTCCGAGCGGCACAGCGAGCGTTCCCGGAAGGAATGGGAATGGCGTGGCGAGCTGGATCACCGCCCCTGAGACGAGCGAAGTCAGATACACAAGCGGCGGGCGAATGAGACCGAGATTCGCAACGTCCTGCGCCGCGCTTGGGGGCCCACAGCTCTGTGGTCTGGTAGTCATGGTCTTCGGTCCTGCAAACCGATCGATCGACTAAGCCGCCCAACGTTGCCGTTAAGCTGCGGCCGATCGACCGAGCCGAAGGCGAGGTAGGCGGCCGTCAGCTTCAACGGCCTGGTTGGGCAGCAGCGGACTCATTCGGCGATAACAATCCGGTTACCTTCGGGATCCGCGACCATGCTCTCGTAGTATCCATCGCCGGTCCGTCTTGGCCCATCGAGAAGCGGGAACCCGTCGCCCTGCAGTCGCTTTGTAAGGGCGTCGACGGCGGCCCGAGAGCCCAGCTCCACACCCAGGTGAGCGTACCCGATGAACTCGCGCGAGCTCTGTGAATCTGGGACCCTTTGGATGTCTGGTCGGCACATCAGTTCCAACCGCCCGCCTCCAGGAAACGTCAGGAAATACGAAGTGAATCTCTTACGTTCATTCTCATATTTCAGGTTCGACCGCGCGTCGAAGTACTTCTCGTAGAACGTGCGCATCAGCTCGATGTCCATAGCCCAGATTGCGACATGGTCAAGCTTCATTGTGTTCACCTGTCAGACACTGGTCTCGAACTGAGCAACTCCGCCCCAGGGTCTCCACATGAGTCGCGGCCCAACGTCCGGCGTCAGCCACGCCCGTTTTACGGGCGTCGGCTGCACGCCATTGTTAGGGCGCGATCTCGCCGAGGGCGCTGCCTAACTCATAGTGCGAACTTTGCGACGGCCTTCTCGTCCCACTCGATGCCTTGGCCAGGTTTGTCAGGAACCATGAGATGTCCCTCCTGGATTGCGAAGGGCTCGGACAGTATCGGGTCGGCCCAATCTTGCCACTCAAGCCAGTGTGCGGTATCGGTGACGCGCATGAGATGCGCAGCCATCTCTGGATAGAGATGTGTGGACATTGGAATTCCCGCGGCGCTCGCGATCGCTGCCGCCCGCAGCCATCCGGTGACACCGCCAATGCGCATGAGGTCGGGCATTACATAGTCGCCCGCGCCAGCAAGCATTGCTTGATACAGCATGCGGGGACCGTAGAAGTTCTCCCCGAGCTGAACCGGTGTCTTCAGCTCACGCGCTAGCTGAGCGTAGCCCGGAATATTGTCGTAGGTGGTAGGTTCCTCAAACCAATAGAGTCCTTGGTCGTCGAGACCGTGGCACCGAACGAGCGCATCACCAAGTGACAAACCTTGGTTGAAGTCGCACATCAACTTTACCGAGGAACCAGCGGCCTCTCGGACGGCGGCGATAGCCGCCAGATCGTCGGTCAGTCTTTCTCTTCCCAGTCTGAGCTTCAGACCGGTGAACCCCCCCTCCGCCACAAGCGCTGCCGCCTCAGTAGCCAGCTTCTCCACTGGCGTCAACCATAAGCCGTTGCTGTTGTAGGCGGGGACCGGACCCACCGTCCCGCCGAGGAACACGGCGAGCGGCATGTCGGCGGCTTTGGCCAGTGCATCCCACGCCGCCATATCGAGGCCTGATACCGCGATCAGCGATACCCCTTCTCGCCCGACGAGATGCAGCGAGCCGACCCCTCGGCGATAGCCGTCGAACGGCGCCACAGGTTGGCCTTTTGCCGCTTGGGCGAGATCTTCGATCGCAGGAACGATGTAACGCACGGATTGCTTGATATAAGGCTCGAGGTAGCTGTGACCCACAACTCCTTCGTTGGTGTAGAGGTCAATCAGAATGAGCGGCCAGTCTTGAAACAGACCAACTTTCGAGACAACCGGCCGCTTCAGGGGCACAACGACGGGCCGCGCCCGAACACTTTTTAGAGTCAGTTGTACGCGTGTCATGAACAGCCTCCCTCCGGAAACGGCGAACCGGGCCGTGTCAACGCTCGTGCGTGTGCCGCTGGCATGTGTCTTCGCGCCCTAACGGCTCGGCGCTGAGCGGCCGGCGCAGCCGGTCCGCTCGAGCGGCTCGTTAGGCGGTGCATGGGACATCACTTGGTCTTCACCCGGCCAGAGTAACGTCCGTCGAACTCAACGCTCTCGAACTTGTCCGCATCAACGTCGTACACGACGCCGAACCCCATGAACCCGCCGTCGCACAGCCCGAACGGCTCCTCGGTCCAAGATGGCGACTCCCGGATCTGCACGATCTTCTGGTGGAGTCCGTTCACATAAACGACACGCCGACCGCCGCGATGAAATCCGCCGTACTGTCGATAGTAGTCGGTGGCGGCGGGCCGAGTCTCGCCGCTCTCTAGAATCACCCGGGAAAGAGCCATCTCCAGCACCGAGGCCAAGTGTCGCTCCAGCCGGTCGATCTCACCTCGCGCTGGCATCCAATGGCCGGTTAGCCCAGCGGGGCTGGCGAGAGCAGGTCCTGAGCAGTTCCGAATGCTTGGCCGCTGGCAGCACAGCGCCCCAATCGCTGCGCAGCGTACGCGCGTCGCCCGTGGGTAACGTGTCGCTCCGTTGGCAGCTCGTGAGGATTGCGATAACGGCTGCAATCAGGAGGAAGCTCTGTCTCATTCGTGACTATCCGCCTAACGAATCTGTAGAAAAACGAGGTTTGCGAAGCCTGCCATCGCCCGGATTGCCTTAGTGTCGGCGGTTCTTATCGAGGGGGGCAAGGGGTGGCGACATCCGATGCCTCAGTATCGCCTGCGGCCGTTGTCGCTCTGGCGGATCGATCCGTTCATGCCGATGAGCCCTCGCTCGTCCCGTAGCGTTGCAGCTTCCCGATGTTGTGCACCAGGCAGTACAGCAGCCACTGGGTGTTGACCTTTCGGTGGCCACGCAGGCTGAACCGCCTCAAGCGGCGGCTGCTGCAGATGTTCGCAAACACCGGCTCGGCCACCGCAAGCCGGCGACTGTACTGATAGCGCCCGTGGTCGGTGTCGATCTTGCGCTTCATGCGAGCGCTGCAGGTCTCCGGCTTGCCCGGGGATCGTCCCAGGAAGAGCGTGACCTGTCGGATCA
>QHSX01000039.1 GCA_003221695.1 Candidatus Rokuibacteriota bacterium
CGTTCTAGCGTGCCGGTTAATGCTCGTTCGAGGGAGCGAGAAAATGAGGAATCGCGTAGGGATCTTCGTGGGACTCGCCGTGTGGCTGCTGGGTCTTCCAGCCGCCGCGTACGCCGAGCACGGCGCCCCGACGGGCGAGACGGGCACCACGCTGTATGAGATCAGCGAGAGGGTCACGTTTGATCCCATGAGCGTTGACGGCACCTTCGTCATTTTCCGGAACGCGACCTCCCCGCTCCTCGGATTCGCAGAGCTCGGCACTCCCCTCTGCCCCTCGAGGTTACTGATCACCGTCCCGAAACTGAAGCGCTGCACGATCAGCGCGCGCGGCACGGACCACGTCTCCACACGGACGGGCACCGGTCCCGTCAATGGCAAATTCGACGTCGTGATCCACGCTCCAGGTAACAGCTCGGTACACGTTCCCAACTTGCCAATCATCAGCGGGACGTTCGATGGCACGGTCGATTTGCGGCAGGCGGTTTTCTTCGGCGTGCCGCTCGGTTCGATCGCGGGCACCTTCACGATCGAACAGGTCGCGGACCCTGACGGCAGACTCTCGGATGTGCCACCCGTCACGCTGCCCTTCACGGGCACGTTCCGGCTACCGTTTGCGATCGGCCACCACGGCGAGCGCGAGAGAGCCGAAGGCGGGCACGCGGCCTTCTACCTCGCCGACGACCGCACAACGAGGATCCCGATCAAGTCGAGCGAGCGCTCGGTCGGCTTCGCGACGGTACGGCTCGAACTGAGCTTCGGCCCTTAGCCTGACTCCGTCGCGCGGCCGGCCTCACGGGCCTCGCGCGGCCTTCTAGCTGAGCCCGGGGACGAACGCGTCGCGCCCGCGGACGTACGTCGCCTGTCGCTGGGCCGGGTTGCGGTTGATCAGCGGCCGCAGGTACATCGGGTGCGTGACGCAGCGCACCTCGTGCTCGATCGTGAAGAGCGGGCGTGCGGTCTCGGGATCCACGATGTCCGTGAACCGGTACTGAATGTCGCTGCTCTCCTCCGTGATCAGGCCCCGCTCGGCGAGCCAGCGGTGCGGTCCTGAGAAGTCCGCGATGTAGATCGCGATGTGGTGGCCGTCGTACGGTGGGAGGGGCTCGCCCGTCTCGCGGAAGATGAGCTCCTGTTGCACGCCGACCTGAACACGGGCCACCGCGCCGGCCCCGTCCGGGGTGACCACCGCCGGCGCACGGAAGACGGTGCGGTAGAAGGCCGCGACCCCCGCGGCGCACCCGCGCTCGACGGGGAACTCGACGTAGGGCATCCCCAGGGTCATGTCCCCGAACTCGGGCCCGGGAGCGTGGCAGCGGATCCGGTTCCCCCAGGGGCACGTGACGGACACGTGCTTGTTCTCGACCGCGTAGCCGAACCGCGTGCCCGCGAGCTTGTCGGCCACGCTCGCGAGCCTCGTCTTGAGGGCCTCGAGGTCGGGAACGACCAGCCCGACGCATCCTCGCAGCACCTGCGGCCGCGCCGTCGGCAGGTGGAACTGCTGCTGGCCGGCATTGGCCCACATGTTGTCGACGCCCACCATGAGGTACGGATCGCGCGTGAGCCCGAGGCCGACCACGTAGAAGAGCGTGGCCACGACCTGGTCGGGGATCCTCACGTTGACGTGCTCGAGGGCGAGGATGTTGCCCACGTCCTGGCTGCCGCGGTCGAACTTCTTGCCTGCCATCGTGGCCTCCCGCGTGAACGGTCTGGTGTAGGATAAGCCGATTCCTGACTTGGCGCTAAAACTCGTTTGACCTGGGGAGCGTATCCTATGAAAGCAGCGGCAGCGGTCGCGGAGATCCTCAAGCGCGAGGGCGTGGCCTTCCTCATCGGCTATCCCGTCAACCCCATCATCGAGGCGGCTGCCGAGGCCGACATCCGGACGATCATCGTCCGCCAGGAGCGGACCGGGCTCCACATGGCCGACGCCGTGAGCCGCATCTCGTCTGGCGAGCGCATCGGCGTCTTCGCCATGCAGCACGGGCCGGGCGCCGAGAACTCGTTCGGCGGCGTGGCGCAGGCGTACGGCGACTCGGTGCCGATCGTGGTGCTGCCGGCCGGCTACCCGCGCCGGCTCATCAACCTCCCGCCCAACTTCAACTCGTTCATCAACTACCAGCACGTCACCAAGTGGGCCGAGCAGGTGGTCATGGCCGACGCCGTCCCGGACGCCATGCGCCGGGCCTTCACGCAGGTGAAGAACGGCCGCCCGCGCCCGGTGCTCGTCGAGATCCCGCGGGACGTGCTCGGCGAGGACGTACCGGAGCCACTCCAGTACCGGCCGGCGCCGCGGCTCCGCACGGCGCCCGATCCGCGCGACGTGGCGCGGGTCGCCGAGGCGCTCGTGGCGGCCGAGCGGCCGGTCATCTACGCGGGCCAGGGGGTGCACTACGCGCGCGCCTGGCAATCGCTCCGCGAGCTGGCCGAGCTCCTCGAGGCGCCGGTGACGACGAGTCTCCAGGGCAAGAGCGCGTTCCCCGAGGCGCACGCGCTGTCGCTCGGCTCGGGCGGGCGGTCGATCGGAAAGCAGCTGCATCACTTCTTGACGAACGCCGACCTGATCTTCGGCATCGGCTGTAGCTTCGCCACGACCAACTACGGCGTCGCGATGCCCCGCGGCAAGAAGATCGTCCACGCGACGCTCGACCCGACGGACCTCAACAAGGACGTCCCCGCCGAGCTCGGCCTCGTCGGCGACGCCGGCCTCACGCTCCAGGCGCTCATCGCCGAGGTCAAGGATCGCCTGCGCGGCGGTCCGCGCGGGCGCGCCGGCGCCGTGGCCCAGGAGATCAAGACGCTCAAGACGGAGTGGCTCTCCCAGTGGATGCCGCGGCTCACGTCGAACGCGAAGCCGCTCTCGCCGTACCGGGTCCTCTGGGACCTCATGCATACCGTCGACGTGAGCCGCACGATCATCACCCACGACGCGGGCAGCCCGCGCGACCAGATCTCGCCTTTCTGGGAGCCCGTGACCCCCTTGAGCTACATCGGCTGGGGCAAGACCACGCAGCTCGGCACCGGGCTGGGCTACGCGATGGGGGCCAAGCTCGCGGCGCCGGACAAGCTCTGCGTCAACGTCTGGGGCGACGCGGCGATCGGCTTCACGGGGATGGACTTCGAGACCGCGGTGCGCGAGCGCATCCCGATCCTGTCGGTGCTCCTCAACAACTTCTCGATGGCGATCGAGCTGAAGGTGATGAAGGTCGCGACGGAGAAGTACCGCTCGACCGACATCAGCGGCCACTACGCCGACATGGCGCGCGCGTTCGGCGGCCACGGCGAGCGCGTGACGGAGCCCGGCGAGATCGCCCCGGCGATCAAGCGGGCGATCCGGAAGACCGAGGAGGGCGTGCCCGCGCTTCTCGAGTTCATCACCGAGAAGGCGGTGGACTTCTCCCTGTACGGGTCCGGGACCGGGGGAGGCTAGGGCCATCGCGCCGCAGGTCAAGTATCGGATCGGCGTCATGCCGGGCCCCTGGGCCGCAGGGCCCGCCGGGCGCGAGCTCTTCTGGCGGCTCATCGACCTCTGCGAGAGGACCGAGATCGACTCGCTCTGGTTCTCCGAGCGGCTCTCCTCGCCGCTGCCGGTGCTCGAGCCCATGATCGCCATGGCGGCCGTCGCGGCGCGCACGCGGCGGCTCAAGTTCGGCCCGAGCGTGCTCGTGGCGCCCTTCCGCTCCCCCGTGCTCGCCGCGCGCGAGCTCGCGATGCTCGACTACCTCTCGGGCGGGCGCGCGCTCCCGGCCGTGGGGATCGGCGTCGAGCAGGAGCGCGAGTTCCGGGCCGCGGGGGTGCCGTTCAAGGAGCGCGGCCGCCGGACGGACGAGGCAATCACCATCATGCGCCGCTGCTGGGCCGAGGACGAGGTCACGCACGACGGCGAGTTCTGGAAGCTCGAGCGCGTCACCGTGCTGCCCAAGCCCGTCCAGCAGCCGATGCCGCTGTGGATCGGCGGCAACAGCGACGCCGCCATGCGCCGCGCCGGACGGCTCGGGGACGGCTGGATCCCGTCCTTCATCGCGCCCGCCGAGTTCCGTGTCGGCGTCGAGAAGACGTGCGCCTACGCCGCCCTCGCCCGGCGCGAGGTGCCGGGCGACCACTTCGGCGTCCTCGTGAACTTCTGGCTCGACGACGACCCCGCGCGTGCCCACGCGACCGCCGCGCCGTTCGTCCCGCGCGGCCGCGTGGACGAGGGGACGCTCGCCGCCTGCACGGCCTTTGGTCCGCCGGCGCTCCTCACCGAGAGGCTCGAGGAGTACGTCGCGGGCGGGGCCTCGAAGTTCGTCGTGCGGCCCATGGGCCCGTCCGAGCGCATGCTCGAGCAGCTCGAACGGCTGGCCGCGGAGGTGATCCCGCCCTTCCACCGTCGCTGACCGCGGCGCCCCGTCGCGGGTCAGTCTGGGGGGCGGGGTCGACGAGACCCGTTCCCTGCTGCGCGATGACGGGCTTGCCGCGTGTGATGGAGCCCAACCGCAACGGGCCATGCGGACGCCGGCCGCGTGGTCGAGCGACCCCGCCCCGCCAGACTGACTCCCTACGGGGCGCCCGGCTCAGCTCGACTGGAGGATCTGGATCAGCAGGTCCGGGTCGATGTTCCCGCCCGAGAGGACCACTCCGACGCGCGCGCCCCGTGCGACCGGGAGCTTCCCGACGAGCACCGCCGCCGCGCCCACCGCGCCGGTGGGCTCGACGACGATCCGGGCGCGCAGCGCCAGCACCCGCACGGCCGCGACGATCTCCGCGTCGGTCACGAGGCTCACGTCGGTCAGCCGCTCTTTCAGGATCGGGAACGTGAGCGCCCCCGGGCTCGTGACGCGGATCCCGTCGGCGATCGTGGGCGGCGGGGCAATGGTGACCCGCTCCCCCTTCTGGAGCGAGAGGTACGTGTCGTTCGCGGTGTCGGCCTCGACGCCGATCACCACCGTGCCCGGAAAGAGACTCTTCGCCACCGTGGCGCAGCCCGCCATCAGCCCGCCCCCGCCCACCGGGGTCACGAGGGCGTCGAGCGCGGGGACGTCCTGGAAGAGCTCGAGCGCCGCCGTCCCCTGGCCCGCGATGATCGCGTAGTCGTCGTACGGCGGCACGAGCACGCGCCCGGTCTCGGCCGCGATGCGCCCGGCGAGCGCCGCCCGGTCGTCCTTCAGCCGGTCGTAGAAGACGATCTCGGCACCGTAGTTGCGGGTCGCCTCAACCTTCGGCGCCGGCGCGTCGGTCGGCATGCAGATGATGGCACTGCTCCCGACCATACGCGCCGCGAGAGCCACGCCCTGAGCGTGGTTGCCCGACGAATACGCGACGACGCCGCGCGCGCGGTCGGCGTCGGGGAGGGACAGGAGCTTGTTGAGCGCACCGCGGATCTTGAAGGACCCTGCGCGCTGGAGGTTCTCGCACTTGAAGAACACGCGGTAGCCGCTCGCGTCGTTGAACGACTGCGACCCGAGGGTCGGGGTGCGGTGGATCCGGTCGCGGAGCCGCCGCGCGGCGGCGTAGACGTCGTCGATGCCGAACGTGGAGGCCGCACTCACGACGGCGAGATTATATACTCATCCCATGCGACGACTCCCCGCGCTCGCGCTGGTCCCGCTCCTCGCCGGCTGCTCGCTGATCTCGCTCGACCTCACGCCGCGGATCGAGCCGCTCCAGGAGCAGACGGTCGAGGGGCACGGCCGCGCCAAGATCCTCCTGCTGGACGTCTCCGGGTTTCTCTCCGACGAGGGCGGCGCGCCGAGCCTCGTCATCGGCGGGCCCGCCCCGGCGCGGGTGCCGCTGCTGGTCCGCGTTCGGGAGGAGCTCACGAAGGCCGCCGCCGACCCGGACGTGCGTGCGCTCGTGGTGCGCATCGACAGCGCGGGCGGCACCGTGACGGCCTCCGACGTCATCTACCAGGAGCTCGCCCTGTTCAAGCGCGAGACCGGTCGGCCCGTCGTCGCGGTGATGCTGGACGTCGCGGCGTCCGGCGGCTACTACGTCGCGCTCGCCGCCGACACGATCGTCGCCCATCCCACGACGGTGACCGGCTCGATCGGCGTCCTCATGGTCACGCTGAGCGCCGAGGGGCTCCTGCAGAAGCTCGGGCTCGCGACCACGACGATCAAGTCGGCCGAGCGCAAAGACATGGGGAGCCCGCTGCGGGCGCTGACCGACGAGGAACGGAAGATCTTCCAGTCGGTCATCGACAGCCTCTACGGGCAGTTCGTCGAGAAGCTCGCCGAGAATCGGAAGCTCGGCCTCGAGGCCGCGCGGAAGGTGGCCGACGGAAGGATCTACACGGCCCGGCAGGCGCTCGACCTCAAGCTGATCGACCGGATCGGCTACATGCCTGACGCCATCGAGGCGGCGAAGCGCGCGGTCGGCGTCGAGGAGGCGCGCGTCGTCGTTTACCGCCGCCCCCGCGAGTACCGCGCCACGTACTACGCGCGCGCCGAGGCGCCGGCCGCCGCCGTGGAGGGCTCGCTCGCGCGGCTCGGGGCGGTCCTGGGCGCGGGCCCGCGCTTCCTCTACTTCTGGTGGCCCTGAGCCGGATCGCGTTCCGGCTCGACGCCCTCGCAGCGTAAGACCGGCAAGGCCGGGTACTTCGGAAAGCGCGGATCGAATGCGCTGCGACCGCACAGGACGAAGGTGGACCCCCTCGCGGACGTGACGGACCTCGCATGGCGACAGAGCGCGCAGAGCCCGATCGGCGGCGAGTCGCTCACGGCGCTCCCGTCACCAGGTCGAGGTAGTGCTTGACGATCCGGGCGGTCGCACCCCAGATGACCTCGCCGCCGTAGTCGTAGAAATACACGGGACGCACGACTCCGTCGCGCGTCCAGTGCTCGACCCTGAAGTTCGCACGCTCGAGGAGCGCCGCGAACGGCACCTCGATCACCTTCTCGATCTCCTCGCCGTCCGGCCGCCACGCGACCGGCTCGCGGATCACCCCGACCCACGGCGTGATGACGAACTGAGTGGCGAAGGTCTCCGTGTCGTCGAGCGCGCCCAGCGGCTCGACGGCCCGCCGCGGGAGACCGACTTCCTCTTCCGACTCCCGCAGCGCGGCGTCGAGGAGCGAAGCGTCGGCGGCGCTGACCGAGCCGCCCGGGAAGGAGATCTGGCCTCGGTGGGTGGAGACGCGGTCGCTGCGCTTGGCGAAGACGAGGTGCGGCCCGCCACGGTCGAGCAGCGGGACGAGCACCGCGGCGCGGACGAGCGGTCCCGGATCCACGACCCGCCGCACGCGCGCCGCGAGCCGCTCGCGGGTCAGCGTCACGAGGTCCTCGAGCGTCATCACGACATGACGAAGCCGCCGTCCACGTTGAGCGCCTGGCCCGTGATGCCGGCGGACTCGGGCAGCGCCAGGAACACCGCCGCGTGGGCGATCTCCTCGGCCTCGATCATCCGCCGCTGCGGCACCAGGCGCTTGTAGTAGCGCTCGAAGATCTCGGTGCCCGATATCGGCCCCGCCTTGGTCGACTGCATGGCGACGCCCATCCCGGCGCGCACGTAGCCCGGGCAGATCGCGTTCACCGTGATGCCGGGGAAGCCCTGTGAGCCGAGCTCCGCGGCGAGGGCGCGCGTGAGACCGACGACGCCGTGCTTGGAGGCGACGTAGGCGCTCACGAAGCCGTAGCCGCCCATCTTGCCGAGGACCGACGCGATCGTGATGATCCGACCGCGGCCCTGGGCCATCATCTGCGGGAGGGCCGCGCGGATGGCGCGGTAGGTGCCGTTCAGGTTGACGTCGACGACGCGCGTCCACTCCTCCTCGTCCTGATCGAGGAGGAGCCCGGAGAGCCCCAGGCCCGCGCAGGTCACGAGCCCGTCCAGGCCGCCGAATTCTCGCACCGAGCGCTCGGCGAGGGCGCGCATGTCGGCCGAGCGGCTCACGTCCGCCCGCACGGCCACGGCGCGTCCCCCCGACCTCCGGATGTCATCGGCGGCCGCGTCGGCGGCCTCGGCGAGATCGGCGACGACGACCGCCGCGCCCTCGCCGGCGAACGCGTGAGCGATGGCGCGGCCGATGCCGCCGCCCGCGCCGGTGATCACGACCGCGTGGTCTTTGAGGCGCATGGTCGGATCAGGCAACGCGGACCGCCACGGAGCCGAGCCGCGTGAACGTGGCGCGTACGGTGTCCCCAGCCTTCGGGCGGAGCAGGGTCGAGACCGAGCCCGACATGACGAGGTCGCCCGCCTTCAGCGCGAGCCCGCGCGCGCCGAGGTGATTGGCGACCCACGCGAGCGAGTTCACCGGGTTGCCCAGCACCTCGGCGGCGGCGTTCGTCGCGACGACCGCCCCGTTCAGCTCGTAGACGAGCCCTTCCAGCGCGAGGTCCAGGTGGGCCGCGTCCGTGAGCGGGGCGCCGACGACGATCGCGTTGGCGAAGACCCCGTCGGCGACGACGTCGGACGCGACGGGCTTGCCGCTCATGCGGAAGTCGACGAGCTCGAGCGCGGGCACGACGCCCTCGACCGCGAGGAGCGCTCGCGCGGGCGTGACACCCGGCCCGGCGAGGTCGTGCTTGAGCACGAACGCGATCTCCGCTTCGACGACGAGGCTCGCGAAGCGGGCGCTGGGCACCTCGGCGCGGTCCGGGAAGACTCCTGCGGCGAGGAGGAAGCCGCACACCGGCTCCGCGCAGCCGTACAACGTCTGGACCGCCTTGTTGGTGAAGCCCGCCTTCCAGCCGATCACCCGCTCGCCGCGCCCGACGAGGGCCTCGCGCAGACGGTCCTGAACGGTATACGCCTCGGCGAGCGAGAGCCGCCGCTTCTCACTCGGCGGCGCGATCGGACGGTGCTGCTCGCGCGCCGCGAGCAGCTCCTCGAGCAGCGGGTCGTTCATGAGCATCGCTCCATCCCCGCGACCACCGCGCCCATGACATGGCCCGCCTGGCCACGGATCACGAGGTCGGCGCGTTCGTCGAGGGGCGTCGGCGCGAGGTTGACGATGACGAGGGTGGCGCCTGCGTGCTTGGCGTGGACCGGGATGTAGGCCGCGGGATAGACGACGAGCGACGAGCCGACGACGACGAACAGGTCGGCCTGCCGGGCCCGCCGCTCCGCCTCCGCCATCTCGCGCGCGGGCATCGCCTCGCCGAAGAGCACGGTCGCCGGCTTGACGATGCCGCCGCACGCCGGGCACGCCGGCACCCCGTCCCCCGCCTCGAGCCACACGTGCACCTCGTCGCGCGTGTACGCGGCGCCGCACGCCAGGCACCGGGCGCGCGTCGCGTTGCCGTGGAGCTCGATGACCTTCTCGGGCGGCAGGCCGGCGGCCTGATGGAGGTTGTCGATGTTTTGGGTGATGCAGCAGTCGAGGCGGCCACGGCGGTGGAGCTCGGCGAGCGCCACGTGCGCGGCGTTCGGCCGCGCGGCGCGGATCACCGGGTACGTCACCCGGCCGAGCTCCCAGTATTTCCGCCGGCCCTCGAGGCTCCCGATGAAGTTCGCGTAGGTGAACTCGTTGGGGTCGAAGCGGTCCCAGATACCTCCCGGGCTCCTGAAGTCGGGGATCCCCGACTCCGTGCTGACGCCGGCGCCCGTGAAGACGACGGGCGTCCTGGCGCCCCGGAACAGCTCGGCAAGGCGCGGGGCGTCACCGATCACGTTTGTCCCGAGGACCGCGTGGGCCCCAGCCTACCACGTCCGACAGCGTCGCAGCCAAACGACCGAACCGACGAAGACGCAGCCGGACGCGCCGAGGAGCACCGCGTTCGGTGCCGCGCCGCCGACGGTGCCGACGAGCGCGGTCAGCACCGTGAAGAGCGCGTTGTTGATCACGTGGCACGCGATCGCCGGCAGGGCGCTCCCGGCGACCTCGGTGATCCAGCCAAGATAGAGGCCGAGCACGAAGGCGAGCAGCGCGTGAAGCCACTCCAGGTGGAAGAGCCCGAAGGCCACGGAGGTGACGACGACGGCGACGACGGGCGGCAGCCGCTGGCCGAGACGCGTCTGCATGTACCCGCGAAAGAACAGCTCCTCGGCCGAGCCCGCGACGACGCTGATGACGAGGACCGCGAGGAACAGCTCCGGCCCGGCCGCGTCGGCGAGGACGCTCCGGATCGCGGCCAGCGTGCCCTTGTCGCCGAGCCCGGCGAGCGTGGTGAGCGAGTCGAGGCACTGCCCGAGCGCGAGCATGCCGACGATCATGACCGCGAGTGCGCGTCCCGTCTCCCAGCCCGGCACGAGCCGAAGGAGCACCGGCTCGAGGGGCCGGTTGAAGAGGAGAACCGTGAGGAGGAGGGCCAGCGAGGACGCGAGCCCGCCGGCGATCAGGCCCGGGAGGCCCTCGAAGAGCGCGGGATCGGGGACGTCCGGGTACATCGAGCGCAGGACGCCGGCGGCGACGAGCGAGAGGGTCACGATCGCGACGAAGGCCACGAGGTAGGCGGCGAAGACCGTCCAGAGCCGCGGCGGAGTGAGGGACCGCTCGTCCACGATCGAGGATCGCCGTCAGAGGAGCGGCGGGCGCCGCGCGACCCAGTCGGTCGCCCGCTCGTACGCGTGGCCGAGGCGGAGCACGGTCGCCTCGTCGAAGGGCCGACCGACGACCTGAAGCGCGAGCGGGCGGCCGCCCGGTGAGAAGCCGCACGGCACGGAGAGCGCGGGAAGCCCGAGCCCGTTGAAGGGCCGCGTGAGGCGCGAGAACCGTCCCATCCGGGCCACGACCTCCTCCACCGTCCCCGCCTTCACGGCGTCCAGCGCCGGGGCGGGCTCGGGAATGACGGGCGCCAGCAGCGCGTCCGTCTCGGCGAACACCTCCGCGACGAAGGCGCGCGTGTAGCGGCTCCGGAGGCGAAGGGCCTGGAGGTAGTCGTGCGCCGTGATGTGGAACCCGATCTCGAGGCGCGCCCGCACCGCCGGCTGGAGCTCGTGCGGCCGCTCGCGGGCGATCCGCGCGTGGACCGCGGCCGACTCGGCGCGCGCGATGACGTTCGACACGTCCACGACGGGTCGCGGGTCGGGAAGGCGGAGGCTCACGATCTCGGCGCCGAGCCCTTCGAGCACGCGCGCCGCGGCCCGGACCCCAGCGTCCATCTCGGCGGCGAGGCCGTCGAAGAAGTAGTTCTCCGGCAGCCCGACGCGGAGGCCCTCGACCGGCGTGTCGAGCAGGCGCTCGTAGTACGGCACGCCCCGCCGGCTCGACGTCGCGTCACGCGGGTCGTGGCCGGCGATGATGCCGAGGAGGAGCGCCGCGTCCGCCACCGTGCGCGTGAGCGGGCCCAGGTGATCGAGCGACCACGAGAGCGGCATGACGCCCGCCCGGCTCACGCGCCCGTAGGTCGGCTTGAGCCCGACGACGCCGCAGCAGGCCGCGGGCAGCCTGATCGAGCCCCCCGTGTCGCTCCCGAGCGCGCCCAGGGCGAACCCCGCAGCCACGGCGGCGGCCGAGCCGCTCGACGATCCGCCGGCGACGTGACCGGGGCACCAGGGGTTCTGGACGTCGCCGTGGTGGGCGTTGTCGCCGAACGGCCCGAGCGCCAGCTCGGTCATGTTGAGCTTGCCCAGCGTGACCGTCCCGGCCTCGCGCAGGCGGCTGACCGCGGTGCATTCGTGCTCGGCCGAGAAGTACTCGCGCGTCGCCGTGCCACACGAAGACGGGAGCCCCAGGATGTGGCAGAGGTCCTTGTAGGCGAGCGGCACGCCGTGGAGCGGCCCGCGCGAGAGCCCGGCGGCCAGCTCGGCCTCCAGCTCGCGCGCGGTGGCCAGGGCGCCCTCCGCATCCACGGTGATGAAGCTCCGGATCTTGGCGTCGAGCCGCGCGATGCGCTCCAGGCACTCGCGCGTCACCTCGAGCGGGGACACCTCCCGCCTGGCGATCGCGCGGCCGAGCGTCGCGATCGTCCAGTCAGCCACGCTGCTCCCGCGCGTCGGGGTCGCTCTCGAGGACCACGGTGAACCCCGAGGGCTCCTCGGCCAGCGCGAGGTCCGCGGCGAGGCGCTCGATCGCGGCCGCGAGGTCGGCGACGTCCACTCGTTCTCGGCGGCCGGGCTCGCTCATACGGGTGTGCGGGCGGAATGATAGCATTGGCGCGTGACGCGCGTCCTGGCTTCCGCGGCACTCCTCCTGCTCGCCACGCTCGGCGCGCGCGCCCTCGCCGAGCCCGCGTGCACACCGACGCGTCCCGACATGCTCGGGCCGTTCTACGAGCCGGGCGCCCCGGCGCGCTCGGTCACCGGTCGCGGACTCGTGATCACGGGGCGGGTCGCGTCGGCGAAGGGCTGCGCTCCGCTGCCGGGAGCCCGGCTCGAGTGGTGGTCCGCCAACCCGCGCGGCGACTACGACGCCGAGCACCGCGCCACGCAGCATGTGGACGACGCCGGGCGCTATCGCTACGAGACAGACTCCCCGGGCCGCTACCCCGGGCGGCCGCTCCACCTCCACGTCCGCGTGACCGCGCCCGGCCACACGCCGCTCGTCACCCAGCTCTACCCACGCCCCAGCCAGACGAGCATGGAGATGGACTTTGTCCTCATGGCGGACTAGATGAACGGAGCCGCGCCGCACCTTTGTCAGGCCACCCACGGAGTGGAGCCGGTCTCGCGGCCCCCGCTACGATGATGCTCAGCGGCAAGGTGGCGCTCGTGACGGGGGCTGGACGCGGCATCGGCCAGGCGATCGCGCTCGCCTTCGCGCGCGAGGGGGCGAAGGTCGCCGTCGCCGACATCGACCCGGGGACCGCCCAGGCCACCGCGCGGCGCATCGGGCGTGCGAAGGCGCGGGCCCTCCAGATGGACGTGGCGGACTCCGGCTCGGTCCGCGACGGTTTCGACGCGATCGACCGGAGCTGGGGCCGTATCGACGTCGCGGTGACAAACGCAGCCGTCGAACCGATCGTCCCCTTCCTCGAGCTCAGCGAGGCGACGTGGGACCGCATCATCGACGTCAACCTCAAGGGCACGTTTCTCGTCGCCCAAGCCGCGGCGCGGCGCATGGCGCGGCGCCGCAGGGGGGTCATCATCACGCTGTCGTCGGTGAACGCGGAGGTGGCGCGTCCCGAATCGGCCGCCTACGCCGCGACCAAGGGCGGCGTGCGCCAGCTCACCAAGGCCATGGCGATCGCGCTCGCGCCCCACGGCATCCGCGTCAACGCGATCGGCCCGGGCACCGTCGTGACCGGCCTCACCCGCCACCTTCTGAAGAACCGCCGGTGGCGGGACGCGGTCTACGCCCGGACCCCGATGCAGCGGGTCGCCGAGCCCCAGGAGATCGCGGAGGTCGCCGTCTTCCTCGCCTCGGATGCCTCTTCCTACATGACCGGGTCGACCGTCTACGTTGACGGCGGCCGACTCGCGCTCAATGGCCTCATGCCCCCGAAGGGAGCCACCCCGCGCCTTCCGCGGGCCATCCGCGGTGACACCGGTCTCGCGGGCCCCGCGCAGAAGGGCTCACGCTGATGGCCGTGCGCGCCGCGAACATCGGGCCGAAGGGCCGCCGGCGGCGCGTCTTGATGGGCGCCGCGACGCTTGTGGCGGGCAGCGTCGTCCTCGTCGTGCTCCTCATGAGCGGAGTGGGCCGGGGCTGGCGCGTCGCGCTCTGGGTACCCTTCTGGGCGGGCGCCCTCGGCATTCTCCAGGCGCGCGCGCACACGTGAGTGCGACTCGCGGCGCGCGGGCGGCGCGACCTCGACGGCGGTGAGGACGTCGTGTCGGACCCGTGGGTGGTCGCGCAGCTCAAGCGCCAGGCCCGCCAGATCCACGTGGAGTCCATCCTGCTCGGGGCGGCCCTCACGGGCCTGGCGCTGCTGATTCCCGGCTAGGCCGTCGAAGGGCCCTCGACGGCCGCGGCTAGCCGCGGCGACGGAAGCTGTCGGCGGCCAGGAAGAACCGCTGGACCGTGGCCCGGATCTCCTTGACGTCGACCGGCTTGCGCAGGACGGGCGTCCGAACCGACGACAGGAGCTCGGCCGTCTCCGCACCCACGGCGCCGCCGGTCATGAACATGACCCGGCGCGCCTGGTCCGGGCTGCGCCGCTCCAGTTCCCGGTAGAAGGCCGGGCCGTCGAGCTCGGGCATCTTGATGTCGATCATGATGAGGTCGAAGGCCCGGCCCTCGAGGAGCGCAAGCGCCTCGACGCCGTTCGCCGCGGCCGTCACGCGGTGGCCGTCGGTCGACAGGATGTCCTCGAGCAGCTTGGCGAACAGCGGGTCGTCGTCGATGACGAGGATCGATTTCACGTGCACCACGCTAATACTTGGCCGTGGCGGCCGTCAACATTTAGTCCTGGGCGCGTCTCCCGGGACGCCGATCCAGGCGGCCCCGCGGCTCCGAGGCCGGTCGCCGGCTAGTCCGAGGACTTCCGGATGTCGAGCATTGGGGAGAGGTGCGGCGAGGGGCGTGGGGCCATTTCGACGCGCTCGATCCGCGTCATGCGCTCGACGATCTCCTGGATGCGGCGCCCCGCCTCGAGCGCCCGCTCCACCTTCGTGGCGGCCTCGCCCTCGAGTTTGAGCAACGCCAGGTTCGCGAGGACGGTCGTCAGGGGGTTGTTAATCTCGTGGGCGGCCGCGGCGGCGAGGTCGGCGGTCGCGCGGAGCCGCATCGCCTTGCGCTCGGCCTCCTCGGCGCGCGTCCGGTCCGTGATGTCGATCGCCAGGCACTCGACGAGGCCGTCCGTCTCGCGGAGGTTGGCCAGCACGGTGAGCGGCGTGCCGTCGCGGCGGCGCCACTGGAGCTCCTGGTTCGAGACCACCACGCCGGGCGCGAGCGCGACGACGAGCTCCGACCAGCCTGCGGGATCCACGAAGAGGTCTCTCACGCTGAGCGCGCGGATCTCGCCGGCGGAGCCCGCGCCCACGAGGCGGACGAAGGCCTCGCTGAACTCGACGATGCGCCCGTCGCGCGCGGCGCGGAAGACGCCCGCGAGGTTCCGCTCGAAGTGGTGGCGATACCGCTCCATCGAGGTCCTCAGCTCGTCGGTGAGCCTCGTGAGCTTGGCGGCGGCGTCTTCCGCCTTCCGACGCTCGTCCGCTTCGTGGCGCAGCTCGGCCACCACGGCCTCGGCGCGGCTCTGCTCCCGGAGCAGCCGCGCGTTGAGAACGCTGACGAGGAGCCCGACGATCAGGAAGAGGATGTATCCCATCAGGTCGCCGGGCTCCTGGATGCCGAATCCGGGGGCCGGCGGCAGCCAGAAGTAGTCGATCGCGAGCGCCGACAGGAGCGTGGTGAGCAGGCCGGCGCCGAAGCCGCCGAACCAGGCACTCAGCATGACCGCAGGGTAGAACGGCAGCAGGAGATGGCGCGGGTTCCAGTGGGGCGCCAGGAGCAGGCTGGCGAGGAGAGCGAGCGCCGTCAGGACGACGGCGAGACTGTAGCGCCCCAGGAGCGACGAAGGCCCCGACCTCATGACGACCGCCCCTCCGTTCACGAGGATTCTAGCCCAGGCGACCGGCGGAGGAGCAGGAAGATGGGCCTCCGTCGACACGAGGCGGGCCCGGCCGTCAACGACCTGTTTTCGTCGACTACCAGTCGAAGTACGCGGTCAGGGCGCCCAGCGTGAGCGCCGCGAACGCGACGACCACTCCGAGGTAGCCGATGAACTCAGTCCAGCCCATGTCAGTTTCCGCGCGGGTTCTTCAGCCGGGCGACGAGCCCGTCGTATGACGACTGCTTGATGACCTTCGAGAACTGAGCGCGGTAACTGGCGACGAGGCTGATCCCGCCGACCGAGACGTCGTACACCGCCCAACGCTCGCTCTCCTGAATCATTCGATACTCGAGCGGGATCTCTTTTCCGCTGCCGCTTCCCATCACGGTGGCGACGGTCGCGCGGTTGCCCTCGACGGACTCGCCAAGGTAGCGGATCGCGAGAACGCCCGGCACGCCAGCGCCTGACGACATCTGTGACATGTACGCGCGCTCGAGGAGGGCCGCGAAGAGCTGCACGAACTCGTCCTGCTCTGTCGGCGTCCGCGCCTCCCACTCCCGCCCCATCGCGAGTCGCGCCGCCTCTCGGAAGTCGAAGGTCACGCCCATGACGTTATGGATCGCGCCCATGAGCTCGCGGGGCTTTTCCTGGAACTCAGGGTCGCCGAGCACACGATTCACGGCCGCGAACACGCCCTGAAGCGTCTCCGTCGGCGACGCCGCCCACGCGTTACCGCAGAGGACGAGCAGCAGGGCGAGCGAGGCTGCGAGAGCCATCGCGCGGTTCCCGAGGTATTCAGCGACTTCAGTCCGGCTCATGTCAGCCTCCGTTCCAGTCCTTTGGCGTTTGTCGTCATGGTTGCGTTCAGCTGCCCTTGAGGAGTGCAGGATCGGTGCCAGCCGCAGGCGGGTTCAGAGACCCCGGAAATACGCGGGCTTCTCGTTCCGCCCTCGGGGGAGCGGAGCAACGGGCGTCAGAGATGACAGACGGCTATGCCAGAACGGACAGGACGTGGTTCACGCGTGGTGAGCGCTTCCGTGGGCTAGCTCGCGAGGAGATGGTGAGCGACCCGCAGGACCTCGTCCAGATCGAATGGCTTCGGTAAACAGGGAGCCCCAGTCGACTCGAGAAACCTCCGCTTCTCCGGGTCGAGCACGTCCCCCGTGACGAAGATCAGCCGGCGGCAGTACCGTGGGAAACGCCGCTCGAGCGCACGGTAGAGCTCGACACCGTCGAGCACGGGCATCTTCGTATCGGTCACAATCAGGTCGTAGCCGCGACGCCCGAGCATCTCCAGGGCCATCGCCCCGTCGGCCGCAACGTCCACGTGGTGGCCGGCGCGCTGAAGCATCTCGGCCAGCACCGCCGCGATCTCCGATTCGTCGTCCACGACGAGGATGGCTTTCGCGGCCGGCGTGGGCAGGGCCTCGGCTGGTGCGGCCTTCGTCGCCGCAGCCGGTGGAGCGAGCACGGGCAGCTCGATCAAGAACGTCGCGCCGCGTCCCAGCTCGCTCTCGACGGTGATCGCCCCGTCGTGCTCCTGGACGATCCCCTTACAGAGGGAGAGCCCGAGTCCCGTCCCCTGGCCGCTCGGCTTCGTGGTGAAGAAGGGTTCGAAGATCCGCGGCTGGATCTCCCGCGGAATCCCCGGCCCCGTGTCGCTGACCTCGAGCCGAACGTGCCCGCGCTCACGGTCGAATCGCGTCGCGAGCGTGAGCCGGCGCGGCGACGGCACCTCTCGCATCGCGTGTTGGGCGTTGACGATCAGATTCACCAGGACCTGGTGGAGCCGGTGGGCGTCCGCCCAGAGCACCGGCAGGTCCTCGTCGAGGTCGAAGACGACCTCGATGCCACCGGTGCGTAATTCATAGGCCAGTAGCTCGACCGCTTCGCGGATCACGCTGTTCACTCGTACCTCGCCGCGCTGGGGCGTGTGCTGCCGTGCGAGCGCCAGGAAGTTGCGCACGATACGAACGCAGCGGTCGGCGGCCGCGTGGATCTTTTGCGCCCGCTGGACGAGCGAGGTTCCCGCCCCTCCCGCCCGCAAGAGATGGGTCTGGCCGATGACGACCGTCAGGGGGTTGTTCAGCTCGTGGGCGACACCCGCCAGGAGCCCACCCATCGTCGCCAGCTTCTCGGTTTGAAGGAGCCGCTCGGTGCGCTCGCGCACGGTCTGCTCGAGGCTCTCGTTGTGACGCGCAAGCTCCTGATGGAGCAATCGGGTCTCGAGAAGGTTCTTGATCCGAAGGAGGACCTCGACCCGATCGAACGGCTTCGTCAGGAAGTCCTTCGCGCCGCTCTCGAGTGCCCGACGCTTCGTCTCCATCGTGATGTCGGCGGTCAGGACCAGGATCGGGAGGAAGGTCTGCGACGAAATCAAGGGCTTGATCCGCTCGAGGACCTGGAACCCGTCCAGGTAGGGCATCGCGAGGTCGAGCAGGACGAGGTCGGGCCGAAACTCGGTGTAGAGCGGCAGCGCCTGGCGCGCGTCAGTCGTGGACTTCAGATTGGTGTAGCCCTCGCGCTCGAGCACCCGCTCGAGGAGCCTCACGTTGGCGGATTCGTCGTCGACGATCAGGATCCGCGCGGCCTTGCGGGTCTCGTCATCCATCGGACGCGTTCGGTTCTCAGGTGGCGACGATCCGAAGCTCATCGTGTCGGAGCCAGATAAACTTTGCGATGAGTGGAGCAGGTGGTCCATCCGGCCCACTACGTATTTTTGACCGAACGGCTACGACGGCCAGGATCCTGCCCTCGCCGGTCTCGACATCGAACATCGTGACGCTCGCCGGCCAGCAGGGGACGAGGCCCGACAGGTGCCTGAGCGCCGTCTCGGCGATCGCCCGAGGAGAGCTCGCGGTGAGAATGCCCTGGTCGATCTCTCGTAACGCCCGGAGACGGGCCGCGTGCTGCGACAGGGCGGCGTAGAGCTGGCTGTTCTCCATCGCGATCGCGGCCTGGTCCGCGAGCCGCTCGAGCACGCGCACCTCGACGGGAGTGAAGCGCCTCGGGCCCCGATTCGCGACGCAGAGGAGTCCGACGATCGCCCCTCGCGATCGAAGGGGGACCGCCGCCTGCGTCACGGTCCCTTCCTCGACGGCGACCGGCAGGTAGTCCTTGGAGATCCGTGGATCGTTCACGTAATCCTCGGTCGTGAATGACTCGCCAGTCTCGAGAACCTTCCCGGCGAGCCCGCGCCCGCGCGTGATGGCCGTGGTGAAGAGCGCGCGCGACCGGGAGCCTGACGCAGCGACGATCCGCGCGCTGTCGGTGACCGGGTCGTAAGGCGCGAGGAACGCGATGTCGCAATCGCACACCGCGCGCGTTTCGTCGACGATGCGCTGAAGGACCTCGTCCCGCTCCAGCGACGACGTGATGGACCGCGCGACCGCCTCGAGGGCGACGGCTTCCTCCCGCTGGCGGCGCGTCTCCTCGAGCAGCTTGGCCTGCTCCTCGGCCAGGCGCGCCTTCTCGAGCGCCAGCGCGGCCTGATCGGCGAACGCGGACGCGAGCCGCATGGCCTCCGCGTCGAACATCCGCCCGAGGCGATCCCGCGCGGCGAGCGCGCCGATCACGGTCCCCTCGACCATGAGCGGCAGCGCGAGCATCGCGCGGCGCCTCGATCGTTCCACGCCGGCGCGAAGCTCCGGCGGTAGAAGGACGCGGGGATCGTTGTAGACGTCGGGCGACGCGATCGGCCGTCGCTCTCGCACGGCGGCCCCGACCGCGCCGCTGCCACGCGAGAAGACGAAGCCCTCGTCGAGGACCTCGGCCTCGTCGCGGGCGAGCGCGAGCACCACGAGGTCCCCCGACTCCGGATCGAGCCGACAGAGGGCGGCGCTCTGCACGCCCAGGAGGGAGCGCGTGCTCTCGGCGATGCGCCGCGCGACCTGCCGCACGTCGGCCGTCTCCGACATGAGACGGCCCACCTCGATGAGCGCCCCGGCCGCCCCCTCCCATTGCTTCTGCCGCGTGATGTCACGGAGCAACGCGAGGTGGCGGCCGGGGAGGACGTTGGCGCGCGCGACGTACTCGATCTCACGGACCATGCCACCGGTCCGGACGAGCCGAAACTCGCCCGCGCGCCAGCCCCACTCGCGGAGGGTCTGCCACGCCTGATCGAAATCAAACCCACGGTCCAGAAACTCGCCGAGGCGTCGGCCAAGAACCTCCATCTTGAGAGCGCCGAACATCACACACGACGATTCGTTGACGTCGAGAAGCCGCCCGGTGCCGTCCGTGATGACGATCGCGTCGAGCACGAGATCGAACAGCGATCGCCGCACGGCCTCCCAGCGATGGACGCGGAGCACGGCCTCGACCGTCGTGGCGAGCTGACCCGGGGTCGCGGGTAGCGTCAGGCGGGCATCCACGCCCTCCCGCGATCCGCGATCGCCCGCCGAGAGCTCGAGCACCGGCCCGGCGGCGACCGCGGGACCGTCGTTGACGCACCGAATAACCAGATCCGGACGCTCGGCCACCGCCCGGGCCGCGTCGGCTCCGCTCAGAGCCTCGCGCACCTGATAGCCCGCTTGCCTGAGCATTGCACCGATCAGTGACCGCGTGTCGTCGCAGTCGTCGACGACGAGGACCGTCCTGCCCTGGTTCGTGGTCATCGGTAGGGTGCGTCCCCTGACTTCCGGATGTCGAGCATCGGGGGGAGATTCGCCGACTCATGCTGGGATGCCTCGACCCGGGCGATGTTCGTCATCCGGCTGACGATGTCGCGAATTCGCTCGGCGGCTGCGACGATCTTTGCCGCGCGCGGGTTGCCGGGGCTCTCCCGCTCGAGCAACGTCAGCTGGCCGAGGACGATCGCCAGTGGGTTGTTGATCTCGTGAGCGGTGGCGGCGGCGAGCATCGCGACGGCGCGCAGCTCCGCGGCCTCACGCTCCGCCTGCGCGACCCGCTTTTCGCCTGAGGTGTCGATGAGAATCCCTTCGAACCAGCCCTCGGCCGTGGCGCGGAGGTTCACCCGGAGCCAGACCAGGGTGCCGTCGCGACGCCGCCAGCGTAGCTCGCGGCCGTCGACGGTACCGCCGGGCTCGATCCCCGCCAGGACCTTCTCGCGATCGCTCGGATCCACGTAGAAGTCCCGCACGTTATGGCCGAGCACCTCCTCACGCGAGTCGTACCCCAGGAGCCGAGCGAGGCTCTCGTTGCAGTCGATGATCCGGCCGTCCCCGTGATTCCACAGGACGCCGGCGAGGTTGCGATCGAAAAGGAGGCGGTAGCGCTCCTCGGCGACCTCGGCTGCCCGGCGGCGCGCCTCCGCCACACGGCCGAGCGCTGCGTTCTTGAGCAGCGTCCCGACCAGTTGGCCGATCGTCTCGAGGACGATGACCCTCCCTTCCGGGAAGTCCCGACGCTCCTGCCACCAGACGAGGTAGAACGCGCCGGTCACGGCGCCGTCGACGGCCAACGGGATGATCAGGCCGGACCGGTGGGGGAAGACGCGAAACAACGGAAACGCGAACCGCGGATCGTTTTGCACGTCGTCGCTCCAGACCACGTGCCCCGCCGTGAACACGCCCGCGGCGAAGCCCTGGGCCGCGAGCGGCAGCGCCGTCTTCGTGAGGAGCTCGAGGGTGTGCTTGGGGACGTGGTAGGCGGCGACCGGCCGGATCTCCTTGCCCTCGGCGTCGACCAGGTACGCGGCGACCGTCTCGGCGAGGGTCAGGCGCGCGAGCTCACGGCAGACGAGCCGCAGGGTCTCGGTGAGGTCGGTCGTCTCGTTGACCGCGCGGGCAATCGTGAGCAAGCTCGAGGTGGCGTCTGGCATGAGAGCCTCCCGCGGCCAGAACGATCATACCAAGAGGTGCGGGTCGGGACCGCCGTCCAGAAAATCCCCGCCCGCTCACTCCTTGCCCGCGAAGATCCTCGCCTTGAGCCGCCGCGGGACCCACGCGGCGAGGAGCCGCGCCGCGCGCGCCACGCGCTCGAGTGAGTCGGCGCTGCCGGGCCAGTACTTCAGCACGAGCCCGCGGTCGACCCAGTTCAGGAGGCCGTCCACGACGATCGCGGCGACGAGGACGTCGTCCAGCGCGCCGAGCACGGGAATGAAGTCCGGGATCAGGTCGATCGGCGAGACCAGGTAGACCACGGCGGCGGCGAGCGCCACCTTCGCGGCGGTCGGGAGGATCGGGTCGGCGGCGAGGCGGGCGACGGTGCGCGCGATGTCCGGCAGCGCCCTGAGGAGCGCGCGCATCAGTCGAGGCTCTCGGCGACAAGCTCACTCACGTCCTTGACTTGGAGCGTCTCCTCGGCCTCCTTCACCTTGCGGCCGAGGTCCATCATCGCGAGGCAGAACGGACAGCCCGTGCCGACGATGTCCGCCTTCGTCTCGAGGACCTCCTCGACGCGGATCAGGTTGACCCGCTTCTTGGCCTTCACCTCCATCCACATGTGGCCGCCCCCGCCGCCACAGCAGAGGCCGCGCGCACCGCTCCGCGGGAGCTCGACGACCCTGAGCCCTGGCACCGCGCGGGCCACGCGGCGGGGCGCTTCCGTGATGCCGTTGTAGCGGCCGAGATAGCAGGAGTCGTGGAACGCGAGCGTCGCATCGAGCGCCTTCGTCGGCCTGATCCGCCCCGCGCGGATCAGCCCGTCGATCACCTGCGAGTGGTGGAGGACCTCGTAGGTCCCACCGAACTGGGGGAACTCGTTCCGGAGCGTGTTGAAGCAGTGGGGGCAGTGGGTGATCACCTTGCGAAACCGGTACCGGTTGATCGCCGCGACGTTCTCCTGCTGGAGGGTCTGGTAGAGGTACTCTTCGCCGAGCCGCCGGGCGACCTCGCCGTGGCACCGCTCCTCCTGCATGACACCGAAGCTCACGCCGGCCGCCTTGAGGATCTTCACCACCGCCCGGGCGATCGCTTGGTTGCGCTTGTCGTACGACGCCGAGCAACCGACCCAGTAGAGGTACTCCACCTCTCGGCCGGGCTCCATGAGGGGGACATCGAGCCCCTGCGCCCACGCGAGCCGCTCGGCCGCGGGAAGGCCCCACGGGTTCCCGGCGCGCTGGATGTTCTGGAGTGACTGCGGCGCGGTGGACGGGAGCGCGCCCTCCGAGAGCGTGAGGTAGCGGCGGAGATCGACGATCGTGTCCACGATGTCGATGAAGGCCGGGCATTCCTCCACACACGCCATGCACGTCGTGCACGCCCAGAGCTCCTCGGGGCGGATCAGCTCGCCGTGGATCGGCCCCGGCAGCTCACCGTGCATGTGGCGCTTGAGCTTGACGATGATCTGCTTGGGCGAGAGCGCGGTGCCCGCCAGCCACGCGGGACACGCAGCCTGGCAGCGCCCGCACTCGACGCACGCGTCGAAGTCGAGCCGCCGCTTCCACGAGAACTCCGCGAGCGTCGAGACGCCGAAGGTCTCGGCTTCCTCGATGTTGGCGATCGGCGCGATCGCGCCGCGAGGTCCGAGCTTCGCGAAGAAGATGTTGAGCGGCGTCGTGATCAGGTGGACGAAGTACGAGTACGGGACGAGGGCGACGAACGCGAGCGAGACCGCGGCGTGGAAGAGCCACACGGCGAGGTGGGTCGCGCGGAGCGCGCTCTCCGACATCCCGGCGGCCAGCATCCCCTGCCCGAGGAGCCAGCCGACGGGCGACCACGGCGCCCAGGCGGGACGGACCGCCGCGAGGCGGCACGCCTCCATGACGAACCCGGTTACGTTGATCACGAGGAGCAGGCCGAGCGCGGCGGCGAAGCGCGCGGTCGGATCGATCCGCTCGGGACGGCGCACGAAGCGACGCCACAGGGCCATGCCGAGGCCCAGCACGAAGAAGAGCCCGAACATGTCCAGCACAGTCTCGTAGACGAGGTAGAAGGAGCCCCGCAGGAGCTTGTAGCCGAAGAACGGCACCGTGACGTCGTAGTCGATCGTCGCGAGGACCGTGCCGATAAACAACGCCAGGAAACCCCAGAACATGATCGCGTGCATGACGCCGGGGTACGCTTGCGAGAGCGTGCGCGCCTGGCCGAGCGCGTGCGTCAGGACGAGAGCGACGCGGTCGCGAATCCGGTCGAGGCGCGGCTCGGGACGCCCGGCGCGCCAGAGGCGCACGCGCTCGGCCAGGCCGTAGACGAAGACGGTGACGGCGACGATCGCGCCGAGGTAGAGCGCGACCTGGGCCCAGACGGGAACGTTCCAGAAGGTGTCGCGGAACGGCACGACGGCGGTCATGAGGATTCCAACCTTAGCACAGTGAGAATCGCCTGCGCGGCGGAGTAGGGGTCGAGCGTGCCCTCCATGACGGCGTCGACGGTCCGGGCGAGCTCGCCGCCCGCGAGCGCGCGCTCGACCTTCTGCCTGAACTCGTCGAGCAGCAGCGCCTTGAGCTCCTCCCGCCGCCGCGCCCGACGGCGCACGGCCAGGGCGCCGGCGGCCTCGAGCATCGCGCGGTGACGCCGCACCTCGGTGAGGAGCTCGGCGACGCCCACGTCGTGCTGCGCCTCCGCGCTGAGGACCGGGATCTCCCAGTCGATGTCCTTGGGCGACGCCGCGCTCGTCCGGTGCAGGTGCGCGGCGAAGGTGAGCTCGGCCATGAGCGCGGGCGCGCCGCTCCGGTCGGCCTTGTTCACGAGGAAGACGTCCGCCGCCTCCATGAGCCCCGCCTTCATCGTCTGGATCGCGTCGCCCGACTCCGGCACGAGGACGACGACCGTCGTGTCGGCGAGCTCCATGATGTCGAGCTCGGTCTGGCCGACGCCGACGGTCTCGACAAGGACCCACGCGTAGCCCGCCGCGGCGAGGAGCTTGATCGTGTCCCCGGTGGCGCGGGCGAGGCCGCCGAGCGAGCCGCGCGTGGCCATGCTCCGGATGAACACGCCGGGGTCCAGCGCGTGCGCCTGCATCCGGATCCGGTCGCCCAGCACCGCGCCGCCCGTGAATGGGCTCGACGGGTCCACCGCGACCACGCCGACCGTCGCGCCCTCCGCGCGGAGCCGGGCCGTGAGGCGATCGACGACCGTGGACTTGCCCGCGCCGGGCGGACCGGTCACGCCGACGACGTAGGCGCCGTGGGCGCGCGGGTAGACGGTCCGCATGATCGCGGGCAGCGCCGCCGTGCGGTTCTCGATCTGGGTGATGAGCCGCGCGAGCGCCAGACGGTCGCCGCCGAGCATGCGCTCGATCATGCGGTCGGTACGCGGCGCGACGGTCTTCGGATCAGACATCAGCCGACGAGTCCCGGGAGGCGACGCTCACGCGGAACGAGATTCTAGCATCTCTGATAGCATCACGGGCTGATGTGGACCTCACGCGTGGGCGTCGCCCTGGCCGCTGCCGAGCCCTACCTCACATCGCAGCGCGCCTGGCTCGATCGGCTGGCCGTCGTCGTCCCGGCCCCGGCGGCGACGCGCTGGCTGCTGCTCGCCGACCTCGCGTGCCTGATCGCCCTGGGCCTGGCGACCCGCAGACGTGCGCTGGGGGTCTCGCTCACGCTGGCCGCGGGCTTCATCGTCTTGAATCTTCTCGGCATGGCGCTGACGGACTTCTACCTGGGTCTGACCGTCTTTCATCTCCTGGTCGGGCTCGTCGCCACGCTGACGCTCAGTCGCGCGCGCTGGCTCGGCGCGGTGACGCTGGGGCTGGTCCTGGTCCTGGGGCTCCTCACCTGACGCGGATGTCACATGTCCTTGTGGCAGTCCCGGCAGATGGGGGCGACTGCCGTCTTCGAGATGAAGCGGCGGGCCGCGTCGCTGTCGGTCGTGTGCGCGCCGTGGCAACGCACGCAGACCACTCGCACGGTGTCGTGCTCCCGGATCGCGTGGTAGGACGTGCCCGCCCGTCCCTCGGTCTCGGCCTCGGCTGCAAACGTCGGAGCCTCGCCGCCCGTCGGGCCCGGCCGAAGAATCGGGGTGTGGCATTGCCGGCATTCGGCGTCACGCAGCGGCAGCTTCATGTGGGTGGGCTCCCGGTACGCGCCGACCAGGAACGTCAGGGTGTCGAGCGCGGCGACGGCCCGCACCGCCAGCCGCATGCGGGTGTCGTGTCCGCCATGACAGGCGATGCAGCCGACCGAGGAGTCCCGCCCGTGATGGAGCCCGGCGAGATCTGTTGGAGACACGGCGAGCAGGCGCATGAACTTCTCGTCGTGCAGATGGCACGCGACGCAGAAACGGTTGTCGCGCTCCTTAGCGCTGAGCCCGACGAGAAAGAGCGTGCCGACAAGCAGGACCCCCGCCCCGCCCGCTGCGAAGAGCGCGAGGCGCCTTCCGAGCGCGCGGGGGATGACGGAGGCCTCCCGTCGTTCCCCTAGCGGACGATCACCGTCACCGGCTTGGCGAACATGACCCGCGAGGAGGCACCGCCGGGCCCGCCTCTGGGCAGCACCGCGCCGGTGGGCGTGGCCACCGTTCCGACCGAGGACGCCTTTTCCGTCCCGAAGTGGAACACCGCGCTCAGCGAGTAGGTGCCGGGCTCCTGAGGCGCCTTGACGGTCCACACGACCTTGCCCTCGGCGAATTTCTTCGCGGTGAGGTCGCTCTTCTGGTCGAAGATCAGCGCGCTGTTGAGGTTCCGCCTGAGTCCCGGCGCGCGGCCATCGACCCATTTCGTCTGTTCGTTGCCGTCGCCCCCCCACACCTTCGGCGCTCCGACGATCACCCAGCCGTCGCCCTGGAGGGGGCGCGCCTGGAAACGGAGGTCGGTGTCGACGAGCAACACGCCGACAACGCCGTGACCGCCCTTCACGCTCACCGTGACCTGCGCCTCCTGCCCGGGCCGGAGGCTCGTCGGCGCGCTGAGCGTCATCGAGGCATTCTCGTCCATGGTCCGCACGTCGGCGAGCAGCTTCTGGCGATCGGCGGCGGACATCTGCTGGTACGGGCCGGTGCCGTCCTCGATGGCCTTATAGTGTTTGTTCTCCTTGATCTGGCTGGTCGCGAAGGCCTCGGGCTCGTTCCGGAGCTGGTCCTTCGTGAAGGACGAGTGGCAACCCGCGCAGGTGGGCGCGAGGTCCGTGACGTTGCGTACCGGTCCGCCCGAGTAGCCGAAGACGACGTCCCCGACCATCGGCCCGAACAGGGTGATCACTCCGACGATGCTGGCGAGCCGCTTCATCTGCACCATCCCGGTCTCCTTTCCTCGTCATGAACGTGATGCGCCGACGCCGATCGACCTCTAAACGCCTCAAGCCTTCAGCGGGTTCCCGGCCGAGGCGGCCTCACCGCTCGGCCAGTCCAGGCGGGCTTCCATGACGAGGGCGTCCTCGCCGGTGTCGTAATAATAGCCGCGGCGGCGCCCGACCACCCGGAAGCCGAAGGAGTCGTAGAGCCCGCGCGCCTCGGCGTTGCTCGGGCGCACCTCGAGCACGACGAGCCGGAGCCGGCGCTGGCGGGCGTCGTCCAGGACCCCGCCGAGCAGCGCCCGGGCGATCCCCCGGCGGCGGCACGTCGGGTGCACGGCGATGTTCGTGATGTGCAGCTCGTCGGAGACCTCCCAGAGACAGAGATAGCCGACGACGCGCTCGGCCTCGCGCGCGACCCAGCAGCGCGCGACCCGATTCTGCTGCATCTCGTAGACGAACGCGCCGCGCGACCACGGCATCGAAAACGAGGCGCGCTCGATCGTGAGGACCTCGTCGAGGTCCTCGGGGCGCATCACGTCAACGGCCAGCGAGGGCACGGCGCTTGAGCTCCGCCTCGGGGGGCCTGAGGTAGATCGGGACGAGGTCGGCGGGCGCAACCGTCTCGCCGGCGCGGAGCCGCTCCACGCCGAGGAGCGCGACCGACGCGGGCGACGGTGCGCAATGGGTCCCCGGCGCCGGGCGCGCGTGCGGCGACCGGATCGCCGGCGCGCCGGCGCCCAGCACGATCACGGGCTCACCGAGCCGCGCGGCCAGCGCCTCGGGCGCGAGCGCCTGGTACTCCCACTCGCGCCGCATGGCGCCGCCGTCCCAACGATAGAGCGACGCGTAGACCTCGCCCTTGCGAGCGTCGAGGACGGGGCACACGGGCAGCGCGGCGAACGGCAGTGAGGCGGCCATCGCGTCAAGGGTCGGCACGGCGGCCACGGGGACCCCGAGCGCCACGGCGAGGCCCTTGACGGTGCTCAGACCGACGCGGAGCCCGGTGAACGAGCCCGGCCCCACCGCGACGGCGAGTCCCTCGAGGTCGTGCACGGTCCAGCCGGCGTCGCCCAGGAGGCGGTCCAGCGCGACCATGAGACGCTCGGAGTGGGTGACGCGCACGTCGAGCAGATACTGGCCGACGAGGACGTCGCCGTCGAGGAGCGCGACGCCGCCGGCGAGCGTCGAGGTCTCTACGGCGAGGACGCGCATAGGCCGAGTGTAGCAATAAAATGCGATAATGCGCCGGGGAGGCGCCCCATGAGTGCTGGGCCCAGGAAGGATCCCGTCGCTGTCGAGGCCGAGGTCCGCGAGAAGATCCATCTCGAGATCCTCAAACGGACCGGCGCCTATCACGCCAACGACCACGTACTCCTGCCCTCGGGGCAGCACACGACGGAGTACATCGAGAAGACGCTGGTGACGATGGAGCCCTCGTTCACCGAAGGGCTGGGGGCCGTCATCGCCAAGCACTTCGCCCAGTGGCCCGTGGACGTCGTTCTCTCGACGGGGCCGGGCGCGCTCATCCTCTCCCACTGTGTTGCGCGAGCCCATCCGTCCCGGCCGGTCGTCATCTACGGCACCAAGGGGCTCTCGGGTGGCAAGCGGCGGGTGTCACTGCCGGTCGAGTTCCAACGGCTCATCCGCCCGTCCTCGAAGGTCCTCCTCGTCGAGGATCTCGTGAGCACGGGCTCGACGCTCAACCTCCTGATCAACCTGGTCGAGCAGCTCGGCGCACAGATCGTCGGCGTCGGGTGCCTGTGGCGCCGCACGTCGGTGGAGCTGAGCGGGCGGCCCGTCTTCAGCCTCGTGAGCCGCGACTTTCCGACCTACGATCCCGACGCGTGCCCGCTGTGCAAGAAGGGCGTGCCGCTGAACGAAGAGTTCGTGCGCCGGCGGCACGCCCGCAAGCCGTCGTCCGTGCAGGAGCCGAAGGCGCCCTAGCTTACACGGCCTCCCACAGGCCCTCCGCCACGCCGGCGGTCTTGTAGGCGTCGCGGATCCGGTCGAGGTTCTGGGTCACCAGGAGCCCGATCTTCGCGAACGGCTCGAACACCGGTCCCTGGCCGTCCACGAGCGGGAAACTCACCCGCGGGAGCTTCTCCCACTGGGCCTGGAGCGCGGCGGTCACGGTCGCGAGGCGGGCGTGGAACTCCTCGCGCTCCTGGGCGGCGCGCTTGACGATCGGCGTGATCAGACAGTCGAAGGTCTCGCGCGCGCGCTTGCTGCCTTCCAGCGCGGCCTCGGCGAGCGGGACCACCGTGACGCCGAGCTCCCCGAGGAAGCGCTCGAGGAGCCGGCCGAGGGCGTCCTGGAGCAGGAGCGCCGGGAGGGCGACCGTCTTCACCCCGCCGTGGCCCAGCTCCGCGGCGTCCGCGTAGAGTTGCGCCCTGAGCCACTCGACGTGGGCGCGGTTCTCCTTGTCCTTCCACCACTGGCGGATCATCTTCTTGCCCCAGTAGCGGATCGTCACGTAGTACAGGTCGCGCTTGAGGAGCTTCTGGGCGATCCCGCGCCAGGAGTAGAACTTTTCCATCGCCTTGATCGCGCCCATCTGTAGCTCGTAGGGGCTGAGCCTGCGCGGCTGATGGACGACGTGGTGGCCGTCGTAGAACTGCCAGTTCCGGCTGATGACGTACTTTTCGCCGTGGGCGTAGATCGTGTCGTAGTCGGGCGACCCCGGGATCGGCGTCAGGATCATGAACTGGATCGAGTCGATGTCGTGCTTGAGCGCGAAGTCCGCGGTCGCGTCGATCGTCTCCAGGTCGTCCTCGTCGGAGCCCACCACGAACATGCCGTGGATCCCGATTCCGTAGGCGTGGAAGCGCTCGATCGAGCGCTCGATCTTGCCGAGGTCCTGCTTCTTGTTGAAGAGCTTGAGCGTGCGAGGATTGATGGACTCGAAGCCGACGTAGACGTTGAAGCAGTTCGAGTCACGCATGAGCTGGAGGAGCTCGGGGTCGTCCACGGTCTCGGTTCGCACCTGCGCGCCCCACTGCGTCGTCAAGTCCCGGGCGATCATCCCGTGGAGCAGCTCCTTCACGCGCTTCTTGTTCGCCGTGAAGATGTCGTCGGCGAAGAACGTGTAGAGGTTGCCCCGGTGGCTCTCGAGCTCCTCCAGCACGCGCGCCACCGAATGGGTCCGGAACGCGTGGCCGTACATGCCCGGAACCGAGCAGAAGGTGCACGAGAAGGGGCAGCCCCGCGACGTGGCGACCGAGATGACGCCGCCCGGCTTCCAGCCCGCGATGAGGTGGTAGTCCGGGATCGGGTTGACGTCGAGGTTCGGGATCTTCGGGCGCTCCGGGTTGTGGACCGCGCGGCCACTCACGAGGTAGGAGAGGTTCTGGATCTTCTCGAACCCCTGGCCCGCCTGGATCGCGTCGACCAGCTCCTGGAACGCGAACTCGCCCTCGCCGCGGACGACGAAGTCCGCGTGCTCGAGCCCCTCGTCGGGCAGGAAGCTCGTGTGGGTACCGCCGATCACGGCAATGGCGCCGGCCGCACGCACCTGGTCCGCCAGCCGATAGGACTGCGGGGCCGTGGAGGTGATGGCCGAGATCGCGACGAGGTCGGCGGAGAGCACCTCGTCCATGTCGACCGGGTGGATGTCCTCGATGTACACGCGGACGTCGTACCCTTTGGTCCGCATGATCGTCGCAAGGAGGACCGAGCCGAGCCGCGGGATGCAGACGCGGCTGTAGATGTGCAGGTGCGTCGACTTCGGCTCGACGAACACAAGCTTCCGCAGGGTCCGTGTCATCGGTGGAGTCTCCCCGGTTGACTGTGAAACCGCGAGTGCAAGTTGGCTCACGCTACATCGGGGGGGCAGCGATGTCAATTCTCCAGGAGAGGGGCTTTCTCCCATATGTGGGGTCCCGATGGCGTCCGTGACCCCCATATCTTGGATTTTCCCCTTGACACGATTCGGGCCCCTCACTAGCATGCCGAGCAGAAGCGCGAGACGAAGACACGAGAGCCGAAGGAGGTGAGTGGGTGAAGAAGAAGGCCGCGAAGAAGAAAAAGAAGTAGGCGCCAATGAGGTGCCCGGCCCTGTCGTGCTCCCGCTGCGACAGGGCCGCGCCGCACGGTTGCACATGAGTCGGGCGACCCCCCTCAAGCACCCCTACGTGTTGCTCCTGGCGGTGATCGTCTTCTGGGCAGGCAACTTTCCGCTCGGCAAGCTGGCGCTCGCTGAGCTCGGCCCGGTCACGCTGACCGCGGCCCGCGCACTCATCGCGGCGCCGATCCTGGTCGCGATCGCCTGGCTGACCGCCCCCCTCGCTCATCCGCTGACGCGCCGCGACTACCGCGCCTTCATCGTCCTCGGCCTCACCGGCCTCGTCGGCAACACCACCCTCTGGTACCTCGGCCTCCGCCAGACCTCGGCGCTCAACGCCGGGGTCCTCGGCGCGACCTCCCCCATCTTCGTCGCCGTGACGGCGAGCGGGCTCCTGGGCGACCGGCTCCACGCGAGGAACTGGGTCGGGATCGCCCTCACCGTCACCGCCGTCCTCACGACTGTGGCGAAGGGCTCGCTCCACGTGCTGCTCACCTTCTCCGTAAATCGCGGCGACCTGATCATCCTCAGCTCGCAGGTCCTCTGGGTCACCTACTCGGTCTACAGCCGGGCGGCCGCCTCCGAGCTCCCCCCGGTCTGGGTCATGGCAGGCGCCCACGTCGTGAGCGCGCTCCTGCTGGTCCCCCTGGCGGTCGTCGGCGAGCCGTGGCGCTCGCCCCTCGCCGCGCCGCTCGGCTGGTCCGTTGTGCTCTACTGCGCCGGGCTCGTAACGCCGGCGCACGTCTGGTACTACAAGGTGGTGCGCGCGATCGGCCCGGCCCGGGCGGCCGGGTTCATGAACCTGATGCCCTTCGTCGTCATCGCGCTGACGTGGCTCCTGGTGGGCGAGGCGGTCCACGTCTATCACCTGGTCGGCGCCGTCCTGGCGATCGCCGGCGTGTTCCTCACGACGCGGGAGGCCGGGAACGGTGCTACTTGGCCTTCGCGGCCGCCTTGGGCTTGGCGGCGGTCGCCGCCTTGGCCTTGTCGTGGCTCTGGAGGCCCTTCACCTCGTCGACGAACTGGCCGACGTCCTTGAACTTCCGGTAGACCGAGGCGAAGCGCACGTAGGCCACGGGGTCGAGCTTCTGGAGGTGCTCCATCACGATCTTCCCGAGCTCCTCGCTCGAGATCTCCTTCTCGGTGCGGTCGTAGAGCTGCGACTCGATCTCGCCAACGACGTCGTCGACCGCCTGGACGCCGACCGATCGCTTCTCGCACGATTTGAGAATCGAGGCGCGGAGCTTCTGGCGGTCGAAGGGCTCGCGCCGGCCGTCCCGCTTGACGACGTGCGGCAGGACGTCCTCGATATACTCATAGGTCGTGTACCGCCGGTGGCATTTGAGGCACTCGCGTCGGCGTCGGATGAACTCGCCGTCCCGCCCGACTCGCGAGTCGACCACTCGATCCTCGGTGTGACCGCAGAACGGGCATTTCACCGGCCGAACCCCCCTCTCAGGCGCGCCGCTCCGTGTAGAGCGGGAAGCGGTTCGTCAGCTCCTGGACATGGTCGCGGACCGAGGCTTCCACCGACGCCGTCGCGGGCTTCGACAGCACACGGTCGATCAGGCCCGCGATCTCGACCATCTCCGGCTCGCGCATCCCGCGCGTGGTGACGGCGGGCGTGCCGAGGCGGATGCCGCTGGTGACCATCGGGCTCTTCGTCTCGAACGGGATCGTGTTCTTGTTCACCGTGATCCACGCGCGGTCGAGCCCTTCCTGGGCCTCCTTGCCGGTGATCCCGCGATTCGTGAGATCGACCAGGATCAGGTGGGTGTCGGTCCCGCCAGAGACGAGCCGGAAGCCACGCGCCAGGAGCGCGTCGGCGAGCGCCTTCGCGTTCTTCACGATCTGCTTCTGGTACTCGCGCCAGGCGGGTCGAAGCGCCTCCTTGAACGCGACCGCCTTCGCCGCGATGACGTGCATGAGGGGTCCGCCCTGGACGCCGGGCATCACGGTCTTGTCGAGGGCCTGGGCGTGCTCGGTCCGGCACATGACCATCCCGCCGCGGGGACCGCGCAGCGTCTTGTGCGTCGTGGTCGTGACGAAGTCGGCGATGCCGACCGGCGAGGGGTGGAGTCCGGCCGCCACGAGGCCCGCCGGATGGGCGATGTCGGCCATCAGTGAGGCGCCAACCTCGCGCGCGATCTCGCCGAAGGGCCTGAAGTCGATTGCCCGCGGGAAGGCGGAGCCGCCGGCGATGATGAGCTTCGGGCGGTGCTTCTTGGCGAGGTCGCGCACCTCGTCGAGGTCGATCAGCTCGGTGCCATTCCGCACGCCGTAGGCGACGATCGAGTAGAGCTTCCCCGAGTAGTTCACCGGGCTCCCGGCAGTCAGGTGGCCTCCGTGGGACAGGTTCGGGCCCAGGACGACATCGCCAGGCTTGAGGACGGTGAAGTAGACGGCCATGTTGGCCTGGGCGCCCGAGTGGGGCTGGACGTTGGCGTGCTGGGCGCCGAACAGCTCTTTGGCCCGCGCGATGGCCAGGTCCTCGACGACGTCCACGACCTCGCAGCCGCCATAGTAGCGGCGCCCCGGGTACCCTTCCGCATACTTGTTGGTCAGCACGGAGCCCATCGCCTCCAGCACCGCCTCGGAGACGAAGTTCTCGGAGGCGATCAGCTCGAGGTTCCGGTGCTGCCGTTGGGCCTCCTCGCGGAGCGCCTTGGCGATGTCGGGATCGACGTCAGCGAGCCGGAACATCCGACCGCTCCTTTGCGCGGTCGAGCGCGGCCAGCTTCTCGACCCGCAGCGCGTGTCGACCCCCGGCGAACTCCGTCGCGAGCCAGGTCGCCAGGATCTCGACCGCGGCCTCCCGGGCGGTGATCCGCGCGCCGAGCGCCAAGACGTTGGCGTCGTTGTGCTCGCGCGACAGCCGGGCGATGTAGGCATCCGTGCACGCCGCCGCGCGGATGCCGGGCACCTTGTTAGCCGCGATCGCCATGCCCAGGCCGGTGCCGCACACGAGGACACCCCGGTCAGCCTTGCCCGCCATCACCGCGCCAGCTACGGCGGCGGCATAGTCGGGGTAGTCCACAGACTCTGAGGACTGGGTGCCACAGTCCACGACCTCGTAGCCCTGCTCGATCAGCCAGGCCTTGAGGTGTTCCTTGAGGGGGAAGCCGGCATGGTCGGCGCCGAGGGCGATCGCTCTCATACCGCGACCATATCTGTAGGGGGTGAGGCGTGTCAAGGAACCTACATGTCGGGGGCGATCCCTCTCACCGCCCCACACGGGGCGTCGGGTGCGATCAGCGCCGTCTGCGGCGCAGGCGCCGCGTCACCGTACCATCGCGCCGTAGACGAGGTTCTTGTACAGCATCCGCGTATGGAAGCGGTTCGAGGGCGACTGCGCCATGAGAATCCCGACGAGCCCCTCCTTCGGATCGATCCAGAAGCTCGTCCCCCAGGCGCCCGCCCACATGGCGTCGCCCTTCGACCCCGGCACCCAGGCGAAGCCCTCATAGAGCCGCACGCCGAAGCCCAGACCGAAGCCGTAGCCCGGACCCGTCGTCGCGATCGTCGAACCGCCCATGCCGACCGTATGGTCGGAGAGCATGAACTCCACGGTCTTCTTCGAGAGATAGTGCCGGCCCTGGTACTCGCCGCTGTTCACGACCATCTGCGCGAACTTCAGATAGTCCTCGGTTGTCCCCACGAGGCCCGCGCCGCCCTTGAAGTAGCTCTTGCCGGCCGGGTTTTCCAGGACGCGGTAGGACTTGTTCAGCGTCGCCTTCTGCGGGTCGGAGTCGAGCGCATCGGCGAGCCGCCCGACCTTCTCCTTGGGCGCCCAGAACGCCGTGTCCTTCATGCCGAGCGGCTCCAAGAGCATTTCCCTGAGAAGTTGGTCGAGCGGCTTCTTGGTGCTGCGCTCGAGCAGGAGGCCCAGGACGTCGACCGCAATCGAGTACTCCCAGAAGGTTCCGGGCTGGTGTGCGAGCGGGATCTGCCCCAACCGCTTCAGCATCTCGTCACTGGTGATATCGACGTCGCGTGCCTCGATGTTAGCGTTCTCGTACATCTCCTTGATGCGGGGCGACTTGGTGCCGCCGGCGTAGACGAACCCTGCGGTGTGGCGCATCAGGTCCTGAACGGTGATGGGCCGGTTGGCCGGTACGTCTTCGGTCGTGACCTTACCGTCCGTGTCGGACTTCTGGGTCTCGACCTTCATCTCCTTGAGCTCGGGCAGCCAGGTCGAGATCGGGTCGTTGAGCTTGATGCTACCCTGTTCGACCAGCATCATCGCCGCGACCGTGACGATTGGCTTCGTCATCGACGCGAGGCGGAAGAGCGCGTCCCTCGTCATGGGCTTGGTCTTCTGAGCGTCGAGGAAGCCGTGGGTCTCGTAGTGCACGATCGTCCCTCGCCGCGCGACGAACGTCACGGCGCCGGGCAAGATGCCCTTGTCGACCTGCTCTTTCATGACCGGCGCGATCCGTGCCAACCGCTCGCGCGACATTCCCGCGATCTCGTCCTTCGCGGCGGGCTTTGCGCCTTGGGCGTTGGCGCCGGTCGCCAGCATCACGGCAGCCGTCATCACGGCGAAGAGTAGGAGAGCTTTCTTTGTCACGGCGGTTCCTCCAGGCTTGTCGGTGGTGCGCTGAGCATAGCGGAAGACGCGCGTGCGGGAAACACAACTTTGAGCCGGCAAGAGCTCCGAGCGCGGGCGGCGCACGTCCCGCGCGGGCTCGACTCACTCGGCGACCGCGGCGTGGGTCCGCGCGGGAAACTCGAAGGTCTCGGTGACGACGGCCGCGGTGCCCTGGGTGACGAGCCGCGCGACGTCCAGGCGCGCCTCGGCCGCCCGGACCTCCGCCTCGGACATACGGGTCGCCGGGTGCGCCGGCACGAAGAGCGTGCAGCAGTCCGCGTCCGGCTCGATCGAGACCTCGAAGGTCTCGAGCCGCTGCGCCTCCGTCGTGATCTCGAGCTTGTCCATCCCGATGAGCGGTCGGAGGATCGGCAGCGTCGCGACCTCGTCGATGCGCGCGATGCTCTCGAGGGTCTGGGAGGCGACCTGCCCGAGGCTCTCGCCGGTCGCGAGCGCCAGGGCGCCACGCTCACGGGCGAGCGCCTCGGCGATTCGGACCATGAGCCGCCGATAGACGACAACGCGCGCGGGGGGCGGGACCGTGAGGACGACCTCGCGCTGGATCTCTCCGAACGGGACCAGGAGCAGACGCGACTCGTACTGCCACGCGGTGAGCCGCTCGACGAGCGCCCGCGCCTTCGCCTGGGACGTGGCCGGCAGGTACGGCACGCTGTGGAAGTGCACGAACACGACGCGGCAGCCGCGCTTCATCATCCGCCACGCGGCCACCGGCGAGTCGATCCCGCCCGAGAGCAGCGCCGCGACCGTCCCCGACGCGCCCACCGGCAGGCCGCCCGGCCCCGGCAGGCGGTCCACGTAGACGAACGTCTCCGACGGCATCACCTCCACGTGGATCTCGAGCTCGGGCTCCCGGAGATCCACACGCGCGGCCACTTTCTCCAGAACGAACGCCCCGAGGGCGCGGTTCAGCTCGACGGAGGTCAGCGGGTAGGTCTTGAACGCCCGGCGCGCGCTGATCCGGAACGAGGCGAAGGCCCGACCCTCGACCAGCCGGCCCACCACGGCCTTCATCGCCTCGAGCGTGGAGGGCACGCGATACGCGAGGGCGGTGCTCGCGACGCCGCACACGCGCTGGACCCGGTCGCGCACCCGGCCCGGCGCCGGGTGGTCGTCGAGGTCGAGGAGGATACGGCCTGAGAGCTGGCGCACGCGCACCGCCCCGAGGTCCGACGTGGCGCGGCCGAGGTTCTTCGCGAGGTGGCGAAGGAAGAGCGGGCGGTTGCCCCGCTTGAGCCCGATCTCGTGGTAGTGGACGATGACCGCGGGTCTCGGCCGGCTCACGCGAGCCCCGTCGCGAGCGCGCGCGCGCGCTCGAGCTCCTCGGGCGTGTTGACGTTCATGAAGACGATCGCCGGATCGCGGTAGCGTGCGACCTCGCGCTCCGCGATCTCGACCACGCTCACCCGCTCAAAGAACTCGACGATCTTGAGCCGCCCCGCGACGAGCCGCGTCTCGATCGCCCCGACGCAGCTCTTCGCGTAGAGGGCGTGCAGGGTCTCGAGCTGCCCGCCGACGCGCGGGATCACGACATCCCCCGATCCGGCGCGCTCCACGACCAGGCGGACCACGTCTCTGTGAAGGAACGGCATGTCGCACGCCACGGTGAAGGCGGCCTCGCCAGGCGCCGCCCGAAGCCCCGAGTAGATGCCCCCGAGCGAGCCGTGATCGGGGTAGACGTCGGCGACCATCGGCAGCTTGAGGAACGCGTAGACCTCGGGGGTGTTGGTCACGATCAAGAGGTCGTCCACCGCTGGTGTGACCGCGTCCACGACCCGCTCGATGATCCGCCGGCCGCCGAGCTCGAGCAGCGCCTTGGGCCGGCCGCCCATGCGCGTGCTCTTGCCTCCCGCCTGGATGACTCCCGTGACTCTCATCTCTTCAGGGACTCGCCGGGCGCTCCCATCATACCCGCACCGCGCCCTGGCGCAGAACGCGTGGCGGGTCCACGGTCGTGTCGAGGACGGTCGACGGCTCCCCTCCCGCCGTGGCACCACCGTCGAGCACGAGGTCGATCGCGTCGGGGAAGTACCGGAGCACCGCCGACGCCGTCGTCGGGGGCTCGCGCCCGCTCGGATTGGCGCTCGGGGCCGTGACGGGCGAGGCGAGGGCGTGGACGAGTCCGAGCGCAACCGGATGCGGAGAGAGCCGCACGCCGACCGTGCCCGTCCCCGCGCTGACCTCCTCCGGAAGGCCGGGTCGCGCGCGCAGCACGAGTGTGAGCGCGCCGGGCCAGTGGTCGGCCATCAGCACGCGCGCCCGGGCCCCGACCTCCCCGACAGCCTCCGCCATCGCGATCGAGTCGACGAGGAGCAGCACCGGTTTTGTCTCGGGTCTTCCCTTGAGCTCGAAGATACGTCGGATGGCCATGCCGTCGAGCGCCCGCGCGCCCAGGCCGTAGAAGGTCTCGGTCGGGAAGGCGATCACGCCGCCGCGCGCGAGCACGAGGGCGGCGTCGCCGAGCGCCGCGCGGTCGGGGGTCGCCGGGTCCACGCGAATGACGCGCGTGCGCACCACCGTCACGTCGGGGGGGTCGGTCTCTTCGTCTGCTCGGCGACCCGGCGGGCGCGCTCCTCCACTTCGTCGGCGAGGCGTCTCCTGTAGGCGTCGAGGCGCTTGCCGAGGGCCGGATCGCCCTGCGCCAGGATCTGGGCGGCGAGGATCCCGGCGTTGGCGGCTCCCCACTTGCCGATCGCGACCGTCGCGACCGGGACGCCCTTCGGCATCTGCGAGATCGACAGGAGCGCGTCGAGCCCGCCGAGCGGGGTGGCGGCGATCGGCACGCCGATCACCGGCAGGGGCGTGAGCGAGGCGAGGAAGCCGGGGAGCGCGGCGGCGCCGCCGGCGCCTGCGATGAGGACACCGAGCCCCCGCCCCTGCGCGCTCGTGGCGTACTCCTGCGTGCGCGCCGGTGTGCGGTGCGCGGAGGCCACGACGACCTCGCTCCCCACCTCGAGCGCGTCCAGGACCTTCACAGCCTCGAGCATCACCTCGAGGTCCGAATCGCTGCCGAGCACGATGCCCACCCGTACGGGTTGCTTCACGCCGATCTCCTTTTCCCGATGTCCTTCCGGTAGTGCATCCCCTCGAAGCGGATCATCCCGGTCGCGCCGTAGGCGTGCGCGACAGCGGTCGGGAGGTCGTCGGCCACCGCGGTGACGCCCAGCACCCGGCCGCCGGCCGTCACCAGACGCCCGCCGCGGAGCGCCGTGCCCGCGTGGAAGACCGTCACGCCCGGCAGCGCGTCGGCTGCCTCGACGCCCTCGATCGCCGCGCCCGTCCGGTAGGTGCCCGGGTAGCCCGCGGAGGCGAGCGTGACGCAGACGGAGGCCGGCGCGGACCAGGGACCCACCGCGGGCCACGGACCGCCGTGCGCGGCCGCGACGAGCAGCGGCACGAGATCGCCGGGGGCACGAACCAGCAGCGCCTGACACTCGGGGTCCCCGAAGCGGCAGTTGAACTCGAGGACCTTCGGTCCCTCGGAGGTCAGCATGAGCCCGACGAAGAGGACGCCCCGATAGGGCGCGCCGTCCTTGGCGAGCGCAGCGAGCGTCGGCCTCACGATGGTCTGCATGACCCCGCGCTCAAGCTCTACGCCAAACCGGGCGACCGGGGAGTAGGCGCCCATGCCACCTGTGTTCGGACCCTGGTCGCCGTCGAAGACGGTCTTGTGGTCCTGAGCCGCCGCGAGCGGCAGCGCGTCGTCGCCGTTGGCGAGGGCGAAGAAGGAGACCTCCTCGCCCTCCAGGAACTCCTCGACGACCACCGTCGAGCCCGCGGCGCCGAACGTCTGACGCTCCATACACGCGGCAACCGCGTCGTCGGCATCCGCGAGGGTCCGGCACACGATGGTGCCCTTGCCGCCGGCGAGGCCGTCCGCCTTGACGACGAGGGGCGGGCCGAGGTCGCGGCAGTAGCGACGGGCGCGGGCGGCGTCGTCGAAAATCGCAAAGCGCGCCGTCGGGATCGCGTTCTTCGCCATCAGGTCCTTCGCGAACGCTTTCGAGCCCTCGATGGCCGCCGCCTGGGCGACCGGACCGAACACCGCGAGGCCCGTGTCGATGAACCGATCGGCGAGGCCGGCGACGAGCGGAGCCTCCGGCCCCACCACGGTGAGGTCGATCCGCTCGCGCCGGGCGAGCGCGAGGAGGTCGTCGAGCGCGTCGGCGGCGAGCGGGACGCATACCGCGTGGCGCGCGATGCCCGGGTTGCCGGGCGCCGCGAAGAGCGCCGAGACGCGCGGGCTCTGCGCGATCTTCCAGGCGAGCGCGTGCTCTCGGCCGCCTCCGCCGATGATCAGGATCCGCATCACGTTCTTCGCCGGTCGCTCACTCGGACTGGCTCCGGTCGGGCGGCTCGACGAGCTCGAGGTGCGCTCGCGCGATGCGCGCCCAGGGGCTCTCCGCGTCGAGCTCGAGGTAGCGCTGCCAGTGTCGGACCGCCTCACGACCCCGCTCGCTGCGCGCGAGCGCGCCCGCGAGGTTGAAGTGGGCGTCGGCATAGTCGGGTGAGATCTCGAGCGCCCGGCGATAGTCGGCGATCGCCTCCTCGGTGAGGCCGCGATCCTCGTGGAGGCTCCCGAGGTTGTAGGCGGCCTCGCGGCAGCCCGGATCGTGTTCGAGCGCGGAGCGGTACGCGGCCTCCCCCTCGTCGTAGCGGCCCAGCCGGTGGAGCAGGAGGCCGAGATTGTTCCACGCGGCCGCGTACTTCGGATCGATCCCGACGACCCGCTGGTACGCCTCGATCGCGTCCTCCCAGTGCTCGGGGTCGCCGTCCCACTCGCTCGCGCGCTCAAACCACGTCTCGGCCTGCTCGAGGGGAGGTGCCAGAGGCCGCACCAGCCCCATCGCCAGGGTGGCGCTCGCCGCCTTCTCGAGCCCGCCCTCGTCCAGCGCCAGGACGAGCTGGCCGCTCCGCGGGTCGAAGCGGACGCGGTCGGACTGCGCCAGGAGGCGGTCACCCTCGAGCACGAGTTTGAGCTCGGCCAGCGGCTCGACGAGGCTCGGGTCCTGCCGCCGAAGCGCTGCGAGCGCCTGCTTGATCTGGCGCACTGAGGCTCCGGCGTCGAGGAGCGCACTGGCCGCGCGAAGTGCCAACAGATCGCGGAAGGTGTAGCCCGACTCGCCGTGCAGGAGCTCGAGCCGGCGAAGCTGGGCGGTGCGCTTGGGCGTGAGCGTCAGGATGCGCGTGAGCTCGCGCATCCCGTAGATTCGCTCGCGCTGCGACCGGGTCATCGGCCACTCGCTAGTGGCGGAAATGGCGGATTCCGGTGAGCACCATCGCCATGTCGTGCTCGTCGGCCGCCGCGACGACCTCGGCGTCGCGGAGCGAGCCGCCCGGGTGGATCACCGCCGTGACGCCGGCCTTCGCGACGACGTCGAGGCCGTCGCGGAACGGGAAAAACGCATCGGACGCGCACACGGCGCCGGCCGCCTCGAGGCCGCCCTCGCGGGCGCGCATGACGGCGAGGCGCGCCGCGTCCACGCGGTTCATCTGGCCCGCACCGACCCCCACGACCTGGTCACGCGTCGCCAGCACGATCGCGTTCGACTTGACGTGCTTGGCCACGCGCCAGGCGAAGCGGAGCGCGTCCAGCTCGACGCTCGTCGGCGCCCGCTTCGAGACGGTCTGGAGCAGGGCGGTGTCCGCATCGGTCAGGTCCGCCTGCTGGGCGAGCAGACCGCCGAGGACGCTCCGATACTCCGTGAGACGCTCGGGCAGGCTCGCGCGATCGCAGGGGACTTCGACCACGCGGCACTTCCGCTTCGTGCGCTGGAGCTCGGCGAGGGCGTCGGGCGCGAACTCCGGGGCGAAGAGAATCTCGACGAAGATCCCGGTGAGCGCCTCCACCACGCCCATGTCGAGGGCTCGGTTCACGCCGACGATTCCGCCGTAGATCGAGACCGGGTCGGACGCCTTGGCCCGGACCATCGCCTCACCGACCGTCGTGCCAAGGGCCACGCCGCAGGGGTTCGTGTGCTTGATCACCACCGCCGCCGGCTCGTCGAACTCGAGCAGGAGGACGAGCGCCGACGAGAAATCGAGGAGGTTGTTGTAACCGAGCTCGGGGCCGTGGAGCTGCCGCATCGCCGCGAGCCCGTGGCGTGGCCCGTCGAGGGGCGTGTAGAACGCCGCCGCCTGGTGGGGGTTCTCCCCGTAACGGAGCCCGAGGGCGCGCTCGGCGTCGATCCGGAGCCGGGACGGTAACGCCTCCGGGGCCGCGGGCGGCGTCCCCGTCGCCTGCGGGGATCGGAGATAGCTCGCAATCGCCGCGTCGTACTGGGCCGTGCGCCTGAACGCTTCTTGGGCGAGGCGAGCACGTGTGGCCTCGGAGAGCTCGCCGCTCCTGCGAATCTCGTCCAGCACGCCGGGATACTGGGACGGGTCGGTCACGACCCCGACACCCGCGTGGTTCTTCGCCGCCGCGCGGATCATCGCGGGACCGCCGACGTCGATCTGCTCGACCGCCTCGGCGAGCGGGACCCCGGGCCGCGCCACCGTCGCCTCGAACGGGTAGAGGAGGACGACGACGAGGTCGATCGGCGGAATCCCGTGCTTGTCGAGCGCTTCCAGGTGCGCGGGAAAGTCCCGCCGCGCCAGGATGCCACCGTGGACCTTTGGGTGGAGCGTCTTGACGCGACCGTCGAGCATCTCGGGGAAGCCGGTGACGTCGGCGACGTCGCGCACGGAGACGCCGGCGTCCCGCAAGAGCCTCGCGGTGCCGCCGGTCGAGACGATCTCGATCCCGAGAGCGCCCAGGGCGCGGGCGAACTCGACCACGCCGGTCTTGTCGTGGACGGAGATGAGGGCGCGGCGGACCTTCACCGCATGCTGATTCACAGGCTCGCCTCGGACGCGGCGGCCCCCGGCCGTCCTGCGGCTCGCACGACCACCCTGCGGCCGGCAATCACGAGCTTCCCTTCGGCGAAGAGGCGGATCGCGTCGGGATACAAGCGGTGCTCCTCCGCCAGGATGCGGGCCGACAAGGACTCCTCGGTGTCGTCGGGATGCACGGGCACGCTCGACTGCAAGACCACCGGTCCGGTGTCCACGCCCTCGTCGACGAAGTGCACGGTGGCGCCGGCGACCTTGACGCCGTACTCGAGCGCCTGGCGCTGGGCGGCGAGCCCTGGAAACGCCGGCAGGAGCGAGGGGTGGACGTTCAGGATCCGTCCGGCATAGGCACGGACGAACCCGGACGTCAGGATCCGCATGAAGCCCGCGAGGCACACGAGGCCGACCCCTCGCGCCTGGAGCTCGCGGACGAGGGCGAGGTCGTAGGCCTCGCGATCGGGAAAGTCCTTCGGATTGACGAAACGGGCGGGGACGCCGGTCGCGCGCGCTCGGTCGAGCGCCTGCGCCCGCTCGCGATCGCTGACCACGGCGACGACCCGCGCGGGAAAGCCGGGCCGCGCGCACGCCTCGAGGATGGCCTGGAGGTTCGACCCACGGCCCGAGGCGAGGACGCCGAGACCGAGCGGCGTCGTCCCGGACGTCACGCCGTGAGCTCCACGCCGCGCTCGCCCGCCACGATCTCGCCGAGGCGCAGGACGGTCTCCCCGGCGTCGCGCAGGACGCCGGTCGCGTGCTCGACGTCCCTGGGCGGCAGGACGATCACGTAGCCGATCCCCATGTTGAAGACCCGGAACATCTCGGCGTCGGCCACGCGGCCCGCGCGCTGGAGCGTCGCGAAGACCGGCGGCGGCGTCCACGCCGTGCGCGAGATCCGCGCGCGGCACCCGTCGGGCAGCACGCGCGGGAGGTTCCCCGGAAGGCCGCCCCCCGTGACGTGCGCCATCGCGTGCACCTCCGCGCGCGGGAGGAGTGCCTGCACCGGCCTGGCATAGATGCGGGTCGGCGTGAGCAGCTCGTCGCCGACCGTCCGCCCGGTGTCGGGCAGGACGGCATCCACCGTGAGCTTCATCACGTCGAAGACGATCCGGCGCGCCAGTGTGTACCCGTTCGAGTGGAGCCCCGACGAGGCGAGCCCGAGGACGACGTCGCCGGGGCGGACCCGAGCGCCGTCCACGATCCGCGAGCGCTCGACGACGCCGACGGCGAAGCCCGCGAGGTCGTACTCGCCGGGACCGTAAAGGTCGGGGAGCTCCGCGGTCTCGCCGCCGACGAGGGCGCAGCCGGCGAGGCGGCAGCCGGCCGCGATGCCCCTCACGATCGTCTCCACGCGCGCCGGGTCGAGGCGCGCGGTGCCGATGTAGTCGAGGAAATAGAGGGGCTCGGCGCCATGGACCAGGAGGTCGTTGACGCCCATCGCGACGAGATCGATGCCGACCGTGTCGTGGCGGTCGGCGAGGAACGCGACCTTGAGCTTCGTGCCGACCCCGTCGGTGGAGGAGACCATGACCGGTTCGCGGTAGCGCGCGGGCACGCTCACGAAGGCGGCGAACCCGCCGACGCCCGCCAGGACCTCGGGACGCGCGGTCGAGCGCGCGAGGGGCGCGATGCGGCGGACCGCGTCGTCGCCGGCGTCGATGTCGACGCCAGCCTCGCGGTAAGTCAGGGGCTTCATCGAGTCGTCGGTGGAGTCCGTCAGCTGTCGAAGAGGCGGAGCTGGTCCGACGCCTCCGGCTCGATCCCCACACGGTAGTTGCCCGTGAAGCACGCGTGGCAGAAGTGGCTCGGGTCGGGCCCGGCCGCCTTCAGCATGCCGTCGAGCGAGAGGTACCCGAGCGAGTCGGCGGCCAGGTAGCGCCGGATCTCGTCCGGCACGTGGCTCGACGCGATCAGCTCCTTCCGCGTCGGGGTGTCGATCCCGTAGTAGCACGGCCACTGGATCGGCGGGGACGAGATGCGCACGTGGACCTCGCGCGCGCCGGAGCCCCGGATCATCTTGACGATCTTCCGGCTCGTCGTGCCCCGGACGATCGAGTCGTCGACCACCACGACCCGCCGCCCCTCGAGCATCTCGCGCATGGGGTTCAGCTTCACCTTGACGCCGAAGTGGCGGATGCCCGCCTTGGGTTCTATAAAGGTGCGGCCCACGTAGTGGTTGCGGATGAGCCCGAGCTCGTACGGCGTGCCCGACTCCTCGGAGTAGCCGAGGGCGGCGCTCGTGCCCGAGTCCGGCACCGGGATGACGATGTCCGCGGGGACGGGGTGCTCGCGCGCGAGCTGGCGCCCCAGCGCCTTCCGCACGGTGTGGACGTTCCGCCCCCAGAGGATCGAGTCGGGCCGGGCGAAGTACACGTACTCGAAGACGCACTGCAGGCGCTCGGCGGCCGGGAACGGGCGGATCGAGCGGAGACCCGCGTCCGAGACGATGACGAGCTCACCGGGCTCGACGTCGCGCTCCCACCGCGCCTCCATCAGGTCGAGCGCGCACGTCTCCGAGGCGAGGATCCAGGCGTCGCCAAGCCGGCCGATCGTGAGCGGGCGGAAGCCGTACGGGTCGCGGATCGCGTACATCGCGTCGGGTGTGAGGATCAGGAGCGAGTAGGCGCCCTTCACCTGGGCGAGCGCGTGGGTGATCTGCTCCTCGAGCGGAGCCGCCGGCGCCCGGGCCAGGAGGTGGAGGATCACCTCGGTGTCCGAGTTCGACTGGAAGATCGCGCCGTCCTTCTCCATGTCCCGGCGGAGCGTCTCGGCGTTGGTGAGGTTGCCGTTGTGAGCGATCGCGATCGGCCCGCGCGCGGTGGTGGCCGCGATCGGCTGCGCGTTCCGGATGTTCGAGCTGCCCGCCGTCGAGTAGCGCACGTGGCCGATGGCGCGGTGGCCCGGCAGGCGACGCAAGCGCTCGGGACCGAACACGTCGGCCACCCAGCCCATCGCCTTCTCGGTGTGGAAGCCGACGCCGTCGGTGGCCGCGATGCCCGCGGACTCCTGCCCGCGATGCTGGAGGGCGTAGAGTCCGAGGTACGTGACGTTGGCGGCCTCCGGATGGTTCCAGACGCCGAACACCCCGCACTCGTCGTGGAACCGGTCGTCGTCACGCCATGTGACGCTCAAATCCGCTCCTCCACGCGCGCTCGATCCGGTCCAGCGCGACATCCACGATCGTCTTCGTCCCGAGCCGGAGCACCAGCCGGTCGCCGCCGGTCGTGCCGATCCAGCGCCACGGGATCGCCGACTCCGCCATCAGCGCCTCGAACTCGCGCACCCGCGCGGGCTCCACGGAGACCATCACGCGCGACGGCCCCTCGCCGAACAGCACCTGGTCGCCACGGCCGGACGCGTCGAGCGCCGCCTCCAGGCCCACGAGCTCCCGGCCGGTCACGCACCCCTCGGCCAGCGCCACGGCGAGCCCGCCCTCGGAGCAGTCGTGCGCCGCCGTCACCAGCCCAGCGCTCACGGCGGCACGCACCGCCGCCTGGACCTTGCGCTCCAGCTCGAGCTCGAGCGGCGCCAGCCTGCCGCCGAGCCGCCGGTGGGCGCGCCAGAGGTACTCGCTGCCGCCCAGGCTCGTGTGGTCGGGCCCGAGCAGCGCGACGCGGTGTCCCGCGCCCTTGAACCACTGGGTCGCCCGCCGCCCCGCATCCTCGAGGATGCCGACCACCCCGATGACCGGCGTCGGCAGGATCGCCTGGCCGTTGGTCTCATTGTAGAAGGAAACGTTGCCGCCCACTACCGGGATCTCGAGGGCGCGGCACGCTTCGGCGATACCGTCGATCGCCTGGGCGAACTGCCAAAGGATCTCCGGCCGCTCGGGCGAGCCGAAATTCATGCAATCGGTCACCCCGACGGGCGTGGCCCCCGAGCAGGAGACGTTGCGCGCCGCCTCGCAGACGGCCATGGCGGCCCCACGCCGCGGGTCCAGGAAGACGTGGCGCCCGTTGCCGTCCGTGGACACGGCGAGCGCCCGCGGTGCGCCCTTCACGCGGAGGACCGCCGCGTCGGAGCCGGGGAGGACGAGCGTGTTGATCCCCACCTGCTGGTCGTACTGGCGGAAGACCCATTCCTTGGAGGCGATGTTCGGCGACCCGCAGAGGGCGAGCAACGCCTCGCCGTAGTCAGGAGGCTCGGGCAGCGTCAGCGGGTCGAGGGCGAGGGGCTCGGTGAGCCACCCGGGCGGCGCCGTCGGCTTCGTGTACTTCGGCGCCTCGGCGAGCAGGCTCAGCGGCACGTGGGCGACGACCTCGCCGCTGAGCCGTGCCGTCAGCGTGCCACCGGCGGTGACCCGTCCGATCTCCACCGCGTCGAGCTCCCACTTGGCGAAGATCCGCCGGACCTCGTCCTCGCGTCCCCGGGCGGCCACGAGGAGCATGCGCTCCTGCGACTCCGAGAGAAGGATCTCGTACGGGGTCATCCCCACCTCGCGCTGGGGCACCCGCGAGAGCTCGACGTCCATCCCCGTGCCTGCGCGCGCCGGCATCTCGGACGTACAGCACGCGAGACCCGCCGCCCCCATGTCCTGGATCCCGACGACCGCGCCCGTTTTCATGGCCTCCAGGCACGCCTCGAGCAGGAGCTTCTCGGTGAACGGGTCGCCCACCTGCACCGTCGGGCGCCGCTCTGCGGCCGAGTCGTCGAAGGTCGCCGACGCCATCGTCGCGCCGTGGATCCCGTCGCGCCCGGTCTTGTTGCCGACGTAGAAGACCGGGTTGCCGACGCCCTCGGCGCGCGCCAGGACGATCTGGTCCGCGCGCACGAGCCCGACGCACATGACGTTGACCAGCGGGTTCCCGGCGTACTCGGGCGCGAAGGCGACCTCCCCACCGACCGTGGGGCAGCCGAAGCAGTTGCCGTACCAGCTGATGCCCGACACGACGCCCTCGACGAGGCGGCGCGTCTTCGGGTCGTCGAGGTCGCCGAACCTGAGCGAGTCGAGGAGGGCGATGGGCCGGGCGCCCATCGTGAAGACGTCTCGGAGAATGCCGCCGACGCCGGTGGCCGCGCCCTGGAACGGCTCGATGAACGATGGGTGGTTGTGGCTCTCGATCTTGAAGACGACGGCCCAGCCGTCGCCGATGTCGATCGCCCCCGCGTTTTCTCCAGGCCCTTGCAGCACACGGGCGCCTTCGGTGGGAAGCCGGCTCAGATAGACCCGCGAGTGCTTGTAGGCGCAGTGCTCCGACCAGAGCGCCGCGAAGAGCCCGAGCTCGGCGTAGGTCGGCTCGCGGCCGAGGCGGCTCGTGATCCGTTCGTATTCTTCGGCGGTGAGGCCCGAGTCCCTCGCGAGGTCGAGCGTGACCTTCGGCGGTGCCCCCGTCAACCCCGGCTACCGCTTGAGGAAGCTGCCATCCTCGACGAGGCTCCCGAGCAGGGACTGGAACAACAGGAGTCCGTCCGCGCTGCCCATCGCCGTCTCCGCCGCGCGCTCGGGGTGCGGCATGAGCCCCAGCACGGTGCCCTCGGGGTTCACGATGCCGGCGATGTTCTCGAGTGATCCGTTCGGGTTCGCCGCGCGTGTCACGCGCCCGTCCGCCTCTGCGTAGCGGAAAACGATCTGGTTCCCCGCCTTGAGCGTCCGGAGCGCCTCGGCGTCAGCGTGGTACTTGCCCTCGCCGTGGGAGATCGGCATCGTCAGCACCCGCCCCGGCCGCAACCCGCGGCTGAAGACCGTCTCGACGTTGTCCACGACCAGGTGCGTGGACTGGCAGCGGTACTGCAGGCACTCGTTGCGCATGAGCGCACCGGGCAAGAGCCCCGCCTCGCAGAGGATCTGGAAGCCGTTGCAGGAACCCAGGACGTACCCACCGCGGGCGATGAAGTCCCGCAGCGCCTCGACGACCGGCGAGCGCCCCGCGACCGCTCCGGCGCGCAGGTAGTCGCCGTAGGAAAAGCCGCCGGGCAGGACGACGCAGTCGAGGTCCGCGAGATCACGCTCCCGGTGCCAGACGTATTTCACGGGCTGGTGGAGAACTTCGGAGATGACGTAGTGGAAGTCGCAGTCGCTCCACGTCCCCGGGAAGACGACCACGCCGAATCTCATGACGCGATCATCTTACCGGACCGCTCCGCGCCGGGCAAGGTCGTCGGCCATCTCGATCGTGTAGTCCTCGAGAACGGGATTCGCCAGCAGCTGGCGGCACATCTCGCCCACCCGCGCGCGGGCGGCGTCCGCCGTCGCCGTTTGGAGCTCGACCTCGATCACTTTGCCGACACGAAGGTCGGTCACCTCCGTGAAGCCGAGCCCGGCGAGCGCCTTCTGGACCGCCGCGCCCTGGACGTCGAGGATCCCGGGCTTGAGGCGGACCAGGACCCGGACCCTCACAGAGACCCGACCAGGCGACGGTAGACCTCCTGGTACGCCTCCTCCACGCCCCCGAGGTCACGACGGAAGCGATCCTTGTCGAGCTTCTCCCCCGTCTGCCGGTCCCAGAGGCGGCACGTGTCGGGCGAGATCTCGTCACCGAGACAGCGCCGGCCACCGGCGCGCCCGAACTCGAGCTTGAAGTCCACGAGGACGAGCCCGCGTTTCCACATGTGCGGCCGGAGAACGCCGTTGATCCGGAGGGCCATCCGTCGGATCCACGTGAGCTCCGCCGGGGTGGCGAGCTTCAGCATCCGCACGTGGTCGTCGTTGAGCATCGGGTCGCCGAGCGGATCGGACTTGTAATAGAGCTCCACGATCGGCTGCCGAATCGGCGTGCCCTCGTCGAGGCCGGTGCGCTTGGCCAGGCTGCCCGCGACCACGTTGCGGACGATCGTCTCGATCTTGATGATGTCGAGCTTGCGGCAGAGCATCTCGCGATCGGAGAGCGTCCCGAGGTAGTGCGTCGGAACCTTCGCGCGCTCGAGTCGCTCGAACATCGCCGCCGACACCCGATTGTTGACGACGCCCTTGCCGACGATGGTCCCGCGTTTGAGGGCATTGAAGGCCGTGGCGTCGTCCTTGAAGTACTGGACGATCAGGCCCGGGTCGCTCGTCGCGTAGACGATCTTGGCCTTGCCCTCGTAGAGCTTCTCCCGGATCTCGACGCTGACCGGCGCCCTCCGCATGTTCACCCGATCAGCCCGACCCGCCGGAAGATGGCGTCCACGTTTCTGAGGTACCAGGCCGGATCGAAGCACGCCTTCAGCTCGTCGCTCGCGATCCGCTCGGTCACCGCCGGGTCGCCCGCGAGCAGTTCGAAGAACGGCCGCCGCTCCCGCCAGGCGCGCATCGCGTGGCGCTGGACGATCTCGTACGCGACCTGGCGGGCAAGCCCCGCCTCCGTGAGCTTGAGCAGCACCCGCTGCGAGTAGACGAGCCCATGGCTCGCCTCGAGGTTCTCGGCCATCCGCGCCGGGTCCACCTCGAGCCCCGCGACGATCGCGGTCGTGAGGTGGAGGAGGTAGTCGAGCAGGATCGTCGAGTCTGGCAGGATCACGCGCTCGACCGACGAGTGGCTGATGTCGCGCTCGTGCCACAGCGCGACGTTCTCCAGCGCGGCCAACGCGTTGGTCCGGAGGAGGCGCGCCAGGCCGCAGATCCGCTCCGACAGCTCCGGGTTCCGCTTGTGGGGCATCGCGCTCGAGCCCTTCTGCCCCTCGCCGAACGGCTCCTGCGCCTCGAGGATCTCGGTGCGCTGGAGCCCCCGGACCTCGAGCGCGATCTTCTCGAGCGACGCCCCCGCCACGGCAAGGGTCGCGCAAAACTCGGCGTGGCGATCCCGCTGGACGATCTGTGTGGAGACGGGCGCGGCCTCGAGCCCGAGCTCCTGACACACCTCCACCTCGAGCTCCGGCTCGACGTGGGCGAAGTTGCCCACGGCACCGGAGAGCTTCCCCACCATGACGCTGGCGCGAGCGCGGCGCAGTCGTTCCAGGTTCCGGCGCGCTTCCGTGTACCAGACCGCGGCCTTGAGCCCGAAGCTCGTCGGCTCCGCATGCACGCCGTGGGTCCGCCCGACCGTCAGCGTGTCCTTGTGGCGCAGGGCGAGCGCGCGGAGCGCGTCCCGCAGTCGTTCCTGTCCCGCGATGAGGAGGTCGGCGGCGTCCCGGAGCTGGAGCCCCAGGGCCGTGTCCCAGACGTCGTTCGTGGTGAGGCCGATGTGGACGAAGCGAGAGTCGGGGCCGAGCTGCTCCTCGAGGCTCGTCAGGAGCGCGATCATCTCGTGCTTGACGCGCTCCTGGATGGCGAGAATCCGCGCGACGTCCACGCGCGCCTTCTGGCGGATCCGCGCCATCGCGTCGGGGGGAATACGGCCGCCGCGGGTGTAGGCCTCGCACACGGCGAGCTCCACCAGGAGCCACGCCCCGTACTTGGACTCCTCACTCCAGAGGCGGCCCATCTCGGGGCGGGTGTAGCGCTCGATCACGCCCTCACCTTAGAGCAAAACGCCCCGCAGTGGAAGGGCGAGCCGCAGGACGTCGCGGGGCTGGGGGCCCCGCCGTCCGAGGCAAGCGAAAGATGGGAGTCGTGCGGACCTTCGGATTGGGGGGCCATCTCGTGGCCCCCCAAGATCAATGCCGCAGGAGCTCGCGCGGCAGGTTGCGGCGATCGAGGGGCCCGAGCGTGGTCAGGACGAGGCGGTCCTCGTCGAGGAGCTCGGTGACGAGCGCCTGCACCTCCTCGTGGCGGACGCCGTCGATCGCCCCGAGCATGGCGTCGATCGTGAGGAACGAGCCCAGGTGCATCTCGTGCTTGGCCAGCCGATTCATCCGGCTCGACGTCGATTCGAGTGACAGCATCAGGCTGCCCTTCAGATGGTCCTTGGACCGCCGGAGCTCCTCCTCCGTCACCCCGATCTTCTTCAGGTCGCGGATCTCCTTGAGGATCGACTTCAGGACCTTCGAAAAGTTCAGCGCGTCGCTCGCGGCGTAGACGTAGAGCGTCCCCGTGTCGACGTACGCCTGGACGCCCGAGTGGATCGCGTAGACGAGCCCCTGGCGCTCCCGCACTTCCTGGAAGAGGCGCGAGGACATGCTGCCGCCGATCACGTCGTTCAGGACGAACAGGGCGTAGCGCTCGGGTGCCGAGTGGTGCAGGCCCGGGAAGCCCATGATGACGTGGACCTGCTCGAGCGGCTTGTGGACGATGTTGACCCCGGGCTTCAGCGCCGGGGGCGTGTCCGCGCGCCGCTGAGCGGCGCGGGCGAAGCCGTCGAAACCGGACCCGAAGAGATCCACCGCGCGCTCGTGGGTGACGTTGCCCGCGGCGGCGATCATGATGCGTGGCGGCACGTACTCCTCGCCGAAGTGGGAGAGCACGGCCGCGCGATCGTACCCGTTCACCGCCTCACGCGTGCCGAGGATCGGGCGCCCGAGCGGGTGGCCCTCCCAGAGCTGCGCGGCGAAGAGGTCGTGGATCAGGTCGTCGGGCGTGTCCTCCACCATCTTGATCTCCTGGAGCACGACCGACTTCTCGCGCTCGAGCTCCTCGGCGTCGAAGACCGGGTGGAGGAGGATGTCGGTCAGGAGGTCAACCGCGAGCGGCAGGTGCTCGTCGAGCACCTGGACGTAGAAGCAGGTGTGCTCCTTGGTGGTGAAGGCGTCCATCTGGCCACCGACCGAGTCCATCGTGCGCGCGATGGCCTCGGCGGTGCGCGTCTCGGTCCCCTTGAAGACGAGGTGCTCGATGAGGTGGGACATGCCAACGCGGCCCTCCGGCTCGTGCCGGGAGCCGGCCTCGACCCACACCCCGACCGCGACGGAGCGGACGTGCTCCATCCGTTCCGTGACCACCCGAATGCCGCTCGGCAGGACGCTCTTCCGGTACCCTTCGCTCACGGGAACCGCCTTTCAGGCCCGCGGAGGATTCGCCGCCTGTGGGTTCTTGAGCTTCTCCTTGTCGGCGAGCGCCGGCTGGTCGCGCAGCGCCATCTTGCGGGAGAGTCGCATCTTACCGTTGCCGTCGATCTCGATGACCTTCACGAGGACCTCGTCGCCCTCGGTCAGCACGTCCTGGACCGACCGGATTCGGCTCTCCGCGATCTGCGAGATGTGCAGCAACCCCTCGGTGTTGGGGATGACCTCCACGAACGCGCCGAACTCGACGATCTTCTTGACCTTCCCGAGGTAGATCCGGTCGAGCTCGACCTCGCGACAGATGTCCTGGATCATCGCGATCGCCTTCTGGACCGAGGCCTGGTCCGACGAGAACACGGTGACCCGACCGTCGTCCTCGATGTCGATCTTGGTGCCCGTCTGCTCCTGGATCCCTCGCACGACCTTGCCGCCGGGGCCGATGATTTCGCGGATCTTCTCCTGGCGGATCTTGATCGTGACGAAGCGAGGCGCGTACGGGCTGAGCTCGGGACGCGGTTTCTCGATCGCCTCGCGCATCTTGGCGAGCACGGTCATCCGCGCCTCACGCCCCTGGCGGAGCGCCTCGCGCATGATCTCGAGCGAGACGCCCGTAATCTTGATGTCCATCTGGAGCGCCGTGATCCCCTTCTCCGTTCCGGCGACCTTGAAGTCCATGTCGCCGTAGTGATCCTCGCTGCCCATGATGTCGGTCAGGATCCCGAACTTGTCGCCTTCCTTGACGAGCCCCATCGCGATGCCGGCGACGTGGGACTTGATCGGCACGCCTGCATCCATGAGCGCGAGCGAGGCGCCGCACACCGTCGCCATCGAAGAGGAGCCGTTCGACTCGAGGATGTCCGACACGATACGGATCGTGTACGGGAAGTCCTCCTTCGCGGGCAGCACCGCCTCGACCGCGCGCTCAGCGAGGGCGCCGTGGCCGATGTCGCGACGCGAGGGCCCGCCGAACCGGCGGACCTCGCCGACCGAGAACGAGGGGAAGTTGTAGTGGAGCAGGAAGTGGCGCCAGGTCTCGCCCTCGAGCGCCTCGATCTTCTGCTCGTCGGACTTGGTGCCGAGCGTGGCCGACACCAGCGCCTGTGTCTCGCCGCGCGTGAAGATCGTTGAGCCGTGGGCCCGGGGCAGGTACGCCAGCTCGATCGTGATCGGCCGGATCTCGTTGACCTTCCGGCCATCCGCGCGGACGCCCCTCTCGACGATCAGCCGCCGGACCTCCGCGGCCTCGATCCCCTCGAAGGCGGCGCGCGCCTGGGCACGCTTCGACTCATCGAGGGCCAGCGCCTCCCAGACCTCGTCGAAGACGCGACCGACAGCGTCCGCCCGCACCTGCTTCTCGGGCGTCGCGAGCGCCGCGGCGAGCTTCGGCACGGCGAGCGTCCGCACGCGCGCCTCGAGCTCCGAGTCACGCCCGGCGTTCGGGTCGAACGGCCAGCGCGCCGTCCCCGCCCGCGCAACCAGGTCTTTCTGGAGCTGGGCGAGCCGCCGGCACTCGGCGTGACCGAAGGCGATTGCCTCGAGCATGGTCTCCTCCGGCACCTCGCTGGCGCCCGATTCGACCATCAGGACCGCCTCCTCGGTGCCGGCGATGACCAGGTTGAGGCTCGAGACGGCCTGCTGGTCGTTCGTCGGGTTCGCGACGAACTTGCCCTCCACGAGGCCGACCCGAACCGCGCCGACGGGACCGTTGAACGGGATGCCCGAGAGGGCGAGCGCCGCAGAGGCGCCGTTCATCGCCAAGATGTCGGGATCGTTCTGCGCGTCGGCGGAGATCGCGAGGCAGATGACCTGGACTTCGTTGCGGAAACCGTCGGGGAACAGAGGGCGAATGGGCCGGTCGATCAGCCGAGACGTCAGGGTTTCCTTCTTCGAGGGTGCGCCTTCCCTTCTGAAGTATCCGCCGGGGATCCGGCCCCCCGCGTACATGCGCTCCCGGTACTCGACCGTGAGCGGGAAGAAGTCCTGGGCGTCCTTCGCCGTCTTCGCGGCGACGCAGGTGGCGAGGACCATCGTGCCGCCGTAGCGGACGACGACGGCTCCGTCTGCTTGTTTGGCAACCTTACCGGTCTCGATGGAGAACGGCCCGCCGCTGATCTCAGTCTGTACAGTGTGACTCATCTGAACGATCGTCCTCGGGCCCCCGGATTCTCTCTTTCCGAGGACCAATCTGATGTTGCCGTCACCGGCGGATTCCGAGCTTGTCGATGAGCGTGCGGTAGCGCTCGGCGTCCTTGTCCTTGAGGTACTCGAGCAACCCTCGGCGCTTGCCGATCAGCATCAAGAGGCCACGCCGAGAGTGGTGGTCCTTGGTGTGCTGCTTGAAGTGATCGGTGAGACCGTTGATCCGTTCCGTCAGGAGCGCGACCTGGACCTCCGGCGACCCGGTGTCGCCCGCGTGGACGCGGAACTGCTCGATCAAGCTCCTCTTCTTGTCGACGGTCAGCGGCATGGAGACCTCCCTCAATCGCCACGCCCCGGGGAGCCGCCTCCGTCCAGGACGGGTTCAAAACGCCTTTTGTTGTCAACAGATAGCTGTTACGCTACCACGGCGACCAGGGGAAGTAAAGTGCGGGCTTCAGGCGTCCTGGCGTGCAGCGAGGACGTCCTGAGCGATCTGGTCGCGAAGGGCCTCCACGCTCGGGAACTTGCGCTCGTCCCTGAGACGTCGGAGAAAGGTCAGCCGAATCCGGCGGCCATAGAGATCCCCCGAGAAATCGAGGAGATGGGCCTCCACCGCGAGCTCTGTCTCACCGAAGGTCGGCCGGACGCCCACGTTGATGACCGCCTGGTAGCGCGTGTCCTCCACATCCACCCGGCAGGTGTAGACCCCTGGGGGCAGGAGGAGCGGACGCGCCGTCTTGACGTTCGCCGTGGGGAAGCCGAGGGCCCGGCCGCGACCCGCGCCGCGCACGACCTCACCCTGGATCGAGTAGGCGCGCCCGAGCAGCCGCACCGCCTTCGGGAGATCTCCACGCTGGAGCGCGCTCCTGATCTCAGACGAGGACACGGGGACACCGTCGACGGTCATCGGGGCAACCGTGTGCGCCCGGAATCCAAAGTCCCGCCCGAGCCGCTCGAGTAGCGCGGCGTCGCCGCGGGCGCCGTGGCCGAAGCGATGGTTGAAGCCGACGACGATGTCCCGCGCCCGCAGCGTCCCCACGAGCACGCGGCTGACGAACTCCTCCGCCTGGACCGCGGCGACGGCGCGGGTGAACACGACGACCAGGGTCGTGTCGATCCCGGTCTCGGCGATCAGCTCGAGCCGCTCCTCGAGAGTCGTAATTGGGGCGGGCGAGCGCTCGGGCTGCAGCACCTCGAGCGGGTGGGGATCGAAGGTACACGCGAGGGCCTGGAGGCCGTTACGTCGCGCCTGCGCCACGGCCGTCCCGAGGATCGCGCGATGGCCCAGGTGGACGCCGTCGAACGCGCCGAGCGCGACGGCGCTCGGGGCCGCGTCAGGCGGGTAGGATTCGAGTCCCCGGACGATCCGCATGGAGGATTCGGACGGGTTTCACCTGGCGTCCATCCGCCGTGATGGCACCGACGCCGATCAGCGCGCCGGTGACGTCGTGGACGCGGACGGAAGAGCCGTCCCCGCCGCGCGCGGGCCCGGGGACCTCGACGGCCTGGCCGTGCACGAACGCGACGGCCGCCCGCTCGTCGAGGGGGACCGAGCGCCAGCCCGCCAGCGCCGACTCCGGCCGCGTGACGCGTGACCAGAGCGCGGACGGGTCGGCGCTGACCACGTCGGCCCAGGGGACCGCGTTGGCAAGGCTGAAGGGGCCGACACGACTCCGGACGAGCCACTCGACGGCGCCACCGTAGCCGAGCGCCGCCCCGAGGTCGGCGGCGAGCACGCGTACGTAGGTGCCCTTGCCGCAGACGACACGGAGGGCGGCTCGCGGAGGAGCGACCTGTTCGACCGCGATCGAATGGACGACGACCTCCCGGGGCGCGCGGTCGACCTCGATCCCCTCGCGCGCCAGCTCGTAGAGCCGGCGCCCTTCGTGGTGAACCGCCGAGTACATGGGCGGGACCTGCTTGATCCGGCCGACGAACGGCCGGCTCGCCTCCTCGAGCTCGCGTCGCTCGAGCCGGGAGACCATGACCTCCGAGAGGACGCGCCCTCCGACATCGTGGGTGTCGGTCGTGAGCCCGAAGCGGACCATCGCGACGTACTCCTTGTCGTGGTCCATGAGGTACGGCGTGAGCTTGGTGGCCTCGCCGATCAGGATCGGCAGGACGCCCGTCGCGGCAGGGTCGAGCGTACCGGCATGGCCGACCCGGCGGACGCCGAGTCGCCGGCGGAGGAGCGCGACGACGTCGAACGACGTCACCCCCGAGCCCTTGTTGACGACGAGCACGCCCGAGCCGCCGACCCTGACGCTCACCTCGCCAGTCCCCCGGTCCCGGGCGCGGCGGCGAGCGCGGCGCGGGCCGCCGCGAGCACGACCCGCGTCGCCTCGGCCAGCGGCTTCGCGAGCGTGCATCCGGCCGCGTTCGGATGGCCGCCGCCCCCGAACTCGGCCGCGATCCGCTGCACGTCCACGTCGCCTTTGCCCCGGAGACTCACCTTCACCTGGCCGTCACGCTCGCGGAAGAGGCACGCAACGCGGACCGTCGCCACCGAGCGCGGATAATTGACGAGTTCCTCGGACTCGATGACCTTCTCCGGCATCGACCCCGCCGGGAGGATCAGCCACGCGAGGCGGCCGTCGTCGCTCACCTCGACGCGCGTGAGCGCCTCGCCGAGCCACCGGAGCGCGTCGGGGGCACGACGCTCGTAGAGGCACTCCGAGACGAACGCAGGGTCCGCGCCCGCCTGGACGAGTGCCGCCGCCGTCCGGAACGTCCGCGGCGTCACGTTCGAGTAGCGGAAGGAGCCCGTGTCCGTATGCACCGCAGTGAACAGATTGGTGGCGATCGAGGGCGTCAGCGGGGCGCCGAGCGCCACGAGCAGCTCGTAGACGATCTCACCCGTGGCCGCGGCGGACACGTCGATCCAGTTCACGTCGCCGTAGTGCCGGTTGTCTGGATGGTGGTCGATGTTCACGACGGTGGCCGCCGTCCGGCGCGCCTGGTCGATGAGTCCCTCGGTGCGGGCCGGATTCGGGCAGTCCGTCAGCACGGCGACGTCGAACCTCCCGTCGAGCGCGTGAAGGCGTCGGTATCGCTCGACGCCAGGCAAGAACGCGAGCCCAGCCGGCGCCGGATGCGGGCCCCCGTAGGTCACGCGCCAGCCGCGCGCCTCCAGTGCCAGACCGAGCGCCAGCAGCGTCCCCAGCACGTCGGCGTCGGGGTGGACGTGGCCGAGCATGAGGGCGTGGCCCCCCGAAGAGCCGAACGGGGCCAACACGGCCTCGGAGGGCGCGGGATCGGTCAGGGTGATGGCGCCGCTCACGACGTCGCGTCGTCGTTGAGCCGCCGCAGCAGAGCCTGGATCCGCGCGGCGTGCTCCATCGAGCGGTCCGCCCGGAAGTCGATCTCCGGCGTGACGCGGAGGTCGAGGTGGTGGCGCAGCCACTGGCGGACGAAGCCCCGGGCGCTCCCGAGGGCAGCCAGCGACGCCGCCCACTGGGCCTCGTCGCCGAGCACCGAGACGAAGACCTTCGCCACGCGCAGGTCCTTCGAGGTCTCGACCTCGGTCACGGTGACGAAGCCGAGCCGGGGGTCCTTGAGCTCCCGCTGAAGGAGGGTCGAGACCTCCTCCTTGATGAGCTGGTTCACGCGGTCGAGCCGTTTGCTCTGCATCAGAGGATCTCCACGAACGTCTCGAGGACGCGCCCGTCCACGTTGTCCTCGATGAAGTCCATCGCCTTGGAGACCACTTCATTGGCGTGTCGCGCGTCGGCCGAAACGTAGGCGACCGCGAGGGTGGCGCGCTGCCAGACGTCCTGGTGATCGACCTCCGCCACCGACACCTCGAAGCGCGCGCGCACCCTCTCCTTGAGACCCTTCAGGACGTGCCGCTTGGCCTTCAGCGAGCCGACCTCGGGTAGATGGAGCTCGACCATCCCCAGCGCGACACGCGCCGTCGCCACGGTTCCCTCCGGCGCGAACGCCTGCTCTAGAGCGTGCGCGCGACTTCCTCGACCGTGTACACCTCGAGAACGTCGCCCGGCTGGATCCCCGTCACACCGTCGACGCCGATGCCGCACTCGAGCCCGGCGAGCACCTCGCGGGCGTCGTCCTTGAACCGCTTCAGCGAGCCGACCGTGCCCTCGCCCACGACCTCGTCGCCACGCCGCACGCGTACCTTCGCGTTGCGGACGATCTTGCCCTCCGCCACGAGCGAGCCGCACACCGGGCCGAGCTTGGAAATGACGAAGATCTGGCGCACCTGCGCCCGACCGAGCGTCGTCTCGCGGATCTCGGGTGCGAGCATGCCGGCCAGGGCGGCCCGCAGATCGTCGATCGCGTCGTAGATGACGTTGTAGCTGCGGATGTCGACGCCGTTCGCCTGCGCCTGGGATGCCGCCTTGGTCTCTGGCTTGACGTTGAACCCGATCACGATCGCGTTCGACGCCGAGGCAAGCATGACGTCGCTCTCGTTGATCGCGCCCACCGAGCTGTGGATGACTTTCAGCTTGACCTCCTCGGTCGACAGCCGCTCGAGCGCGTCGGCCAGCGCCTCCACCGAGCCCTGCACGTCGGCCTTGAGGATGAGCCGGAGCTCCTTCACCTCGCCCGACTGGATCTGCTTCTGGAGCCCCTCGAGCGTGATCCGTGTCGCGGTCTTGCCCTTGAGCTTGTCGCGATCCTGGCGCATGGTCGCGACCTGCCGCGCCTTCCGCTCGTCGGACACCGCGACGAGGACGTCGCCCGCGGCGGGAACGCCGCTGAGCCCGAGGATCTCGACGGGGTCGGACGGGCCGGCGCTCTTGACCTTCTTCCCGCTCGGGTCGCTCAACGCTCGGATCCGGCCCGAGTGGGCTCCGACGACGACCGCGTCTCCCTCCTTCAGCGTGCCGTTCTGGATCAGCACGGTCGCGACAGGGCCGCGCCCGCGGTCCAACCGGCTCTCGATGATCACGCCCCGGGCGGCACGGTTCGGATTGGCCTTGAGCTCGAGGATCTCGGACTGGAGGGCGGTCATCTCGAGGAGTTGGTCGATGCCCGTCCCCTTCTTCGCCGACGTCGGAACGTAAATCGTCTGCCCACCCCACTCCTCCGGGATCAAGCCCTGGTTGGCGAGCTCGCGCTTGACGCGCTCAGCGTCGGCCTCGGGCTTGTCGATCTTGTTCACGGCGACGATGATCGGCACGTTCGCCGCGCGCGCGTGATTGATCGCTTCGATGGTCTGCGGCATGACGCCGTCGTCGGCGGCCACCACGAGGATAACGATGTCCGTGGCCTGGGCGCCGCGCGCGCGCATCGCCGTGAACGCCTCGTGGCCCGGCGTGTCCAGGAACGAGACCTTGCCGTGCCGGGTCTCGACCTGGTAGGCCCCGATGTGCTGTGTGATCCCGCCGAACTCCTTCTCGGCGACCTTCGATTTACGGACCGCGTCGAGGAGCGAGGTCTTGCCGTGGTCGACATGGCCCATGACCGTGACGACGGGCGGGCGGAGCTTGAGCTGCGCCGGGTCGAGGTCCTCCTCGTCGACGACCTCGCCCTCTACGGACCGGACCTCGAGATCCACGTTGAACTTGTCGGCGACGAGTTTCGCGGCCGTCGGATCGAGCAACTCGTTGACCGTCGCCATGACGCCGAGCTCGAGCAACGCCTTGATCACCTCGCCCGACTTCCGCCGCATCTTCTCGGCGAGCTCGCCCACCGTGACGGACTCGGGTACCCGGACCAACTCACGCTTGACCTCGGCCGGCGGTGCGGGCGGCGTCTCGACGGCGGCGGCCGCAGCCGGACGGGCCGCTGCAGGCGCCGCGGGCTGGGCCGGGCGCGACGGCGCGGCGGGTGGAGCGGGCCGCAGCACCGTGGTCACGCGCGGCGGCGCGAACGGCGGCGTCGGCTGACGGGTCGGGCGTGCAGGCGCCGGCGTCGGCCGCTCGATCGGACGGAACGGGACGATCTTCGGCTCGGGCTTCTTGGTGGGCACGCCCGGCACCGCCGGAGCGGCCGCCGCCGGCTTCGCCGCGGCTGGCGGCGCCTCGGGCGCGAGGGTCACCACGCTCGGCTCCGGAGCGATCTCGGATTCGCGCTTGGCGACGAGCGGAGGCTCGGCCACGATCTCCGGCACAGGCTTCGGCTTGACGATCGTCGCCGCGGGCTTGACTTCCGCGGGCGGCTCCTCGAGCGTAACTTCGGCAGCCTTCTTTGACCGCGTCGGCGCCTTCTTCTTGATCGGCGCGCCGTCGGTCGCCGCGGCCTCCGTCGGGTCCTTCGGCCTCACGGCGCGCTTGGGCTTCGGCTCCTCGGGTAACTCTCGACCACGCCCGAGCTTGACGCGCAGCGCGTTCGCGAGCGTCGTGTCGAGAGGGCTCATGGCGCGTAGCCCCTTGTGTCCCATCTCCTCGGCGGCGACCATGAGTTCCTTGCTGGTCACGCCGAGCTCCTTCGCGAGCTCCATCAGCTTCACCTTTGCCGCCACAGCCCCCTCACCTCCTCCGAAACGTGTTCCGCACGGCCCGGTTCACAGGCTCGCCTCGCACGGTGGGGCCCCGATCACAGGCTCGCCTTGCCTCCGGCTACGGCTCGCACTGCGACCCCACGACGTGCTACGGCTCGCACGACCGGGTCTCATAGGCTCACCTCGCACGGTGGGGCCCCAACCCCACGACGTGCTACGGCTCGCACGACCGGGTCTCATAGGCTCACCTCGCACGGTGGGGCCCCAACCCCACGACGTGCTACGGCTCGCACGACCACCGCGAGCTCCGCGCTCGCTTCACAGGGTCTCCTGAACGCATGGGTGAGCCGTGCACGCGAGAGCGCGCGCGCGAGGCACGGGTCGTCCGGGCACACCCAGGCGCCGCGACCTCCGACGACGCCGCGCGAGTCCGTGACCACGACGCCGTCGCGCCCTCGCACGAGCCGCACGAGCGTCTGCTTCGGCCGCGCGCGCCGACACCCGAGACACGTGCGACGAGGCTCGCGCTTCATGCGGGCGCCTCCGTTTCCTCGGAGGCTCCGCTCGGCTCGGGCGCGGGGGTGTGCGCCGCCACCCACTCGACGGCCGCGGCGTGGATCGCGTCGGCGTGGCCGCCGACCTCCGGGACGAGCCCGAGTTTTCCCGGTCCAGCCTTCACGATCGCCGCGGGCGAACCGAGCCCCGCGGCGACGAGCGGCTCGACGAGCTCCGGGCTCACCCCGGGGAGCGCCATGAGCGCCGCGCGGTCCACCGGCGGCAGGCCCTCGCCCGCCGCCCGCTCGGCCTCGACCTCCGACTCGCTCTTGATGTCGATGCGCATCCCCGTGAGCTTGGCGGCGAGCCGCGCGTTCTGGCCTTTCTTGCCGATCGCCAGCGAGAGCTGGTTATCGGGAACGATGACGAGCGCCGACGGCTGACCGTCGGGTTCGCTCGGCTCCGCGATCACGACGGACGACACCTTCGCCGGCGACAGCGCGCGTGCAACGAACGTCGCCGGGTCGTGCGACCACTCGATGATGTCGATCTTCTCGCCCCGCAGCTCGCGGCTGATCACCTGGATGCGCGTGCCGCGCAACCCGACGCAGGCACCGATGGGATCGACGTCCCGCTTGGTCGACGCGACCGCCACCTTGGCACGCTCGCCCGCCTCGCGCGCCGTGGCCTTCACGACGACGATCCCCTCCTGGATCTCGGGGATCTCCGTCTCGAAGAGCCGGGCGAGGTAACCCGGATGGGTCCGCGAAAGCGAGATCTGCGGGCCCTTGGCCGTGCGCCGCACTTCGAGGACGTAGGCGCGGATGCGATCGCCCGGGTTGTAGCGCTCGCCCGGGATCTGCTCCCGCTCGGGCAGAATCGCCTCGGCCTTGCCGATCTCGAGAATCACGTTGCGCTTCTCGATCCTGTGCACGACCCCGCGGAGGATCTGGCCCTCCTTGCCCGCGAACTCTGAGTAGATGCCCTCACGTTCCGCGTCCCGGACCTTCTGTAGGATGACTTGCTTGGCCGTCTGGGCCGCGATCCGGCCGAACTCCTGCGGCGGCCGCTCCTGCTCCAGCTCGAGCTCGTCGCCGAGCTCGGCCTCCTTGTTCAGCGCCTTGGCGTCGGCCAGGCTGATCTCGAGCTTGTCGTCGGTCACCTCCTCGACGACCTTCTTCCGGCAGTAGACGCGCAGGTCGCCGCTCTTGCGGTCGATGTGCATGCGCACATTGTCGGCCGGCCCGAGGGTCTTCCGGGAGGCCGAGAGCAGGGCAGACTCCAGCGCCTCGAAGAGAATCTCCTTGTCGATCCCCTTCTCGCGCCCGATCTGCTCGATGACGTTGATCAGTTCCCGGTTCATCGATTCCAACACCTGCCTGAGATTCTACGCCTTGCGCGGCCAGGGGACTTCCGCCTCCAACCGGGCCTTCGTGACGCCGGCGCGCGGGAGGTCCACCCGGTCGCCGTCGTCCTCCAGCACGAGCTGGTCCGCCTCCACCGCCACGAGCCGGCCGCGCAACTCACGCCCACCGGCGAGCCAGCAGCGCACCCGCTTGCCGATCGCCCAGCGGAACTCGCGCTCCTTGCGCAGGACGCGCTCCAGCCCGGGAGAGGACACCTCGAGATCGTAGGAGGCGTCGATGATCGCGGCCGCGTCGAGCACGTCGCCGATCTCGCGGCTCGCCCGCTCGCAGTCCCCGATCCCGACACCGCCGGACTTGTCGACGAAGAGACGCAGGACCCCGCGTGGGCGGAGCGGGCGCCACTCGATGTCGACCAGCTCGAGCCCGTGGTCACGCAGCACCGGCATCACGACCTCCTCGATCTGGTCGGCCTGCACCGCGTCGTCCATGGGGCACTCCCCTTGCCCGTGGCTAAACTAAAAAAAGCGGGCAACGCCCACTTTTTCAGGAATTTAGCACGTATCGAGGGCGCAGGCAAGGCTGCCGAGGTCCGGCCGGCCCTACGTCCGGGCCTCGGCCGTCTCGATCGCGTGGACGGCGTCGATGACTTTGTCCTTGGGAACGCGGCTCTCATGGCGCGTCTTGCGGGAGCGGACCTCGACCAGGCCCTCCTTCACGAAGGCGTTGCCGACCGTGACGCGCACGGGCAGGCCGAGGAGGTCCGCGTCCTTGAACTTCACCCCGGGTCGTTCGTCGCGGTCGTCCAGCATCGCCTCGACACCGTGCGCCCAGCACGCATCGTAGATCGCCTCGGCGGCATCCCGCTGAGCCTGGTCCTTGACGCTCACGCAGACGATGTACACGTGCAGCGGCGCGATGGGCCACGGCCAGACGATCCCGTCCCCGTCGGCGAGCTGCTCGATCGCGGCGGCGGCGATCCGGGCCGGACCGATGCCGTAGCTCCCCATGACGATCGGCTGCTCGCGTCCTGACTCGTCGAGATACGTGGCGCCGAGCGCCACCGAGTACCTCGTGCCGAGCTTGAAGATGTTGCCGATCTCGATGACCTTCTCGACACCGAGCGGCTTGCCACACTCGACGCACGCCTCGCCGGCGGTGACGGCGTGGAGGTCGGCAAAGCGGCAGTCGAAGTCGCGGCCGGCGCTGACCCCGCGCAAGTGGAAGCCCTCGCGGTTCGCGCCGACGACGTAGACGCCGTCCTTGAGATGCTCGTCGGCGAGCACCGGCACCCGCGCGCCGACGGGACCGACCGACCCTGCCGGGGCGCCCAGGTGCTGGCGGACCTCGTCGGGATGCGCGGGGCGGACCTCTCCGCCGAGGGCGCGGCCGAGCTTCCGTTCGTGGAGCGTCTGGTCGCCGCGGACCAGCACGAGCACGGGCCCGGTCGGCCCGATGTAGAGGAGCGACTTGATCGTGAGACGCGGGTCGATCGACAGGAGCCGCGCGACCTCGGCGATCGTGCGCGCGCCGGGCGTCGCCACCTCCTCACGCGCCCAGGCGGGGAACGCCGGCGGCACCGGGACGCCGCGGGCGACCTCGACGTTCGCGGCGTACCCACAGCCGCCGCAGATCGCGATCTCGTCCTCGCCCGCCGCGGCCGGCGCCATGAACTCGTGAGAGCCGAGGCCGCCCATCATGCCCGTGTCGGATTGCACGACCCAGTAGCGGAGCCTGCAGCGGTCGAAGATCCGCCGGTAGGCGCGCTCGTGCGCCGCGTAGGAGCGGTCGAGCGCGGCCGGGTCGGGGTCGAGGGTGTAGGCGTCCTTCATCAGAAACTCGCGCGTGCGCAGCACACCCGACCGTGGGCGCGCCTCGTCACGCTCCTTGGTCTGGATCTGGTACCAGATCTGCGGCAGGTCACGGTAGGAGCGGATCTCGCGCGCGGCGAGCCACGCGACGACTTCCTCGTGCGTCATCCCGAGGCACAGGTCGCGTCCGTAGCGGTCCTGGAGTTTGAACATCTCCGGGATGCCCTCCCAGCGGCCCGACTGCTTCCAGATGTCGGCGGGATGGATCACGGGCATCGTGATCTCCTGCCCGCCGATCGCGTTCATCTCCTCGCGGATGATCGCGTTGACCTTGTCGAGGACGCGCTGCCCGAGCGGCAGGTACACGTAGACGCCGGCGGCGAGCTGACGCACGAGGCCGGCGCGGAGCATGAGCTTGTGGCTCAGCGCTTCGGCGTCGGCGGGATCCTCCCGGAGGGTGGGAACGAGGGACTGCGAGCGGCGCACGGCTACTTCGCGCCCTTCTTCTTGTTGGCCCCTTTGACGCCGGGCGCGTACTGGAGGCGCGCCACGGGCTTCCCGGCGACGATGTGCGACTCGAAGATGTCCCGGAGGTCGCTCTCCTGGACGCCGCAGTACCAGACGTTGTCGGGATACACGACCATCATCGGGCCGTGCCCGCACTGCGAGAAGCAGCCGGCCTTGTTGATCCGGACGTCGTCCTTGAGACCGGCCCTCGCCACCTCACCGCGGAGGTGCGTCACGAACCCCTCGACATCGCCCTGCGTCGGGCAGGTATCGCCCCCGGTGCACACGAAGACGTGGACCCGGTACTGGCCCATCAGTCGTTGACTGGCGCCGCCGCCTGCGCGGCCTTCCGTTCGGCGATGAACCGGTCGACCTCCTCGCGCATCGCCTTCACGATGTCTTTCTCGGGGACCTTGCGGACGACTTCGCCGTTCCTGAAGATGAGGCCGATCCCACGCCCGCCCGCCACGCCGATGTCGGCGGCGCGCGCCTCGCCGGGGCCGTTCACTTCGCAGTTGTGCAGCATGGCGCCGGGCAGTGCGAACGAGTGGACGCCCTCCACCTCGAGGTTGTGCACATGCCCCGTCCATGGGACTCGCCGCACGGAGCGGACGCCGACGTAGAGCGTGGTGTCGGTGAGCACGACCTGACCTCTGCCGCCGTCGCGGCACCCGCGGAGCGCGCCGAGCTGTAGAATTTCCGCGAGCCGCGTGAGGCCCGCCTGCCCGGTGACCGAGACGACCCAGTTGCGCTGGCGCGCGCGCTGGTCGCGATGATGGAGAAACGCCGGGACCCCGAGCCGAAGCAGAAGCTGATGGACCTGGATAGCGAGCGCGTGTGACGACGTGCAATACGTGGCCCGCCAGTGGCCACGCACCCGGCCCAGGTAGCCGTCCCCTTCCCACAGCGCCTTCACGAGGGCCCGCTGCTTGTGGTGCGGTAGCCGCTCCATCCAGTCGGGCATGCGCTTTTCTGTGGCGCCGTGTCCGAAGAGGGACTCGAGCAGTCGCCCGAGCGCCAGCGAGTGGGCAATGACTTCCGCCGTGTCCCGCCGGCGGCGCACCTGCGACGTCAGGCCGAGACCGGCGAGAATTCCCTGGAGACGCTCGACGTACTCGCGCTGCTCCTCGTGGAAGCAGAAGAACTGCTGGTGTGGCTTGCCGGCCGTGCCGGATATCGTGCCTTCGGAGAGGTAGTAACCGGCGAGCGTCATGAAGTCGTCATCGACCGGGATCTCGCCGAAGCCTTCGGCGGCGAGCGTTGCCCGGTCTTCCTTCTCCTGCAGGACCGGATACGCCAGCACCCACCCGGCGCGCAGCTGGCCGGCGGGCACCCAGCGAGGCTCCGCGCCGGCGGTGAGCACCGCCTGCACATGCGGCCGACGTTCGCGCCCTGCCTTCAACCGCATCGGTCGCGGGAACGCCCAGACGGGATGGTTCTCGGTCAGCCGCACCGGCACGAACCCGGTTGGCTGAACTTCGACTAACTCACCGTCGAACGCATGCGTGCTCGCCCATTCGACCTTGCGATATTCGCCGGCGTGCGTCAGAACTTCGTCGGTCTCGGAGACCGTCTCGATCGGTTTGGGTCCCTGCCGCGTGACGACCGACTGGCCCTCCGGCACGCACCCCATCACGGCGATGTGGATCTCCTCGTTCAGCCCGCGGAACTCGTCCTCGACTTCCTTCGCGAGCTTGACGAGATCGACGTCGGCGCGACCGCACGAGGGGCACGAGACGAACGTGAGGCCGCCCTTCCTGAGGCCGAGCGACTTGAGGATGTCGATCCCGACCCGGACTTCCTCGGTCGGATCCGCGGAGAGCGAGACGCGGATCGTGTCGCCGATGCCCTCTGAGAGGAGCGCGCCGAGGCCGACCGCCGACTTGATCGTGCCGACGCCGGGCGTGCCCGCCTCCGTCACACCCAGGTGAAAGGGGTAGTCGACCTGGTCGGCGAGCTTGCGGTACGCCTCGATCATCATGCGCGGGTCCGAGGCCTTCAGCGAGATCTTCATCTCCGGATAGTCGCAGTCCTCAAGGATCCGGATATGCCGCAGTGCAGACTCGACCATGCCCTCGGCGGTCGGCCCGCCGTACTTGGCGAGAAGATCCTTCTCGAGCGAGCCCGCGTTGACGCCGATGCGGATGGGGATCTTCTTCTCCTTGGCGACGTTCACGACCTCCTGCACGAACTGCTTGCCGCCGATGTTTCCGGGGTTGAGGCGCAAGCCGTCGACGCCCTGCTCCAGCGCGATGAGCGCCAGCTTGTAGTTGAAGTGGATGTCCGCCACGAGCGGGATGCGGATCTGCCGCTTGATCTCGCCGAGCTTCTCGGCGGCCTCGCGGACGGGCACCGCACACCGGACGATGTCGCAGCCGGCCGCCTCGAGCGACCAGATCTCGAGCAGCGTCGCCTGGACGTCGCGCGTGTCGGTCTTCGTCATCGACTGCACGGTGAGCGGCGCGTCGCCGCCGACTTTGACATTGCCCAACCGGATCTGCCGCGTCGTCCGCCGTGTGATCATGGAGCCGTCCTATTTGAAGATCCTGAAAGCGTCGATCCGCACCAGGTCATTGTAGAGCGCGTAGACCATCAGGAGCATCAGCAAAACGAACCCGAGCTGTTGCGCCGCTTCGCGCTTCCTGAGCGACAGCGGCCGCCCCATGATCGCCTCAATGACGAAGAAGAAGAGGTGTCCGCCGTCGAGCATCGGCACCGGCAGGAGGTTCAGCAGGGCGAGGTTCACGCTGATGATCGCCGTGAACACCGCGAGCGAGGCGGCGCCCTCCTTCGCCTGACGCCCGGCCTCCGCCGCGATCTGGATGGGGCCGCCGATGTTCGACGAGTCGATCTGCCGCGAGACGATTTTCCAGAGCCCCTTGGCCGTGAGCCAGGTCATGTCCCACGTCTTGACCCAGCCGTAGGCCACCGCGACGAGCGGGTTGTAGGGTTCGTAACGCACCACCCGGGTGACGATGCCCACCCCGATGCGTCCGATCTCGACCTCCTGCCCACCGGGCCCTTTCTCCCTGACGGCGGTAGCCGTGACGGTCAGCGTCGCGGGCTTGCCATCGCGTTCCACGACGACGTCGAAGGTCTCGCCGCCGCGCTTCTGGATCGCCTGCATGAGATCGTCGGGCGTGAAGACCGGCTGACCCGCGACCGCCAGGACCAGGTCCCCGACGCGCACGCCCGCCGTCTCGGCGGGTGTGCCCGGGTTCACGGCGCCGATCTGCGGCGTGAGCTTCGGCCCGGCGCCGAGCTCCCACGCGTCCTTCGGGTCCCGGAAGATCGGGTCGCGCACGGTCGTTCGTCGCGGCGTCACGCTGAGCGTCAGCTCGGCCCCGCCGCGCCTGACGGTGAGCGTGAGCGGCCGCCCGTCCGATCCGGCGACGGCGCGCTCGAGGTCCTCCCAGTGGGCGATCGGCCGGCCGTCCACGCGCGTCACGACGTCGTCGGTCATGAGGCCCGCCGCCGCCGCGGGGCCCGCGTCGGCGACCCGGCCGATGACCGGTGGCCAGACCGGCCGCCCGACGGTCGCGAGCACGACCGTGAAGATGAGCGCGGCGAGGACGAAGTTCATCCCGGGGCCCGCGAAGACGATCAGGAACCGCGCCCAGAGCGGCTTGAGCGCGAACGACTTCGCCGGATCGAAGGGGACGGGCCCGCTCCCGCCCTCGAGCGGGTTCTCCTCGCCCATCATCTTGACGTAGCCGCCCATCGGGACGGCGGAGAGACAGTACTCGGTCTCCTTCCCGCGCCAGCGGAGGAGCACCGGGCCGAACCCGATCGAGAAGCGCTCGACCCCGACCCCGGTGAGGCGCGCGACGATGAAGTGGCCGAGCTCGTGGATCAGGATGAGGATGCCGATGACGACGACGAACGAGACCACGGTCATCATGCGGAGGCGCCTCCGCGGCACACGTCGATCCTGCGTCCCACCCGCAGGCGGGTCTCGGCGTCGATCGCCACGCACTCCTCGAGCGAGCGGACAGCGCCGGCGCCGGCGTCGTCGAGCGCCCACTCGATCAGCTGGGCGATCTCGGTGAACCCGATGCGGCGGTCGAGGAAGGCGGCGACCGCGACCTCGTTCGCCGCGTTGAGCACGACCGGTGCGGCCCCGCCGCGCTCGAGCGCGCCGCGCGCCAGCCTGAGGCAGGGGAACTTGTCCGTGTCGGGCGCGTAGAACGTCAGCTGCCCCACCCGGGTGAGGTCGAGGCGGGCGGCCGGCGTCGGCCGCCGCTCGGGATACGTGAGGGCGTAGAGGATGGGCACACCCATGTCGGCGAGGCCGAGCTGGGCGATGACCGACCCGTCCACGTACTCCACCATCGAGTGCACGATCGACTGCGGGTGGACGACGACCTGCACCTGGTCCGAGGCCACGTCGAACAGCCAGCGTGCCTCGATGATCTCGAGCCCCTTGTTCATGAGTGTCGCCGAGTCGATCGTGATCTTCGCGCCCATCTTCCACGTGGGATGCTTGAGCGCGTCCTCGACCGTCATCGCCGCGAGGTTGGCCTTCGGCGTCTCGCGGAACGGTCCACCGGACGCGGTCAGCAGAATCCGGTGGACGTCGGCCCGATTGTGGCCCGCCAGGCACTGGAAGACGGCGCTGTGCTCGGAGTCCACGGGGAGGAGCCTCACGCCGCGCGCGCGCGCGGCGGCCGTCATCAGGCTCCCCGCCATCACGAGCGTCTCCTTGTTGGCGAGCGCGACGGTCCGGCCCGCGACGATCGCGGCCATCGTCGGCAGGAGCCCGGCGCCGCCGACGAGCGCCGAGACGACGACGTCGGCATCCACGTCGCGTGTGAGCGCCACGAGGCCGTCCGGCCCGACGAGGAGCTCCGGCCGCGGGCTCGGCAGGATGCGCGCCAGCTGATCGAGCGCGCCTCCGTCGAGGAGCGCGACGGCGCGCGGCGAGTACTTCCGGCAGAGATCGGCGACGCGCTCGACGTTGGACCCGCGCGCGGCGAGCCCGACCACCCGGAACTCCTCCGGGAAGCTCGAGACCAGATCGAGTGTCCGGAGACCGACGGAGCCGGTCGCGCCGAGCAACGTGATCCGTTTCATTCCCCTCTCGCTAGACCCCGCCGAACCGGCGCGTCCGCCCCTGGAACTCGGCGATCGCGCGGTAGAGGTCGACGGCGCCGAAGTCCGGCCAGAGGGTCGGTGTGATCCACAGCTCGGTGTAGGCGATCTGCCACAGGAGAAAGTTCGACACGCGCATCTCGCCGCTCGTCCGGATCAGGAGGTCGGGGTCCGGCACGTCGGCGGTGTAGAGAGCCTGCTGGATCTCCTTTTCCCCGATGTCCTCGGGCCGGAGCTCTCCGGCTTGCACCTGCCGCGCGAGCGCGCGGCAGGCGTCGATGAGCTCATCGCGCCCGCCGTAGTTGAACGCCATCATGAGGGTGAGGCCCGTGTTGTCGCGCGTCGCCTGGACCACGTGGTCGATCCCCCGGCGCACCTGGAGCGGCACGCCGTTCGTACGCCCGAGCACGCGGAGACGCACGTTGCGCTCCATGAGCTCCGGCAGCTCCGAGCGGATCGCCCGCTCGAGCAGGCGCAGGAGGGTCGACACCTCGTCCTCCGGCCGACTCCAGTTCTCGGTCGAGAACGCGTACAGCGTCAGGTAGCGCAGGCCGAGCGCGTCCGCGGCGCGGACGATCGCGCGCGCCGTCTTCACGCCCTCCCGGTGGCCGGCGACGCGCGGCAGGCCCCGCCGCGTCGCCCAGCGGCCATTGCCGTCCATGATGATCGCGACATGCGCGGGCCGCGGCTGGGCGCGCACGACCGCGAGCAGCTCGACCTCGTCGAGCCCGGCCAGCTCCACCTGCGCTCCGGCACCCACGGGTTTCAACGCCATGCGACGGTCATGTCACACATGGGCTAGAAGGACAAAATTTCCTGCTCCTTCTTCTTCAGGAGCTCGTCCACCTTCACGATGTACCTGTCGGTCGTCTTCTGGATCTGGTCGTGGCCGCGGCGCTCCTCGTCCTCGGAGATCTTCTTGTCGTGGGCCATGGCTTTGAGCTTGTCGTTCGCCTCGCGCCGGATGTTCCGGATCGCGACGCGGGCTTCCTCGGCGTGCTTGGCGACGGTCTTCACGAGTTGCTTCCGCCGCTCCTCGGTCGGGGGTGGGATTGCGAGCCGGATCACCTTTCCGTCGTTGATCGGCGTGAGCCCGAGGTCCGACGCCATGATGGCCTTCTCGATCGCCTTGAGCTGGCTCACTTCCCACGGCTGGATCGTGAGCGTGCGGGCGTCCGGCACCGAGATGGACGCCATCTGGTTGAGCGGCGTCGGCGTGCCGTAGTAGTCCGCGCGGAGCGCGTCCAGCAGCCCCGTCGAGGCGCGCCCGGTTCGCACGGTGGCGAACTCGCGCCCGAGCGCCTCGAGCGCAGCGCCCATCCTGGCCTCCGCATCCTTCAGCAGCGTCTGCATGCCTTACCCTCCAGCCGACACGATCGAGCCGACCGGTTCGCCGAGCACGATCCGCCTGACGTTCCCGGAACGGGTCAGATCGAAGACGATGATCGGCAGCTTGTTGTCCATGCAGAGCGAGATCGCGGCCGAGTCCATGACCTGGAGCCCCCGGTTCAGCACGTCGATGTAGGTCACGTGCGCCAGCCGCTGGGCGCGCGGGTCGCGCTGCGGGTCGGCCGAGTAGATGCCGTCGACCTTCGTCGCCTTCATGATCGCGTCGGCGCCGATCTCGACCGCGCGAAGCGCGCCGGCCGTGTCGGTCGTGAAGAAGGGGTTCCCGGTACCCGCGGCGAAGATGACGACACGGCCCTTCTCGAGGTGCCGGATGGCGCGTCGACGAATGTACGGCTCCGCCACGGCGCGCATCTCGATCGCGGAGAGCACGCGCGTCTGCAAGCCGGCTTTCTCGAGCGCGTCCTGGAGCGCGAGCGCGTTGATCACCGTCGCGAGCATGCCCATGTAGTCGGCGGTCGCGCGATCCATGCCGCCGGCGCTCGCCGCGATGCCGCGGAAGATGTTGCCGCCGCCGATGACGATCGCGACCTGGACGCCGAGCGTCGTGACCTCGCGGATTTCCGCGGCCATCCGCACCAGCATCTGCGGATCGATCCCGTAGCCCTGGCTGCCGGCGAGGGCCTCCCCCGACAGCTTCAGGACGATACGGCGGTACGCCGGGCGCGCGGCCCCTGCACCCGCCGCCATCCTACCCCGCCTCGCCGACCTGGAACCGCGCGAAGCGCTTGACGGCCACGCGCTCGCCCGTCTTGGCGTTCACGCCGTCGACGACGTCTCGGACTCGCGTCTTGCCCGACGCGTCCTTGATGAAGGCCTGCTCGAGCAGGCACTGCTCGCCGAAGAACTTCTCGAGCTTGCCCTCGACGATCTTGTCGATGATCTGCGGCGGCTTCTTCTGGTCGGCGAGCTGGGCCCGGTAGACCTCGCGCTCGCGCTCGACGACCGCCGGGGGCACGTCCTCGCGCCCGACGTACGCGGGGTTCGCCGCGGCAATCTGCATCGCGACGTCCCTGACGAGCGCCTGGAACGCGTCGGTCTTGGCCACGAAGTCCGTCTCGCAGTTGACCTCGACGAGCACGCCAAGCTTGGCCCCGGGGTGGATGTAGGCCGCGACGACGCCCTCCTTCGCTTCCCGGTGCGCGCGCTTCGCCGCCTGCGCGAGCCCTTTCTTCCGGAGGTACTCGATCGCCGATTCTAGATTTCCCCGCGTCTCCTCGAGGGCCTCTTTGCAGTCCATCACCCCCGCGCCCGTGCGGTCGCGGAGCTCCTTCACGAGCTGGGCGCTCGACGCCATCGTTAACTCTCCGCCTCGATCGCGGCCACCTCGGCGGGCTCGGCGACCGTCTCGGTCGCCTCGGCCGCCGCCCCGGTCTCGTCCTTTGACAGGGTGCCGCGCCCCTCGTTGATCGCGTCCGCGATGCGCGACGTGATGAGTCGCACGGCCCGGATCGCGTCGTCGTTGCCCGGGATCGGGTAGTCGATCCCGGACGGATCACAGTTGGTGTCGACGATCGCCACGATCGGGATGCCGAGCCGCTGCGCCTCCGCCACCGCGATTTTCTCCTTACGCGGGTCGATGATGAAGACCGCCGAGGGCAGCTGCTCCATCGCCTTGATGCCGACGAGCGCCTTCTGGAGCTTCTCTCGCTCGCGGTCGAGCTCGAGCGCCTCCTTCTTCGGAACCCGCTCAAACTCGCCCGTCTCCTTCATCTCCTCGAGTTTCTTGAGCCGCGCGATCGACTTGCGGATCGTCGCGAAGTTCGTCAGCGTCCCGCCCAGCCAGCGCTCGTTCACGTAGAACATGGAGCACCGGGTCGCCTCCTCGAAGACCGTCTCCTGTGCCTGCTTCTTGGTGCCGACGAAGAGCACGGTGCCCCCGCCGGCGGCCAGGTCGCGGACGAACGCGTAGGCCTCGCGGAACTTCTTGAGCGTCTTTTGTAGGTCGATGATGTAGATGCCGTTGCGCTCCCCGAAGATGTACTTCTGCATCTTCGGGTTCCACCGCTTGGTCTGGTGGCCGAAGTGCACTCCGGCCTCCAGCAACTCCTTCATCGTCAACGTCGCCATGACTCCTCCTTCGGTTTGCCTCCGCCGCGCCACGGGGCTGGTGTGCGCCCGACCGAAAGCGCGCGGCGTGCGTGATGGTGGACTACGTCGTGTATTTGGCGTTGATCCTCACGTACTCCTCGCTGAGGTCACAGGTCCAGACGCGGTCCTCGCCGCGGCCGAGGCCCAGGTCGATCGTGATCTCGTACTCTCGCCCTCCCATGATCTCCCGGATGCGCTCCAGGCGCACCCCTTCCCGCAGCATGCCGCGCTCGACGAGCCGCTCGCCGCCGAAGGCGATGGCCACCTTGTCCTGCTCCACCCGCGCCGGCGACTTGCCGAGGGCCATCATGATCCGCCCCCAGTTCGGATCGGCGCCGTTGAGCGCGGTCTTCACGAGCGGCGAGTTCGCCACGCTCCGCGCCGCGAGCAGCGCGTCGCGCCGGCTCGCCGCCCCGCGCACCGCGATCGCGACGAGCTTCGTCGCGCCCTCACCGTCCGCGACGAGCGCCCGCGCGAGCCGCTGCATCAGCGCCTCCAGGCCGGCGGCGAACTGCGCGAGCCCCCGCCCGCGCTCGAGGGGTCGGTTCTCGGCGAGCCCGTTCGCGAGGACCGCCACCGTGTCGCTCGTGGACTGGTCCGCGTCCACCGTGATGCAGTTGAAGGATCGGTCCACGGTTCGCCGCACGACGGCCGTGAGCGCCGCCGGCGCCACGACCGCGTCGGTCGCCGCGAAGCAGAACATGGTCGCCAGGTGGGGCTCGATCATGCCGACGCCCTTCGCGATCCCGCCGATCGTGACGGCGCGACCGTCGATCTCGAGCCGGAGCGCCGCTTCCTTCGGCTTGGTATCCGTGGTGAGAATCGCCTCGGCCGCGGCCCGCCCACCCTGCGGGGACAGCGCCTTGGCGAGCTTCGGCAGTGCGGCGCGGATCTTGTCCATCGGCAGCGGGACACCGATGACGCCGGTCGAGGCGACCAGGACATGCGTCGCGGGAATCCGCAGCAGCTCGCCGACGAGCCGAGTCATCTCGCGCGCGTCGCTGATCCCGCGCTCACCCGTGCACACGTTGGCGCAGCCGCTCGAGGCGACGATCGCCTGGGCCTGGCCGCCGCGCGCGTGCTCCATGGAGACGCGCACCGGGGCGCCCTTGACCTGGTTCGAGGTGAACCTCACGGCGGCGCGCGCGGGCGTCGACGAGTAGATCAGCGCGAGATCCTTCTTCCCGCTCGGCTTAATGCCCGCCGCCACGCCGCCCGCGAGGATCCCGGGCACCGCCGTGACGCCGCCCTCGAGCCACTCGACGACCTCCGCCGGCGCCATCGCGTTAGGGATACACGGGAGGCGACTCGAGCCCCGTGCGCTCTGGCCAGCCGAACATGACGTTGAGGTTCTGGACGCCGTTGGCCGAGCCCCCTTTGCCGAGGTTGTCGATCGCCGACAGGCACACGGCGCGAGCGGTCCTCCCATCGGCGACCACCGCAACGTCGCAGTAGTTCGACCCGACGACCGCGCGCGTGGTCGGCCGCTCGCCTTCGTCCAGCACGCGGACGAACGGCTCGCCGGCGTAGAACTCGCGGTAGACGGCAAGGAGCTCGGGCGTCGAGAGTGTCGTGGCGAGCGGCACCGAGGCGGTGGTGAAGAGCCCGCGGTTGAGCGGGACGAGGTGGGGCGTGAAGGCGACGCGGAGCGAGGCGCCGGCGAGCGCGCCGAGCTCCTGCTCGATCTCGGGCGTGTGGCGGTGGCTCGCGATCGCGTACGCCTGCACGTTCTCGTTCGCTTCGGTATAGAGGTACATCGGATCGATCTTCCGGCCCTGCGCCCCGGCACCGGTCACGCCGGACTTGCCGTCGATCACGATGCCGTCCAGACGCGCGAGCCCGCGCTTGAGCAGGGGGGCCGTCGCGAGGATCGCGCCGGCCGGGTAGCAGCCCGGCGACGCGACGAGCGCCGCGGCGGCGATCGCCTTGCGATGGAGCTCGGGCAGGCCGTAGACCGCCTCGGCGAGGCCGGCGAGATCGGTGTGCGGCGCCTTGTACCACGTCACGTAGTCGTCCGGGTCGCGCAGCCGGTAGTCGGCGGAGAGATCGATCGCCCGCACGCCGCGGCGACGCAGGATCGGCACCACGCGCTGCGACTCCATGTGGGGCAGGGCGAGGAACACGGCGTCGGCGACCCCGGCGAGCCACTCGGCCTCGAGGTCGTGGAAGGCGAGCTCCGTCAACCCCCGCAGATGCGGGTAGGCACGCCCGAGCGGCTCGCCGGCCCGCCGCTCGGAGGTCACGCCGGTGATCTCGATCTTCGGATGGCTCAGCAGGAGCCGCAGGAGCTCGGCACCGATGTAGCCGCTCGCGCCGGCCAGGGCAACGCGCACCACGTCACGCCGCCTCGGCACTAGCGCTTCGAGTACTGGAACTTTTGGCGCGCGCCGGGCTGGCCGTACTTCTTGCGCTCGCGCATCCGCGGATCGCGCGTCAGGAGCCCCGCCTTCTTGAGCGGCAGCCGGAGTTTGTCGTCGAACCGCGCGAGCGCCCGCGCGATGCCGTGGCGCACGGCACCCGCCTGGCCCGTGGGGCCGCCGCCACCCACGGTCGCGATCACGTCGAACTGCCCGACGGTGTTCGTCACCTGGAGGGGCTGCGCGATGATCATGCGCAGCGTCTCGCGCGGGAAGTAGTCCTCGAACGCGCGTCCGTTGATGGCGATGCGCCCGGCGCCGGGCCGGATCCACACCCGGGCGACCGACGTCTTGCGCCGCCCGGTTCCATAAAACCTGTCGAGCACTGCGGCCATCAGCGGACCTCCGACTTGGTGGACCCGGGCATCGCGACCGGCTGCTGAGCCTGGTGGGGATGGGCGGCGCCCCGGTAGACTTTGAGCTTCTTGGCCATCGCCCGGCCGAGCCGGTTCTTCGGCAGCATCCCCTGGACCGCCCACTCGATGACGCGCTCGGGATGAGTCTTGAGCATCGTTTCGGCGCGCACCTCGCGCAGACCACCGATGTACCCCGAGTGCCAGCGGTACACCTTGTCGCGGAGCTTCCGTCCCGTGAGATGGACCTTCTCGGCGTTCACGATCACGACGTGATCGCCCATGGCGAGGTGCGGCACGAACGTCGGCTTGTGCTTCCCGCGGAGGATTGAGGCGACGCGACTGGCCAAGCGACCCAGGACCTGACCCTCGGCATCCAGGACAAACCACTTCCGCTCGATTTCGCTCTCCTTTGGCATCGGCGTCGGCATTTCATTCCTCTCGACGGCTCTAAGTGGGCGTCCGGACAGAAAAATTTGCAACAAGCTACTGTATTGGAAAACGCGCGCCCTGTCAACGAATGCTGGTTTTGTCGGGCCAAGGACACAGCGCGCGGACCGGGCAAACCGGACACGCCGGCTTCCGTGCCGAGCAGGTGCGGCGCCCGTGCGTCGTCAGGAGGTGGGTCGTCCGCGTCCACTCCCGCCGTGGAAGCACATCGACGAGCTGGTCGTGGATCTCGTCGGCGTCCTCGGAGCGCGCCAGCCCGAGGCGCTGGGAGACCCGGAAGACGTGGGTGTCCACGGCGATCGCCGGCTGGTCGAAGGCGTTCCCGAGGATGACGTTGGCCGTCTTGAGGCCGACGCCCGGCAGCGCGGTCAGCGCCTCCCGTGTCCGAGGCACCGTGCCCCCGTGGCGCTCGCAGAGCGCCCGCGCCATGCCGACGAGGGCGCGCGCCTTGGCGCGGAAGAAGCCCGTCGAGTGGATCAGGCGCTCGAGCGTCGCGACGTCGGCCCCGGCCCAGTCACGGGCCGTTCGGTACTTCGCGAAGAGCGCGGGCGTCACCATGTTCACGCGCTCGTCGGTGCACTGGGCCGCCAGGATCGTCGCGACGAGGAGTTCGAGCGGGCTCGTGAAGTCGAGGGCGATCTTGGCGCCGGGATAGGCTCTCTTGAGCGCTCGGATGATCTTTCGCGCACGCGCGCGCCTCGCGTCCAACGATTCCCGCATCGAACTCTCCCGTCAGGGGCCGGCAGCGACGCGGAGGGCGTCCGGTGTGATCTCGACCCGACCGACCTCGAGCCGGACGGGCAACCGGCTCGCCAGCCCCAGCGAGGGATCATACCCGCGAACCACCCAGTCCACGAGTGAGCCGGGAAGCGGGACGCCCCCCACGCGGACCCGTTCGAACGCGACGGCGAACGGCCGGTCGCGCGCAGGCACGAGGCGGACGCGCGCAGTCACGTCGAGCCCCGGCCGCGCCGCGGCCAGCACGAGCGCGCCCGGCTCGAACGTCACGGACGCGTGCTTGAACCCCTTGAGCTGGCGGAGGAACTCGTTGAAATCGGCGGCGATGATCGTCGCCCGCTCGATTCGCACCCGGCCGGCGTCGAGCGGATTGAGCCGGCCGTCCGCGTAGGCGCTGAACGGGTTCACGAGGAGGTCGTCGACGCCGATCTGGAGGTCGCGGACGCGCGCGAGCGCCGCGTTCCGTCGCGTGAGGTCGCCGACGGTGGCGCGTGCGGCGCGCAGCTCGACGCGCGCGATCCGGCCCCGGAGGATGGCGTCGTCGTACGTGAGCCGGATCTCCAGGCCCACGACGTCTCGCGCGACCTCGCCGAGACGGGCGCGGATCGCGCGCTCGACCGCGCGCGCCATCGCGGCCGAGCGGACGGGGGGTCCCGCGTCCGCGCGACGCGCCCGGACCGTCGCGGTCGAGCCGTCCGGCAGCGGGAACTCGCCGATCACGGGAAAGACACGGGCGAGATGGGGATCGTGGGCGAGCCGCTCGGCGATCCGCCGCGGGCGCTCGGCCGTCCACGACGGTCCCTGGTCGCCCGACTTCAAGATCATGTACTCGATGCCGACGGGCTCCCCCTCCCACGCGCGCCCGACCTTGAGCCGGAGCCCGTCGCGGAGCGCGTAGTAGCGGAAGTTGCTCGCCGAGAAGAGGTTGTCGTTCGGCACGACGCTGACGGTGGCGGGCAGACCGCGACTGTCGCGGGCGAGAAGGGCGAGGATCTCGCGCTGGCGCCAGTCCGCACGCACCGGGGGCGTCTCCACCACGAAGGGCACGTCGAGCACTGGAACCGAGACATGCGGGACGCCGAACGCCGTCGCGCTCACCTGGACCAGCCCGGCGACAACCAGCAGCACGCGCACGCCGTCCCGCACACGCGTCGGAAGCGCGCCGAAGCCGACGCCCGCGAGGACGGCGGCGACCGGCAGGAGGGGAAGGGTGTAGCGCAGATTCTTGTTTTGGAGAAGCTCGAAGAGCACGAACGCGGGCAGGACCGACGCGACCAGGAGCCAGTGGCGCCGTCGGGCGGCCACGCCGAGCCCGAGGATGAAGAGGAGGACGCCGACGAGCCCGAACTGGGTCGGGAACCAGCGCGGATAGAGCGTGAGCGCCGCTCCAGTGAGCGGCTCGGGGTGGCCCGACTCCGCCGCCTGTCGGAACGAGCGGCTCGCGATCTCGGGTACCAGGCCGAGAAGCCGCGGGCCGTACCAGGGCAGGCCGAGGGCGCCACCGATCAGCGCGGCCAGCGCGAGGTTCGCGAGCGCGCGGCGCGATCGGATCCGTGCCGCGACCAACACGAGCGGCGCCAGCACGTAGGCGACGAACGGGGGCTTGGTCAGCAGGCCGAGCCCCAGGACCAGCCCGGCCGCGACGGACCAGCCGCGGTGCTCGAAGGTCTCGGTCCGGAGCAGCACGACGAGGAGCAGCGCGACCATCGCCGCGAGCGGGAGGTCGAGCTGAAAGCGCAGGGACGAGAAGACGACGAAGGGGGCGGTGGTGAATACCAGCGCCGCCACGACGCCTTCCGCCGCCCCGACGAAGCGGCGCGCCAGCAGGTAGACCGCGCCCACGCCCAGTCCGAGGAAGGCCAGGATGACGGACTGAGCCGCGGCGACGTCGGACGGTGCGAGCCGGTACGCGAGCCCGGCCGCGCAGAGGACGAGCGGCGGATAGAACGACGAGCGCTCGAGGATCGCGCGGCGGTCGCCGCGCGCGAGGTCGTCGGCGCAGACCACCGCACGCTCGAGGTGGTTCGCGTGGTCCCACTCGGGCGGCCGCCGGTCGAGCGCGAGCCAAACGGTGAGAACCGCGACCACCAGCGCGAAGATCACGCAGACCAGCGCTGTCTCGCGCCCGCGCGCCCACGCGGCGAGTGTCATCGGCGCGCGACGACGAGCAGGGAGGCGCCGAACGGGAGGGTCACACGCGGGACGAGGTGACGCTCGAGCGCGAACACCCGCTCGAGCCACCGGTTGACGACGGGCGAGGGCCGGCGGAGGTCGTGGCGTTGGTCGCCTCGGAGCCGCTTCCAACCGCGCGTCAGCGCGACGGCAGGAAAGAGGAGCGTGTTGAAGTAGCTCGCGTGGACGACGCTGAGTCCGGCGCGCCTGACCACGCGGGCGAGCTCACGCCCGGTGTAGCGACGTCGGTGGCCGAGCGCGACGTCGTGACCGCTCCAGAGCCAGCGATAGGCCGGCACCGTGATCACGAGCAGGCCGCCCGGGCGCACGGCGCGGCACGCCGTCACGAGCGCCGCCACGTCGTCGTCCAGGTGCTCAAGGACGTCGAGGAGGAGCACGGCGTCGGCCCAGCCCGGCTCCACGACCAGGTCCTCGGGGAGTCGGCCCGGCCGCACATCGAGGCCGGCGGCGCGCGCTGCCGCCGCGAGCTCCGGGTGCGCCTCCATGCCCACCGCCACGCCGAACTCGGCGAGCGAGGCGAGGACGTTCCCCGTGCCGCATCCGAGCTCGAGGAGCTGCAACCGCCCGGGTGGGAGCACGCGCCTGAGCGTCGCGAGGAGCACCGCCAGACGCCCGCGGAACCACCAGTGGCGCCGGTCCTCCTCGACGTGGGTCGCGACGTACGCGGGATCCATTCCCCTCACGCGTCGAGCGGCGGGCGGCCCTCACCGGTTCGCGGCGAGGAATCGCCCGAGGCGGGCGAGGCCCTCGCGGATGCGCTCCAGCGACGCGGCATACGAGAAGCGGAGGTATCCCTCGGCGTTGGCGCCGAAGGCCGCGCCGGGCGTCACCGCGACGTGTGCCGCCTCGAGGATCTCGCGTGCGAGGCGCACCGAGTCCGCGCCGAGGTGGCGCGCGTTGGCGAGGACGTAGAACGCGCCCGTGGGCTCACAGGCCACGCCGAACCCGAGCGCCCGGACGCCCGCGAGCATCGCGCGGCGGCGCTCGTCGAAAAGGGCGCGGAAGCGGCGGCGCTCCTCCCCCGCCTCGCGCAGCGCGGCGACGCCCGCCCACTGCACGAACTCGTTCGTCGAGATGAAGAAGTTGCCGTGGAGCGTCTGGAGCGCGCGGATCCGGTCCCGCGGCGCGATCACGTAGCCGAGGCGATAGCCGGTCATCGCGTACGCCTTCGAGAAGCCGTTCAGGACGAACGCACGGTCCGTGAACTCGAGGATCGTCCGGTCGCGCCCCTCGTAGGAGAGCCCGTGGTAGATCTCGTCGGAGACGACGAACGGCCCCCGCTCGCGCGCGAGCACCGCGATCGCCGCCATGCGCTCCGCGGACAGCACGGTGCCTGTCGGATTGGCCGGCGAGTTGATGACGATCGCCCGCGTGCGTGGGCCCAGGCGTTCCCGGATCGCCTCGGGGCGGTACTGGAAGCCGTCCTCTTCGGTCACGCCGACGTAGACGGGCATTCCCTCGGCGTAGCGGATGAAGTTCGGGTAGCAGGCGTAGTAGGGATCGCTCAGCACGACCTCGTCGCCCGGGTCGAGGAGGTGGCCGAAGAGGAGGAGCATCGCCGGCGAGGTCCCCGCGGTGACGAGAATCTGGTCCGGCGACACGTTGACGCCGTACGTCGCCAAGTAGTGCTCGGCGATCGCCTCGCGCAGCGGAAGGATGCCGAGGCTGTGCGTGTAGCGCGTGCGGCCGTCCTTGACCGCCTTCGCGACCGCCTCGCGGATCACCACCGGCGCCTCGACGTCCGGCTCGCCGAATTCGAGATGGACGACGTCGACGCCCGCGCGCTCGAGCGCCTGCGCGCGCTCCCCCATCTCCACCGCGAGGAACGGCTCGATCTCCCGGATCCGCCGCGCGAAGCTTACGGTCGCCTCCCCGCGCGGAGTCTCGCCGTGACGATCTGCCAGAACATTCCGGGGCCGTGGCGCAGCACCCCGACCTTGCTCCCCGGCTGGTCGGCCCAGTTCACCGGGACCTCGACGACGCGATACCCGGCGGCCTGCGCCGTCAGGAGCAGCTCGACGTCGAAGCCGAAGCCCCGCGTCCGCAGGCCGGCGAACAGGCGCTGCGCGGCGTCGGCGGTGAAGACCTTGAAGCCGCACTGCGAGTCGGCCACCGATCGGAGGCCGAGCCGGCCGACGAGCCAGTTGAAGACCCGGCCGGCGGCGACCCGATGCGGGAGCGCGGCGACCGACACGGACGGGTCGACGAGGACGCGCGAGCCGATCACGACGTCCGCACCGGCCAGGAGCGCGGGCTCGAGCCGCTTGACCTCGGCGATCGGCGTGGCACCGTCCGCGTCGGTGAACAACCGGTAGGCGCCCTGCGCGGCGAGCATGCCCGCCCGCACCGCCGCGCCCTTCCCCGCGTTCGCCCGAAGCCGCAGGAGCCGCAGTGACGCGAACTCACGGACGCGCGCCTCGACGCGCGCGGACGTGTCGTCGGTCGAACCGTCGTCCACCACGATGACCTCGTACGGCTCACCGCGGCCCTCGAAGAACGCGACGACGTCGTCGAGATAGGACGGCAGGCGCCGCGCCTCGTTGAACGCCGGGATGACGACCGACCAGCGCGTCGCCGTCACCGGATGGCTGAGCGGTCCACGGTCCGCCGACGCCGGGCCGACGCGGTCTCGTGGGCGGCGCGGACCACACCCTCGGCGACGGCCGGCGCGACGTTTTTGTTGAAGACGCTCGGGATGATGTACTCCTCGCTGAGCTCGCTGCGGCTGACGCACGCCGAGAGGGCCCGCGCCGCCGCGACCTTCATCTCGTCGTTGACCGCGTGCGCGCGCGAGTCGAGCAAGCCGCGGAAGAAGCCCGGGAAGCACAGCACGTTGTTGATCTGGTTCGGATAGTCGGAGCGCCCCGTCGCCATGACGCGAACGTGCCGTTCGGCTTCTTCCGGCCGGATCTCGGGTTCGGGGTTCGCCATGGCGAAGACGATCGGATCCCGTGCCATACGCTTGATGTCCTTGACCGTCAGGATCCCCGGCACCGACAGGCCGATGAACACGGCGGCGCCCTTCAGCGCGTCGCCGAGCGTGCCCTTGACCTGGCGGGGGTTTGTGGCGGCGGCGACCCAGCGCTTCATGAAGTCCATGCCCTGCTCGCGCCCGCGGTAGATCGTGCCGTGCTCGTCCACGCCGATGATGTCGCGTACGCCGCTCGACTGGAGGATCTTGATCGTGGCCGTGCCCGCCGCGCCCACGCCGGTCACGACGACGCGGATCCGCCGGAGGTCCCGTTTCACGATCCGGAGCGCGTTGAGCAGCGCCGCGAGCACGACGACGGCGGTCCCGTGCTGGTCGTCGTGGAAGACGGGGATGTCGAGCTCCTTGCGAAGGCGCTCCTCGACCTCGAAGCAGCGGGGCGCGGCAATGTCCTCGAGGTTGATGCCCCCGAAGGCCGGCGCGACGAGCTTGACGGTCTCGACGATCTTGTCGACCTCCTTCGTCGCCAGGCAGATCGGGAAGGCGTCCACGCCCCCGAACTCTTTGAACAGCATCGCCTTGCCTTCCATCACCGGCAGCGCCGCCTCGGGCCCGATGTCGCCGAGGCCGAGCACCGCCGTGCCGTCGGTGACGACGGCGACCGTGTTCTGCTTGATCGTCAGCGAGAACGCCCGCTGCCGGTCGTCGCGGATCGCCAGGCAGACGCGCGCGACCCCGGGCGTGTACGCCATCGAGAGGTCGTCACGGGTGCGGATCGGGATTTTGTTACGCACCTCGATCTTCCCGCCGAGGTGCATCAGGAAGGTCCGGTCGGAGACGTGCCCGATGCGGACGCCCGCGACGTGGCGGAGCCGGCTCACGATCTGCTGGGCGTGGATGCTGTCGCGCGCTTTGACGGTCATGTCGCGCAGGGTTCGCTCACGCGTAGTCTCGACGAGGTCGACGGCACCGATGTCCCCGCCCGCGTCGCCGATGGCGGACGCGACGCGTCCGAGCATGCCCGGCCGGTTGGCGATCTGCAGGCGGATCGTAAAGCTGTAGGAGGCGCTCGGCGTCTTCATTCCCCCGCTTCTACCCTCTCGGCGTGACGGCTGTCAAACCGGCGGCGGCGCCGCGCGCGGCCCGGGCGCCGGGGGTGGAGGCCGATTCGGGCGGAGCGGAGATTCCCCTCTCCTGACTCATCGATGCAAGCCTATCAGGGCCCAGTTACCGCCGACCGTGAATAGGTGGGGCCGACCACCCGGTCAGACACACGTCGGGACGTCGCCTCCGTCTGAGGGAAATACCCCAGGAATTTTGAGGGTTCTGCCGGAAACGCCGCCCGCTATTTTTGCGTCATAACTATTGAATGAGTCCAGATAGAGAGGTGGTGACAGGATGACATTTCGGGAAGGCACTCGAGAAATCGACGCCGGAACGACGGCTCCGGGTGGGCTCGCCAGCCCCGAAGAGCCTGAGGCGCGGGCGGCGCTCGAAGAAGAGGCCGAGGAGACCCCTCGACCCGCGCCCCTCGAGGCCGGCGCGGCCCCGCGGGGTGAGGATCCGGTCCGCCTTTACCTCAAGGAGATCGGCAAGGTTCCCTTGCTGACCGCCGCTCAAGAGGTGCAGATCGGTCGTCGCATCGAGGTTGGCCAGATCGCGCTGCGCCGCACCTTGGCCGGCATCCCGATGGCGGTCGAGACGCTCCTCGAGGTGGGCGACAGGCTTCGCCGCGGCGACATTCCGGCCGACGACGTCATCGTCCTGGCAGAGGGCGGCGAACTGGACGCGAAGGAGCTGCGGCCGGTGCTGCTGGCCTTCGGGCGAGTCCGGAGGCTCCAGCGGAAGATCGCGGGGCGCCAGGATTCCCTCGGCGACAAGCGCCGGTCGACGGCGAGCCGCACCAGCCGGGCCAAGACCATCGCAGCAGCCCGCGAGGCGATCCAGAAGGTCGTGGCCGACATGCCGCTCAAGCCGGCGCTGGTCGACGACATCGTCGCCCAGGTCCGTGCGCGCTGGGAGCGCATCAACCAGCTCGGCGAGGAGGCGCGGCGGAACCAGCCGGCGGCCGGCCGCGAGCTCCGGGGGCTCGAAAAGGGCGTGGGTCTCCCGCGCAGGCAGCTCGCCCAGTTGCTCGAACAGATCGAGCGGAGCGACCGGACCGTGCGCCAGGCCAAGCGCGAGCTGATGGAGGCCAATCTCCGATTGGTCGTCTCGGTCGCCAAGCGCTACCTGGGCAGCGACCTGTCACTGCTCGACCTCGTCCAGGAGGGCAACATCGGGCTCATGAAGGCCGTCGACCGGTTCCAGTACCGTCGCGGCTTCAAGTTCTCGACGTACGCGACGTGGTGGATCCGCCAGGCCATTACGCGGGCGATCGCCGATCACTCGCGCACGATCCGGATCCCCGTCCACATGGTCGAGACGCTCAATCGGATCTCGCGGGTGAACCGCGGCCTCGTCAACGAGATGGGGCGCGAACCCACGCCGGAAGAGGTCGCTCAGCGAACGGGTGTGCCGGCGAAGAAGGTGCGGCTCATTCTCGAGTCGTCACGTAAGCCTTTGTCGCTCGAGACGCCAATCGGTGAGGACTCCGAGCTCGGCGACTTCCTCGAAGACAAGTCGACCGGCTCGCCCAACGAGTCACTCCTCAACCAGGACCTGACGACGCAGGTCGAGCGAGCGCTCTCGACGCTCTCGCCCAAGGAGAAGGAGATCCTGCGCCTCCGGTTCGGCATCGGCGAGGAGGGGGAGCATACCCTCGAAGAGGTCGGCCGGCGCTTTGCGGTCACACGCGAGCGCATCCGGCAGATCGAGGCCAAGGCCCTCAGAAAGTTGCGCCACCCGCTGCGCGGCCGCAACCTCCGCGCCTTCGTCGAGAACTAGCCGCGGGGTCGGGGAGGGGTCGCCAGACCCCTGCTCGACACGCGGTCCGACTCCGCGCCTCGTCCCCGCCCCCGGTCACGCGCCTGTCTTCATGAGCAGATAGGTGTTGAGGCCGGTGTCGGGCGGCGAGCCGCTCAGCATCGTGATCATCGTCGCGATCTCGCTCCGATGGTGGGTCGCGTGGTTCGGCACGTGCTGGAGCAAGGGCCAGAGCGTCAGTCGGAAGGACCTCGTACCCTCCGTGTTCTTGTACTCGATCACCCGGTCGAGGTCGGCCGCCCCGAGCGCCTCGACAAAGGCCTGCTGCTCCCGCTCGAGGTCGTCCCACGGCGCCAGGATCGAGGCGAGCGTCGGGAATTCGGCGCCGGGGAGCCTCGTCGGCGACACCCCCTTCCAGCGTGAGAGCCAGACCCAGTCCGCTCCGTAGAGGTGTCCGAACATCCGCTTGATGGTCGGGAAGCTGAACTGCTTGCCCACCTCGTGTGACGCGAGGTCCTCGCCGAGCGCCGTCGCGACGTCGAACAGCCGCCGGTTCGCCCAGCGGTGATAGTCGTAGAGTCCCCGGATCGTCCCGACGCCCATCACGCCCCCTTACTCCAGCACGGCGACGACGTCGCCCTCCTGGACGGTCTGACCCTCCTGGACACGGATCTCCTTGACCACGCCCGCCCGTGGCGCCTCTACGGGGATCTCCATCTTCATGGACTCGAGCACAATCACCGCGTCGCCGGCGGCGACGCGCTCACCCGGCCTCGCAGCGATCTGGAACACGACCCCCGTGATGTGTGCCTTGATCTCCTCAGCCATCGAACGCTCCTTGGTCGATCATCTGCGTGTGCACCCGTCCCTGGCGGACGACACTCGATCGCGGCGCGACGCTGCGCAGACGGCGACGGTCCCGAGGCCCAGCTGTCGGCAGGCGCGGAACACGCGCCGCGCGATCTCCCCCCGATTCGCCACCAGCACGGAGCGGATCAACGACGCGGAAGAGCGGGTCGGAGCGCCTCGATCCGGCCGACGTCGAGCATTGCAACGCGCCAGCCGTCGGGTCCCGGCGCCCATCGGGCGAGCACCGTGACCGCCGCGTCCGGCCCCGCGAGCCTCCACTTCACGAGGCGCTGGTGCCCGAGCCGCGCAAAGGCGACGAGACGGTGGCTCGTCAGCGCCGCCGCGGTGAGCACCTCGCGCGCGGGGTCGAGCGAGACACCAGGCGCGAGCCAGCGGGCGAGCGCTCCCACGTTCGGGACGGCTAGCGACCCACCGAAGGCCTCGAGGGCCGCGCGCAGATCCTCCGGCATCGGCCAGCTCGCCAGTGGTTTCTCGAGGCGGACGAACTCGCGCGCATCGTCGCTGGTCTCGATGGGTGCCTGGGCGGTGTCGACCGGAGCGGGCGGCAGCCCCTCGCCCGTCACGCCACCGGCCGCCGCGAACAGCCCCTCGAGCCTCCGCTGCCAAGCCAGGGCGCGCTCCGCGAGCGCCGGCGTCGCGCAGAGATGACCGAGGATGGTTGTCCCGGCCGCGATGTGCCGGCGCTCGTCGCCGAGGCAGCGCAGGAGGAGCCGACGCGTCGGCGGCTCGTAAACGGGATTGGCCCGGATCAGATGATCGTGGTAGCTCGCCAGGAGGTGAGGCTTCAGGACCCTGTAGACGCCGACCAGTCGCTCGACGGTCTGCCCCGGCGCCTCCGGCTCCTCGACGGCGTCCATGAAGGCGACGACCCGCTCGTTCGCCGGCTCCGACACCTGCGCATGGGCACGCAGCTCGGGCAGCCGCGCGCCGAACGCGTCCGCCAGCTGGGCGAGGTCCCAGACGTGCCGTCCCATCAGGAGCTTCGCGGAGAGCTCGGGCGTGAGAGCGATCCAGCCGCCCAGGGCCCGGAGCGTCCGCTCAACAGCATACCGATAGTTGCGCATCAGGCGGGCGGAGTGGTCGACCGAGAAGTGGCCCGCGAGCGGGTGCGCCACGCGCTAATACACCTGCGACCGCTGAGTCGTCTTGACGAGGCGTTCGATCTCTTCCTCGGTGAAGCCGGCCATCCGCCGGACGTCCGTCGCGATGGAGATCGATACGGCCTCGTGGTCCCCATCCCGCCGGACCCCGCCGAGGTTGAAGCGCTCGTCGATGTTCTCCTGGAAATCGATCGCCTTGCGCCGGCGGTCGGGGTCCCCCTCGGTCAGCTTCGTGAGCCACTTGGACCCCATCCGGACGTGGGTGATCTCGTCGGCGAGGACGAACTCGACGGCGCGCTCGAGAATCGGGTCACCGATCTTCCGCGCGATGTGGACCAGCTGGTTGAAGACGTCGCACGCGAGCCCCTCGAGCCCGCGGTTGACGCCCGCCACGCGCGCGGCAGCGTCCTCGGCGCATGCGCAGCGCCAGAGGATCGTCGTCTCGGGGAACTCGCCGGGATAGCCGCCCAGGTGCTCGAGGAGGCGCAGATAGATCTCGACATGGCGCGACTCGTCCCAGACCTGGCGTGCCATGTCCATCGTGAACTCCCACGGCGCGTCCGGGAAGTCGCAGACCGTCCGACCCGCGCCCTCCATCGCCTGTATCTCGCCCACGAGGATCCCATGGACCCGCTCCCGGATCGAGTCGGGGCTGGAGAGATCGGCGAACGGCGGGAAGCCCTGCGCGATCTTCAGCTCCGCCACCTCGCGAGCGCGCATCCGCACCCACCGGTCTTCCCGCGCGAGCTTGTCGTAGGCGATCGGGCGCTCCATCGGAATTCTCCCAGCGAGAAATGAACCGCTGTTCAGCGAGTGTAGCCGAACCGCCTGGCCGATGGCAAACCGGGGTCGTGAGCGCGGACTACCCGTGGAAGGTCTGGCGCCCCTCGTTGCGGTTCCACAGGCGGATCATGTGACGCCGGAGGTGCGGCTCTTCGGCGTCCTTGAACGCGCTGCGGCTGTGGGCGACCGACCGGTTGTCGAGGTACTGGATCTGGCCCTTCTCGAGCGTGAACTCCACGCGACGCTCGGGCGCGTCGACGATGGCGCGCATCGCGGCCAGGGCCTCGCGACCCTCGCGGTCAAGCGGTGTGTCGGTCAGCGCCTCGGCGTTCGCGATCAGCGCCTCGTTGTAGCAGCCCACGAGATCACGGCCGTCAGAGCGGAACACCGGCTGCCAGGCGACCGTGTCGTCACCCGGCGCGTGCTCCGCCTGCCGGTCCCAGGGGAACGGGTGATAGAGACGCGAGAGGAGGCCAGGATGCTGGCGCCGAAGCTCGTTATGCACCATGGCGAGGCTGACGACCTGGCTCACCCCACCCTCGCGCGCCGGGTGGAGACAGTAGAGTCCGACCTGCTCGGGAGGGAGGTCGAGCCACGGGGCGTCGGTGTGGAACTGGAGCTCGAGGTTGGTCACGGAGCGGCGCACCCCGTACTCGAGCGTCTTCCCCGTGTCCCTGACGTCGTAGATCATCGTGCCGTCCCACTTCTGCGCGACCGGCCGGCCGAGCAGTGACCCCAGCAGCCAGTAGAGCGTGCGGTTCTCGTCCAGCGAGAAGCGCTCCACCGGGATGCGGTCGATCACGGCGAGCCCGACCCCTCGGCGCAGCTTGTGACCCACGGCGGTCATCACCGCTGCGCAGGCCGACAGGGCGAACTGCGCCGGCGAGAGGAGCAGGAGCGGGAGCGGATCCCGACGGAGCGTGCGAAGCGCCTGCTCCAGCTCGTCCACGGCGACCGGCGGGAAGGGCACCATCCAGTCGGACGCCGAGATCGTGCCCTGCACCCAGGCACGCTTGCCACCAATCTCGGGAGCGAGCACGCCAGTCGCCAGCGGTCACCTCCAGGCTGCACGTGGCTCGCGACGAGCCATCAACCGGAGGGGATTATATCGCCCTTGCGCGGGAGCAGGGCCGCGGGAATCACGGCACCCTCGCCGAAGCGGTCCGTGAGCCGGTCGATCACTTGCGCGAGTCGTTCGCGGCGCACGGCGTGGGGATCGAAGAGGGCGAGCTGGCCCACGCCAGCGGACCCGAGACGCCCGGCCGACAGGCCGATGAGGCGCACCGGGCGCGTCACTCGCTCGCGGTCCAGGAGGCCCCGCGCCCGGCGGTAGAGCTCGAGCCCGTCCTGCGTCGGCTCCCCGGTGGTGCTCCGCGTGTGCGTTTCGAAGGGTGCCAGGCGAAGCTTGAGCGTGACGCGCGCCGCCGCGAAGCCCCCGTCCCGCAGCTCGGCGGCGACCCGTTCGGCCTGGGCTCGCAGCGTCGTCCTGAGGAGCTCGGGGTTCGTCGAGTCGGTGGCGAAGGTTTCCTCGGCGCCGACCGATTTCGGAAGGCCGAAGGGCTCGACGGGACGGGCATCACGGCCGAAGGCGAGGTCGTGCAGGTGCTCGCCGTGCTTCCCGAAGCGCCTGGCCAGCACGGAGCGCGGAACGCTCTGGAGTCGGCCGATCGTCGTGAGGCCGAGCTCTCGGAGGGCCTTCGCCGTCACCCGCCCGACACCCCAGACCAGCTCGACCGAGAGCGGCGCGAGGAAGCGCGCCTCATCGCCCGCCGCGACCGCGACGAGACCGTCGGGCTTCTCGAGCTCCGAGGCGACCTTCGCGACGAACTTGTTCGACGCGAGACCGGCCGACGCGGTGAGGCGCGTCTCCTCTCGGACCCGCCGCTTGATCGAGCGCACCGCGTCGAGTGGACTCCCGAACAGCCCCTCGGTCCCGGTGAGGTCCACGAACGCCTCGTCGACCGACACGGGCTCGACGAGCGGCGAGAAGTCGGACAGCACGTCCATGACCTGCACCGAGACGGCCCGGTACTTCGCCATGTCCACCGGGAGGAAGGCGGCGTGCGGGCAGAGCCGGGCGGCGCGGGAGATCGGCATCGCCGAGCGCACCCCGAAGCGGCGCGCTTCGTACGACGCCGCCGAGACCACGCCGCGCCCCTGCGGGTCGGCGCCCACGATCACCGGCCGCCCGCGCAATTCGGGTCTCTCGCGTTGCTCGACCGACGCGTAAAACGCATCCATATCGACATGCGCGATCGCACGAGGCATGCCCGGCCCGGCCACCGCGTCACGCCTGGGCAAGGCCGATGTCGGGAGCGACAGGGGTGAGGGCGCCAATGATGAACGCGATGTGCGCGTCGAGATCGACGCCGAGCTCGGTGGCGCCGCGGTAGACGTCCTCGCGGTTGACGGTGCGCGCGAACGCCTTGTCCTTGAGCTTCTTCCGCACCGACGGCGGCTCGAGCCCGGTGATGACGCGGCCGGGGCGGACGAGCGCCACCGCGTGGACGAAGCCCGACAGCTCGTCGCACGCGTACAGGGCCCGGTCGAGGAGTGAGAGGCGGGGCATCCCGGCGTAGTCGGCGTGGGCGAGGACCGCGTAGACGATCCGTTGCGGCACGCCCCGCGCCAGGAGAATCTCGGCGCCCTTGACGGGATGCTGCGGGCCGCGCGGGTGCATCTCGTAGTCGAAGTCGTGGAGCATGCCCGCCGCCCCCCACGTGTCCGGATCCTCGCCGTATTTGGCCGCGTAGGCGCGCATCGAGGCCTCGACAGCGCGAGCGTGCTTGCGGAGGCTGTCGCTCTTGGTGAACTCGGTGAGGATCGACCAGGCGTGCGCGCGCGGGATCACGTCGGCCGCTGTTGCTGGCTCCGCCACTTGTCGATCGACTTCTTCGAGAATACCCAGCGCCCCTCGAGCTGGAGCGACGGGATGCGGCGCTCCGTCGCCAGGCGCGCGAGGGTCGTCTCGTCCATCGCGAGGTAGGTCGACGCTTCCTTCAGGCTCAGGACGTCCTTCGGGGTCACCGGCGCTCCTCCTCCGTGGTCTTGCGCAACGTCTCGAGCTCGGCCTCCAGCGCGCGGATCCGCTCGACGAGCTGCTCGATCGCCTTGCTCACGGGGTCCGGGAGGTCCGTCTGGTTCAGGTCGATCTCCCCGGCCACGCGCTGACCGTCGCGATATGTTACCCGGCCGGGAACGCCCACCACAACGGAGTTCGGCGGCACCTCGCGGACGACCACCGAACCGGCGCCGATGCGGCTGCCGTCGCCGATCTTGAACCCGCCGATGATCTTTGCGCCGGCGCCGACGACGACGTTGTTCCCGAGCGTCGGGTGGCGCTTCTCGCGCTTGAGGCTCGTCCCCGCCAGGCTCACGCCCTGGTAGATCGTGACGTTCTCCCCCACCTCCGCGGTCTCGCCGATCACGACACCCATGCCGTGGTCGATGAAGAGGCCCGGACCGAGCTTCGCGGCCGGGTGGATCTCGATGCCGGTCACGAACCGCGCGAAGTGCGAGACGAGGCGCGCCATTGTGAGCCACCCGTGATGCCAGAGCGTATGCGCCAGCCGATGGAACACGAGCGCGTGCACGCCCGGGTAGCACAGGAGGACCTCGAGCGACGACCGGGCCGCCGGGTCACGCTCGAGCACCGCCCGGATGTCGCGCCGGAACGCGTCAAACATCGCGTCGCCCCCGGCCCAGGTGGTCGCGGGCCGCGGCCCGGAGCGCCCCCGCTACGACCTCCGCGGCGTGCTCGCGGTCCTCGGGCAGCCACTCGAGGGCGCCCGCAACCTCCGCCGCCTTGAGCTGGCGGAGGTCGTCCACGGTTCGCCCTCGGCAGAGCTCGCTCGCGACGCTCGCGGCCGCGATCGTCGGGCCGCAGCCGTAGCTCTGAAAGCGCACCTCGATGGCCCGGTCGTGGCGCACGCGCAGGAAGAAGCGCACGAGGTCGCCGCAGCCGACGTACTCGTCCTCGCCGACTCCGTCGGGGTCACGCATGAGGCCCGCGTTGCGCGGGTTGAGGAAGTGGTCCACGAGCGTCGGACTGTACCTCATGTGGCGCCGACGGGCATCGCTTGCCGCAGCTTCCGCACGAGCGGCTCCACGCACTCGATCACGTAGTCGATGTCCTCCGCCGTCGTCGTGCGCCCGAGCGAGCAGCGCACGGCGCCCATCGCCCAGTCGAGCGGGATGCTCATCGCCACGAGCACGTGGGACGGCTCCACGTTGCCCGACGTGCACGCCGACCCCGCCGACACGCCAACGCCCTTGAGATCCAGCCCGAGAACGATGGACTCCGACTCCACGTGCCGGAAGAGGAAGCTCGCCGTCCCGGGTAGACGCTCGACGGGGTGGCCGGAGAGCCGCACCTCCGACACGCGGCCGTGGACGCCGTCGATCAGGCGGTTCCGGAGCGTGGTGAGGCGCTCCGCCTCGGCGTGCATGTCGCGCGCCCGCACCTCCACCGCCTTGCCGAGGCCGACGACGGCCGCGACGTTCTCGGTGCCCGCGCGCCGCCGCCGCTCGTGGTCGCCGCCGTGCTGGACCGCGACCATGCGGGTCCCCTTGCGGATATAGAGGCCGGCGACGCCCTTCGGCCCGTAGATCTTGTGGCTCGAGAACGACAGCGCGTCGATCCCGAGGGCGTCGACGTCGAGCGGGATCTTGCCGAACGTCTGCACGGCGTCGACGTGGAGGGGGACCCCGTGCTCGCGCGCGACGCGCCCGATCGCGGCGATCGGCTGGAGCGTTCCGACCTCGCTGTTGGCGTGCATGATGCTGACCGCGATCGTGTCCGGCCGGATCGCGCGGCGGACGTCGTCGGGATCGACCCTCCCGTACGCGTCGACGCCGACGTAGGTGACGTCGAACCCCTGCGCCTCGAGCGCCTGGCACGTGCGGAGAACGGCGTGGTGTTCGACCTTGGAGGTGATGAGATGCCCCTTGCCTCGCGCGTACGCCAGCCCCTTCACCGCGAAGTTGTCCGACTCGGTCCCGCCCGAGGTGAAGACGATCTCCTGCGGCGTGACACGGAGAAAGCGCGCCACGCGCTCGCGCGCGCGGTCGAGGCCGTCCCGCGCCTCGCGCCCGAAGGCATGGATGCTGGATGGGTTACCGAAGATCTCGGCAAAGTACGGGAGCATCTCGGCGAGGACCTCGGGATGGACCGGGGTCGACGCGTTGTGATCGAGATAGACGCGGCGGTTCATTCGGTTGCTCTCCATTTTCTACGATGCTACGCTCGATGCGCGATGGATCTCACGAAGAAGAAACTCGGCGTGCTCCTGTCGACGGGGCTCGAGCACCCCAACCTCGAGACCGCCGTCGGGCTCACGCAGACGGCGCTGGACCGGGGCGCCGACGTATACATCTACCTCATCGACGAGGGCGTGCGCGCGCTCGACGACCCGCGGATCCGCGCCCTGCCCGAGCGCGGCGCCAGGCTGTTCGTGTGCGCGTACGGCTGCCAGAAGCGCGGGATCCCGTTGCGCGACTCGGACCGCCTCACGTACTGCGGCCTGGTCGTGCTCACCGACCTGATCAACGGCACCGACCGCTTCATCGCGCTCAACTGACGTGTCTGGCGGAGCCGGCGTGTCTAGCGGAGCTGGGTCCGCGCCCGAGTCCGCGCCGGTGGTCGTCCTGATCTCGGTCGATCCACGCCGCTCGCATCGTGCCAACGAGGCCATGCGGATCGGGCTCGGCGTGGTCGCGGGCGAGAACGATGTGACTTTCGTGCTCACCGGGCCGGCCGTGCACCTGCTCGATGCCGACACCGACGAGCTCGTGGACGGCGACGACATCGCCAAGTTCCGCGCGAATCTGAAGGCGCTCGGCCTTCCCTTCCACGTCGAGAAGGAGGCGATCCCGTCCGACGCCGACTGGAACGCCGACGGCCACGAGGTCGTGCCGGTCACGCGCGAGCGGATCGCCGACCTCGTACGGCAGGGCCGGCGCTTGCTGGCGTTCTGATGGCCATGGTCCTCCACCTGCTCAAGGGCGGGGACGCCGCCCTCGCGCGAACGGTCATCGAGCAGCACGTCGGTGCCGGCGATCGTGTGACGGTCGCCCTCCTGCCCGGCGCCCCCGCGCCCGCGCTGCCGCCCGGCCTGACGATTCGTCGCGTCAGCAGCGATCTCTCCTACTCCGCGCTGCTGGACCTGATCTTCGAAGCTGACCACGTCCTGACCTGGTAGTGCAGGGCCGCGAAAGCCGAGGACGCTCACCGGTTCTGGACCTCGTCGAGCCACGCCATCTGGATCGCCTCGAGGATCTTCTCGTTCGACGCCCTGGGATCGTCCCCGAACCCGGGGAGCTCCGTCACCCACTGGTGGAGGTCCGTGAAACGCACCGTCAACGGGTCGAGGTCGGGGAAGCGCTCGGTGAGGGCGATGGCGATGTCCTCGGTGTCCCGCCACGTGATCACTCGGGGATCTCCACGACCACGTTGCCGCGGACGATGGCCTGGCAGCCGAGCCGCGAGCGGATCGTCAGCCCCTCGGCCATGTCCAGGCGGTCCTCCTCGTCGGGCTGCATCTCCGAGAGGTTCGCCTCACCCTCCCGGACGATGATATGGCACGTCGTGCACGCGCAGCTGCCGCCGCAGTTGTGCTCGAGCGGGATGTCGTGGGCGAGCGCGATGTCGAGGAGCGACCCGGGCTTGCCGTGGTCGGCGAGCGGGTACTTCGCGTCGTCGACCTCTACCGTGCGGTTCAATGGCAGGAACGTGACCTTGTGTGTGGCCATCAGGACGTCCCCGGTGAGGCGGGATCCTCCGTCGGCTCGGCGCCCCCGGCCATGATCTCCGCCGCGCGCTTGCTGCTGAGGGCTCCCTTGAGCGCCGCGTCCATCATGACTTCCGCGAGATGCTCGGTCGCGCGATTCAGGGCGGTGGTCGTCTCGCGGATCCGCTCCCGGTCTTCGGTCGCGCGGACGCGCCGGAGCTCCCCGAGCGCCTCCCGGATGGACTCTCGCTCTTCGCCTGACACGAGCCCGCCCCCCTGGCGCAGGGCGCGCTCGACGTGGGTGATCACCGTGTCCGCCTCGTTGCGCGTCTCGATCAGGAGCCGCGCCTCGACGTCGGCCTCCGCATAGGCGAACGCCTCCTCCACCATCCGCTCGACCTCGGTCTCCGAAAGCCCGTAGGTCGGCCTCACCTCGATCGCCGCGGCTTTCCCGGTCCGGAGCTCCTTCGCCTGGGCCTGCAAGATCCCGTTGGCGTCGATGAGGAATGTGACCTCGATCTTCGGCATCCCCGCCGGCATCGGGTCGATCCCGGAGAGCTCGAAGCGCGCGAGGGAGCGGCAGTCCTTGGCGAGCTCGCGCTCGCCCTGGACCACGTGCAAGTCGACGATGGTCTGCCCGTCCACCGACGTCGTGAACATCTCGCGCGCGCTCGTCGGGATCGTCGTATTGCGTGGGATCAGCACGCTCACGATGCCGCCGAGCGTCTCGATCCCGAGCGACAGCGGCGTCACGTCGAGGAGCAGCATGCTCGTGATCCCGCCCGCCAGGATATGCGCCTGGACCGCGGCGCCGAGGGCGACGACCTCGTCGGGATTGAGCTGGCTGTGCGGGGTCTTGCCGAACAGGTCCTCGACGCGGCGTCGAAGGAGCGGCACCCGCGTCGAGCCGCCGACCAGGACGACTTCGTCGATGTCCGAGGGAACCAGGCCGGCGTCCGCGAGCGCCACCCGGCACGGCCCCAGCGTCGAATCGACGAGCTTCCCGATCAGCCCCTCCAGCTCGACGCGCGTGATCTCGCGGTGGTAGGTGAACCCGTCGAACGGAATCGTCAGCGTCGCCCGCTCCTCTGCAGACAAGCGGATCTTGGCCGCCTCGGCGGCCAAGCGTAGCTCCTGCATCGCCTCGCTGTCGCGCCCGAGGTAGACGCCGTGCTTGGACAAGATGTCGTCGAGGAGCCACACGAGGATGGCGCGGTCGAAGTCGTCGCCCCCGAGGTGGGTATTACCGTTGGTCGCCAGGACCTCGAAGACGCCGTCCTTCACGCGCAGGATCGAGATGTCGAAGGTCCCGCCACCCAGGTCGTAGACGGCGATCACCCCCGCCTTGAGGCGGTGGAGTCCATAGGCGAGCGACGCCGCGGTCGGCTCGTTGACGATGCGCACGACGTCGAGGCCGGCGATCCGTCCCGCGTCCTTCGTCGCTTGGCGCTGGCTGTCGTTGAAGTAGGCCGGGACCGTGATGACGGCCTTCTCGATCGGCTCCCCGAAGTGCTTCTCGGCGCGCTCCTTGAGCGACCTCAGCACGATCGCGGACACCTCGGGCGGCGTCACCTCACGATTCTCCACCTGGATCTTCACGATCCCGTCGCACGGGACGACCTTGAACGGGAGGTAGCAGAGCTCGTCCTTGATGTCCTCGTACCCTCGCCCCATGAGCCGCTTGACGGAGTAGATCGTCGTCGCCGGCCGCCGGACGAGCAGCCGCTTGGCCGCCTCGCCGACGAGCACGCCCTCGCGCGCAAACGACACCACCGACGGCAGGAGCACGCGCCCCTCTGCGTCGGGGATCACCCGCGGGAGTCCCGTCGTCTCGTCGACGTACCCGACGAGGCTGTTCGTGGTCCCGAGGTCAATGCCGACGATTCGTGACATAGCCTTCCTGGCTCTCGCCGAGGGCATCGTTCAGGTCGTCGACGACCGTGCGGAGATAGGCTCGGATCGCGAGCGATTCCTTTATCGTCGCGAGCGCGCGCTGCCGCTCCGCGGGTCGGGAGGCGTCCCATTGCTCGCTGAGCGGCCCGACGAGCCGCGCCTCTTCGTCCCGCAACCGCGTCGCCAGGCGATCGCGCTGGGCGACGAGCGCCGCCCGGCCGGCCTCGTCGAGGCCGCCCGCCTTCGCCTCTGCCAGCGCCTCCTGGATCTCGAACATTTCCTCCAGTAGCTCGGGCGGCGCCTTGGGCTTGACCGTGGCCCCCTCCTTCGTGTCGCGGCCCTCCTCGAGGCGCACGAGGTACTCGACGCGTGCGATCGGGTCACGGAGGGCGCGGTAGGCGGCGTTCAGCCTCGCCGAGGCCTCGAGCGCTCGCGCCTGCTCCTCGGGTGGCGCCGCCTGATGGAAGTCGGGGTGGTACCGCCGCGACAGCTCGTAGAATCTCCGCTGCAGCTCCGCCGTGTCGATGGCGAGCCGCCGTGGCAACCCGAACACCTCGAAGTGGTCCATCCCGCTCACGCCCTCCGGCTCACGCCGTCAAAATAAGAACGGGCCCTCTGCCGGGCCCGTTTTCGGTGGTTCGACCGACCCGGCTACGCCGAGAACGACGTGCCGCATCCACAGCTCGACTTTGCGCTGGGGTTTTGGAACGTGAATCCCCCCGTCAACCCCTGCTGCACGTAGTCGAGTGTCGTGCCGTTGAGGTACAGGTAGCTCTTCTTGTCCACGACGACCTTGATGCCGTCGATCTCGAACTCTTTGTCGTGCGGCCCGATCTCGCTGTCGAACTCGAGCGAGTACGAGAGCCCCGAGCATCCCCCACCCTTGACGCCCATCCTCAGGAAGACGGTGTCGGGCAAACTCTGGGCCCGCTTGAGCTCCCTCACCTGCTTGGCCGCGGCTTCGGTCAGCGCCACCGCCATACGGCTCCCCCAGTCCTTTACGTCGAGGACGCGGCGGCCGCGCCCTCCTTGATCCACTTCGTCTTGTAGTCCGCCAGCGCCGCCTTGATCGCGTCCTCGGCGAGCACCGAGCAGTGGATCTTGACGGGCGGCAGCTTCAGCTCGTTCACGATGTCGGTGTTCTTGATCTTGCCAGCCTCGTCGACCGTCTTGCCCTTCAGCCACTCGGTGGCCAGGCTCGACGACGCGATCGCGCTGCCGCACCCGAACGTCTTGAACTTCGCATCTTCGATGACCCCGGTCTGGAGGTTCACCTTGATCTGCAGCTTCATCACGTCGCCGCACTCCGGCGCGCCGACGAGGCCAGTCCCCACGCCAGGCGCGTCCTTCGCGAAGGACCCGACGTTGCGCGGGTTGTTGTAGTGATCGACGACCTTCTCGCTGTACGCCATCCCCGTCCCCCTTTACTCAGCCTTCCACTGGATGGACTTGATATCAACACCTTCCTTCGCCAGCTCGTAGAGCGGCGACATATCCCGGAGCCGCTTCACCACCTCGATCGTGCGCCTGGCGACCCACTCCACCTCCTCCTCGGTGTTGAACCGGTGGAGGCTGAACCGGATCGACGAGTGGGCCAGCTCTGAGCTCGCTCCGAGCGCGGCGATCACGTACGACGGTTCGAGGGTGGCCGACGTGCACGCCGAGCCGGACGACAGCGCGGTCTCCTTGTTGAGCCCCATCAGGACCGACTCACCCTCGACGTAGGCGAACGAGATGTTCAGGTTCTGCGGCAGACGCCGCTCCGGATCGCCGTTCAGGAACGCCTCGTCCACGCTCCCGAGGATGGCGTCTTGGAGTCTGTCGCGGAGCTTCGCGAGCCGCGCGCGCTCCTCCGGCATGACCTCCTCGCAGATCGCCGCCGCCCGCCCAAAGCCCACAACGAGCGGCACCGGCAGAGTCCCCGACCGCATCCCGCGCTCGTGCCCGCCACCGTCGATCATGGGCGCGAGCCGCACGCGCGGCCCCTTGCGCCGCACGTAGAGCGCGCCCACGCCCTTCGGGCCGTAGATCAGGTGCGCCGTGCAGGAGAGGAGGTCGATGCCCATCGCCTCGGCGTCCACCGGGATCTTGCCGACGGCCTGGGTGGCGTCCGTGTGGAAGATGATCCCCTTCTCCTTCGCGAGCTTCCCGATCGCGGCGATGTCCTGGATCGTGCCGATCTCGTTGTTCGCGAACATGACCGAGATCAGGATCGTCTTGTCCGTGATCGCCTTCCTCACCTCGTCCACGTCCACGAGACCGTTCGGCTGCACCGGGACGTACGTGACCGCGAGCCCCTGCCGCTCGAGCCGCTTGCAGGTATCGAGCCCCGCCCGTTGCTCGATCGCCGTCGTGACGATGTGGTTCCCCTTCTCGCGGTACATCTCGGCGACGCCCTTCAACGCGAGGTTGATCGCCTCGGTCCCGCCCGACGTGAACACGACCTCCTTGGGATCACGCGCGCCGATGAGGCGCGCGACCTTCGCCCGCGCGGCGTCCACGGCGCCCTCGGCTTCCCACCCGAAGGGATGGTTCCGGCTCGCGGGATGACCGAATTTCTCGGTGAAGTAGGGCAGCATCGCCTCGACGACCCGTGGGTCGCACGGCGTCGTCGACTGCGCGTCCATGAAGATCGGGAACTTCAGGGCCATCGGCACGCTCCCCCTCACGCCCGGATCGACAAGAGTTCCGGGACGTCCTCGTTCGTCAGCTCCGCGAGACTCATCGTGTCGAGCATCTGGGTGATCGCCACCTGGAGCTTCTGGACCGGTCGGCGGAGGTTGCACCGCGGCTCCTGCGGGCAGCCTCCGTGGTCCAAACAGCTCACGATGCTGATGGGTCCCTCGAGCGCGCGGATCACTTCGCCCACCGTGATCTTGGACGGGTGGCGCGAGAGTGCATACCCGCCCTTCGGGCCGCTCTGGCTCATGATCAGTCGCCGCTTCGCGAGGCGTTGCAGGATCTTGGCGAGGAGCTCCGGTGGAATGCCGAACTCCTCGGCGATCCGCTTGGCGCTCACCGCCCCGACGTCGTCGTGGACGGCGATATAATGGATCGCCATCAGGCCGTAGTCGGCGCGCTTGGTGAAGCGGAGCATCCGGTTAACCCTCGCTCAACGGCGATGTTTTTTATCGGCGATCATTTCAGTCGTACTTTACACCAACCGGGGGGCCTGTCAAGCAAAATGGCTGAGATGACGGATATATCCGAGTTCGAGTCGCCGCTCTACCGCACCGCGCTCGTTCAACTCGACCGGGTGGCAGCCCGGCTCGACCTCGAGTCTAACATCCACGAGAGGCTCCGCCATCCCAGACGGGCCCTGGTGGTCTCGATTCCGGTCCGGATGGACGACGGGAACACCAAGGTTTTCCGGGGGTATCGAGTCCAGCACAGCACGGTGCTGGGGCCCACCAAGGGCGGCCTCCGTTACGACGCCGACGTCAACCTGGGCGAGGTCACCGCCCTGGCGATGCTCATGAGCTGGAAGTGCGCCCTGGCCGGACTCCCTTACGGCGGCGCCAAGGGAGGGGTCCGCTGCAACCCGAGAGCAATGTCGGTGACGGAGCGTGAGAACCTCACCCGTCGATACACCGTCGAGATCATGCTCGTGATCGGGCCCGACCACGACATCCCGGCCCCGGACCTCGGGACCGACGAGCAGACGATGGCGTGGATGATGGACACCTACTCGATGACCCAGGGCAAGACCGTCCCCGGGATCGTCACCGGCAAGCCGCTCATCGTCGGCGGCTCCGCCGGGCGGCGGGAAGCCACGGGCCGGGGCATCGTGTACGCCCTCTACCAGGCGGCGCGCCACCTCAGCCAGCCGCTCCGCGGGCAGCGCGTCGTCGTCCAGGGGTTCGGCAACGTCGGCAGCGTCGCGGCCCGCCTGCTCTGGCGTGAAGGCTGTGTGATCTCCGGCGTGGGCGACGTCAAGGGCGGCATCGTCAACCCGCACGGGATCGATATCCGCCAGCTCGAGGCTCACGTCGCCGAGGCGGGCACCGTCGCGGGGTTCCCCGGCACGGAGCCGGTCTCGAACGCCGAGCTCCTTGAGCAGCCGTGCGACATCCTGGTGCCGGCCGCGATCGGCTCCCAGATTCGCGAGGACAACGCCGACCGCATCAAGGCGACGATCGTCGCCGAGGGGGCCAACGGGCCGACGACCCCGGAGGCCGACGCGATCCTGCGCGACCGAGGGGTGACGGTGATCCCCGACATCCTCGCGAACGCCGGCGGCGTCATCGTCTCGTACTTCGAGTGGGTCCAGGGGCTCCAGTACTACTTCTGGCGCGAGAGCGAGATCACGACACGGCTGCAAGAGATCATGACGCGCGCCTTCAACCGCGTCTGGGCGCTCGGTGCCAAGGAAGGCACGGACCTCAGGACGGCCGCCCTCATGGAGGGCGTCCGTCGCGTTGCGGAAGGCTACCGGGTGCGGGGACTCTACCCTTAACCAGCGTCGCGCGGCCAGGCGTCGCGGAGGCGCACGGCGGAGACCTCGGGCGGCGCCTCGTTGACGAAGATGCCGCCGACCCGGTTGGTCTGCTCCGGCTGGACGACGACCTCGAGGTGCCAGTGGTAGTCGTCGCGGATCGTCGCCCAGTCCCCCTGTAAGATTCGCGACCGGAGGTTCGGGGCCGTGTGGAGCACCATCTCGTAGCCCGGATCGCCGAGGCTCGTCGCGAGCGCGCGGAAGTAGTCCGAGAGCAGACGCGCGAGATCACGCGCGGTCTCCGCGGTCAGTCCCTCCTCGAACGAGCAGCCGTGCTGGCGCGGGAGGATCCAGGTCTCGAGCGGGCCGCGCGCGGCGTACGGCACGAGCGCCGCGAACGTCGGCGTGAGACTCACGACGCGCTCCTCGGCGGCGATCTCCTGACGGAGCATGTCGCAGTAGAGACAGCGCCGCTTGTACTGATAGTACTCGCGCGCCTCCCGGAGCTCGCGGCGCGTCTCGTCGAACACGATCGGGATCGCGCTCACGCGCGAGTACGGATGGTGCGGCGGCACGCCGGGCTTCTTGTGGCGCCGCGAGACGAGGATGTCGCGGATCTGCCCGTCACGCTTGAGGTCCACGAGCCGGTCGCGGTACATCCACAGCACCGCCTCGAGCGCCGCGGGCGCCATCGTCGCGAGCGTGTCGTCGTGGCGCGGCGACTCGACGACGAGCTCGGAGGCGCCGCGCGGTGTGAGCATGTCGAACATCCCCACGCCCTCACGGACCAGCTCCCACTCGATCCGGAAATACGCGTCCCCCTCCGGCACGACGCGCACAGACCAGCCCCGGCCGTTCGGCGGGGAGCCGTCCTTACGGTACGCCGCGATCTCTGGACCGGTGAGGTGCTCGGCGCCGGGGCAGTAGGGACAGTCGCCCGCGGACGACCACTTGCCCTTCGGGCGGATCAGCACCCAGTGGCCCCGCGTCGGGTCCTTCCTCAGCTCGTCCACACGCTTCCCCGAAACGGCGTGGCGGTCGGCGGCATCTCAACTATGATACTCATGGCCGCACGACGGCCGACACAGATTAACGCGGAGGCCGAGATGAGCAGTCACGCCGTCACCGTGTATTCGAGCCCCACCTGAGGGCCCTGCAAAGCGGCGAAAGAGTTTCTTTCGTCTCAGGGGGTGCCCTTCGAGGACGTCAACGTGATGGCGAACGCCGATGCGCGCGAGGAGCTGGTCCGGCTCACCGGGCGCATGGCCGTCCCCGTGATCGTCGTCGATGGCCAGGTCGTCGTGGGCTTCGACCGGGCCAGACTGCAGGCGCTCCTGGCTACTCCTTGATCTGACCCTTCAGTTTCCGGAGGTGCTGTCGGGCGACGTCCACCCAGTCCTTCTCGGACTGGAGCGGCGAGGCGAGCTGGATGTAACGCTCCCAGTGGGTGATGGCTTCCTTGGGATCGATCTTCTCGTAGACGAGGGCCATGTTGTAGAGCGCGCCGGTGTGCGCGTTGTCCACCTCGATCACGCGCTTGTACTCGTCCACCGCCTCCTTGTACAGGCCCTTCTCCTCGTAGACCTCGCCGAGCCCCATCCGCGCCTCGACGAGCTGCGCGTCGAGCTCGATCGCCTTCTTGTAGGCGTTGACGGACTCGTAGTAGAGCCCCTTCTCCGAGTAGTAGATCTTGCCGAGGCTCAGATAGACCTTGGGGTTGACCGGGTTGAACACGAGCGCCTTCTGGTACGCCGCGATCGCCGCGTCGGTCTCACCCTTCGCGGCGCGCGCGTCCCCCAGCCCGACGTGGGCGTCGGCATAGAAGGGTCGGAGCTCGATCGCCTTGTTGTACGCCTCGACGGCCTGGTCGAAGAGGCGCCGGGGCGCCGCGAGGAACAGGTCCCCGAGCGCCTTGAACGGCTCGGGGTACGCCGCGTCGAGCTGGGTCGACGCACGGAATTGCGCGGCCGCCTTCCAGCGGTTGCCGAGCGCCTGGTGGACCGCCCCGAGGGTGTAGTGCGCGACGACGAAGTTGGGGTCGGCCTCGATCGCCCGTGCAAGCAGGTCCACCGCGGTCTCGTTGCCGTCCTGGGTCCCGCGCTGGAGCGCGAGCGCGCCCCGAGCGAAGAGCTCGAACGCGCGCAGCGACCGCGTCGGCAGCCCCGCGCGCTCGATCCGCGCGGTCTCGGCGGGCGTGACCGGGATCTTGAGGGTCCGCGCGTAGGCCATCGGCAGGCCCGCGAGCTTCACGAGGAGCTCGCCCTCCGGCGCCACGACCGGCTCGAGCTGCACCGTCTCGACCCCCGTCGCCTTGACGTCGAAAAGCCGCGGCTGGATCACGAGCTCCGTGGACCGTCGGGTCATCGTGCCAAACAGCGCGGCGTCGGCGCGCACTGCACGCGCCGCCTGAGAGAGTGCCGCCTCGCCCCACGCCTCTGGCTGGCCGTAGGCGCGCAGGCGCGACCGCTCGATCTCAACGAACGCCGGGTGCTGCGCGAGCCCGAGCGACAGGACCTGGGCGATCGCCTCGCCGATCCACTGCTCCTCGCGGTCGAGCGCGCTCGCGTCGAAGGGCGCGATCAGGACGATGCGCGGCTTGACGCTCGGCGCCGCGTCGAGAGACAACGAGAGCACGATCAGACTCCCGAGCACCGGGACCCCGAGCCTCCACCGCCACCCGCGTCCACGCATCACCGGACCTCCTTCCGCTTCCCTCCCCGTCGGAGGAGACCCACCACCCATCCGAAGGCACCCGGGCCGAGACGGCGCAGCCCGATGTCCGGGATTAACAGAACCGCGACGAGCCCGACGAGCCACGGCCAGACCTCCACCGTGATGCGGGACCGCCGCCGCCCCTTGAGGAAGGCGTCGCGCGGGGTCTCGAGCGCCGACCCGCCCGTGAGCTCCGCCAGCTCGCGGAGGAGTGCCTCGTCCACCCCGAGGTCTCGCAGCTCCTGGGCGTAGGGTACCACCAGCCCCGCGAGCTGCGAGCCGATGACCCGATCGCCACGTCGCTGCGCCATGCCGACCAGGTACACGCCCTCCTGCGTGACCGGGAAACGACCGCGGTAGCGGCCCGGCCCCACCTGCTCGAGGTCGATCACGGTGCGCTCCCGGTTGGGCGCGACGACTCCCACCTGGGAGTCCAGGAAGTTGATGAACTCGCCCTTGGTGTCGACAGCGTCGACCACGATCTCACCGAGATCCTCGTGCCGCTCGACGAGCGCCACCGTGTCGCTGCGCGACCCGCTCCGCAGCGTCCAGCGAACGAGCTGCGACCAGAACTTGTTGAAGTCACGCCAGCGGAGCCAGAGGACCGCCCACTTCGCCTTGGCGTCGGACGTGAAGGCCGCCGTGCGACCGAGCCCGTACCGCCACGTCGCGAGCACCGGGTCCTCCTGATGGCTCATCAAGACCAGCTCGGCCGTGGACTTGAGCGTGGTCGCGACGTAGCCGCCGAGCGGCGGCACGTTCTTCCAGTCGATCTCCTGCATCGCTTCGTGGTTGGGCGACGTGAGCTGGGGCTTGAAGGGCTGCTCGATGAGCGAGGCCTTCGACGCGAGCTGCGTCTCGAGCGTGAAGATACGCGGGATCGTCTGCGAGTCCTCGGTGTAGTAGAAGCGCCCTCTGCCCCACTTGGCGATATCCACCATCAGCTGGACGTCGGCGTCCTTGCCGATCGCCACCGTCGACACGGTGATCTTGTCCTTCGCCATCCGGCGCAGCAGCCCCTGGAAGTCGCCGCGCGTCATCTGGCCGTCGGAGAGGAAGATGACGTGCTTGAGGAGCGCGGGCCGCTCGAACAGGACCGCGTACGACTCCTTGAGCGCCGGGTAGCCGTCCGTGCCCCCGCCCGCCTTGATCGTCGCGACCGCGTGATGGATCGCCTGCCGGTCCTTCGCCGACCTCACCGGCGCGTCCCAGATGAACTCGGTGTCCCAGCTCATGACGCCGACTTCGTTGCGCTCGTCGAGGAGGTCCACGACGAGGTGGGCGGCCTCCTTCGCCAGGTCGAGCTTGGTGACCTTCTCGTCGGTCGCCATCGCCATCGAGCCGGAACGGTCGATCGAGAGCACGACGGCCAGGCTCGGGATCTCGACCTTCTGCTTGACCTCCATCGTGACCGGCAGCGCCTCCTCGATCGGCGTGCGGTAGTAGCCGCCGAGCCCGAAGCTCTCCTCGCCACCGACCATCAGGAGCCCGCCGCCTCCATCGCGGACGTAGTCGCGGATGTGGGCCATCTGCGTCCGCGTGAGCTTGAGCGAGGAGACGTTGGAGAGGATGACGCCGTCGTATTTCTGCAGGCCCGCGACGTCGCTCGGGATCTGCGGCGGCTCGACGACGGTGACCTCAATGTTCTGCGACCGGAGCGCGCCGGCGAGGGACTGCGCGTGGCTCCGGTCGCGGTCGGCGAGGAGCACCTGCGGCCGGCCGCGGACAACCACCGTCCCGACGGCGCGGTTGTTCTCTTCGATCGTGTCGCCCTCGACCTCGATCAACGCCTGGTAGACGTGGATGCCGCTGGCGTCGAGCGCCTGACGGTAGCCGAAGACGTTCTTGCCCGCGCTGAGCCGCACCACCTGCGAGCCGAGAAACTCGCCGTTGCGGAAGAGCGAGAGCCGGCCCTGTGCGTCCTTGTGACTCCACGCGACCACCTTCGCCTGGAACGGCTCGCCGTATTTGACCTCCTGCGGGAGCACGAGCGCCTCGGCCACCACTTCCTGCGTGAAGGTCAACGGCGCGGCGATGTAGTGGATGTCGCTGCCGGCGTTCTTGGCGGCCTGGGCTCCGGCGAGCGCGTTGCCGGCGTTCTGCCGCCCGTCCGTCAGCATCACGATCCGGTTCGCCTGCCCCGGCGGCAGCATCGCGAGGGCGAGCTGGATCGCCTGGAAGATGTTGGTCCCGCGCCCGTCCACCTGCGCCTTCGGCCGGTCCACCGTGGGCCGGTTCGCGAGCTGCTGGTCGACGACGGCGGCGTCGCCGAACACGATGAGGCCTTGCCGGTCGCCCGGCCTCATCGACCTGACGCCTTCGGCAACGAACCGGTACGCGCGCTCGCGCGCGGCAAGGCTCACGCTGTCCGACACGTCGAGGAGAAAGACGACGTTCATCCGGTCCACCCAGCGCGGCAGCGCGGGACGCGCGAGCGTCAGGAAGAGGACGACGATGAGCGCGCCCCGGAGTGCCAGCGCCCAGCGGTCGCCGGCGCCCGTCGGCGCCTGGAGCCGCCCCGCGGTCTGGCGCCGCCAGTAGAGCAGCCCCTCGACCGCGAGCAAGACTGCGGCGATGAGCACGAACAGCGGCCAGAGCTCACGTTGGATCGGCACGGGCGCCGGCGGACCGACGGCGGGCCCAGACGACGCCGGCAGGGGGCGCGGCTGGAGATTCGATTCCTCGGTGTCCATCAGATTCACCGCGACCCGCGTCTCCCCCCGCGCGCTCGACAGCGTGTAGACGCCAACCTCGTCGGTCTCGGTGAAGCTCACCATGCCGCGGGTCACGAGCGCCTTGACGACGCGCCCGCGCGGGGTCGTCACGTTCACGCTCGTCACGCCGTGCGCCACCGGGAGGAGGATCGGCTGGCCGGCCGCGAGCTGCAGGCTCGACTGGTCGAGCGCCGCCGGGTGGAGCCAGCGCAGGCTGTTAGAGAGGATCAGCGGGAAGGCGACGCGCAGCGGGAAGTCCGTCTTGAAGAGGTCGAAGCCGATGAAGATCGCCTTCCGGTCGGGCTCCTCGAGCGCGTAGATGAGCGGGCCGCCGACGGCCTCCACGAGCGGCCGGCCCGCGGCGAGCGGGCGGATCCGGATGGCGTCTTCGATCGCGACCTTCGCGAACTCAACGTGGCGCATGATCGGATGCGCGCGATCCCAATCCATGATGGTGGGTCGCTCGATCCTGCCGAGGACTTCGAGCGGGACGTCCGCGGGTACCGCGTTCACAAACACGAAGCGCCCCGCGCCCACGCGCGGCGGCGTGATGGAGTCCAGGACGACGACGTCCGCGTCGGCCATGCCACCCGCGTACTGGTCCGACGTGCGAACCTCGAGCGACACCTGCGGGTCCGTCCTGAGGACCTTCTCGAGGAAGAGGTTCCCCGGGCTCACGAGGAGGACGTTGATCTTGCGCGGCGGCGGCAGCACCGCGTAGGCGACGTCGTCCACCGCCAGGTCGTCGTCGATCCGGAGGCGCGCCGTGACGAGCCCACCGCCGCCGTGGCTGAAGGGCAGGACGATCGAGCGCCGGACGCTCGGCTCGAGCGTCACGTCCTTCTCGGCGATCGTCCGGCCGTCGAGCTCCAGGGCGAACGTGAAGGTCTGAGCCTCGGGCGAGTAGTTCACGAGCGAGACGAACGCCTGGTAGTCGGACCCGCCGACGGAGATCTTCCGGATCGCCAGGCTCGCGATGCCGACGTTCCAGCTCCGTCGCCCCACGCCGACCCAGCGGATGCGCGGGTCGGCGACGGCATGGGCCGAGGGCTGCGCGAACGCGCCGTCGGTGAAGACGTGGATCTCGGCGCGCGGGTCGGCGCCGACCAGGGCGCGCGCGGTCCGGACGGCCTCCGCGAGGCGGGTCGGGAGGTCCCGTGCCTGCGCCTGGCCGATGGCCGCCAGGGCACGCTGGCGGTCGCGCCCCAGCGCGGCCGTCACCTTCGGCTGGACGCCCGTCTCGATCACCATCACCTCGGCGCCCTCGCCCAGGCGACGCACGAGCTGGACCGCCGCCGCCTGCGCGATGTCGAAGCGCGACGGACTGACGTCCCTCGCCTTCATGGAGGCCGAGGTGTCGAGCACCACCACGACCTTGCGAGCGCCGTCGCCCATCACCGTGACGGCCGGCCGCGCGAGGGCGAGGGACAGCGCGAGGAGGGCGAGGATCTGGAGAATCAGCAGCGGATCGCGCTGGAGCCGCTGGAAGAACGCCGACGCCTCGCGGTCGCGCAGCGACGGATCCCACAGGAGCAGGCTCGGCACCCGCCGCTCGCGCCGGCGAATCTTGAGGAAGTAGAGCAGGATGAGCGGGAGGACCAGCGCCGTGAGAGCGAACGCGAGCGGCGAGAGGAAGCTCATACCAGTAGGCGGCCTCGGATCTGCGCGAGCACGAACTCCTCGACCGGGGTGTCGGTCGTCACCCGGTGGTACCCGATCTCCTGGGTGCGGCTGAACGTCTCGACGCGCTCGAGGAATTGCCGAAGGCGCTCGCGGTAGGTACGGAGCGCCTCGCCGTCGACGGAGAGCTCGCGGGTCTCGCCGGTCTCGGCGTCGACGAGCCGCAGATCGCCGGCGAGCTCGGGGTCCATCTCCTCGGGCGCCAGCACGTGGACCAGGTGGACGTCGAACCGCCGCTCGAGCAGGGCGCGCACCCCCGTCTCGAACCCGGCGGGATCCATGAGATCGGAGACCACGACGGCGAGCCCCGGCTCGCGCGCTCGCATGGCGTAGTTGCCGAGCCCGTCGTTGAGACTCGTGCCGCCGGCAGGCCCGACGCGACCCAAGAACTCGAACAGGTTCACCACCTGGTTACGCCCGCGTGTGGGCGACCAGCCCTCGGCCACGCGCTCGCGCAGCACGCCCACTCCCACGCGCTCCATGCCGACCAGGCCAACGAAGCCGAGCGCGGCCGCGAGCCGCGCGCCGTACTCGAGCTTCGTCGGCGCGCCGAAGTCCATCGACGCCGAGGCGTCCAGGAGGAGGTGCAGGCACAGGTCCTCCTCGTCCACGAAGAGCTTGACGTGGAGCCGGTCGAGGCGCCCGTAGATGTTCCAGTCGACGTAGCGGAGGTCGTCACCTACCCCGTAGGCGCGGTAGTCGCAGAACTCGACGCTGTGCCCGCGGCGCGGGCTACGCCGTTCCCCCCTCACGCGTCCGCGAAACACGCGACGCGAGAGCAGCGCCAGGCGCTCCAGCTGCGCCAGGAACTCCGACGAGAAGGGGGCGGGGCGCGTGGTGGGCATGAACTAGCGCTCGTCGAGCGCCTGGAAGTAGTTCCGGATCTGGTCGTGATAGTCGCGCGGCACTTGCTCGCGCGTGATCGCGTCCTCCATCATCTTGCGGTACTGCCCGACGACCCCGAGGTACATGAGGCGCGAAGGCATCTGGCCTGCCCGGCCGGTGAGGTTCGTGTCGTAGCCCTCCTTCTTGCCGCGACGCGATTCGCCCTCGACGCCGACGTCGTAAGGACTGGCGCGGAGCCGAGCCGTCGCGTCGCCCTTCGGCATGGTGCTCCGTCCCTTGCCCGGCAGGAGCCCCTCGCCCTCCCCGAAATCCTGGTCCTCGGGCCCGTTACCCTCCCCGCCCCGGGCGTGGTCGCGCCCCCGGACGCCGCGCTCGTTCTCACGGCCGCCGCGCAGGCCCTTCCCCGAGCGTTGCGCCTCCTCCATCGCACGCATCTTGTCGAGGGCGCGCTGCATGGCCTCGAGGGCACGGTCCGTCTGCCCGCCCTCGAGCGCCTCCATCCCCTCGGTCGCGTCGCCGCTCCAGTTACCGCCCTTGCGTCCGAGGCGCTCCATCTCGTCGAGCAGCTCGCGGAGCTTCCGGGGCGAGATGTCCGGAGAGAGCCCGCTCAGCAGCGACTTGGACTTGCGGTAGACCATCTTGTACTGGGAGCTCGTGAAGTCCGACTGGAGGTCCGGCAGCCTATCCACCTGCTCCAGCAGCTTGAGCCGCTCGTCGCCCTTCTTCAGGAAGCTGTTGAAGTCGGGCCGCTGGCTCGACAGCGCGGTGTCCTTGAAGATCGCCGAGAGGTCGCCCGCGGTCGACCCGCTGCCCGTACCACTCTTCTGGGCGAAGTCGCGCTCCTCGACCGACGGGCGCTTGAGCGGCGTCGTCTGCAGCGGCCGCGATCGCTCCTCCATCAGCTCGGTCGTGGTCCGCTCCTCACGCTGCTCCGGCTCGGTGGACGGGGTGAAGTCGCCGATCGTTCCCAGCGGCAGGTGCATCGCCGGCGCGAACGCCAGGACCAGCCCCGCGAGGAGCGGCGCCGGCAGCCAGCGCCCTTCGAGCGGAATCGCGCGGCGCACGATCCATCGCGACTCGAGGGTGGAGACGCGCGCCGCGGTGTCGGCGACGAGCGCGTCCACGAGCGGCGTTCGGTCGGGGCGGTCGGCCCACTCGAGCACGGTGGCGACGCGGTCGGCGAGGCCGAAGGCGCGGTCGGCGAGCCGCGCGACATCCTGAACGATGACTCGCTTGGTGAACCCGTAGGTGGTGCCGGCGATCGCGCCCAGCGCGACGAGCGCGGGAGCCACGGCGAGCGCGGCGAGACCCAGGGCGGCCTTGAAGACGAGCACGGCCGCGGCGACGAGAGCGCCCCAGAACGCGCCGCGCAGGCCCCAGTGCTCGGCGCGGCGGACCCGGACCTCCCGCGCGACCCGCCGGACAAGGACTTCGATCGTCTGCGGATGATCCATGGGGTCCTCTCGCGCTCAGCGAAGAAAGACTTCTCTACCGCTGGCCGTAATGGCCTCTGCAGCCTCCACGATCTGGCCGATCAGGGTGTCGGCGTCCACCCCCTCGGCCTCGCCCTCGAAGTTCAGGATGACCCGGTGACGCAGGGCAGGCATGGCGAGGGCCTTGATGTCCTCCGCGCTCACGTTGTAACGCCCCTCCGCGAGGGCCCGGACCTTGGCGCCCAGCACGAGCGCCTGGGCGCCGCGCGGGCTGGCGCCGTACCGCACGAACCGACGCGAGACCTCGGGCGAGCCGGCCCAGGACGGGTGCGTCGCCATCACGATGGTGGACGCCAGGTCGCGGACGTGCGAGGCGATCGGCACCTCGCGGATCAGCTCGCGGAGCGAAAGCACCGTGGGCCCGTTCATCACGCGGCTCACCGTCACGTGCCGTGATTGAGTGGTGCGGTCGATGATCGCGTTCAGCTCGTCGATTGCGGGGTACCGAACCCGCAGCTTGAACAGGAACCGGTCCAGCTGCGCCTCGGGCAGCGGATAGGTGCCCTCCATCTCGATCGGGTTCTGGGTCGCAAGCACGAAGAAGGGCGCGGGGAGCGGCCGCGAGGCGCCTCCGACGGTGACGGCGCCTTCCTGCATCCCCTCGAGCAGCGCCGACTGGGTCTTCGGCGTGGCGCGGTTGATCTCGTCCGCGAGGAGGATGTGGGCGAAGATCGGCCCCTGCTGGAACTGGAAGTGCTTTCGGCCGTCCACGTCCTCAACGATGATGTTCGTACCGATGATGTCGGCGGGCATCAGGTCGGGCGTGAACTGGATCCGCGAGAACGACAGCTCGAGGCCTTCGGCGAGCGTCTTGATGAGCAGCGTCTTGCCGAGACCCGGCACGCCTTCGAGGAGGACGTGACCGCCGGCGAACATGGCGGTCAGGACGTGGGTGATGATCTCGCGGTGGCCGACGATGACCTTCTCGACCTCCGCCCGCAGCGCCTCGAACGCGGTGACGAACGCTTCCACCCGAGCGTCCTGAGTCATTCAGGTCTCCTCTCTCGGACGATCACGCCGACGTCGCCATTAAAGACGCCAAATCACCCGAGCGGGTTTCCGGCCAAACCCCTAAAACTCGCTGCGACCTCCCCTGACGTCGATACGGAATGCCGTCGAGCCGGGGCGGCTGCCAGTCGCCGCCCGCTAACCCCATCGTAACCCCAGGTGGCTCGTAATGCGCGCGTCATTTGCGTCGGGGGCGCGCGCCGAGCAAGTGACCGCCCCGCTTGACCTAGCGCTCCGGCCGCCGCGGCGCCCCGGGGCGAGCCCCGCCGCCAGCCCGGAGCTCACGCGGAAACCGGTACCAGCTGGCGGTAGACGTCGATGTAGCCGTCGATCTCGCGCGCCGCCGGGTACCGACGCGTGATCAACTCGCGTCCCGCGGCGCCCAGGCGGGCGCGGAGGGCGGGGTCGGAGGCGAGCAGCTCCGCGCGACGCTCGAACTCGGCCTCGTCGCGGAAGTGGAAGCCGGTGACGCCGTCCTCGATCAGAGATCGGTTGCCCTCGATGTCAGACGCCAGCACCGCACGACCCAGCGCCAGCGCCTCGAGCACGGAATTGGCCATCCCACCCTCGGAGATCGAGCAGTTCAGCACGACGTCGCCCGTGGCGAGGAGCCCGCCCATCTCGGCGTGGGGCACGGCACCGATCCAGCGGGCCCACGGCCGCCCCCGGAGGGCCCGGCGGAGCGCGTCGCCCTCGTCGGCGTCGAGCGTGGGCCCGACGTAGAGGAGGCGCACGCGCGGGCGTCGGGCGACGAGCCGTTCGAGCGGCTCGAGCGGGAAGCGTGGGCGCTTCACCATCCGGATGCCGGCGGGGAAGACGAACAGGTCACGCTCCCGCGGGAGGTCCCAGCGGGCGCCGAGGTCGAAGGGCTCCGTCGTGTCGACCAGGGTGGACTGCGGAACGACGACGAGCCGCCCCCGGAGGTCGGGCAGCGCTCCGGCCACGCGCTCGGCGATCGAGTCATGGAAGGCGGTCAGACGCGCGGCGCCCTCGAGCACACGGCGTACGACAGAGGCACGCTCGGGATCGAAGAGGTCGTGGTTGGCATCGGTGCCGGTCAGCGTCACGACCAGCGGGATCTCGGCCCGTCGGGCCTGGCGCAGCGCGAGCGGCCCCGCGCGATAGGCGTGGAAGGCGTGGACGACCGCGGGCCGAAACGCGTCCACCTCGGCCTCGACGGCCACCCCGGGGTGGAGCGAGAGGTCCCAAACGTCGACCTCGACACCGCGCGCGCGAAGGCCATGCGCCACCCGGGCGGCGGTCACGGCGTTGCCGCGCACCGAGGGGAACGCAAACGGGGTGAGCAGCGCCACGCGCGGCGACATCGGCCCCGAGCATACGGGCATCGGCGCGCTCCGTCCAGACGCCACGCGACGGGCCGCGGGTCCGGAATCTCTCACCCCGGCTCGACCGTCCTATATAATGTGCTGGGATCTTAGATGTCTGAGTGCGGAGCGTCAGGACCCTCATCGATCGAGTGTCGGCAGATCGCCGAACTCTTGGGCGAGTATCTCGAGGGAACTCTCCCCCAACAGACGCGCGAACTGCTGGAGTGGCACATCGAGGGCTGCGCCCCCTGCGTCGCCTTCGTCAACACGTACCGCGGCACGATCACCGCCGCCCGCAAGCTCCGCGACGTCGACATCCCTCCCGAGCTGAAGAAACGGCTGCTGGCCGTTCTCCGCGCCCAGCGCGCCGCTAAGCCGTAACCCGGATCACCGGCTCCGAAACAACCTCACCGATCTCCCAGCACTGCTCCCCGCGGCGGCGGAAGGCGTCCATCACGCCCCGCGCGCGAGCAGGCGCGACCGAGAAGAGGAGGCCGCCCGACGTCTCCGATTCCGTGAGCAGCGAAACGAGCGGCGCCGGGATCGACGGATCGATGCGCAGGCCCTCGCCGAAGACGGTGTCGACGTGCCGGCGATTACGCTTCATTCCGCCGCTCCAGTGGCCGGCCTCGGCGAGCTCGCGCGTGCCGGGAAGCAGGGGCAAGCGGGAGGCGCTGATCGCGATGCCGACGGCCGACGCCCTCACCATCTCACCGGCGTGACCGAGAAGACCGAAGCCCGTGATGTCGGTCGCTCCGCGGGCGCCGGCCTCGCGCGCGACCTCCGCCGCCACACGATTCAGCCTGAGCATGCTCGCGACGGCGCCCTGGAGCACCGCCAGGCTCGCGGCATTGTCCTTCGCGGCGGTCGTGATCACGCCAGTCCCCAGCGGCTTCGACAGGAAGAGCCGGTCGCCCGACCGGAGGCCGCCCTTGATGAGGATGCGGTCGGGGTGGACGCGTCCGGTCACGCAGAGACCGTACTTGGGCTCGGCGTCGACGACCGTGTGCCCCCCCGCGATCACGCCGCCCGCCTCCGCGACCTTGTCACTGCCTCCCCGGAACACCTCCGCGATGATCGCCTTTGACATGTCGCGCGGGAAGCCCGCGACCGCGAGGGCGAACAGCACCTCGCCGCCCATGGCGAAGACATCGGACATGGAGTTCGTGGCCGAGATCGCGCCCCAGGTCCACGGGTCGTCGACCACCGGCGGGAAGAAGTCCACCGTCGCGACGATCGCCACGTCGGCGGTGATGCGGTAGACCGCGGCGTCGTCGGCCGCCCCCAGACCGACGAGCAGGTCCGGCTGCGCGCGACCCAGGGGCTTGAGCGCCTCGAGCACCTCCTGGAGATCTCCAGGAGCCATCTTGGACGCTCAGCCGGCGCAGGTGGCGTACGAGGTGAGTCGGACCTCCGTATGGGTGTGACTGGTCATCGCGGTCTTAAGACGGCTCCGCCGGGGACTCCGATTCGACGAACTGGACGAAGGCCTGGGCGAGCGGTGAGCGGCTCCGGTCGCGGTGGGTGACGAGATAGAACGCGCGCCCGACGCGCAGGTCGTGCACCCGGAGACAGAAGAGGAGCCCCGCGCGGCACTCGTCCTCCACGGCCCGCTTCGAGACGAGCGCGATCCCGACGCCCGCGCGCACGCCCTGCTTGATCGCCTGGGTCGAGCCCATCTCACCGACGACACGGAACGCCGACAGATCGGTGTCCGCCTGGTCGAGCGCCCGCTCGAGCGCCTCGCGCGAGCCCGAGCCCTGCTCGCGCACGATGAGGGGCTCGCGCCGAACGTCGGCGAGCGTCACGGTCTTGCGGTTGGTCCACGCGTGCCCCGCCGGGACGACGAGGACGAGCTCGTCGGCCATCAACTCGCGCGCCAGCAGGGTCTTCGGACCGGGCGGCGCGCCGACGACGCCCACCTCGGCGCGTCCCGCCTCCACCCACTCGGTGACTTGGCGGCTCGAGCCGATCAGGAGGCAGATCGAGATGTCCGGATACTTGCCCTTGAACCGTCCGATCAGCGCGGGCAGCACGTACTCGCCCGGGATCGTGGAGCCGCCGACGATGAGCTCGCCCGACATGCGTCCCTGGAACTGGTCGAGCGCCTGCTGCGCCTCGCGCTGGAGCGCGAGCATGCGGCGCGCGTAACCGAGCAAGAGCCGGCCCGCGTGGGTCGGCGTGGCGCCGCGGCCGAGCCGGTCGAGGAGCGGGACGCCGAGCTCGTCCTCGAGGGCGCGGACGTGTTCGGAGACGGTCGGCTGCGTCAGCGAGAGGGCGTCGGCGGCGCGGGAGAAGCTCCCCAACTCGGCCACCTTCGCGAACACCTCGAGGCGGCGAAGATCCATGGGGAGCCGGAAGGGGGGGAGGCTCGGGTCAGTGGCAGCCGCAGCCGCCGCCGCAGCAGCCGCCGGTCGACATGGTCGACGACGGCGTGAAGCTACCGGCGGCCCGGAGACCGAACACCGACAGCTTGCGCGTCACATTCGGGCTCGCGCACGCCCGGCACGCGACGGCGGTCGCGTGCCCGGCGACGTACGTCTCGAACTCCTCTCGGCACTCGGTGCAGCGGTACTCGTAGATCGGCATCTGCTACTCACCGCCGCGCTGGACGTAACTCTTGACGAACTCCTCGGCGTTCTCCTCGAGGATGTCGTCGATCTCGTCCAGGAGCTTGTCGATGTCTTCCTTGATCTTCTTGCCCTTCTTGGCGAGTTCCGGGCTGCCGGCAGCCCCGTCACCCCCCTCGGCGGGCTTGGTGGGCTTGGTCTCCTTCTTCTTCTGCTGCTCAGCCATCGCGCCCTCCCTTGAGGCATTCTACCATCGTTCCCGGGCTTTCCCCGTCAACGACGGAAGTGTTTGCTGAGCGTCAAGGTCTGGTGCTGGTAGGAGGAGCCGAGGCCGGCTCCGTAGACCCGCTCCGGGCGGGATCGGAGCCGCTCGAATCCCACCTTGAACGAGGTCTGGCCGTCGTAGATCAGGAACGGCACCTCCCGCGCCCTCACTTCCATCACCACCTTCGTGCCCAGCACGCTCCCGTCGCCGAAGCCGAAGCCAGGGTCGAAGAAGCCCGCGTAGTGGGTGCGGATCTCTCCCGCACCCGCGTCGTAAACGACCATCTCCGCCGCGAATTCCGGCGGCACACGGATGCGCTCCTTGGACACGAGGATGTAAAAACGGTTGGCTTCCAGAATATACGCGTCGCGGGCGGCCCACTTGATCGGCTCCCAGAATTCGGCCGGGTCGTAGTGGGCGAGCCGACCGAGGTCCACCGCCGGTGGGTTCGGCTGGGCGCGGTAGCCGATGATTGAGCCCGTCAGCCGTCCGGAGAGGTCGACGCCCATACACAGGCCGTCGTTGAAGGCCGCGCGCTCGACGGGGATCGGACGCCCGTCGTCGTCGTAGAGCAGCGGCGTCTCGCGGTACATCCGTGCCAGTTCGGCGTCGGTCACCGCGGTTTGCCCGGAGAGGAGACGGAGCTGATTGAGCGAGGCGCCCGCGTGCACACGGATCGGGAAGGACTGCGGCGAGACCTCGAGATAGAGCGGCCCTTGATACCCCGGGCGAATCTCGTCGAAGCGCGGCGTCGCGTCGGTGATGACCCGTGTGAAGATGTCGAGGCGGCCCGTCGTGCTCTTGGGATTCGAGCGGCCCCTCACCCCTTCCGGGAGCGCCAGCGACTCGAGGAGTGGCACGAGGTAGACCGAGCCGCGCTGCAGCGTCGCGCCAGACTCGAGCGGCAACCGCTCGATGACCAGGTCGCTGTCGGTCGGGTCGTGCGTCTCGAGCCGGCTCTGGACCGTCTGCCGGAACGGCAGGAAGCTCGCGCGGAGCTGATACGCGCTCGGGCCGAGCCGGAGGTCGAGGCTCGCGGGCTGGTACTGGTCGTCGCCGATCGGCTGCTCCGCCTGGACCCACCCGTCGCGGACGGCGGCCCGAAGCTCGTGGTCGGGCAGGACGCCGCCGGGCACGTCGCTCACCCTGTCACGCGGCTGAGGGCGCCCGACGTGTCCACGTCGAACGCGCGCGCGGCGCCGGGGATTCCCGCGCGGCGCAGCGCCGCCTCCATCGCGGCCGCGACCGGCGCACCGTCGCCCGCGACCACGGCGAGAAGCGACGGTCCGGCGCCACTCAGGACGCAGCCGAGGGCCCCCGCGACGCGCGCCGCTTTGACGACGTCGGGCATCCACGGGAACAGCCGGAGCCGGTAGGGCTCGTGCAGCCGATCCTCGAGGGCCACGCCGAGCGCCTGTGGCGGCCCCACCCACAGGCTCGCGAGGAGCAGGGCCACGCGCTGGAGGTTGAAGACCGCGTCCCCGTGGAGCACCGACGCCGGGAGGACGGCCCGTGCGTCGGCGGTGGCGTTGGTGACGTCCGGGATGAGGACGATCCAGCGCAGACCCGCGGGCACCGGGAGCGCAACCGCCGTCACCGTCGAGCCGCTCGCGCAGGCGACGGTGAGCCCGCCGAAGATCGCCGCGGCGACGTTGTCGGGATGCCCTTCGGCGCGCGCGGCGAGCGCGAGGAGGGCGTCTTTCGTGAAGGGCGCGCCGAGCAGGGCGTTGCCCGCCATGAGGCCGCTCACCCACGCCGCGGCGCTCGAGCCGAGCCCGCGCGCCGAGGGCACGCGGTTCGTACACGCGAGCGCGCACCCCCCGAACGGTCGCCCCGCTGCGTCGTAAGCGAGCTTCACGCCGCGCGCGACGAGGTTGTCGGCGCTCCGCGGCAGTCGTGCGGCGCCCTCGCCCTCGATCTCGACGCTCACCCCCTCGGCTTCGGCGGCGACGACCTCGTTGCGGAGTGTCCACGCCAGGCCGAGGGCGTCGAAGCCGGGGCCGAGGTTGGCGGACGTCGCGGGAACGCTGACGTGGACGCGCACGCGGCTAGAGCCGCTTCAGGAGCCAGTCGGGCGTGAGCGAGATGGTCCAGCTGTTGAGAACGACGTAGTAGTTGGTGACGACGAGCACGCCCACCACGACCAGGATCACACCCGCCACCCGCTCCACGACCGGGATGAACGCACGGTAGCGCTTGAAGAACTTCAAGAACGGGCCGAGCGCCGCGGCCGCGAGGAGGAACGGAACGCCGAGCCCCGCCGAGTATGCGGTCAGTAGACCGACGCCCCGTCCGACGTCGTTGGCCGTCGACGCGAGGGAGAGAATCGCGCCGAGGATGGGCCCGACACACGGCGTCCAACCAATCGCGAACGTGACACCGACCGCGAGGGAGCCGAGGTAACCGGCCGGCTTCTCCCGGAGCTGCCACTGCTGCGTGCGCCCGAGGATCCCGACTCGAAGCACGCCGACGATGTAGAGGCCGAAGACGACGATGAGGATCCCGCCGATCCGACGGATCCAGTCGCGATAGTCGAGCAGGACCTGGCCGATCGCGCTGAACGAGGCGCCCAGAGCGACGAAGACGACCGCGAACCCCACGACGAAGGCGAGCGCGTGACCGAGGATCCGCCACCGCACCCGCCCCGAGACCTCTCCGGTGAGGTCGGCGACGGACATGCCCGTGATGAACGACAGGTACGACGGAAAAAGCGGCAGCACGCACGGCGACAGGAACGAGAAGAGCCCTGCGCTGAACGAGACGGCAACCCCGAGCGACTCGCCCATCGCTACCGCAACAGCCCTTCGATCAGCGAGTGGGACGCGTCGCTGTCCCACTCGCGCGGCCCGAGTGCGATCGCGGTGAGGTAGCCCTGCCGGTTCACGATGAAGCTCGACGGCACCGCACGCACGCCGTAGGCGTTCGCGAGATCCATCCGCGGGTCGAGCCCCACCGGGAACGTGAGCTTGTGCTCCTCGAGGTAGGGCCTGACGTTCTTCGTGTCCACGTCGACCGACACGGCCACGAGCACGAAGCGCTGGCCTTTCTGCGCTTGCCAGAGGCGCTCCATCGCCGGCATCTCCTCGCGGCAGGGCGGGCACCAGGTCGCCCAGAAGTTGATGAACACGACCTTTCCGCGCTCCGCGGCGAGCCGGAGCTTGGCGCCCCCCACGAGCGGCAGCGTGAAGTCCTCGGCGAGCTTCGCGCGCGACGGCGCGATGAGGTCGAGCTCCTTCATCGCGTGGGCGACGCTGAGGACGCGCCCCTTGCGGGGCTTGAGCGCCACTGGCGCGGAGGCCGGGGCGTCCGCCGGCGCGTCCTCGGCGCGGCGCGCGACGACCGGACCCGACGTCACGACCTCCGGCGCCGGCCGCACCGCGACCGCGAGCATCGCACCGGCGACCGCCGCGGCGACGGCGATGACGACCGTCAGCGCCAGCTTCTGCGACATCCCCGCCCCGCAATGATGAGCATCGTCACGGTCCAGAACACCGAGAGTATACCCCCACATTCCGTGAACCTTCCGTCAACCCTTGCTATAGTAAGCGGCCCCATGGCCCTCACGATCGTGGCCGACGATCTCACCGCCGCCTGCGACACGGGGACGCTGTTCGCGGGCCAGGCTCCCGTCCCCGTCACGGTCTGGCCCGCCGCGCCTGTCGCCGCGAAGGTCACCGTCGTGGACACGGAGTCGCGCCACATCGATCGCGCCGCCGCGGCCGCGCGCGTGAGGAGCGCCGCCGAGCGGCGGCCGGCGGCGACGTCGTGGTTCAAGAAGATCGACTCGACGCTCCGCGGCCACGTGGGCGCCGAGATCGCGGCTCTCCTCGACGCGACCGGCGCCCCGAGCGCCGTCGCCTGCCCCGCGTTCCCGTCCGAGGGCCGCGTCGTGCTCGATCGGTTGCTGCGGGTCGACGGGGCTGTGTCCGCGCAGGTCGTGGACGTGATCGGCGCCGGGAGCGACCGGCCGCTCGCGTGGGTCCCGCTCGCCGAGGTGCGCGCGGGCGCCGCGACCCTCGCCGCGCGTCTGGCGCGGCTGGCGGGAATGATCGCGGTGGTGGACGCCGAGACGGACGACGATCTCGACACGATCGTCGGCGCCGCGCTCACGCTCGAGCAGGTACCGCTCCTCGCCGGCGCCGCCGGCCTGGCACAGCCCCTCGCCGCGCGCCTCGGCCTCCGTGCCGGGCTCACGCCGCTGCCCGGCGGGCGGTGGTTGATCGTCGCGGGGAGCCTGCATCCCGCGACGCGGCGCCAGCTCGTCGAAGCGCGGCGCGCCGGCCTCCGCGTGCTCGCGACCACCGATGCGGCGGACTCCGACACGGGTGAGGCCGCTCGGACGCTCGCCCGGGAGGCCGCCTCTCTGCTGGCGAGCGAATCCTTCGATCTCATCGCCCTCATCGGGGGCGACACCGCCGTCGCATTCTATCGGACGCTCGGCGCCACGCGCATCGACCTCGTCGGCGCCCCGCGCCCTGGACTGGCGTTCGGCTACATCCGAGCGCCCGGCCATCCCGTGCTGCCGGTGCTGACCAAGGCCGGCGGCTTCGGCCCGCCCGCCCTGTTCGTCTCGCTCCAGAAGGAGGCGGCGTGAAGAACCCGATCCTCGGCGTGACGATGGGCGACCCCGCGGGCGTGGGGCCGGAGATCATCGTGCGCGCGGCTGCCGAGCCCGAGGTTCAGCGCGCGAGCCGGCCCGTCGTCATCGGTGCTGCGTCGACGCTGACGGAGGCGGCCGCGCTCGTCGGTTCGCCGCTCCGCCTGCACGGCGTCACACGCGTCGCGGACTGCCGCTGGCAGCCCGGGACCCTCGAGGTCCTCGACCTCGCCAACGTGGACATGGCGACCGTGCCCCGCGGGCGGGTGAGCGCCGCCGCCGGACGCGCGGCGTACGCGTACATCGAGACGGCTGTGGACCTCGCGAAGGCCGGCGCGATCCACGGAATCGTCACCGCGCCGATCAACAAGGAAGCGCTCGCGGCGGCCGGCCTGACCCACTCGGGCCACACCGAGATCCTCGCGAGCCTGTCCGGCACGCGCGACTTCGCGATGCTCTTGATGGGCGACGAGCTCCGCGTGATCCACGTGACGACCCACGTCGCGCTCCGGCGCGTGCCGGAGCTGGTGACGCGCGATCGGGTCCTCCGGACCATCGAGCTCGCCCAGCGTACGCTCGAGGACCTCGGGATCCCGCGAGGCCGCATCGCCGTCGCCGGGCTCAACCCCCACGCGGGCGAAGACGGGCTGTTCGGCGACGAGGAGAAGACCGCGATCGAGCCGGCGATCGAGGCGGCGCGCGGGGCGGGCCTGAACGTCACGGGGCCCCTGCCCGCCGACACGCTCTTCTCCCGCGCCCGCGGCGGCGAATTCGAGATCGTCGTGGCCATGTATCACGACCAGGGGCACATCCCCGTGAAGACCCTCGGCTTCAACTACGACGAGGCGACCAAGCGGTGGGTCGGGCTCTCCGGCGTCAACGTCACCGTGGGGCTACCATTCCTCCGCGTCTCCGTGGACCACGGCACGGCGTTCGACCGCGCGTGGAAGGGCATCGCGAACCACGAGAGCATGGTCGAAGCGCTCGAGGTCGCCGTCCGCATGCTGAGCGCGCGGTGAGGCGCCCGGGACCTCTGCCAGGGTAGGGCCGAACGAGGAGGCCTCTCTCCATGGACGAACGGCAGCTTCGCGAGCTCCTCGAGGACGTCCGGACCGGTGGGCTCTCCCGCCGCACGTTCGTCACCACCATGATCGGGCTCGGGCTCACCGCGCCCCTCGCCGCCCGGATGCTGACGGCTGCCGGCGTGGCCGACGCGCAGCCCCGCGGTGACCCGTTCGCTCCGACGCGGCGAGGCGGCGGAGGCCAGCTCAAGGTCCTCTGGTGGCAAGCGCCCACGCTTCTGAACCCGCACTTCGCCAACGGCACCAAGGACGAGGACGCGTCCCGGATTTTCTACGAGCCGCTTGCCGGCTTCGACCCGGACGGCAACGTGGTCCCCATCCTCGCCGCCGAGGTGCCGACCGTCCAGAACGGGGGCCTCGCCAAGGACCTCACCTGGGTGAGGTGGCGGCTTAAGAAGGGGGTGACCTGGCACGACGGCAGGCCCTTCACGGCTGACGACGTGGTCTTCAATTGGGAATACGTGGCCGATCCCGACACGGCCGCGTGGACGAGCGGCTCGTACCGGGAGATCTCCCGGATCGACAAGCTGGACAGCCACACGGTCAAGGTCAGCTTCAACGCGCCGCAGCCGTTCTGGTCCGACGCCTTCTGCGGCAACCGCGGGATGATCATCCCCAGGCACGTCTTCGGGCCCTACAAGGGGGCGAAGTCGCGCGAGGCGCCCGCCAACCTCAAGCCCGTCGGCACGGGCCCCTACCGCTTCGTGGACTTCAAGCCCGGCGACGTCGTGCGCGCAGAGCTCGATCCGGCTTACCACGTGCCGAACCGTCCCTTCTTCGACGCGCTCGAGATGAAGGGCGGCGGGGACGCGGCGTCCGCCGCGCGCGCCGCGCTTCAGACCGGCGAGTATGACTACGCCTGGAACATGCAGGTCGAGGACGACATCCTGAGGCGCCTCGAGCAGGCCGGCAAGGGCCGCGTCAACATCTGGGCCACGGGCAATCCCGAGCACATCCAGTGCAACTCCACCGACCCGTGGAAGGAGGTCGACGGGGAGCGTTCGAGCATCAAGACGACCCACGCGCTGCTCTCGGACCCCGCCGTCCGTCAAGCCCTGAACCTCCTCGTGGACCGCGCGGCGGTGCAGGAGCAGATCTACGGCCGCCAGGGTCAGACGACCGCGAACTTCCTCAACGCCCCGTCCCGTTTCTCCTCGCGGGCGACGCGCTGGGAGTTCAGCCTCGAGAGAGCCAATCAGATCCTGGACGCGGCCGGGTGGAGGCGCGCGGCCGACGGCGTCCGCGTCAAGGACGGCAAGCGGCTCACGATGGTCTACCAGACGTCGATCAACGCGCCACGCCAGAAGACCCAGCAGATCGTCAAGCAAGCGGCAGCCAAGGCGGGCATCGACCTCGAGCTGAAGTCGGTGGTCGCGTCGGTCTTCTTCTCCTCCGACCCCGCCAACGCCGACACCTACCCGCACTTCTACGCCGATCTCCAGATGTATAACACCACGATGACGGCGCCGGACCCGCAGTACTTCATGAACCAGTTCACCTCGTGGGAGATCGCCTCGAAGGCGAACAAGTGGCAGGGCCGCAACATCACCCGCTGGCGCAACGAGGAGTACGACCGCGCGTACCGCGCGGCCGACTCGGAGCTCGACCCCGTGAAGCGCGCCGCGCTCTTCGTCAAGATGAACGACCTCGTGATCCAGAACGTCGTGGTCATCCCGGTGCTGTGGCGCAACGGCGTGTCGGCGTCCAGCGTCCGTCTCAAGGGGATGGACCTCTCGGGCTGGGACTCGACGTTCTGGCGGCTCGCCTTCTGGCACAAGACGTCGTGACGCGGAGGACCTCCATGGACGAGCGCGAACTGAGAGAGCTGACCGGTCGGGTGAAGGCGGGAAGCCTGAGCCGACGTCGCTTCGTGCAGACGATGCTCGGCCTGGGGCTGACCGCGCCTATGGCCGCGGAGATGCTGGCGACGGCGGGCGTCGCCCGGGCGGAGACGAAGTGGTCGTTCAACCCGACGAAGCGCGGTGGCGGGGGGCTCCTGAAGACGCTCTGGTGGCAGGCGCCCACGCTCCTCAACCCGCACTTCGCCACCGGCACCAAGGACCAGGACGCGTCGAGGATCTTCTACGAGCCGCTCGGGTCGTACGATCCCGACGGCAATCTCGTCCCGATGCTCGCGGCCGAAGTGCCGAGCCTCCAGAACGGTCAGGTCGCGAAGGACGGGACGTCGGTCACCTGGCGACTCAAGAAGAACGTCGTCTGGCACGACGGCAAGCCGTTCACCGCCGACGACGTCATCTTCAACTGGGAGTACGTCATGGACCCCGCGACCGCAGCGACCACGCAGGGTTCGTATCGCGACATCGAGCGGATCGACACGCTCGACAGCCACACGGTCAAGATCGTCTTCAAGAAGCCGACCCCCTTCTGGGCCGCGCCCTTTTGTGGCACCGAGATGATCATCCCGAAGCATCTCTTCCAGGCATACAAGGGCGACAAGTCGCGCGAGGCGCCGACCAATCTCAAGCCCGTCGGCACCGGGCCGTTCCGCTTCGTGGACTTCAAACCCGGCGACATCGTGCGCGGGGAGCTGAACCCGAGCTACCACGTCCCGAACCGACCGTTCTTCGACGCGATCGAGATGAAGGGGGGCGGCGACGCCGTCTCGGCGGCGCGCGCTGTCATCCAGACCGGCGAGTACGACTACGCGTGGAACATTCAGGTCGAGGACGAAGCTCTCAAGCGGATGGAGCAGGGCGGCAAGGGGCGCGCCGACATCGTCGCCAGCGGCAACATCGAGCACATCGGGCTCAACACGACCGATCCGTGGACGGAGGTGGACGGCGAGCGGTCCTCCATGAAGACCGCGCACCCCTTCCTCACGGACCCCGCCGTGCGGCAAGCGCTGAACCTGCTCGTGGACCGTGGGTCGGTCCAGGACCAGATCTACGGACGCACCGGGATCGCGACCGCCAACTTCCTCAACGCGCCCTCGCGGTTCGTCTCGACGAACACGAGGTGGGAGTTCAGTGTCGACCGCGCCAACGCGATCCTCGACGGCGCCGGCTGGAAGCGCGGCGGCGACGGGATCCGGACGAAGGACGGCAAGAAGCTCCGGCTCGTCTACCAGACCTCGATCAACCCCCTGCGCCAGAAGACCCAGCAGGTCGTCAAGCAGGCGTGTACCAAGGCGGGGATCGACGTCGAGCTGAAGTCGGTGACGCCGTCGGTGTATTTCTCGTCGGACCCGGCGAACCCCGACACCTATGCGCACTTCTACGCCGACATCCAGATGTATACCACGACCATGACGCGGCCGGACCCACAGCGCTTTATGGACCAGTTCACCTCCTGGGAGATCGCCTCCAAGGAGAACAAGTGGGCGCTGACGAACATCACGCGATGGCGCAATGCGGAGTACGACCGTGCGTGGAAGGCGGCGGAGACCGAGATGGACCCGCTCAAGCGCGCGGCGCTCTTCGTCAAGATGAACGACCTCGCCATCCAGCACGTCGTCGTCATTCCGGTCGTTTTCCGGCCGTGGGTCCAAGTGATCTCCCTCAAGCTGCGCGACGCCGTCAAGAGCGGCTGGGACTCCGATTTCTGGGCGCTCGCGTACTGGTCCAGACACGCGTAGCCGCACGCGTGCATGTCGAGATACCTGCTCCGGAGAGCGCTGGTCTCCATGCCCGCACTGCTGGGCATCAGCGTCGTGCTGTTCACGGTGCTGGCCCTCGCCCCCGGCGATCCCTTCGAGGAGCTGGCGACGAACCCGAACGTGCCGCCCGAGGTGCGCCAGAACCTCCGGGCGAAGTTCGGCCTCGACGACCCGCTGCCCGTGCGGTACGCGCGGTGGTTCACGTCCATGCTCCGCGGCGACTGGGGGTTCTCGTTCGTGAGCCGCGTCGACGTGAACACGCTCATCCTCCAGCGCCTCCCCGTGACCCTCGTCGTCCTCGGCTCGGCGCAGCTTCTGGCGATCATGATCGCCGTCCCCATCGGGACGTACTCCGCGCTCCGTCCCTACTCCCTCTTCGACCAGCTCGCGACGACGCTCGCGTTCATCGGCTTCTCCCTGCCGACCTTCTTCACGGGGCTGCTCTTCATTCTCCTGTTCAGCATCTATCTCGACTGGCTCCCGTTCATCTTCCGCGCCGACATCGGCGCGATCGGATGGCGGTGGTACTGGGAGCACCTCCGGCAGTCGATCATGCCCGTCGCGGTCCTGGGGCTCTTCCAGGCCGCCGCGATGACGCGCTTCATGCGCGCGGCGGTGCTCGACGTGATCCGGCTCGACTACGTCAACACGGCACGGGCCAAGGGGCTCCCGGAGAAGACGACGCTCGTGAAGCACGTCGTCAGGAACGCGCTCATCCCCGTCGTCACGCTCGTCGCGCTCCAGATCCCCAACATCTTCGGGGGCGCGATCGTCACCGAGCAGATCTTCCGGGTGCCCGGGATCGGCTCGCTCTTGATCAGCTCGATCCTCGCGAACGACACGCCGGTGGTCATGGCGGTCACGTTCGTCTATTCGGTGCTGGTCGTGGTCTCGAACCTCGTGGCGGACCTGCTCTACGGCTGGCTCGATCCGAGGATCTCGTACCGGTGACCCTGACGTGACGGCGAGAGCCGTCGAGAAGCTCCCCGTCGCGCTCGCCGCCCCGCGCGCCTTGCTCTGGCGCGAAGCCGTCCGCCGCTTCCGGCGCCACCGCCTGGCGATGATCGGCGCCACGGTCCTGCTCGTGCTGGTCGGCGCCGTCGTCGCGGGCCCGCTCGCCTGGCGGTTGCCGGTCAACGAGATCGACTTTACGCAGAAGCTCAAGGGCCCGACGTGGGGCCACCCGCTCGGGACCGACGACCTCGGCCAGGACCTCCTCGCGCGGGTGCTCTACGGCGGGCGCATCTCGCTCGCGGTCGGCGTCGCGGCGATGCTGATCGCGATCTCCATCGGGACCGCGATCGGCGCTGCGTCCGGGTACGTGGGGGGCGCCGTGGACCACACGCTGATGCGCATCACCGATCTCTTCCTCTCGCTGCCGCAGCTCCCGCTCCTGCTCTTGATCGTCTACCTCTTCCGCGACGCGTTGAGGAAGGCGCTCGGGCCCGAGGGCGGGGTCTTCGTGCTGGTCGTCGCGGTCATCGGGGGTCTGCGCTGGATGCCGGTTGCACGGCTCGTCCGGGCCCAGTTCCTGTCGCTCCGCGAGAAGGAGTTCGTCGAGGCGGCACGGAGCCTCGGCGCGCCGCCGCTCAGGCAGGTCGTCCGGCACATCCTGCCCAACTCGATGGGGCCGGTGATCGTCGCGGGCTCGCTCGACGTCGCCGCCGCGATCATCGCGGAGTCCACGCTCTCGTTCCTGGGCCTCGGCTTCCCTCCCGATATTCCGACCTGGGGGCGGCTCCTGTTCGACGCCAAGGACAACCTGGACTTCGCCCCCCACTGGGCCATCTTCCCGGGCACGGCGATCTTCCTCACCGTCCTCTCCATCAACTACATCGGCGACGGGTTGCGCGACGCGCTCGACCCGAGAAGGGTCTTGAGTCGATGACCGACACCGATCTCTGCTTCACGCCGGCCACCGAGCTCGCCGCGCTCATCCGCCGTCACAAGGTCTCGCCCCTCGAGGTGACCCGCGCGGCCCTGGCTCGGATCGAGAAGGTGAACCCGAGCCTCAACGCCTACTGCACGGTCGCAGCCGAGCAGGCGCTCGCCGACGCGAAGCGCGCGACCGGCGCGCTCAAGCGTGGCGCCAGGCTCGGCCCGCTCCACGGCGTACCGGTCTCGATCAAGGATCTGACCCTCACGCGGGGGATCCGCACGACGGAGGGCTCGAAGATCTTCGAGCACCGCGTCCCCGCCGAGGATGCCCTGGTCGTCGAGCGGTTGAAGGCGGCGGGCGCGATCGTCCTCGGCAAGACCAACACGCCCGAGTTCGGCGCCGGCGCGAACACCTTCAACGCCGTCTTCGGCCCGACGCGCAACCCGTGGAACCCGGCGCTCACGTGTGGCGGGTCGAGCGGCGGCGCCGCGGTCGCGCTCGCCACGGGCCTGGGCCCTCTCGCCCAGGGCTCGGACCTCGGGGGCTCGCTCCGGATCCCCGCCGCGTTCTGCGGCGTCGTGGGCTTCCGCACCACGCCCGGGCTCGTCCCCGTCTGGCCGGCCATGCTCGCGTGGGATCCGTGGAGTGTGCAGGGACCGATGGCCCGTACCGTCGCCGACACGGCGCTGATGCTTTCGGCGATCGCAGGCCCCGATCCGCGCGCGCCGCTCTCCTACGCCGTGGACACGCGGGCGTTCACGCGCGCGGTGCGGGCGCCCGGGATCAAGGGCCTGCGCGTCGCCTGGGGTGGGAGCCTCGGGATCACGCCCGTGGACGACGAGGTGCTGAGGATCTGCCACGCCGCGACCGCGGTGTTCCGGCGGCTCGGCGTGCGCGTCGACGAGGCCCACCCGGATTTCGACGGCCTCCACGAGATTGTCAACGTGAGCCGCGGCGCCAGCATGGTCGCCCGCCACGCTGACAAGCTCGGCCCGTGGCGCGGCGTCATGCAGGAGAACCTCGTGAAGAACATCGAGTACGGACTGACGCTGACGCCGACCGACATCGGGCGCGCCGAGCGGATCCGCACCGCGCTCTGGCACCGCGTCCGCGAGTTCTACGATCGCTACGATCTGCTCGTGACGCCGACCACCGCGGTGCCGCCCTTCCCGGTCGAGATCGTCTCGCCGACGGAGATCAACGGAAAGCCGATGACGCACTACATCGAGTGGGTGCTCCTGACCTACGCCTTCACCGTCGTCGGCCTCCCCGCGATCTCCGTGCCGTGCGGCTTCACGCGCGCGGGCCTGCCCGTCGGGCTGCAGCTCGCCGGGGGATGGCGGGACGACGCCGGGGTGCTACGCGCGGCGGCCGCCTTCGAGGCGGCGCAGCCGTGGGCGCATCGGTGGCCGCCCGAGCGGTGATCGTCAGTTCCCGGCGGGCCTGAGCCGGCCGTCCACCGGCGCGATCGCGCCCCGCGTGGCGATCGCATCGCCGTACGCGTCCGCCCGCGCGGACGGCATGCTAGTAGACGCCCCGGCGCTCGGCGAGCGCCGCGCCCAGGAATTCGACCGCGCGCCGCTCTGTCCAGGACGCGACGCGCCACGGCCAGCGCCCCTCGATGAAGCCCGCGTGGCCGCCCCGCGGCGTGAACTCGGCGCGCACCCACGGCGGCAGCGTCGAGGGGTTCGGGAGTGCATCGGGCGGCACGAGCGGGTCATCGAGGGCGCTGATCAGAAGCGTCGGCCGGTGGATCCGCGAAAGGTAGGGTCCGCTCGACGCCCGCACCCAGTAGTCGTGTTCGTCCGCAAAGCCGTGCAGGCGGGCGGTCACGGCCCGGTCGTACTCGCCGAACGTCCGGGCGCGCAGGGCCAGCTCGAGGTCCACGCGGGTCGCGAAGTCCGCGTCGCGCTCGGCCTTGCGGCGGACCTTGTCCCGCATGTAGGCGAGGAAACTCGCGGTGTAGACATACTTCCGCACGCCGCCATCGAGCACGCGCGCGCACGGGACGAGGTGGAACGGCGCCGAGATCGCGACCGCCGCGACCACCTGCTTCGGCGTGTCGAGCTCTCGCTCGCCGAGCCACTTGAGGAGGACGTTGCCGCCGAGCGACACGCCGACGACGCCGATCGGCGCGTCGGCGTCGCGCTCGAGCAGGTGCCCGACAACGTGATCGAGGTCGTCGGTGTGACCCGAGTGATAGAACTGCGACCGCCGATTCAGCTCGCCGCTGCACGAGCGGAAGTTGAGCGTGAGCGCGCGCCACCCCCGCGCCGCGGCGTGGCGCATGAGGCCGACGGCGTAGTGCGAGCGCGAGGAGCCCTCGAGGCCGTGAAGGACGAGAAGTCGGGGGGCGCCGGGCGGTGCCTGACCGTCCACCCAGTCGAGGTCGACAAAGTCGCCGTCGGGCAGCACGACGCGCTCCCGCCGCGACCGGATCCGGTCACGGCGGAAGAGCGGGCCCCAGATGGTCTGGAGATGGCCGTTCCGGCACCACCAGGGCGGCCGGAACGGAGCGGGGACTACTCCTGACCCTGCAATAAGAGCTTCACGACCTCCGGCGCAATCTCACGGGCGCGCCGGTCGAGCTCGGGCTCCGTGAGGTTCGCGATCGGGTGGGGCATGAGCAGGAACTTATAGGTCGGGACGCCCCACTGCGTGGCCATCGCCCGACCGGTCACCTCGAAGACGTCCGTCACGATGGACGCCGACGGTACGCTCGCCTTCTCCAGCAGGATTCCGTCGAGCACACTGCCCGACGAGCAAGAGCCTCAGTCGCCGATGCCTGCGACCATGACGTCGCAGGTCTTCCGGACCTCCGCGATGATCTCCTCGTGGGCGGGCACCGACGCGTTGTGCTTGCGGAATAACTTCCAGTCGGCCGCGCCGTACTCGGCTTTCAGGATGTCGCCGATCTTGGCGAGGAGCCGGTCGGAGTTGAACTTCGTGTTCTCGATCAGCCCGACGCGCTTGCCTTCGAGCGACGCCGGCCGATCGACGAACGCGATGGTCTGCGTCCGGACCTCCGCGGTGGGGTCGAGGAGCTCGATCATTGTCGCACCTCCTTGGTCCGGGAACTCCAATCGGGCCAATCACGCCACAAAAAGTGGCCGTCCGCAAGTGGTTGAAGGGACTCGCTCCGTTCGTGACCTCGCTCGCGTATGGCGCGTCAGCGCCGCGGCGGTCGACGCGGCTGTATCCGTGTCACACGGAGCGTGGCCAGGCGTCGCCAGCGCCGGGCCTGGCCGGGTCGCCGCGCCTGCTCCCAGTGATGCGCGATGAGGGCGGCACACTCCCCGAGCCGCTCGGCAAACACCTCTTCGAGGGCTCGTGCCACCGCGGCGTGCAGCGCGATGCGCTGCTCGAGGAGTTGCGATCCATAGGCGACCTCCTGGGTGAGCGGATGGCGGAAGACGTACTCGCTCTCAGTTTCGCCGCGGATGAATTCCACATGCTCGAGCATCGCGAGCGACCTGTCGACCTCGCCGGTGGGGAGACCGACGATGGATCGTAGGATAAGCCCGGAGAAGCGCTTGCCGATGACGGCCGCGGTTTGGAGCACGAGCTTGTCGCTGTCCGCGAGAGCGTCCACGCGTGCCGCGAGTAACGACTGCACCGTGGCGGGGACGTCGAGGTCGGCAGCTGAGCTCGTCCGGCGGTACGCTCCGCGCTCCCCAGCCAGGGCGCCCGATGCGGCGAGCGCGTGTACGACCTCTTCGATGAAGAACGGATTACCCTGCGTGCGCTCGCGGATCAGCTCGCGGAGCTCGACGACGCTCGGATCGTGGCCGAGGAGGTCGCTGATCATCTCGCGCGTCGCTTCGCGCCCGAGCGGTGCGACGGAAAGCTGCTGGTAGTACGAGCGACCCATCCATGCGGCGTGGAACTCCGGCCGGAAGTTCAACAGGAGCAATGCCCGCGTCGTGCTGGCCACGTCGGCGAGCTCCGCAAGCAGCCGTTCGCTCTGCGGGTCGATCCAGTGGGCATCGTCGAGATGGACCACGAACGCACCGGCGGCGCCGCGGGCACGGAGCAGGCGTCGGAGTAAGCCTGCGACCGCACGCTCCTGCGCGAGGGGATCTCCCGCCGGCTCTGCCGAAGATGGATCCGACACGGCGAGGAGGTCGTGGGCGAGCGGCAGCGCGTCGACGAGCGAGGGGTCGAGCGCGACGAGACGTTCCGAGATCCTCTCACGTGCCAGATCCGGCTCCGCGTCCTGATTCACGCCGAGGGCGCCACGCAGGAGCTCGCGCAGCACGCCAAGGGGAGCCGTCCGTGCGTGCGACAGGCAGTGCACCTCGACGACGGGGAGGCTGCGTGAACGACAACGCTCGACGAACTCCTGGCACAGACGGCTCTTGCCGACGCCCGCCGCGCCCACGACACCCATCGCGAGGCCGTGCCCATCGAGTGCACGTCGCAGGCCGGCGTCGAGCGCGGTCAACTCGTCGCCGCGACCGACGAACCGCGTGAGACCGCGTGCGGCTGCCGCCTGGAATCGGGTTCGTGCCGTGCCTGCCCCGATCACCTCGTAGGCGTCGACCCCTTCGCTCAGACCCTTGATGGCCAGCGGGCCAAGCGATTTGACGGTGACAAAGCCCTCCGCCAGTCGCATCGTGTCGGCGGTGACGAGAATTGAACCCGGCAGCGCCGCCTGTTCCATCCGCGCGGCGAGGTGCGTCGTCTGACCGACTGCCGTGTAATCCATGTGGAGGTCGCTTCCGATCGAGCGGACGACGACCTCGCCCGAGTGCAGGCCGATCCGGACGTGGATCGGGATGTCTTCGACGCGCTGTCTCTCGACCGCGTATCGCTTGACCGACTCTTGCATTCTCAACGCCGCGTAGCAGGCCCGCACCGCGTGATCCTCGTGGGCAAGTGGCGCGCCAAAGAGCGCCATGACCCCATCGCCCATCACCTGGTTGACCGTTCCCTCATAGCGATGCACCGCTTCCATCATTCGTTCAAGGACAGGATCGAGAATCTTGCGCGCTTCTTCAGGGTCACGATCGGCGAGCAGCTCCATCGAGCCCTTGAGGTCGGCAAAGAGCACCGTCACCTGCTTGCGCTCACCCTCCAGGGCGCTCTTCGACGTGAGAATCTTTTCGGCGAGGTGCTTCGGGGTGTAGGACTCCGGGACAGCGAAACGTGCCGGCCCGGGACCGGCCGCTCCAGGGGGGGCAAGGAGCACTCCGCAGCCATCGCAGAACTTGCTTCCAGCCTCCACGTCGGCACCACAGCTCGAACAGACGTGAGCGAAGGTCGCCCCGCACTCTCGGCAGAATCGTGCCGCTTCACGGTTCTCCGCTTGGCACCGGCGGCACTTCATGCCGAGTCGGCGACGAACCGACTACCCTCGCCTGATCTCCTTGGTGACGGCCTGAGAGCTTCGACTGCTGGACCAGCCGGGGATGTAGGCCGAGAAGGCGCCGGCCCGGCCGCCGGCGGCGACCACAAGAATCTCGTCGGGCGAGGCGACGAGGCAGCGCAGCTTCGTCTCGTCGCCGGGCTGGATCGGGCCGGCCATACGCTGCGTGCGCTTGAGATGCGCGTGGGAGTTTTGCGTGTGCTCCCAGACGAACTGTCGTATGCGCTTCTTGTCCCAGCCGTCACCGGCGATCGTCCGCATGTGCTCGCCGGCGAGCACGAGCGCGTAGTGTGGCTGCCCCATCACGTTCCCCGAGATCCGCATGTCGTCGCACAACGTGGTGAGCACCCCTTCGGCGGTGTTGGAGAGCTGGTTGTAGAACTGGTGGGGCGCCTCCGCCGCCATCACGGTGACCGTGGACTGGTCGGCGCGAAAGCCGCGCTCGACGTGGAGCGGGGTCCACGGACTCTCCGCCTCGTTCTCCGCGATCACGTACGAGAGCTTGCCCGGGTGGCCGAGGGTTCCGCGATCGAGCGTCCCGGGCATGGAGCCGCAGACGTTTCGCATCACGAGACGCACCGCGCGGCCGATCGTGAGGTTCGCGCGCCAGCCGGGGCCGAAGAGGTTGTCGCCCGCGTTGACGTCGAGCTCGCGGGCGATCGGCCCGTTGACGATCATCAGCACGCCCGCGCCCGCCGTGGACGTCCCGGGGCCGTGGTAGCTCCAGCGTGGGTCGGCGATCCCCTCGACCGCCGCGACGACCACGGGCATGAAGTCGGGCGTGCAGCCCGCCATCACCGCATTGATCGCGACCTTCTCCGCCGTGATCGAGACCGCACGATGGGCGACGAAGCCGATCTCCTGCGTCGGGTCGAGCCGCGCACCCGCCAGCATCGCGCCGACGCGGTCGGCTGTCGGCGGTACGGCGGGCAAGCCGTCGGTCCAGCCCTGCCGGAAGCAGAACTCGATGGCGTCGCCGTCTTCGACTTGGTGGCGCGTGGCGGTGAGCTGAGCCGGCATGTCGTCCTCCCCTTTGCGGTTGGCGCCACGCTACCACCGCGGCGACCGCAGGTGCAACTGGAAGGCGTGGCGCCGGGCGACCGCGGGCCCGGCGGCGCTCGATCGGATGCCCGCCTGTCGCTCAGTCGCCGATGGTGACGGTGACCGAGCGCGTGGCCCCGAAGGTCGGGATGATCGCGGAATGTTTGCCCGGCCCTCCGGCGACGATCACCATGAGGTCGTCCGGGCTGGCGCAGAGCGCCACGTCCTCCGCGAGGAGCCGTCCCCTGAAGCGCTCGGGGTCGATCACCCCGAAGCGCTGGCGATTCTCCGGACTGAAGCGGTCGAGCCTCACGCGGGCGCGCTCCCAGATCGCCCGCTTGACGTCGGCCTTGGACCAGCCCGAGTCCGCGAACGTTCGCGCGTGCTCTGGGCCGAGGACGACGAGCGGCTCACCGCCGAGATAGACGTCGTTGCTCCCCGTCGTCGCCGCGGTGCCCGCGATCGCGAAGAGGAGCGCCTCGGCACTCGTCGAGCCGTGGTCGTTCACGTTGTGGGGCGCCTCCGAGCCGCACACGGTGACGCAACTCTCCGTCGCCCCGAACCCACGCTCGACGTGGAGCGGCGCCCACGGGCTCTCCGCCTCGTTCTCGGCCAGGCAGTACGAGTACTTCCCCGGATGGCCGAGTGTCGCCCGGTCCTCCCGTCCCGGCCGCGCGCCGCCGATATTCTGGAGGGTCAGGCGCACGGCGCGACCGATCACCGCGTTGGCGCGGTGGCCCTGGCCGAGCGCATTGGCGCCGGCGTTGATCGCGAGGTACCTCACGATCGGACCGTTGACGATGAGGAGTGGCGTGCACGGGTGCGTCGTCGTCTGGATCGCGTTCAGGTTGAAGCGCGGGTCGGCGAGCGCGCGGATCGCGGCGACGACGACCGGCAGGTGCTCGGGCAGGGCGCCCGCCAGCGCAAGGTTGGCCGCGATCGTCTCCAAGGTCGCCACGCCCCGGCGGGGTGCCAGCGTCGCGATCACCTCGGCGCGACGGGCCGCGAGGGCGCCGAGGATGCGCTCGACGCGCTCCGCCGTCGGTGGGAGCACGGGCATCCCGTCCGACCAGCCCTCGGTGAGGGCGAAGTCCTGGAAGAGGTCGATGTCCGCCGGCGCCCTGGCGATCGTGGTGGGGGTGGCCGACGTCAGCGCAGGCGGCGCGGGGTCGCGCGTGAGCGCGGCGATCACGCGATCGACGGCGTCGTCGGCCTTCGCGCGGGCGAGCTTCGGGTCGATACCCCCGAGCGGGTGCGGCACCGCGACGAGCCGGAGGTGCGGCACGCCGAGCGCCGCCGCGGCGGCCTCGGCGAGCGAGGCGAAGGCGTCGGTGCCCAGCACGGCGACCGGGACGCCGCGCGCCTCGATCTCCGCCGCGTCGTGGAAACTCCACGACGTGCAGGACCCTCAGTCGGCGGAGCCTGTGAGGACGACGTCCGACCCGGCGACGACCTCGGCGATCACCGTCGCGGGGCGTGACGCGCCTGGCTTCCGCCATACGGTGACCGGCCCGGCGCCCGCGCGCTCGACGAGCAGCTCCGCGACCCGGCCGAGCAGCACCTCGGCGTTGGGCTTCGAGTTGTCGAGGATGCCGACGCGGAGGCCGGCGAGGCTCCCGCCGCGCCGTGCGGGCGGCTTGACCTCGCCGGTCGTGGCGCCGAGCGGGCTCAGGACGTCGACGCGGCTCATCGCCCGGGAGTATAAGCCCGCGCGCGGCCGACCGCGAGGCCGGCCACCGCCGCGCCTGCGACCGCGAGGGCGGCGAGCGTGAGTGCCTCGGCGAACGCCGGCTGGAGGCCGACGACCGCCCGGCGCGCGGCGAAGACCGCCGCGAGGATCGTGACGCCCGTGACGACACCGACCGTCCGCGCCAGGAACGTGAGCCCTCCTGCCGCGCCCGCGTGGCGCGCGGGGAACGCCGCCATCACGCTCGCCATGTTCGGCACCTGGAAGAGGCCGAGCCCGAACCCGGCCGCGCCGAGCGCGAGCGCGACCGCGGCGAGCGGCGTCGCCGCATCAGCGCGGCTCAGCGCGCCGAGCCCGACCGCCTCGAGGGCGAGCCCCGCCACCATCGGCGCGCGGGCGCCCAGGCGATCGTTGAGCCACCCCGCGAACGGGGCCGCCGCCGCGGTGCCGAGCGGCGTCAGCATGAAGAGCACGCCGCCTGCCGAGGCCGACAGGCCCCGCACGCCGACGATGTAGAAGGGCGCCAGGAGCCAGATCGCGAAGATCGCTCCGTTGGCGACGAAGGACAGCCCGCTCGCGGTGAGGACCGGGGAGCGCAGGACGTCGCGCGCCGCGACGAGCGGGTGCGTGGATGCGCGCTCCCCGCGCCAGCGCACCAGCAGCGCCCAGGCGAGCGCGGCGAGCCCCGCCGGGACGCGCGCATGGAAGACCGCGCGCCAGCCGAGGGCGTCGATCAGGACGCCCGCGAGCACGGGCCCGGACGCGAAGCCGAGACCGATCGCCGCGTTGAGGAAACCGAGCCGGCGGCCGTGCAGGGACGCGGCGGCGCCGAGCGTTGCGAGCGCGGGCGCCGTGCCGTAGACGAGCCCCCCCGCGACCCCCTGCACCGCGCGCCCGACGAGGAGGAGAGGGAAGCTCGGCGCGAGACCGCAGAGGGCGAAACCGGCGACGGAGAGGGCAAGCCCCGCGCGGAACACGGGCACGTGGCCGATACGATCCGCCGCCGCGCCGGCGACGAACGACATGACGGCGTAGCTGCCGGTGTAGCAGATGATGACCCAGCGCACCCGCTCGGGCGGGGCGCCGAAGGCGGCGGCCATCGCCGGAAACGCGATGTTGACCATGGAGTCGAGCGAGACGACGAAGGCGCCCGCAGCCGCGACCCAGCGCACCATGCGCCGCGTATCATGACACGGCTTGCGGTTCCCGCTCGTTCCGGCAGTGCGAGCCGCAGGCGAGGCGAGTCTATAATCCTCATCATGGACCTCGAGCCCGGCGCCACCGCCGAAGTCACCACGACCGTCGGCCCTGACCGCACGGCGCACGCCATGGGGAACCACGGCGTCCACGTCTTCGCCACGCCCTTCGTCATCGGGCTCCTCGAGGACGCCGCGGCCGCGGTGCTCCGGCCCCACCTGCCGCCGGGCGCGGGCACGGTCGGCACGATGGTCGAGATGAAGCACCTCGCGGCGACGCCGGTGGGCATGAAGGCGCGCGCCAAGGCGACGCTGCTCGAGACCGACGGCAAGCGGTTTCTCTTCGCCGTCGAGGCGTGGGACGAGAAGGACAAGATCGCCGAGGGGCGACACGAGCGGTTCGTCGTCCCGGACCTCCAGAAGTTCCTCGCGCGCGCCATGGGCAAGAAGGCCGGCGGCTGATGCCGATCCAGGTCAACACGTCCGTCGTCGGCAAGGAGTACCCGCCCTTCCCGGTGACGGTGGAGCGCGGGAAGATCAAGGACTTCGCGCGAGCCATCGGCGATCTGAATCCGTTCTATCTGGACGATCGAGTCGGAGCGGCCTCCGAGTGGGGCGATGTGATAGCGCCGCCGACCTTTGCCGTGACCTTCCGCGACGAGCGCGCGGACGCGGGCGCGCTGCTCCGCGATCTCGGCGTCGACATCGCGCGCGTGCTCCACGGCGAGCAGGAGTTCGAGATCGTCCGGCAGCTCACCCCGGGTGAGACGTACCTCTGCCGGACGAAGGTCGTGGACATCTACGAGAAGACCGGCAAGAGCGGCCCCATGGCGTTCGTCGTTCGTGAGACCGCGATCACCGACCGGACGAACGAGATCGTCGCCACCATGCGAAACGTCATGGTGATCCGGCTCTGACGGGCCGATGAAGTACGCGAAGGTCTCCTTCGAGGACGTCACGGTCGGCGACGAGCTGCCGCCGCTCCACAAGGGCCCGATCGAGCAGATCCAGCTCACCCGCTACGCCGGTGCCTCGGGCGACTTCAACCCGATCCATCAGGACGACGCGTTCGCGCGGGCGGCCGGCATGGGCGGCGTCTTCGCGCACGGCATGCTGTCGATGGGCTTCGTCGCCCAGGCGCTGACCGACTGGGCGGGCGTCGGCACCGTGCGCAAGCTCGGCGTCCGCTTCGCCGCGCTCGTGCGGCTCCGAGACGTCGTGACCTGCCGGGGGCGCGTCCTCGCGAAGTCGTCGAAGGACGACGTCCACACGGTCGAGCTCGAGGTGTGGGCGGAGAATCAGCGCGGTGAGAAGGTCGTCTCCGGGCGGGCGACCCTCGCCCTCGCCGCACGCGCCTGACCCCGACTAGCCCCCGGGCACCTCGCCCCGCGCGGCGACCCACTCACGGAGCGCGTCGCGCGTGGACGGGAACGCGAGCTCCCCCCACGGGATCTCGGCCGGCCGCATCCACTCGAGCGCGTCGTTCTCGTCGCACGTCGTCAGCGCGCCGCCGGTGACGCGCGCCCGGTAGACGACGATCACGGGCGCCCCCGGATACGTGTACACGTTGTGCAGCCCCGTGAGGTCCACCTTGAGGCCCGTCTCCTCGAACGTCTCCCGCACGGCGGCGTCGGTCACGCTCTCGCCGAAATCGACGAAGCCGCCGGGGAACGTCCAGAGTCCGCGCCCGGGATTGATCGATCGGCGCGTCAATAAAATCGTGCCATCCTGCTCGGGGAGCGTGGCGCCAACGACCTTTGGGTTCAGGTAGAAGACGAACCGGCAGCGCGAGCACACGTGCTGCTCGCGCTGGTCCGGCGGGACCGGCTCGCGGACGGTCGGGGCGCCGCAGAGCGGGCAGAAGCGGACCGTGTGCGGCCCGAGGACGCCTGGCGCGGGGTCGTCGCTCACGTGCCCGAGTCTAGCACCGCGGCCTACCTTGACACTCGACGCGGCCGGGTGCTACAACCCGGCCGTCGCCTCGAAGCGGCTCCGACAAACCAGGAGGTTCCGTATGCGTCGCCGGACCATCGTCGTCACCACGCTCGCCGTCGTCCTCGGCGCCAGCGTCGCCCACGGCGAGACGCTCTCGGGCGAGTACAAGGTCGGCGTGCTCGAGCCTCTCACCGGCGCGCTCGCGGGCGAGGGCAAGCGCCACCTCGAGGGGTACGAGATCGTACGCGACCTGATCAACGAGCGCGGCGGCGTCATGGGCAAGAAGCTCGTGTTCGTGGTGGCCGACGCCCCCGACCCCACCGCCGCGGCGAGCGAGGCGAACCGCCTGATCACGCGCGAAGGGGTGAAGATCATCACCGGCACGTTCTCGTCGCGGCTCTGCGGCGCGGCGAGCGAAGCGGCTGCGCGTCACGACGTCATCTACTGGGAGACCTCGTGCGTCGACCCGCGGTTCAACAAGCGCGGCCTCGCGACCGTCTTTCGCACCGAGATCGATGCCACCGGCTTCGGCTGGTACAACATCGAGTTCATCGCCAAGCACCTCGCCCCCCGCTTCAACCTGAAGCCGAACCAGCTCAAGATCGCCTTCCTCTCGGAGGACTCCTCGTACGGCCAGGGCGTGACGGAGTCGGCGCGGCTCCGGGCGAAGCAGGAGTTCGGGATGCAGGAGGTGGCGGCCGAGTACTACTCCTTCACCTCCATCAACGACTTCACGCCGATCATCACCCGGTTCAAGCAGCTCAACCCCGACGTGGTCCACCACATCGGCTACACCAACGACGCGCCGCTCTTCTGGCGCCAGGCCCGCGAGCAGAACTTCCTCTTCAAGGCGCTCGTCCACGCGGGCGCGACCGGGTACGGCTCACCCGACTTCGGCCGGGCCCTCGGCAACGACGCCAACGGCGTCTTCGCGCTGCTCGAGCCGGGCCCCGGTTTCCGCCTCGAGGCGCTCAAGCCCGAGGGCCAGAAGCTCGAACGCGAGTTCCGCGAGGCCGTCCAGAAGCGGACCGGCTCCTACCCGCTCGGTGGCCACCAGCTCGCCGGGAGCGGGCTCTGGCTCCTCAAGGTCGTGCTCGATCGGGCGAAGAGCGACGACCTCGCCAAGTTCCGCGACGCCGTGATGTCGCTCGATCTCCCCGTCGGCTCGATGATCAACGGCTGGGGCGTGAAGTTCGATGCGAACGGCCAGAATTCGAACGCGCGGGTCCAGCACTACATGCTCCAGTGGCAGAACGGCCAGCTCGTCACGGTCTGGCCGGAGGAGTTCACGACGAACCGGGCGAAGTGGATTCCGCTCGGCGCCTGGGACGCGCGCAAATAGACGTCCTCGCGCAGCTGGGGGTCTCGACCGTCCTCCTCGGCGGGATCTATGCGCTGATCGCCGTCGGCCTCACGCTGATCTTCGGGATCATGCGCGTGGTCAACTTCGCCCACGGCGAGTTCCTCATGCTCGGGATGTACGCCGCCTTCTGGGCGTACGATCTCGCCGCGCTGGACCCGTATCTCGTCCTGCTCGGGGCCATCCCGCTCTTCTTCGCGGTCGGCCTTCTGACGTACGTGCTGGTCATGCGGGGCGTCATTCATGCCTCCCACAACGCCCAGATCTTCACGACCGTCGGGCTGTCCATCGCGCTGCAGAACGTCGCGCTCGTCGTCTGGACGGGGGACTTCCGCACGCTGCGGCCGTGGCACTCCTCGGTCGTGATCCGCGTGCTCGGCACGGCGTTCAATCTCTCCCAGGTGGTCGCGTTCGCCATCGCCGTCGCCCTCACGCTCGCCCTCTTCGCCTTCATGAAGTGGACCCATTCCGGCCGGGTCATGCGCGCCACCGCGCAGGACCACGACGCCGCGACGCTGATGGGCATCGACACCGACCGCGTCTACCGCCTGACGTTCGCGATCGGGATCGCGTGCGTGGGCGCCGCGGGCGTACTGGTGTCGCCGCTCTACGCCGTCTACCCCACGGCCGGGCTCCAGTTCGTCCTCCTCGCCTATGTCGTCGTCGTGCTCGGGGGTCTCGGCGACATGGTGGGGGCGATGCTGGGGAGCCTGATCGTGGCGGCGGTGGAAGTCCTCGGCTCGTACGTCTTCGGCGTGGCCTGGAAGGAAGTCTTCTACTTCGTCCTGTTCATCGCCGTGCTCGTCTTCCGCCCGGCCGGGCTCTTCGGCCAGCGCGGCGCCGAGACGCTCGGGGTGTGATGACATCGTTTCCGCCCCGGCGCTGGGCCGCGCTGGCGCTCCTCGGCGTCGCCACCCTCCTGCCGCTGGTCGTGCGCGATGCGTTCGTCCTGGACAGCCTGATCCTGATCCTCATGTGGGGGGCGCTCTCGGCCGCCTGGAACGTGGCGGGCGGCTATGCGGGCCAGGTCTCGCTCGGCCACGCCGCCTTCTTCGGCATCGGCGCCTACTCCACCGCCCTGATGACGGCGCGTTTCCAGCAGAGCCCGTGGCTCGGGCTCCTCCTCGGGGTCGTGCTCTCGATCGTCGCCGGCGGGGTGATCGGCTACCTCTCGAACCGCCTCCGCGGCCCCTACTTCGCGCTCTCCACGATCGCGTTCTCGCAGGTGCTCCTGATCCTCGCGAGCCGCTGGCGCGGCTTCACGGCCGGCTCGGAGGGGATCCCGGTCCCCTTCCGTCGCGGCTTCTGGACGCTCGGCCTGAGCCACGTCGCCTGGGTCTACGTGGCCCTCGGCGTCGCGCTCATCTACTACGGCGTCGAGGCCTGGCTCGAGAGCTCGCGCCTCGGCTACCAGCTCGCCGGCGTCCGCGAGGACGAGGACGCCGCCGAGGCGCTCGGCATCGCGAGCCGCCGATTGAAGATCCACGCGGTGACGCTCAGCGCCGCGATGACGTCGGTCGGCGGCACGCTCTGGGCGCAGTACGTCGGCTTCGTCGACCCGTTCTACGTCTTCTCGATCGACCTCTCGATCAGGTTCGCGCTGAACACGATCATCGGGGGGATGGGCACCGCCCTCGGCCCCTTCCTCGGCTCGATCCTGATCACGTCGCTCGAGACGTACCTGCGCGCGACCTTCTCGGGCCTGAAGACCGGGTTCGCCGGAACCTATCTCGTCATCTACGGCACGGCCCTCATCCTCGTCGTCCGGTTCGCCCCCGAGGGCTTGACCGGCCTCGCCGATCGCCTTGGAGCCTGGAGAGCCCGTGCTGACGCTTGAGGGGGTGACGAAGCGCTTCGGAGGTCTCACGGCGGTGCGCGCGGTGAGCCTCGACGTCCGCCGGGGCGACCTCCTCGGGATCATCGGACCGAACGGCGCCGGCAAGACCACGCTCTTCAACGTCATCGCGGGCTACTACCGTGCCGACGGTGGCCGCGTCGTCTTCGAGGGCCGGGACGTGGGCGGCCGGCCCCCGCACGCGATCTGCCGCCTCGGCCTCACGCGCACGTTCCAGCTCGTGAAGCCCTTCGGCAACCTCTCGGTCGCGGACAACGTGATGATCGGCGCGCTCACGCGGCTCGGCAGCGTGCGCGCGGCGCGCCTCGAGGCCGAGCGCGTGGTCGAGACGTGCGGCCTCGCCCCGCACGCCGGTGCGCGCGCCAGGGCGCTGCCGATCGGGCTCCGCAAGCGCCTCGAGGTCGCGCGGGCGCTCGCCACGCGGCCGCGTCTCCTCCTGCTCGACGAGGTGATGGCGGGCCTCACCCCGTCCGAGCTCGCGGGGATCGTCGAGCTGATCCGGCGCCTGCACGCCGACGGCCTGACGCTGATCGTGATCGAGCACATCATGGCGGCGATGATGCGTCTCGCCGAACGCATCGTCGTGCTCCACCACGGCGAGGCGATCGCCGAAGGCACGCCGGGCGAGGTCGCGCGCGACCGCCGCGTCATCGACGCCTACCTCGGCGAGGAATTCGTCCTTGCTCAGGCTTGACGCGATCGACGCCTTCTATGGCGATGTGCAGGCGCTCGCGGCGGTCTCGCTCGAGGTGGGCCAGGGCGAGATCGTCGCGCTCGTCGGCGCCAACGCTGCGGGCAAGTCCACCACGCTGCGCGTCGTCTCCGGCCTCGTGGCGCCGCGGCGGGGACGCGTCCTCTTCGGCGGCGAGGATCTGACCCCCGTCGCCGCGCATCGGAGGGTCGAGCGCGGGATCGTCCAGGTGCCGGAGGGGCGCCGCCTGTTCCCCTTCATGAGCGTCGTCGAGAACCTGCTCCTCGGGGCGCACCCGGCGCGCGCGCGGGCCGAGCGCGCGTCGACGGTCGAGTACGTCTACTCGCTGTTCCCCGTCCTCGCCGACCGGCGGACGCAACTCGCGGGCTCGCTCTCGGGCGGCGAGCAGCAGATGTGCGCGATCGGCCGTGCACTCATGGCCCGCCCCCGCGTGCTCATGCTCGACGAGCCGACGCTCGGCCTGGCGCCCGTGCTCGTCTCGAGGATCTTCGAGACGGTGCGGGCGATCAACGCGGACGGTGTCACGGTCCTGCTGGTGGAGCAGAACGTCCGCCAGGCGCTCACGCTCGCCCACCGGGCGTGCGTGCTCGAGAGCGGGAAGCTCGTGCTCCAGGGGCGGGCGCGCGAGCTGCTGGGCGACGAGCGGCTCAAGCGCGCGTATCTAGGATTGTAGGCACATGCGCATCGACCGGGCGCGACTCGAGGGATCTATCGAGGGCCTGGGCAGGATCGGCGAGACGCGTGGGCGCGTTACTCCGCGGGTGGCAACGCGTCGCCCGTGACGTACGGGACGGCGTGCGCCAGCCGGTGACGCACGGCGAGCCGTCCCACGACCGGCAGGTGGTCCGAGGCCACGCGGGCGATGCGGCTCCGGTGGACGTGGAACTCTCGGCCCTGGAGCTCGACGTCCCAGTAGATCCGGTCGAGCGCGAACAGCGGGAACATCGCCGGATGCGTGCGCCGCATCCGGCGCATCGGCGACGAGAACTCGCGCCGCAGGACGCGCGTGATGGGACCGCGGTGCCATTCGTTGAAGTCGCCGAGGAGCACGCGCGGCCCGACGAGCCGCGCGGAGTCACGGATGAACCGGCCGAGCAGCTCGAGCTGCTGACGTCGCTCGGAGAGTGCCAACCCCAGGTGGCAGTTGAAGACGTGGAGCGGCGTGCCCTTCACGTCGAGATCCACTCGCAAGGCTCCGCGGGGCTCGCGCGCACCCCGGGACAGGTCGCGCCGCTCCGAGCCGAGGATGGGCAGGCGTGTGAGCACGGCGTTGCCGTAGATCCCCGTGCCGTGCGCGCGCGTCGCGCCCATGATGAGCTCCATGCCGAGCTTCATCGCGAGATACGCCGCCTGGTCGCCGGCGCCCCCGCCGGCCTCGCGGATCACTTCCTGGAGCCCCACGACGTCGGGCCCCGTCTCGGTGATCACGTCGGCGATCCGGTCGAGGTCCAGGCGGCGGTCGAGGCCGACGCCCCGGTGGATGTTGTAGCTCACGACCGTAAGGGGGATCACGCCGCCTCGCGGGCGTGGAGGAAGTGCGCGTACAGCTCGACCGGATGAGCGATCGTCGACGGGAGCGTCACGGTCGGCGGATGGATGACGAACGTGTGCAGCTCGTCGTACGACGTTCCGGCATGCGCGCCGACCTCGTCCACGAACGACACGTGACCCTCGGGCGCGTCGATCCCGTAGACGACGAGGTCGCCAGCGCTCTCCATCGCCATCAGGTCGCGGAGGCCTTCGAGGACTCGGTCCAGGTCGTCGCGGCCGGCGAACGGCCCGGTCCCGAGCTCGTGGAGACGATAGCACTTGCCGCGCCAGGCGCAGACGGGCCCGTCGGCGGCGCGGGCCAGCACGAACCCGATCCCGGGGCTCCGCGAGAGCTCCTCCGCGAGCCCCGGGAAGCGCTCCTCGATCCACGCGATCTCCACCGGCGCCGCGACCTCCCGGAAGTAGACGAACGCGTTCGGCCCGGCCGACACGACGCGGATCCCGCCGTGCTCGCGGACCCCACGCGTCCCGCCGAGGACCCAGGGGAAGTCCCGCTCGAGGTAGTTCACGAAGCGCTGGAAGAACCCGGGCGCCCGGTGGGCGCGATACGCGGCGAGCCCGCGCGCGACGCGCCGCGCGCGACCGGCGAGCGCGGGCTCCGCGTGCACCGCGAGCGGATCGAGGAAGTCGTCGAAGAGGGCCTGCTCGATGGGCTTGCCGCCGGAGAGGCGCACGTACGGCGTGCACTGAGCCTGGCCGTGGTCGGACAGGACGTAGAGGTCGTAGTGGTGCTCCGGAACGCGCCGCAGGACGCGCCAGAGCCGGTGGATCGAGCGGTCGACGCGACGGAGGGCACGGAGCGCGCGCCGGTGACGCGGGCCGTGCGCGTGCGCGACCACATCGTAGTCGAGGTAGTTCACGTAGACCGCCGGCGCGCCCGCGTACAGGTCGCGCGCGACGACCAGCGTGAACAGCTCGCGGAGCCACACCGAGATTCCGACCTTGATGGCGAGCCAGCGCCATCCCCGCGCGGTCTCCCTGACCGGGTCGGCGACGAGGCGGAGGAGGGCGCGGGCGAGCTCGATCCCGGAGAGCACGCAACACTTCACGAGGACCCAGCCGACGACGACGAGCTGCGAGACGAGGCAGAGCAGGCCCGCGCCACTCGGCCGCCGCATCATCGCGAAGGTCAGGAGGTTGCTCGTGGCGCCGCCGGTGAACACGCAGCCGTAGGCGCTGCCCTCCGCAAGGATGCCGCGGCGGCCCTGCGCGTGCGCCGCCTCGACCCGGAGGGCGTCCTGCCCCCGCGGGAAGTAGACATCGGCGTGGCGACGTTTGTCGTGGTAGTGGAAGCCGGGGATGTCCGGCCGCACGCCGTACATGACCGACATCTGGAAGGCCGGCGTCGAGGTGGGCAGGCCGACGCTCATCGGCGTGAGCCGCCAGCCGCGCCGCCGGACGAGCCACGCGAGGAAGGGCGCCGTGCCGTCGGCGAGCGCCTGTGCGAGCACCGCGCGCGACAGGCCGTCGATCTGCACGATCAGCACCCGGCGGCGCGTCGCCTCGGGTGCCCGGCCGCGGTGGAGCCGCCGCACGACTCGGTCGAGCCCCCGCTGCAGGCGCAGGACGAGGTCATCGAGGGACATTCGAGACCTAGTGTAGCCGCCCTGGCCCGCCTTCCGGAAGCGTCCTGACGCGCTCCCGACCTGCCACGGCGCTCGGCGAGACTGCCGTGTTGTACTATCGGGTCGGTGTGGTTCAGCCGCTGATCGGCCGGGTCCGGGAGTTCGTCGAACGTGAGGTGCGCCCGAGCGCCGCGGCGCTCGAGCACGCCGATCGCTATCCTCACGAGCTCGTCCGACGCATGCGCGACCTCGGCCTCTTCGGCGCCCTCGTGCCCGCGGCCTACGGTGGCCTCGGCCTCGACGTCACGACGTACGCCCGGCTCGTCGAGGAGCTGTGCCGCGGCTTCATGTCGCTCGCCGGCGTGATCAACAGTCACACGATGGCCGCGCTCATCGTTCTCCACCACGGCACCGAGGAGCAGCGCCGACGCTTCCTCCCCCGCTTCGCACGCGGCGAGGCGCGGGGCGGCCTCTGCCTCACCGAGCCGCACGCCGGCTCGGACGTGCAGGCCATCCGGACCGTGGCGCGCCGGGCGGGGGCCGACTACGTCATTTCCGGGACGAAGATGTTCGTGACCAACGGTCGCGAGGGCAACACGTTCGCGCTCCTGGCGCTGACCGATCCGACGGCCGAGCCGCGCCACCGTGGCATGTCGTGCTTCGTCGTCGAAAAGGGCCACCCCGGCTTCCGCGTCGCCAAGTCCATCGCGAAGCTCGGCTACAAGGGCGTGGACACCGCCGAGCTCCTGTTCGAGGAGTGCGTCGTGCCGGTGGCGAACCTCGTGGGAGGCGTCGAGGGACGCGGCTTCGGGCACGTGATGAGCGGTCTCGAGATGGGCCGAATCAACATCGCCGCGCGCGCGGTCGGTGTCGCCCAGGCGGCGTACGACGACACCCTCCTGCACCTGGCGGGCGCGTCCGGCGAGCCACCTCCGGCGCTCGCGGACATGGCGACCAGGCTCGAAGCCGCGCGCCTCCTCACCTACTGGGCGGCGGCCATGAAGGACCGCGCCGAGCGTTGCGATCTCGAGGCTGGCATGGCGAAGCTCTTCGCGTCGGAGGCGGCACAGGAGCTGGCCGTGACGGCGCTCCGGTTGCACGGCCCGGGCGGCACGCGCGCCGATCGTGCCGTCGAGCGCCACTACCGCGACACGCCGCTCATGATCATCGGCGAGGGCACGAACGAGATCCAGCGGACGCTCATCGCGCGACAGCTCGTGGACCGACACGGCGAGCGCCTCGGCGCCCTCACCTCGCGCGAGGGCGAGCCCCGCGAGCGACGCGAGATGGTGCTCGCCGTCCGCCAGTTCGTGGACAAGCGCGTGGCCCCCGTGGGCCAGGAACTCGATCGTGCGGGGGCCTACCCGGCGGAGCTCGTCGCGGCGCTCGCCGAGCTCGGTTTCCTCGGCGCCGCCGTGCCTCAGGAGTTGGGAGGCCTCGGGCTCGACCCGCGGACCTACGCGATCCTCGTCGAGGAGCTGGCGCGCGGCTCCGCGGCTCTCGCCACCGTCGTCGCCGGGCACGCGGCAGTGGCGCACGCGCTCGCGCGGCTCGGCACCGACGCGCAGAAGCGCCGGGTGCTGGCGCCAATGGCGGGCGGAGAAGCCCTCTGGATGTGGGAGGGCAGCGGCGCGCCTGCGGCGGTCCGCGTCGGCGACGGCTGGCGTCTCGACGGCACCGCCCCGCCCGTGGACAACGCGTCACGCGCGGCCGGGTTCCTCGTCGGAGCGCGCGTCGACGGGGGCACCGTCGCGCTCCTCGTCGGTCGCGACACGCCGGGCGTACGACTCGGCGAGCCCGTCGCCACGCTCGGCCTTCGCGGCGTGGACCCGTGCGCGCTGATCTTTGACGACGTCAGGCTCCCGGCGAGCGCCGTCGTCGGCGCCCCCGGGCGCGGCGACGAGTCGATCACCGCCGCCCTCGCCCTCGCGCGCCTCGGCGCCGCCGCCACCGCCGTCGGCGTGGCCCAGGCGGCCTTCGAGGCGGCGCTCCGCTACGCGCAGCAGCGCACGGCGTTCGGCAAGCCGATCGCCCAGCATCAGGCCATCCAGCTCAAGCTCGCCGACATGGCGACGCGGATCACCGCGGCGCGTCTGCTCACCTACGAGGCCGCCGACCGCGGGCTCGACCCCGACCGGCTCGCGATGGCGAAGACCTACGCCTCGGAGACGGCGTACGACGTCACGCTGGAGTCGATGCGGACGCACGGCGGCTACGGCTACACGGCGGAGTTCCCGATCGAGCGCTACTACCGCGACGCCGCGCACCTCCTGGTGGCGCCGACGGGCAACGACGCCGAGCGTCGCGCGCTCGCCGCGCGGCTCGCCCGGGCGCCACGTCCCGCGACGGGGGCCGATCCCGTCGGGCGCTGACCCGGCGGGGCTCCCAGGAGGAAGCTCGTTGGCCTACGGACGTTACCTCGAGGAGTTCAGGGTCGGCGAGGTCATCCGCCACTGGCCCGGGCGAACGATCAGCGAGGCGGACTGCACCTGGTTCGCCCTCCTGACGATGAACCAGCACCCGGTCCACTCGGACGCGAACTACGCCGAGAAGTACACCCAGCACAAGCAGCGTCTCGTCCTGGGGCCGCTCGTCTTCTCGATCGGGATCGGCATGACCGTGGCGGACGTGTCGGGACGCGCCATCGCCAACCTCGAGATCGAGAAGATCACCCACGACGCGCCGGTGTTCATCGGCGACACGCTCTACGCCGAGTCGACCGTGCTCGACACGCGCGAGTCGAAGCGGGGCGACCGCGGGACGGTCACCGTGGAGACGCGCGTGCGGAACCAGAAAGACGAGCGTGTCATGACCTTTCGCCGCACGGCGCTCGTGCCGAAGAAGAACCACGCGACCCTCGGCGAAGGAAGGCTTTCGACATGAGCTTCGACCCCGGCCTGTTCCGCGCCGTCAGCCTCGACGACTTGACCATGCCCGGCGGCTGGTGCGTCTCGAGCGGCCAGACGTTCCTCTACACGCCGGAGGAGCAACGGCTCATGCACACGGTGCGGGCCTTCGCTCAGCGGGAGATCCTGCCGACGTCCGCCGCGGCGCACCGTCGGGTGAAGGAGATCAAGGCCCAGCACCCTCCGGGGCCCGAGCGGCGTCGCCTGCTGCGCGAGCTGGCGCGCGCGTACCTCGCGCTCATCGGGGAGGCGGGCCTCAGCGGCGCGCTCTTCCCCGAGGCGTACGGCGGCAACGGCCGGGGCGTCGTCGCCGAATGCATCGTCGACGAGGAGCTCGCGGCCGCGGGCCACCCGGGCGACACGATACGGTCGGTCTCGCTGACGCTGGGCACGATCTCGATCCTTCGATACGGCACGGAGGCGCAGAAGCGGCGGCACATCCCGCCGCGCCTCCGGGGTGAGGAGCTCGCCGCGATCGCGATCACCGAGCCCCAGATCGGCAGCGACACCTCACGCATGCAGACGCGCGCCGCCCTCCAGGGCGACCGCTGGGTCATCAACGGCCAGAAGCGATTCATCACGGGCGGCGGCCTCGCCGACTTCGTGACGCTCTTCGCGATCACCGACACGGCGACGCACCCGCACAAGGGCATGTCCACGTTCATCGTGCCCATGGATCACCCGGGCGTGACGATCCGGCGGCAGCTCGACGAGGTCATCATGGCCGACTGGATGGACAACGCGCTCATCGAGTTCAACGACGTGGACATTCCCCGCGAGAACCTCCTGGGGCCCCTCAACGGCGGCTACCACGTCCTGATGGACGAGCTCGACACCGAGCGCGTGACCTACTGCATGGCGGCGCTCGGCAGCGCGCGCCGTGCCCTAGAGGTCGCCGCGGAGTATGCGACCAAGCGTGTCCAGTTCAAACAGCCGATCGCGATGTTCGAGGGGGTCTCCTTCAAGCTCGCCGAGATGTACACGTACCTCGACGCCGCGCGGCAGCTCGTCTACCGGACGGCTAAGATGATCGAGGCGGGCGTGCCGGCCCAGCGCGAGAGCGCGGTGACCAAGCTCTTCACCGCCGAGGCCGTCTGGAAGATCGTGGACCACGCGATGCAGGTCCTGGGCGGGATCGGCTACACGACCGACTTCCCGGTCCAGGCGATCTTTCGCAACGCGCGCCTCATGCGGATCGGCGCGGGCTCGGACGAGATCATGAAGTTCCTCATCGCGCGGGAACTCCTCAAGGAGGTCAAGGGGTAAACTGGTCCAGGGGGCGGCGGTATGGTCGAACAGGTCGTCCCGAAGCCCGAGACCGAGGACGTCGTCGCCGAGGCGGTCGCCCCGCCGTGGATGACGATCCTGCACAACTGCGACTGTCACACCTTCGAGCAGGTGGTGAAACAGCTCCAGAAGGCCATCGCGTGCAGCGAGGCCGAGGGCTGGGAGATCGCCTGGCAGGTCCACAACACCGGGAAGGCCGTCGTCAAGATCGGCCCCGAGGCCGAGTGCGTCCGCGTCGGGAACATCCTCGCGTCCATCGGCCTCGTCGTCACCGTCGTCCAGTCCTGAGTGGGTCGGAGCCGGGGGGCGACCAGTCCCTCAGTCCGACGCGACCAATGCGAGCACGGCGAAGGCCGTCGCCGCATCGGACATGAACATCCTCCGCCAGGGTTCGCCTTTCTCGCCACCGTGTTCGCGGTCAAAGTTGAGCGAGTATGCCCGCCACGCGGGGCGGATCCCTTGACTGACCTGAACGTCCTCCTGGTGAGCCCTGAGCCACTGGACACCCTTTCTCACCACCGGCTGATCGACCGGCACGCCCGCTTCTCTGAGCGTGTACACGATGAGCCCGGTCGCGAAGCCGTCCGCCTTCGCCAGGAGCGAGGCGTCGACCGTTCCGGGCGCCCGGGCGCGCCAGGCGGGCTTGCTCCACCTCCACGTGCCCAGCGTGTGCAGGGACCAGCCCCCATCGTCCCGCTGTCGACTCTGGATCTCCGTGATCAGCGCCTCCCGTTGCGCTGGTGTGAGCACGTCGTTCAGCCGAGTCGACGCCAGCAGCAGCCATATCCGGTTGAGAAGGCTTTGCGCGGCGTAGTGGTCCGCCAGATAGCCGCGCAGCTTGCCGAGGCCAACCGTCGCGTCGGTCGCCTGAGTCGTGGAGGACGCGGTGCCGACCGCCAGGGCCGCGAGGGTGGCGCCATAATAGGTGGCGTCAACGCTCTCGAACGGCTCGAGTCCGAAATCGAGCCAGTCCCACGCCCCGTCGGACCGTTGGATCTCCCACAAGTGCCGGAGGGCCTTTCGTGTGGGCTCGCTGGCATCTCGACGATGGTGCTCGGCATCCGCTCTCGCGAGGATCAGGGCGTTGAGCACGGCTTCGGTACCACGAGACTCGGTCTTCTTCCGCTCGTCGGAATCGTAGTAGAGCTGATGAGCGTCGTAGGTCTCCACGCGCCTGGTGACGTCCTCGAGCACGCGCACTTCTTGCGGCGTTGGGCGGCTCACGTGCATCGCCCGCCGCAGGGCGGGCCGCGCGAGCACATACGGGAGGGTCGTGTGACAGGAGACACACGCCGCCTTACCCTGACCCGTCTGCAGCTGTTTGGCCCTGGCGAGCCAGGTGTCCATCTGCTCGTCCAGATACCTCGCGGCGCCCTCCCGATTCCAGCCGCCACGCCCGGTGGGGGACTCCTGAGGATCCACCCCGCGCGCGGTGAATCCCAAGAAGAGGGTCGCGACCACGACGGTGAGGGCCAGCCTCATCGCGCGCGGTCCCGCATGACGATCACATCACGGGGCCGATGATCCACGGCGCGAACTCCTCCTCGCCGACACCGGAGAGCTCGCTCTTGCTCTTCTTGCCGGACGCCACGGCGACGACTTCCTCGAAGATCTGCCGGCCGACGACCGGCAGCGGCGTGCCCTCGAGGATCACGCCGCAGTTGATGTCCATGTCCTCCTCCATGTGGCGGTACACGAGGGAATTCGTCGCGAGCTTGATGGACGGCACGGGCTTGCACCCGAAGACCGAGCCGCGCCCGGTCGTGAAACAGATGATGTTGCAGCCGCCGGCGACGAGGCCGGTGATCGACACGGGATCGTGGCCCGGCGTGTCCATGAAGACGAAGCCACGGGTCGTGATGGGCTCGCCGTAGAGGAAGACGTCCATCATGGGCGTCGTCCCGCCCTTGGTCACGCCGCCGAGGGACTTCTCGAAGACCGTGGTGATGCCGCCCGCCTTGTTGCCGGGTGCGGGATTGTTGTCCATGGCCTCGATGCCACGGCAGTACCACTCCCACCATTTGTAGCGGTCAATGAGCTTCTTGGCGACGCCCTCGTTGATCGCGCGCCGGATCAAGAGGTGCTCGGCGCCGTAGATCTCGGGCGTCTCGGCGAGGACGCCGGTGCCGCCGTAGCGCACCAGCTCGTCCACCGCCCAGCCGAGCGCGGGGTTCGCGGTGATGCCGGAGTTGCCGTCGGACCCGCCACAATTCGTCGCGAGCACGAGCTCCGAGACCGGCTGCCTCGTTCGCCTGGCTGCGTCGGCCCGCGGCAGGAGCTTCGCGACCTCGGCGGCGGCGCGCTCGACCGTCTTCCGGATGCCGCCCGCCTCCTGGATGTTGACGATGAAGGGCTTGCGCTCGGGGTACCCGGGCGCCGCCATCCGCTGGCGCTCGACCATCACGGCCGACTGGTTCACCTCGCAGCCGAGGCCGATCAGGATGTAGGCGGCGACGTTCGGGTGCTTGGCGTAGCCGGCGAGCACGCGCTGGAGCGCCAGGTGGTCCTCGCCGAAGAGCTTCGTCCCGCAGCCCGATTTGTGCGTGATCGCGAGCACGCCGTCCACGTTCGGGTAGTCGCGCTGGACGTCGCGAAACTTGTCCTTGACGAACGCGCTGACGCTCGCCGAGCAGTTCACGCCGGAGATGATCGCGACGTAGTTCCGCGTCCCCACGCGCCCGTCCTCCCGCTTGAACCCGTCGAAGGTGCGCATCGCCTCGGGCGGGTAGGGCTCGACCGGGTGCACGTCGGTGCAGAACTCGTACTCGCGCTGGAGCTCGCCGACGGAGAGGTTCTGGGTGTGGACGTGGTCGCCCGCCTCGATGTCCTGCGTGGCGAAGCCGATGACCTGGCCGTAGCGGCGCACCGGAGCGCCCGTTCTCACCCGTCGCCGTGCGACCTTGTGGCCGGGCTTGATGTCGTGCCGCACCTCGATCCGCGCGGGACCGTCCTCGAGGATCGTGCCCGTGGCGAGCTCTTTCTTCGCGATCGCAACGTCGTCTTCGGGCCTCAGCACGATGGCTCGCTCGGTCAGCGGGAATGTCGCCATGGCGTTCCTCCGGCCTCTCACTATACCGGATTCGCCAGGCCCCTCAAGGCTCGGCTTGGAGCGGGTGATCGGTCCGGGCGCGCGCAAGCTCGCGGAAGACGTTCTCGTACCCGGGCGGCGAGAGGGTGAACGTCAGCCGAAGCTCGACGGCTCCGACGTTCTCGATCGAATGAGAGACGTCGACCGGAACGAACACTGCGGTCTCCGGACCAACCTCGTGCGGGACGTCGCCAACCGTAATCCGCGCACGCCCCTGGTAGACGAACAGGATCTCCTCATAGGGATGCCGATGCGTCGGCACGCGCCCGCCGGGCGGCAGGTTCTGCGCGCCCATCGTGAACGCCCTGGTTCCCGTCGTCCCGGGTTCCACGAGGATCTCGACCGGGCGACCGCCATTCTCGCCGCCTCCGAGCCAGAGCATCTCACCGTTCCCGCGCCGAATGACGTTGTTCATCACTCCACCTCCTCCTCGACTCGTCCCGGAGCAAAAAGATGTCTACCGCAGCCCAATCCCCCGAGCCATGAAGCTTGCGACGAACACGATCACGACAACGAGGCCCATCTGCACGTGGTTGATGACGTGCAGACGGGGCGCCGCCCCGGTGTCCGGGGCCTCGCCTCGTCGAAGCGCACGCCGCCATCGAATGAAGGTCACCATCGGCCAGACTTCGAGCAGGACCACCGTCGCGAAAAGTACCATCTTCAGCCAGAACAGCGGCGAGGCGAGGTAGAAGGCGGTCCCTTTCTCGAGACCCCCGAACGCGCGCGCGAGGCCCGTCGCGAGCCAGAGCGCCGCGGCGATCCCCCAGACGGTGTCGGCGGCGAAGAGTTGCTGGAGCCCCGGGCGGTCGAGTGGGCCCCTGAGAGCGCGCCCGCGGAAGAAGACGCTCGGCAGGCCAAGCGCGAGCGCAAGGACGTGGAGAGCGGAGACGATCGCCGGGATCATGGTCTTGTCACGGGCCAGCTCGCGACCATCGCCCGAGTCGCCTCAAGCTGCGCCAGGTGTTCGAGGTCGTGGTCGACGAGGTAACGGGCGTAGGCCTCGATCGTCAGCGTGCCCCGCGTCGGCGTGGTCCCGATGCGCTGCCAGTCGGCCTCGCCGAGATTCTCCAGGAACGCGACGGTCTGGCGCCGCACCTGACGGAACGCCGCGAGATCCCCACCGAAGTCTGGGGAAGCGGGCTTGGCTGGGTCACCTGTCCGATTGGTGGCCGAGGATGGGAACCTGGGGGCCGGCTCGAGCAGCATGCGCTTGAGCCGGGGGAAAATCACCTCCCGCTCGCCTACCAGGAGGTGATTCAGAACCTCTGCCATGGACCACTCGCCCTCCTTGGGCCGCCGCGCCAACTGGGTCGTTGACAGACCATGGGCGAGGCGCTCTATCCGGTCGGGTGTGGTACGGAGCGTCTCCAGCAATGTGTGGCGTCCAACTATACCGGATTGGACCCCTGGATGCGCAGCACGACGGGCGGCTCGGTCTCGAGTTGAACCGTGGTGTGGTCGATGCCGAACCGTGCGTGCAGGACCGCGTGCAGCTCGCGGAGCAGCCGGTCGCTCTCGCCGACGTCCGCGACGACCACGTGGGCGCTCATCGCCTCGCGCCCCGACGTCAGCGTCCACACGTGCAGGTCGTGCACGCGCCGCACGCCGTCCACGCGGACGATCGCCGCCTCGACCTCCGCGAGGTCGAGGTGCGTCGGCGTCCCCTCGAGCAGGACGTTGACCGCCTGGAGCAGGAGCCCCCACGTGCGCGGCAGGATGATGAGCGCGATCGCGACGGACGCGAGCGGATCCGCGAGGGCCCAGCCGGTCCCGACGACGACGAGCGCGGCCACGACGACGCCGACCGAAGAGAGGGCGTCGCCGAGGACGTGCAGGTACGCGCCCCGAACGTTGAGGCTGCTGCCCGCGTCCGCGTGGAGGAGCCAGGCGCATCCGAGGTTCGCGGCGAGCCCGACGACCGCGACGGCGAGCATCGGCCCCCCGAGCACGTCCGGGGGCGCCCGCAGGCGTCGGTAGGCCTCCACGAGAATCGCGCCGGCGACGGCGAGCAGCACGAGCGCGTTGACGAGCGCCGCCAGAATCTCGGCACGGTAGTAGCCGTAGGTCTTGGCGGGCGTCGGCGGGCGGGCCGCGACCCAGATGGCGAAGAGCGCGAGGGCGAGCGCGCCCACGTCGGTGAGCATGTGGCCCGCGTCCGCGAGGAGCGCGAGGCTTCCCGTGAAGAGCGCACCCAGCACCTCGACGACAAGGAACGCGGCCGTGAGCCCGAGCGTCGTGAGGAGCCGACCGCGTGAGCGGGCGGCGGCCGTCGGCCGGTCCGCGTGCGCCATGACGCGGATCGTAACAGGTTCCTGCTACAATCGAGCATCCACCACGACCGTTCGCTCGTGCTGCACGGCCAGCAGTTTCACTTCTTGGACTGGGGAGCCCCCACGGCGCCCGCCGTGGTGCTGCTCCACGGGATCACCGGTCACGCCCGGTCCTGGGACGACGAGGCGCGCACGCTCGCCGCCGGCTACCGGGTTCTGGTCCTCGACCAGCGCGGTCACGGCGACTCGGACCCGGCCCCCGACGGCGACTACACGGTGACAACGATGGCGGGCGACCTGACGGCCTTCGTCGACACGGTCGGGCTCCCGCGCATCTCGCTCGTCGGGCTCTCGATGGGCGGGCGCGTGGCCATCGCCTTCGCCGGCACCCACGCCCGGCGAGTGGAGCGCCTCGTGATCGTGGACATCGGCCCCGAGATCGCGCCGGCCGGCCGCCTGCGTGTCGGCTCGCTGATGGCACAGACGCCCGAGCGCTTCGACGACCTCGAGGCGGCCCTCGCGTGGGCGCGGGCGACGAATCCCCGTTACACCGACGCGATGCTCCGCCACCGGGTCGCCCACGGAACGCGCCCGAGCCAGGGTGGCCTCGTCTGGAAGTACGATCACGCGATCCGCGACGCCGTCCGCTCGGGACAGTGGCGCGATCCCGTGGACCTCTGGCCGCTCTGGAGCGCGATCGCTTGCCCGACGCTCATCGTGCGAGGCGCCGAGTCCGACGTGCTCGCGCCGGAGACCGCCAAGCGGATGCTCACGACGAATCCCCTCGCGCGGCTCGTCGAGGTGGTGGGCGCGGGCCATACGGTGCCGGGCGACCAGCCCGCCGCGTTCCAGCAGCTGCTCACCGAATTCCTCGGCGCTTGACCGCGCCGCAGCGCCTCTTGTGGCTCGGCGCCTTCGCCTTCTTCCTGTCCTTCTTCCTGCTGCTCGCGGTCCTGCCCCTCTACGCCCGCGCGGTCGGCGTCGGCGACCGAGCGATCGGCGGGGTGCTGGGCGCCTTCGCCTTCGCGTCGATGCTGATGCGGCCCTGGGCGGGCTGGGCCGCCGATCGCCACGGGCGCCGCCCCCTGATGCTGGCGGGCGGGCTCGTCTTCGTCGTGGCCTCGCTCGCCTATAACGTGACCGCCGGCGCGTTCGGGCTCCTCGCCGTGCGCGTGCTCCACGGCTGCGGCATGGGGCTCTACCCCACGGCGGCCAGCGCGGTCGTCGCCGACCTCGCCCCGCCCGACCGTCGCGGCGCCGTGATGGGGACCTTCGGCGCCGCGGCGAACATCGCGATGGCCCTGGGGCCGATCGCGGGGATCGCGATCACCGACCGGCTGGGCTTCGTCTCCGTCTTCTGGCTCGCCGGCTGCGTCGCCGCCGTCGCGGTGCTCCTGACCCGGCGCCTGCCCGAGACGGCGCGGCGCCGCGAAAAGATCCCCTTCACGCCGGGGGCGATGGTGAGTGTCGAGGCCCTCGTCCCCTCCGCGGTCCTCTTCCTGGTGATGCTGGGCTACGGTGCCCTCGTGACGTTCCTGCCGATCCACGCCCGGGATCAGGACGTGAATCCCGGGCTCTTCTTCCTCGTCTTCGCGCTCGTCGTGACCGCCGTCCGCAACTACGCCGGTCGGCTCTCGGACCGGCTCGGACGCGTCGCCGTCGCCGTCGGCGGGCTCTGGCTGGCGGCGGCTGCCCTCGCCGCCCTGGCGGTCGCGCGCGGCGCCGGGATCCTCATGGCTGCCGGCGTCCTCTACGGCGCCGGCTTCGGCGCGCTGACGACAGCCCTGCTGGCCTGGTGCGTGGACCTGGTGGACGAGGCGAACCGGGGCCGCGCGATGGGTACCTACTACACCGCGCTCGAGCTCGGCATCGGGCTCGGATCGCTCGGCGCCGGCTTCGCCGTGGAGGCGGTCGGCTTCGCGCCGACCTTCTTCGGTGCCGCGGCCACGACGCTCACCGGCGCGGCGCTCGCGTTGAGCCGCCGGCCAGCACGTCCCGAGGCCGCCGCCCGGTGACCGGAATGCTGTAGGGGATGTCGAAGAGCCACCGTACCCACGCCTGCGAGCGCCGGCCCGCGGGCCAGGCCAGCGCGCGCTGGAGATCGGTGATCGTGAGCCGGATCCACGCCCTCCAGACGTCGAGCTCGCCGGGCGGGACGATCCGGACGAGCCGCCAGACGAGCCGACCGCTCGGCCCGAGATCCGCCGCCACCGGCTCGTCGCCACGCGCCATCGGCGACAGGACGCGCTCGACGATCCACAGGTGCGTTCGGATGATCAGTCGACGGCGTACCTCGGGCTCGACCGCCAGCCAGCACGGCGCCATGTCGCGGTACCAGTCGAGCAGCGTCGAGGAGATCGGCGGGGCGCCGGGCAGGCGTTCCTCGCCGCCCGCGCGCGGCGGGGACACGGCCGACGGCTCGCGGTCGACCAGGCGCGCGCCGACAATGTCGGAGAGCTGCGCGCAGCGCTCCGGGTCGCCGAGGTAGCGGCAGAGCCAGCCCGTCAAGACCGCGGCGACGTCCGCGAGTTGCCGCCACTGGAGCACGGACACATCGTCGGTGACGCCCGCCGCGCGGAGGCTCGTCACCACCGCGCGGGCGGCGCGCCGGGTCTCGTTGAACCAGCGCCCACGCTCCTCGTGGAGCGGGACGAGCGTCTGTCGGAGCAACAGCGCCAGCCCCCCGTCGGGCGCTTCGTAGATCGCCACGAGGTCGGGATGCCGCCGGCACACCGACGCGAGCTCACCGTTCCACATGGCCTCAGGACTCCACGGCGATATAGAGGTCGCCGCCGTTCCGGTGCACGAAGAAGAGGACGGGCGCGCCGGGCCTGACGCCGGCGAGCTCCCGCTCGAGGTCGTCCACGCTCTGCACGGGCTTCTTATCGATCTCGGCGATCACGTCGCCGGGCTGGACGCCGGCGCTCGCGGCGGGACTGCCGTCCTCCACGCCGCTCACCAGGACTCCTTGCTGCGCCGGCAGGCCGAGCTGCGCCGCGAGCTCCCGCGTCACGGTCTGCACGGCGATGCCGAGCGAAGGCCTCCCGCCGGTCTGGGCGGTTCGCTGCTCTTCCGGCTCCGCGAGCTTCACAATCATGGCCCGGAGGGTGAGCGTCTTGCCGTCGCGCACCACGGTCAGCGGGACGTCACGGCCGAGCAGCGTCTCGCCCACCAGGCGCGGCAGCTCGTCGGAGCGGGCGAGCCTCCTCCCGTCGTACTCGACGATGACGTCGCCGGGTCGGAGGCCCGCGCCCCTCGCCGGGCCACCCTCCGCCACCGACGTGACGAGCGCGCCGTGGGCGTCCGGGAGATTGAAGCTCTTCGCCAGGTCGGTCGTCACACGCTGGATCGTCACCCCGAGATATCCGCGGACGACGTGGCCCGAGGCCGCGAGCTGCGTGAGGACGGGCTTGGCGAGATTGATGGGGATCGCGAAGCCGATCCCGACCGAGCCCCCCGACCGCGAGACGATCGCGGCGTTGATCCCGACGGCCTGGCCCTGGGCGTTGATGAGTGGGCCGCCGCTGTTGCCCGGGTTGATGGACGCGTCGGTCTGGATGAAGTCGTCGTACGGCCCCTCACCGATCACGCGCCCGGTCGCGCTGACGATGCCCGTGGTCACGGTCTGCTCGAGCCCGAACGGATTGCCGATCGCCATCACCGGCTCGCCGATCTCCAGCCGCGTGGAGTCACCGAGCGGGATCACCGGCAGCCCCGTCGCCTCGACTTTCAGGAGGGCGATGTCGGTCTTGGGGTCGCGTCCGAGAACCTTGGCCGAGAACTCGCGTCCGTCGGCGAGCGTCACCCGGATCTCGGTGGCGCCGTCGACGACGTGGTTGTTGGTGACGACGAAGCCAGCGGAGTTGATCGCGAAGCCCGAGCCCAGGCTCCGGACCGTTCGGCGGGGCGCACCACGGAAGAACGGCGCGAAGAACTGGTTGAACGGGTCGTTCTGGCCGAACGGGCTCTCCGGCGGCCGCCAGCCCTCTTCGACCCGCTTGGTGCTGATGTTGACCACGGCAGGCTTGAGGGCACGCGCCAGCTCGACCCAGGGCGACGCGGCGGGCGCCGAGGCCCCGCTCGTCGCCGGGCGCTCGCTCCAGAGCGGCGCTTGCGGCTTCGTCAGCCCAACCCGGGGAAGCCCAGCCACCAGCGCGGCCGCGAGCGCCAGCGCGGGGGTCCCTATGATCCAGCGTTTCATCGGATGCTCCTTTCGTTGAGTGCCTGTCGTGCGAGCTCGCCGAGCGGGCCGGAGGGAGCCAGCCGCCGGACCTCGGTGTATTCGCGGGCCATGCCGTTCATGTCGCCGGCGCGCCGGAGCGCCGTCGCCAGAAGCAAGCGGATCTCCACGGAGCGCGGCTTGAGGCGCGCCGCCTGCCGCAGCCGCTCCGCGGCCGCCGCCGGCTGGCCCGCGTCGAGCAGGAGGCCGGCGAGATCGACGTGGTAGCGCGCCTCGCCAGGGTCGAGGCGCGCCGCCTCCTCGAACTCCCGGCGCGCCGCCCGCCGAGCGCCCACCACCCTGAGCGTCTGGCCGAGCGCGTCGTGGACCCGCGCGTCACCCGGGGCCAGGCGAACGGCGTCGCGCAGCTGGTTCATCGCGCCCGTCGGCACGCCGAGCCGCGCGTATGCGAGGCCGAGGTAGTAGTGCGCGCGGGCGTCGCGCGGCGCCGCCGCGACGGCGCCGAGGAGGGTCCGGATCGCGGAGGCGTAGTCGCCGGCGTCGATCAGTCGCGCGGCCTCCGTCACGGACTGCCGGCCGCGCCAGGCCGGGAGCTCGCGGGCCAGCGCGATCGCGCCGCCCGTGGCCACGGCCAGCGACCCGAGCATCACGACGCCCCTGATGAGGTCCGCGCGCGAGCGCCCCGACCGCCACAGCACACCGAGCCGCGCGACGTCCGTCACCCGCATGTCGACCATGGCCTCACGGACCGGAGGCTACCCGAGGGACATGAGAGGCCGATGAGAGCGGCATGAGAAATTGTTCAGCTGCGCGACCGAACAGAGCTCCGGCCGAGGCGGCGCTCAGGCGATCGGCAGCCGGATCGTGAAGGTGCTACCCGCGCTGGGCACGCTCTCGGCGGCAAGCGTGCCGCCGTGGGTGGCGACGATGGAGCGCGCGATCGGCAACCCGAGCCCCGCGCCACCCGTGTCGCGGGCGCGGGCGGCGTCGAGCCGGACGAAGGGCTCGAAGATGCGCTCGACGTCGGCCGGGTCCATCCCGATGCCGGTGTCGGTCACGAGGACCTCGGCCCGGCCGTCGGCCAGGCGCAGCGCCAGCTCCACGCGGCCCCCGCGCGGCGTGTACTTCACCGCGTTCTCGACGAGCTTCAGCACCGCGCGGCGCAGGGCGACAGCGTCACCCGTCACCACCGCGGGCGTGCGCTCCTTGAGGACGACGGTCACGCCCCGCGCGTCGGCGACGGGCGCGGCGAGGTCGGCGACCTCGGTGAGCAGCGGCGCGAGCTCGACGCGCTCGCGTGACACCTGCGCCGGGACGGAGAGGCGCGAGAGGAGCAGCAGGTCCTCGGCGAGCCGGACGAGGCGCTCGACGTCGTCGAGGCTCGAGGCGAGGACGCGGCGGTACTCCTCACCGGACCGCTCGGCACGCAGCGCCACCTCGATCGTGCCCTTGAGCGCGGTCAGCGGGGTGCGCAGCTCGTGCGCCGCGTCGGCGGTGAAGCGACGCATCTGGACAAAGGCCTCCCCGAGCCGGGTGAGCATCGCGTTCAGCGTCTCGGCCAGGTGGTCCAACTCGTCTCCCGTTCCCCGTAGCGAGAGGCGAGCGTGGAGGTCCTCGCCGCTGATCCGGCGTGCGGTGCGGGACATCGCGTCCACCGGCCGGAGCGCCGCGCGCGCGATCATCCCACCGCCGAGGGCCGCGAGCGCCAGGCCGAGCGGGATCAGGACGAGGAGCGTCTCGACATAGCGCCCGAGCGTCCGCTGGGCCCGGTGGAGCGGGATGCCGACCTGGACGAGCTGCACGAGCTGGCCGTCGCGCGTGATCGGCAGCGTCAGCAGGCGCACGGGCTCGCCCGTGGCGAGTCGGACGGTCTCGACCGTCGGCGCGCCCCGCGCGGCGTTGGACCTGGCCTGGGCGGAGAGCGGGAGCGTCTCCTCACGCAGATGGGGCGAGCGTGTGCCGGGCCGGCCCTCGGGGTCCACCAGCTGGAAGAACTTGTCGTAGAACTCCGGGCCGAGGATCTCCCGGAGCGCCGACTCGGGCCGGCCGCCGACGGCGGCGCCCGATCCCGACCAGCCGGTGTCGCGGACCACCTGCCCCACCGCCAGGAGGGAGGCGTCGAGGTCCTGGATCAAGCGGGAGCGGAGCAAGGAGTACGAGAGCCCGCTGATCACGACGAGGATCGACAGGAGAATCCCCGTGTACCACAGCGTCAAGCGGGTGCGGATCGAGAGCGCCATACTGCGCCGGCTCACTCGGCCGCGCGGAGCGCGTACCCGGCGCCGCGGACCGTGTGGAGCAGGCGCCGTTCACCCGACGCGTCGATCTTCCGCCTGAGGTAACCGACATAGACGTCGATGACGTTGCTCTCGGAGTCGAAGTCGAGGCCCCACACGTGCTCGGCGATCATCGGTCGGGTCAGCACGCGCCCGGCGTTGCGCAAGAAGTACTCGAGGAGCGCGTACTCCCGCAGCGTGAGCTCGAGGCGCCGCCCGCCGCGCGTCGCCGTGCGCGTCGCCGGGTCGAGGGCGAGATCGTCGAGCCGGAGTGGCGCCATCCCCTGCCCGGCTCCACGACGGAGGAGCGCGCGCACGCGCGCCAGGAACTCCTCGAACGCGAACGGCTTCGTCACGTAGTCGTCGGCGCCGAGGTCGAAGCCGGCCACCTTGTCGGCGACGCTGTCCCGGGCCGTCAGCACGAGCACCGGCGTGCCGACGCCGCGGGCGCGGAGGCCCCGGAGCACGCCGAAGCCGTCGCGCTTGGGCAGCATGAGGTCGAGCACGATGAGGTCGTACGGCGGGCCGGCCAGGATCAGGTCGAGCGCCTCGGCGCCGTCGGCGGCGGTCTCGACGGCGTGGCCTTCCTCCTCGAGCCCCTGGCGGATGAAGCTCGCAACCTTGCGCTCGTCCTCGACCACTAGGATCCGCATGTCCGTGCGCGAGTGCGGCCGGCGCGGCGCTGCCGGACGGTCAGTGGGTCACCGGTCTCGCAGCTTGCGCGCGGCTTCGGCGCGCATCGTCTGCATCGCGCGCGTCTCCTGGTCGGAGTACCGCTCCTCCGTCCAGGGATCGGCGTGCATGTGGTATCCGTTCTGCTCCCAGAAGCCCGGCGGGTTGACGTCCAGGAACTCGAACGCCCGGAGCCACTTCGCGCTCTTCCAAAAGTAGAGCCGCGGCACGACCAGTCGCATCGGGCCGCCGTGGTCGGGCTCGAGGTCGCGTCCGTTGTGCTTGAGGGCGAGCAGGACGTCGTCCTGCACGAGATCCTCGAGCGCGATGTTGGTCGTGTAGTCCGGGTCGGCGTGCTGCATCACGTACCTGGCGTCCGGGAGCGGCCTCACCCGACTCACGATCTCCCGGATGGGCACGCCTTCCCAGACGTTGTCGAGCTTCGACCAGCGCGTCACGCAGTGGACGTCGGAGGTGATCGTGACGCGGGGGAGCTTGAGGAACTCCTCCCACGTCCACGCGGCCTCGCGCTCGACGAGCCCGAAGCAACGGAACGTCCAGCGCGCCGGATCGAACCTGGGCGTCAGGCCGTAGGTGAGGACGGGCCACTTCGCCGTCAGCGTTTGCCCCGGGGGGATCCGTCCGGCAAGAGCCGCGTCCGGTTGCTTCATCCGTGACCTCCAGAGCTCGGCGAGTAGTTTCGCCATGCCGTCGGCCCCCACTATACACCCCGCGCGACGCGCTCCCGCGGCTCCCAGAAGCTTTTCGGCGGGTGCGGCGTGCGCCGTATAATGGTTGCGATACGCCCTCACCGGAGAAGGGATCGGCGCACGAAAGGACGTCCCGGATGAACGGAGAACGCAAGCTGGCGCTGTTCATCGACTTCGAGAACATCGCCCGCGGAGTCAAGGAAGCACAGTACAAGGCCTTCGAGATCAAGCTGGTGCTCGAGCGACTGCTGGAAAAGGGCAAGATCATCGTCCGGCGAGCGTACGCGGACTGGAACCGCTTCACCGAGTACAAGCGCCCGTTCCACGAGTGGGCGATCGAGCTGATCGACGTCCCGCAGAGCCGCTACAGCGGCAAGAACTCGGCCGACATCCGCATGGTCGTGGACGCGCTCGACCTGGCCTATGGCAAGACCCACATCGACTCGTTCGCGCTGGTGTCGGGCGACTCGGACTTCTCGCCGCTCGTCTCCAAGCTGCGTGAGAACGACCGTTACGTGATCGGCCTCGGCGTGAAGTCGTCGTCGTCCGACCTGCTCGTCGCCAACTGCGACGAGTTCATCTTCTACGAGGACCTGATCCGCGAGACGAAGAAGACCAGCCTCCTGCGCGGGCTACCCGAGAAGAAGGCGGAGGCGATGACCCAGCTCATCGATGCGATCCAGGCGCTCCAGCGCGAGAACAAGGAGACGCTCTGGGGGTCGATGGTCAAGCAGACGATGATCCGCAAGAACCCCGCGTTCAACGAGTCGTACTACGGCTTCTCGACCTTCTCGAAGCTCCTCGAGGAGGCGGCCAAACAGCGGATCGTGACGCTCGAGCGGGACGAGAAGAGCGGCACCTACGTCATCACGTCACTCGTCGAGGAGGGCGGCCGCGCCGCCTAACGGGGCGCCGCCGGGCCTAGGGCCACGGCGCGATCAGCTCGTCGATCGACAGGACGCCGGCCCCGCCGATCAGGGTCGACAGCGCCATCGCGATCAGAGCCAGGTTGAATTCGTACCCGTGGCCCTGCGCGGGCGTGAGCGACCAGTTCAGGAAGAACCCGTGCCGCGCGTGCACCTTCTTGATCGCCACGAGCATGACCGCGATGAGCGCGAGCGCCACCGGGCGCGCCAGGAGCCCGATGATCATCGCGAGCCCGCCGAAGCACTCGATGCACGCCGCCGTCACGGTCGCCGCGGGCGGGATGTTCATCTGGCGGAAGCCGGCGATGGTCTGCGCGAGCCCGCGGCCGCCGAACCAGCCGAAGACCTTCTGCGCGCCGTGCGCGAAGAAGATCACGCCCAGGATCAGCCGCACGACCAGGTGTGACCAGGAGGGATACGTCCCGAACACGAGGTCGATGAGCCCTTGCATGGCGCCTCCTTGCGAGCGTATCCTCGCCGCGTGACGCCCGTGACGAGCCGGGCCCGCCGGGCGCGGCGAGTGTACTACACTTGGATGCGCGTCCTCCCGGGGCTCGTGCTCTTCGGTGCGTGGGCGGTGGGCGCGGCCGCGCAGGTCTCGCTGTCCGTCTCGCCCACCATGGTGAAGGGCCCGATCGACGCGCCGGTCACGATCGTCGAGTTCTCCGACTATCAGTGACCCTTCTGCCGTCAGCTCCAGCGGTCGCTGGAGCAGGTGCTGAACGACTCCGGAGGTCGGGTCCGCCTCCTCTTCAAGGACCGCCCCCTCGCGATGCATCCGCGCGCGCGGGCCGCCCACGAGGCGGCGCGCTGCGCGGGGGCCCAGGGCCGGTACTGGGAATACCACGACCGTCTCTTCGCCGGGCAGCCGGCGTTCCGTGCGGAGGACCTTCTCGCCTATGCCGCTGCCCTCGGCCTCGACCGCGCGGCCTTCGCGCGATGCGTGCAGGAGCGACGCTTCGGTCCCGAGGTCGAGGCGGACGTGGCCGAGGCCGTGGCCCTCGGCGTCTTCGGCACGCCGACCTTGTTCGTCAACGGGCGGCGGGTCGAGGGGCTCGTCCCCGTCGCCGAGCTTCGCTCGATGATCGCGGATGCGTTGAAGGCGCCACGCTGATGCCGTTCGTGAAGGTGGCCGAGGTCGGCGCCATCCCCGTCGGGAAGGGCACGCTCGTCGAGCGCGACGGGGTCACGCTCGCCGTGTTCAACGCGGGGGGCGGGCGGTTCTTCGCGACGAGCCCGCGCTGCCCGCACGACGAAGGGCCACTCGCCGAGGGGTGGCTCGAGGGAGACACGATCGTCTGCCCCTGGCACGGCTACGACTTCGAGCTCCCGACGGGCCGCTGCCGCGTGGACGAGGACCTCGCGGTCGCCGTCTATCGCGTCCGCGTCAACGGCACGGCGATCGAGGTGGACGTCCCGTGAGCGAGCCGCCGCGGAGCCTGTACGTCACGGCCGACGGCCAGCCGTGGCTGGAGCGTCGCCCGGGCATCCACTGGAAGATCCTGTGGGAGGAGGGCGACCGGAAGGCCGTGCTGATGCGCTACGCTCCCGGCGCGACGATCCCGCGCCACCGGCATGCAGGCGACGAACAGATCTTCGTGCTGGAGGGCGCCGTGTCGGACGACACCGGTACGTGCACTCGAGGAAACTACGCACGGCGACCGCCCGGCTGCGTCCACCGCGTGTGGAGCCCCGAGGGCGCCCTGGTCCTGGCGATCATGACGGGAGGGACGGAACCCGTCTGAGGGATTTCCACAGAAGCGCGCACCCCAGGGTTGCGTAGCGTCAGCAAAATGACTAGTGTAGGGGGACTCGTACCCATGACCGAACGCGCCGTGAAGCACGTCAGGAAGTTCTTGGGACAGCGCCTGCGCGCCCTCAGGAAGCAGCGAGCGCTCAGCCAGGAGCGACTCGGGGAGCGCTCCGGTCTCAGCGGAAAGTTCATCGGCGAGGTCGAACGGGGTGAGAAGTCGATCTCGCTCGACAGCCTCTACCACGTCGCCACCGCCCTCGAGGTCCCGCTCCGCGACCTCACCGACGTCGGGGACAAGGCCGCCACGGTGCCCAGCGAGGAGGCCGAGAAGATCTTCGCGCTCGTCTCCGCCCGCCGGCGCCCCGACGAGATCCGCAAGGCGTACAACGTCCTGCGCGCGATGTTCGGGCGCGCGTCCTAGCGTCGGCACTTCCCGGGGGGTAGTCACGATGACGACGGAACATGTGTGGCTCGGCATCGGTCTGCTCGGCCAGGCGTTCTTCTCGGCGCGCTTCCTCGTCCAGTGGGTCGCGTCCGAGCGCGCGAAGGAGAGCGTCGTGCCCCGCCCCTTCTGGTTCCTCTCGGTGGGCGGCGGCATGACGCTGCTGGCGTACGCGATCTACCGGCTCGACCCCGTGTTCATCCTCGGCCAGGGTGCCGGGCTCTTCGTGTACGCGCGGAATCTCTACTTCATCTACCGCCGCCCCGAGCGCCTCGCCCACGGCTGACGCACCGCCTCGTGCTAGGATTGGGGTAACGGAGCCGGCCCGCGCCCGTGTCAGGCCACCCTCGACTGGATCCTGCCTCATGGCCCTCGCTACAGATGATAGGATTAGAGTAACGGAGCCGGCCCGTACCTTTCTCACGCCACCCACGACTGGCACCGGCCCCGCGGACCCCGCTACAAAGGAGACGATCGTGTCCCTGACGATCAACTGGGCCCAGTGCCACACGCGTCCCGTCCTCATGATTCCCGGCCCGACCGAGCTCCCGTTCCCCGTCATCCAGGCGATGAACCAGCCGCCGTCCATCCAGTACGATCGGAGCTTCGACGAGGAGGTCCTCGAGCCGACGACGCTCGCCCTGCGCGACGTCTTCCAGACCAAGAACGAGGTGCTCATGATGCCGGGCTCGGGCCGGACGGCGCTGGAGGCGGGGGCGCTCTCGGTCATCGAGCCGGGTGACCGCGTGCTCGTGGTCGGCGCGGGCCAGTTCGGCATCCTCATGCGCGAGATCATGAACCGGACCGGCGCCGACTGGACCGAGTTCCCCGTGGAGTGGGGAGCGCGCCTCGACATGTCGCGCCTCCAGCACGAGGCCGAGCGTCTACGCCCGAAGGCGATCACGCTGGTCCACAACGAGACGTCGACCGGTACGACCTACCCGGCCGTGGAGGTCGGGAAGGTCGCGCGCTCGGTTGGGGCGCTCTTTCTTCTCGATACCGTCTCTTCGATCGCGGGGCTCGACGTCCGCACGGACGAGTGGGGCGTGGACCTCAACATGACCGGTTCGCAGAAGTGCCTGGCCGCGCCCCTCGGCCTGGCGCTCGTCGCCGTGAGCCCGCGCGCGTGGGCGGCCATGGAGGGCCGGAGCAAGCCGGCCCGGAGTTACACGTACGACCTCCTGCGCTGGAAGGAGTGGTGGGTCCCGGTCTCGCGCGGCGGCAAGGTGCCGGACGGCGCGCCCCGGCGCCAGCCGGTGTCCATGCCCACGCATCTCACCGCGGCGATGCGTGTCGCCGTGAGGCTGATCCTCGAGGAGGGGCTGACCCATCGGTTCCGCCGCCACGTCGTGGCGGCGGAGGCGCTCCGCCGTGGCCTCGCGGCGATGGGCATCGAGATGTTCCCCGACCCGTCGATTCTGTCGAACACCGTCTCGTGCGTCAGAGTGCCCAAGGGGATCGAGCCCGCCGCCGTCGTCGCGCAGATGCGCGACCGGTACGGGATCCTGATCGGCACGGGCCTCGACAAGATGCGCACGACCTCGCTCCGCATCGGGACCATGGGGGTCACGGCGAGCCCGCCGTACGTGCTGCCGACGCTCTCGGCGCTCGAGCTCGCGCTGCGCGACCTCGGGTACAAGTGCGAGCCCGGCGCGGGTGTCGCCGCCGCGCAGGCCGCGTTCGCCGACCTGACATAACCGTGGCGCCCGAGCCGCTCGTCGTCGTCCCCGACGACTTCCCGAGCGTCTTCGAGGGTACCCCGGCCCACGAGCGATTGAAGAAGCTCGGCGAGACCCGCGTCTACACCGCGCGCGGCGCCGAGGACGAGGCCGAGCTGATCCGCCGCATCGGCGGCGCCCGCATCATCGTCAACATCCGCGCCCATGCGCGCTTCACCGACGCGGTGTTCGCCGCGTGCCGCGACATCGAGCTCGTCTCGATCTGGGGCACCGGCACGGACAACGTCGACCTCGACGCCGCCGGCCGCCGCGGCGTGACCGTGTGCAACACGCCCGGCGTGAACGCCTTCGCCGTCGCCGAGCACACGCTGGCGCTCATGCTCGCCGCGGCACGAAAAATTCCGAAGACCGACCACGAGATGCGCGGGGGCGCCTGGCCGCGCGAGATGCTCACGCAGCTCCTCGGCAAGACGCTCGGCGTGTTCGGCACCGGTAAGATCGGGATGCGCGTCGCCGAGCTGGGCCGTGCCATCGGGATGGAGGTCCGGACGTGGAGCGCCCGCGGCGGGACGGCCGCCGCCAAGGACGCGGTCCTCCGGGCCGCCGACGTCGTGAGCCTGCACCTGCGCCTCGTGCCCAACACGCGGGCGTTCCTCTCGCGCCGCGAGTTCGCCCTCATGAAGCGGACGACGATCCTGGTCAACACGGGCCGGGGCGCGCTCGTCGAGCGGGACGCGCTCCTCGACGCCCTCACCCACGGCAAGCTCGCGGCCGCGGGCCTCGACGTCTTCCACGACGAGCCGCTCAAACCTGGCGATCCGCTGCTGGCGCTCCCGAACGTCGTGCTCTCGCCCCACAACGCGGGCCAGACGCCCGAGGTGATCCGCGACGGGCTGCTGCGCGCCGTCGAGAACGTCGAGAACTTCCTCGCCGGGCGGCCGACCGACGTCGTCGTCGCCCCCGTCAGGTAGGCGCCGCCGGTGGCCGTCGTCGCCCTCGAGATCGCACGGCGTGCGGCCGTGCTCGACGGCCACGCGTTCGGTGGCGCGGGGGCCTACGAGAAGCTCGCAGGCGTCGTTCGGTTCGCCGTGGATCGGGCTCACCCCTCCAATCACCTCATCACGGACCTCGGCCTCGCCCCGTCGAGCGTCCGCGACCGCGTCGAGCTCTGGGCCGACTTCTACCTGCTCCGGCCGGCGGACCCGGGGCGCGGGAACCGCCGCCTCCTCCTCGACGTCCCGAACCGCGGCCGCAAGGTGGCGCTCTCCATGTTCAACAGCGCGCCCCGCGTGCCGGACCCGTCCACGCCGGAGGATTTCGGCAACGGCTTCCTCATGCGCCAGGGCTACACGGTCGCCTGGTGCGGCTGGCAGCACGACGTCCCGCGCCACGACGGGCTCATGGCCCTCACCGTGCCCGCGGCGCGGGGCGACGGCGGTGCGATCACCGGGCCGGTGCGCTGCGAGTGGCGGCCAAACACGCGCGTCACGACCCTGCCGCTCGCCGACCGCTACCACATTCCGCATCCGACCGTGGACCTCAACGACCCCGGCGCCCGCCTGACCGTGCGCGAGCGCCGCGACGCCGCGGCCGTCGAGGTGGAGCGCGGCAAGTGGCGGTTCCCCGACGCTTCCAGCGTCACGCTCGCGGGCGGCTTCGAGCCCGGCAAGATCTACGAGCTCGTGTACCGCTCGGCGAGCCCGCCGCTCGTGGGTCTGGGCTTCCTCGCGGTGCGCGACGCCGCGGCGTGGCTCCGGTTCGCTCCCGCGGCCGACGGGAATCCCTGCGCGGGCGCGCTCGACCGCGCGTACGCCTTCGGCGTCTCGCAGAGCGGGCGTTTTCTCCGCCACCTCCTGCACCTCGGCCTGAACGAGGACGAGACGGAACGCCGCGTCTTCGACGCCGTCCTGCCCCACGTGGCGGGCGCGCGGCGCGGTGAGTTCAACCACCGGTTCGGTCAGCCCTCGCCGAACGCGACGCACGCGGTCGGCAGCCTGTTCCCGTTCACCGACACCGTCGAGACCGATCCGCTGACGGGCGAGCGCGGCGCGCTCCTGGCGCGGCTCGAGGCGCGCGGCACGCTTCCAAAGATCTTCACGATCAACACGTCGGCCGAGTACTGGCGCGGCGACGCCTCGCTCGTCCACACCGACATCGCCGGCAAGCGCGACGTCGAGCCGCACCCCTCCGCCCGCGTCTACCTCTTCGCTTCCACCCAGCACACGCCCGGAAGCCTCCCGCCGCCCGACGCCGACCCGAACACGGGCGACCGGGGGCGCGAGCCGTTCAACGTCGTGGACTACGCACCGCTCCTGCGCGCAGCGCTCGTGAGCCTGGATCGGTGGGTCACCGAGGGCGTCGAGCCGCCCGCGAGCAACGTGCCGCGTCTGGCGGATGGGACCGCGGTGCTCGCCGAGGCGACCGCGGGCGTGTTCACGAAGATCCCCGGCGTCCGCTTCCCGGATCGGATCGACCGGCCGGTGCGCCTCGACTTCGGCCCCGAGCTGGCGCGCGGCATCGTCACCGAGCTGCCGCCCAAGGTCGGCGCCCCGTTCGTCACGTTCGTGTCCGCCGTGGACGCCGACGGCAACGAGATCGCGGGCGTGCGGCCGGTCGAGCTGCTGGCGCCGCTCGCGACCTTCACCGGCTGGAACCTGCGCCATCCCGCGCAGGGCGCGCCCGGCGATCTCATGAGCATGATGGGCTCGACGCTCCCATTCCCGCGCGCGCGCCGAGCGGCTCGCGGCCGGTGATCCCCGACGCTCGATCGAGGAGCGCTACCCGTCGCGCGCGGCGTACCTCGAGCGGGCCCGGGCGGCGGCGCTGGCGCTCGTGGCGGCGCACCGCCTGCTCGCCGAGGACCTCGAGTTAGACAGCATGCGGTTCAGCCTCACGTTGGTAGTGATTCCGGTAGTGATAGTCGTGGCGGTGCCGAGCGTTCCTACGGATGCTGCGGGTACGCGCTGGTCTTCGGTCCCTGATATCAATCAGCAGGTCACCCTTTCTCACGCCGAGACGGCGCCGCGCTGTTCGGCTACAACGCCGCCATTGACTACGCGCTCGCTTGGGCCAGTGCGCCCGGGGCAGTCGTTGCGCGACCTTGAGAAGGTTTGCCCCACCCTGCGTTACGGGTGGTACTGGAGCGAAGGGTCTCCCAATCCAGTAGTCTTGCTTCGCCTCGGCGAAGCTGCCGTGATGGTCGAGTTCTCGGACGCGACCCCTACGAGCACGGTCTATCGAATCACAACCGCTTTCCCGGTCCGAACAACCGATGGCTTTGGTCCAGGGTCCCAACTCTCGGCCATGATGCGCGCCTGGGGCAAGGCGCACTTCGGGATTGGCGAGTGTGCACTCTACGTTTGGTTCGCGACGCGCCCGGGATTGTCGTTCAGCGTCGACGTTCCGGAAACGCTCGACTGCCTTACTCGGGGTCGAATAGAGTCTACTGGTGATGCCTCCCTCTTGCCGCAGGACACTAGGGTTGGACCTGTTCTGTTGTTCACAGCCAACTGACGTCCTGTCTAACATCAGGCTGAACCCGACGCCAGACGAACAGGGCTGGTTCCCAGGGACGATGCTCGCCGGCGTCCGGCGCGGGTTAGCCTGAGCGTTATCCGCCTATGCGGTGGAGTTGACCAGGCTTGAGCGCCGGAAGGGCGTCGAGGATTGCTGGCACGAGCGGCTGGAGGTGCACCATGCGGTTGGAGGGCGCACGGACAAGCAGCACGCCGACAGCCGCTGAGGTCAGATTCTGCTGGAACTCGATGCCCCGGTCCATCGTGACCAGCGCGTCGTACTCGCCTCCCATGCGCCGGAGAAGCTCGCCGTTCGTAATGCCCGTCCAGCCACGGCCGGCCACCGTATCGACACGGTGGCCTTGGAGCGCAGCGGCAAGGTCTATCGGGAGCTGCTCGTCAAGCAGAACGCGCACTAGCCAGCAGCGTAGCGCGCGCGAGGTCGAGTGCCGCGATCGCCTGGTCGCGTCTCACGGAGGGGAACTGGCGAAGAAACTCATCCACGGTCTCGCCGCCTTCGAGGTAATCGAACAGCGACTGTATCGGAACGCGTGTGCCAACGAACACAGGCGTGCCCCCCAGGATGTCGTGGTCACTGTGCACGATATCGCTTAGCTGGGTCATAGTGGTTGCCCCAGTATACACGCGGAGCAACGGGGCGTATAACTCCGGGCTACGGCCAGCGGCGTCTCGGCGTTACATTCTCCGCTGGCAGGGGGGGCTCGATGAGTGACCGACGCGAAAGCTCGAGTCGACGCGGCTTCGTGGGTGGACTGGCCCTGGCCGGGACCGCGAGCCTTCTCGGGCTGCGTCCTGAGCCCGCCGCCGCCGAGCCGCCGCCGGAGACCTTCACGCTCAGGATCCAGCGACCGGTGAAGACGCTCCCCGGTGTGTGCGTCGCTCCGCAGCTCGTCGCCGACGAGCTGCTGAAGCTGGAGGGTTTCACTGATGTGCGATACGTGGCGACGGACACCCCACAGCGTTCCGCTGGACTCGCGGGGGGAGAGATCGACCTTTCGATGGGCTTCGTCGGCGTCTGGATCAAACAGGTGGACGCCGGCCATCCCATCGTCATGCTGACGGGCATCCACGTCGGCTGCTACGAGCTCTTCGCCTCCGAGCGAATCCGTACGATCGGCGATCTTCGAGACAAGACGATTGGCGTGACCGAGCTCGGTTCGGGCCGCCACCTATTTCTCGTCAGTCTTCTGTCCTATGTGGGTCTGAACCCGAACAAGGACATCACGTTGGTCACGAAGCCGCAGGCCGAATCGGTGAAGCTCTTCACGGAGGGAAAGCTCGACGCGTATCAGGCGTTCTCCGAGGAGGTGCCGGAGCTTCGGAAGCGCAAGATCGGACACGTTATCATGAATAGCACCGAGGAGCGCCCGTGGTCGCAGTACTTCTGCTGCGTCCTGGCTGGCAACCGCGAGTTCGTCCGTGCGCACCCGGTCGCGACCAAACGTGCGGTGCGGGCCATCCTGAAGTCATCGAGTCTGTGCGCCCTCGAGCCGGACCGCGTCGCGCGCTCCATCGTGGACCGAGGCTTCACCACCGCTCCATACGAGTATGTCCGCAGCACCATCAAGAGCCTGCCCTACGCGAAGTGGCGCGAGTACGACCCCGCGGATACGGTCCGCTTTTACACGCTCCGTCTTCACGAGGTAGGAATGGTTAAGGGGACGCCGCAGAAGATCCTTGCCCAGGGCACCGACTGGCGTTTCCTCAACGAGTTGAAGAAAGAGCTGAAGGGATAGCAAGGTCCGACGAGGACTTGGCGTAGCGAAGGCGATGGGGGCCGATAACTTCAGGATCCAGCGGACGGCCTCCGGCCCCGGCTGCTCCTGCGCGTTAGACCGCTTGAGCCCGTCGGCCGGGCTCAGAGCCTGACCCTCACTCGGCGCGCGAACCGGTTGCGCCGGTTCACTCAGGCTCGCCTCGGGCGTCGGACGCCCTACGGCCTCGCACTTCCGCGCCGGCGCTCGAACAGGGCGCTTACCTAGCGCCGCGCGCGTACCACTCGTAGATCTCCGCGCCCGTCGTCAGCCACACGCCCTTGTGCTTCCGGATGTAGTCGTACGCCGCCTCAAAGTACTTGATGCGGTGCGGGACGCCGTGGATGTACGGGTGGACCGCGATCGCCATCACGCGCGGGTTCCGCGCGCCCTCCAGATAGAGCCGGTCGAACTGGTCACGCACGCGCTCCTGCCAGTAGCTCGACTCGTGGTGCTGGATGACCATCGTCGGAATGTCGTTCAGCTCGAGCGTGTACGGCACCGACACGAGCCTGCCCGCCGTCGTCCGGATCTCGTAGGGCTGGTCGTCGTTGACCCAGTCCGAGACGTAGGCGATCCCCTCCTCGGCGAGGATGTCGAGCGTCTCCCACGTCTCCGTGAGGCCGGGGCCGAGCCAGCCCTGCGGCGGCTTGCCGGTGAAGTCGCGGAGGAGCTGGATGGACTCGCGGACGGCGGCGCGCTGGTCGGGGAGGAGGTGCATCGCACCCTGCTTGACGCCGTGGCCCATGAACTCCCAGCCCGCGTCCAGCATCGCCCGCGCCACCGGCTCGTAGGAGCGGACCACGTTGGCGTTGATGGACGTGGTCGCGCGGATCTTACGCTTGGCGAGCGCCTCGAACATGCGCCAGAAGCCGACGCGCATGCCGTAGTCGTGCCAGGCCCAGTTGGGGACGTCGGGCACGGTCGTGACCCCCTGCGGGGCCGTGAGATACTGGCGGGCCGTCGGCTTCTCGATGTCCCACTCCTCCACGTTGACGATGGTCCACACGGCGATGCGCGCGCCCTTGGGGAGCCTCCAGGGGCGCCGCGCGGTGATGGGCGAGTAGTCGAAGCGCTCGGACGGCAGTCTCACGCGAGCCTCCTCGGTCGCACAGGTGCAATTGCCGGGTGGGCCTATAGTACAATCACGGGCCGTGGCGCAGCCTCCGGCGGTCGACATTCACGCCCACTTCTTCCCCGAGAGCTTTCTCCGCGTCATCGAGGAGCGCGGCGAGCCCTTCGGCGCGCGCGTGGACCGGGCGAGCCCCAAGGGCCCCGCGATCGTTGCGGGCGGGATGACCGGACCGCCGCTCGACGCGACCTACTGGGACCTCGACCGCCGCGTCCGCGCGATGGACAGGGCGGGCGTCCAGGTCCACGCCCTCTCGCTGACGACGCCGATGGTGCACTGGGCCCGGGGCGATGTCGCCCGGCGCGCGGCCGAGGCGGTCAACGACGCCATGGCGGAGGCCCACCTCGCCTATCCCGACCGGTTCATCGGCTGCGCGACGCTCCCGATGCACGAGCCTCCCCTCGCCCAGGGCGAGCTCGAGCGCGTCGCGACCCTGAAGGGCATCCGTGCCGTCTACCTCGGGACCAACGTGAACGGGCGCGAGCTCTCGGCCCCGGAGTTCGCGCCGGTCTTCGCGCGTTTGGAAGCGCTGGGGCTCCCGGTGCTGCTGCACCCGATCTCGGTCGTCGGCGCCGAGCGCCTCAGGCCCTTCTATCTGCACAACCTCCTCGGGAATCCGTTCGACACGGCGATCGCGGCCGCGCATCTCGTCTTCGGTGGGGTCCTCGATCGCCACCCGAAGCTCCAGGTCTGCCTGCCCCACGCGGGCGGCGCACTCCCGTACCTCGTCGGACGACTCGGCCACGGCCAGCGCGTGCGGCCCGAGGCGCGCGAGCGGGCGCGCCGCCCCTTCGAGCGCTACCTCCGGCGCTTCACCTACGACACGATCAGCCACTCGGGGGACGCCCTCCGGTACCTCATCGCGACCGTCGGCGCCGATCGCGTCATGCTCGGCAGTGACTTCTGCTTCGACATGGGCTACGAGCGTCCGCGCGACATCATCACCAAGCACGCGCGGCTCGGGAAGACGGACCAGGCGCGGGTCCTCGGGGGAAACGCCCTCCGGCTCCTCCGGCTCTCGTGACCGCCGAGTTCTGGATCATCCAGACCTTCAACGGCCTCTCGTACGGCGCGCTCCTGTTCCTGCTCGCGAGCGGGCTCTCGCTGATCTTCGGTGTCATGCGCATCGTCAACCTCGCCCACGGGTCGTACTTCATGCTCGGCGGCTACGTCGGGCTCTCCGTCGTGTGGCGGACGGGCAGCTTCACGGCTGCGCTCGTCGCGGGCGCCGTGGCGATCGCGTTGATCGGTATCGGCATGGAGCGGCTCTTCCTCCGGCGGCTCTCCGGCCAGACGCTCGGCCAGGTGCTGATGACGATCGGCTTCGCCCTCATGTTCCAGGACCTGGCGCTCCTGATCTGGGGCGGCGATCCGTACACGATCCCGCTGCCGGCCGCGCTCCAGGGGATCGTCACCGCGGGAGCGCTCCGCTTCCCCACCTACCGGATCTTCATCATCGTGGTCGCGACCCTGGTCGGCGCCGCGCTCTGGATCGTTCTCGACCGGACACGCGTGGGCGCGATGATCCGCGCCGCGGTGGACGATCGCGAGATGGCGCAGGGCGTCGGCATCCACGTCCCGGTCGTGTCGCTCGGCGTGTTCGCCCTCGGGGCGGCGCTCGCGGCGCTCGGCGGCGTGATCGGCGGCGGGTTCCTCGGCGTCTATCCCGGCGCCGACTTCGAGGTCCTCCCGTACGCATTCGTGGTCGTCATCGTCGGTGGGCTCGGCAGCCTGCCCGGGGCCATGGTCGGGAGCCTCCTCGTCGGGCTGCTCGACAACTTCGGCAAGGCGCTCTTCCCCGAGCTCTCCTACTTCACGCTCTTCGCGCCGATGGCGCTGATCCTGGCGCTACGGCCCACGGGCCTCTTCGGCCGCGCTTGAGGAGCGGAGCTCCGGGTACCTCGCTCGGGCCACCCACGGTGAGCTCCGGACTCGCGGCACCCGCTCCAACACTCGACCGCAAGGTCGTCGCCGGGTTCGCGGCCCTGACCCTCGCCGGCGTTCTCGCGCCGGCGCTCCCGGCCTACCCCCTCACGCTGCTCACGCAGGCGGCGATCGTCGCCGTCCTGGCGATGAGTCTGGACATCCTCCTCGGCTACACGGGCCTTCCCTCGCTCGGCCACGCCGCCTACTTCGGGATCGCCGCGTACACGGTCGCCATCCTCGCGACCGAGCGCCAGATGGGCCTCGCGGGATGCCTCGTGGCCGCGCTCCTGCTCGCGACGGCGACGGCCGCCCTCTTCGGCGTCCTCGCGATCCGCGCGACCGGGACGTACTTCCTCATGATCACGCTCGCGCTCGGCATGGTCGTCTGGGGCCTCGCCTTCCGCTGGGTCTCGATGACCAAGGGGGACAACGGCATCGCCGGCGTGCCCCGGCCCGGGCTCGGGCTCGGGTGGAGCCTCGCTGAGCCGCTACCGTTCTTCTACTTCGCGCTCCTGGCGGCGGCGCTCGCCTGGGCGGCGATGGGCGTGCTCGTGCGCTCGCCGTTCGGGCTCGGGCTCAAAGGCATCCGCGAGAGCGAGTCGCGCATGCGGGCGCTCGGCTACAACGTGTGGCTTCACAAGTATCTCGCCTTCGTGATCTCGGGCTTCTTCGCCGGGTTCGCGGGCGTTCTCTGGGCGTACTACAACGGCTTCGTGGGGCCCGCGGACGTCCAGCTCGTGACGTCGGTTGAGACGCTCCTGATGGCGGCGCTCGGCGGCCCGGGCACGCTCGCCGGTTCGGCGCTCGGCGCCGTGGCCATCGTGTTTCTAAAAAATTTCGTCAGCGTGTACACGAAACGCTGGCTCTTGATCCTGGGCGCCGTCTACATCGGCGTCATCCTGTGGGCGCCCCGGGGGGTGCTGGGCGCGTTCACCCGGGAGCCCCGCGGTGCGCGGTGAGGGCGCCGCCGTATGAGACGCGCAGAGGAGACTCGCCGATGAAGATGAAGGTGATCCTCGTCCGCACGCTCGCCGCCGGTCTCAACGTGGCGCTCGCCACGACGCTCGCCGTTCCGCCGACGGCGCATGCCCAGGGCGGGCCCATCAAGATTGGTCTCCTGGCGCCGCTCACCGGCGCCGCGTCGGCGCTCGGCAAGGACATGCTGAACGGGACCGAGCTCTATCTGGATGGCATCGGCTTCCAGGCGGCCGGGCGGAAGGTCGAGCTGATCGTGGAGGACACGGAGGGAAACACGGCGACCGCGCTCACCAAGGCGCGAAAGCTCGTCGAACAGGACAAGGTGCACGTCCTGACCGGTGGGCTGCTCGCCTCGACGGGCTACGCGCTCCATCCCCTCGCCGAGGCCCAGCGGATCCCGACGACGTACCCGGTCATGTCCTCCGACGACCTCACCCAGCGGAAGCCGGCGAAGTGGGTCGTGCGGACCGGCTGGAACTCGAGCCAGTCCATGCACGTCTTCGGCGAGTGGGTGGCCAAGACGCTCAAGTACAAGAGGATCGTCACGATCGGCCTCGACTACGCGTTCGGCTGGGAATCGGTCGGCGGCTTCCAGCGCACCTTCGAGGACAACGGCGGCCAAGTCATCCAGAAGATCTGGACGCCGCTCAACACCAACGACTTCGCGCCGTTCGTCACGCAGATCAAGCGGGAGGCCGACGCCGTCTTCGCGGTCTTCTTCGGGCGCGCGGCCCTGCAATTCGTGAAGCAGTACGAGACGGCCGGCCTCAAGGGTCGGGTGCCGCTGCTCGGGAACGGCACGACGACGGACGAGTCCGTGCTGCCGCAGATGGGCGACGAGGCCCTCGGGATCATGACCGCGCTCCACTACTCGGCGGCGCTCGACAACCCGGCCAACCAAAAGTTCGCGAAGGCCTTCGAGGCCAAGGCCGGTAAGATCCCCTCCTACTACGCCGAGACCTGCTACACCAACGCGCGGTGGATCGTCGAGGCCGTGAAGGCGATCGGCGGCCGGGTCGAGGACCGCGAGGCGCTGCTCGCCGCGCTCCGTCGGGTGGAGCTCCGCGACTTTCCGCGCGGCCCGGTGTCCATCGACCGCTGGGGCAATCCCGTCCAGAACATCTACGTCCGCAGGGTCGACAAGGTCGGCGGCAAGCTGCAGAATTCCGTGATCGCGACGTTCCCCGCCGTGAGCCAGTTCTGGAAGTACGACCCCGACGAGTATCTGAAACAGCCGCTCTACACGCGCGACCATCCACCGTGCCCACACTGTTGATGGCCGTGCGAGCCGAGCGGCGCCCGCCGCGGGGCCGGGGGAGGCCCCCGAGACCCGTGCTTCTGGGCGTTGTGGCTGCGGCGAGCGGATATGGACCAGACCCGCGTCATGAGAGCTAGCGTGGTCGAGGAGGCCTCCCCCGGCCCCGCGACGGGGTACGCGCTCGAGCTCCGGTCCGTCTCGAAGGCGTTCGGTGGCCTCCGCGCGGTGGACGACGTCGCCCTCGCCGTGCGCGCGGGCGAGCGCCGCGCGCTCATCGGTCCCAACGGCGCGGGCAAGACGACGCTCTTCAACGTGATCTCGGGCGAGCTCCCCGCTTCGTCGGGAACGATCATGCTCTTCGGCCGCGACGTGACGCGCGCGGCGGTCCACCGGCGCGCGGCGCTCGGGCTCGCGCGGACGTTCCAGATCACCAACGTTTTCCCGAGCCTCACCGTGCTCGAGAACTGTCTGCTCGCCGTCCAGGCGCTCTCGCCCGTCAAGCTCGCGATGCACCGTCCGCTCGGTCGCTACGCCGACCTCCACGCGCACGCGCGGACAACGCTCGAGGCGGTCGGCCTCGGCGGCCGCGCGGGCGCCATCGTGCAGCACCTCTCACACGGCGAGCAACGCCAGCTCGAGATCGCGCTCGCCCTCGCGGGCCGCCCGCGCGTCCTCCTGCTCGACGAGCCCACCGCCGGCCTCTCCCCCGCGGAGTCCCAGCTGATGGCGGGCCTCATCAAGCGCCTGGACCCCGCGATGACGGTGCTCATGATCGAGCACGACATGGACATCGCGCTCGAGATCGTCCAGCACGTCACCGTGCTCCACTACGGGCGCGTGATCGCCGACGGCACGCGCGAGGCCGTGAAGGCGAATCCGCTGGTGCGCGAGATCTACCTCGGCGCGTGAACCGACGATGCTCGAGCTGAGCGACCTCCACACGTACTACGGCGAGAGCCACGTCCTCCAGGGCCTCACGCTCTCCGTCCGGCCGGGCGAGATCGTCACGATCCTCGGCCGGAACGGAATGGGCAAGACCACACTCATGCGCTCGATCATCGGCTTCACGCCGCCGCGGCGCGGCCGGGTGTGCTTCAAGGGCGACGACGTCACGCGCTGGCCGCCCTTCCGCATGGTCGAGCACGGCATGGCGCTCGTGCCCCAGGGCCGACGGGTCTTCGCGTCGCTGACGGTTCGCGAGAATCTCGAGGTGGCCCGCCAGTCCCGGACGGGTCAGTGGACGCTCCCGCGCGTTCTGGAGCTGTTTCCGCGCCTCGGCGACCGCGCCACGAACCGTGCGAACAAGCTCTCGGGCGGCGAGCAGCAGATGCTCGCCATCGGGCGCGCGCTGATGAGCGACCCCGATCTGCTCCTGATGGACGAGCCGACCGAGGGGCTCGCGCCCCTGCTGGTTCGCGAGGTCGGCCGCGTGATCGCCGGGCTCAAGCGCGAGGGGCTCTCGATCCTGCTCGTCGAGCAGAACCTGCCGCTCGCGCTCTCCGTGGCCGACCGGGTCCACATCCTGAGCCGCGGCCAGATCGTGCACTCGTCGGGTCCGGCGGAGCTGATGGCGAACGAAACGGTCAAGGCCCGCTATCTCGGCGTCGCCTAGAAAGGCGGAGGGGGCCTCGACGGCCCCGGGTGCGATCCCCATGTTAACCGTGAAGTTCTCCAGGGTCATCGGGGATTGACAGACGTTCAGGGCGTGATCGGCCGGAGGCAGGCGCGCGACGGGCCGCGGGACCGCAGACCCCGGCCCTTCCGTTGGTAGTGGGTCAGTTTTGAGATGCCCGATCAGTACGTCGACATGCCAGAGCGGATTCGCTCTACAAGGTAAAGCACGAAATAGAGCGTGCCCCATGCGATCAGCGCCGCAGCGCCGGCGACCGTTACGCGCCTTTTTTGCCCAAGTTCGCTGACCACCGATGGCAGCATAGCGTACCGCGAGCTCGTCGCACTCCAGGCCCGATTCATTTCAGCCACGCCCCGCCGCCGCTCGATGCTGCGCGCTGATCTGGCGAGCCTGCCTCCTGATCCTGCGAGCCCTGATGGCCTCTCGGCTGAGGAGGCTAATCAACCTCAGAACCTTGTCCGTCGTGAGGTCCGAGTAGCGATTGGCTGGCGACCTTTCCCAATTCCGATAGATTGACGGCCCGGCAGGGATCGCCCCGAGCCATGTGAGGCTAACCTTGCCCTCGAAGACGCTGATGTGGATGTTGTTCACGCGATTCGTCATCCCTCACTCCGTGCCGCCGAGTCTCGCACGCTAGGAGTGTCGATTGGAAGGGCCCCGCCGCTCTCATTTCGCGCCGACGGTCAAACCGACGACCGCCCGGCGGGGGATCTCGGGGCCGCGCCCGTGCTACGCTGCCGGCGTGAGCGCCTTCGACTGGCGAGCGTTTCTCGAGGCCGTCTGGTCCAGCTGGTGGCACCTGATGACTTCCGCCGCCGGCGTTGCGATGACGGTCATCGGGATCCGGAGAGGACGGGAGACGAGCGGGAAGATTTTCCTGGGCGTCGGGCTGTTCTTCCTGTTAGTCGCCCTCGGCGGAATCTGGAGCGATGAGCACAACCTCCGGACCGCCCTCGAACACCGGCTAGACGGCCGGGACTTCGCGATCCGCAAGGCGGGGGAGTACGGGCCGCTGGTTCAAGAGGGATGGAAGCGGCAGGTCGAGTGGATCGAGGGGCAGAAGCACCCGACGGCGCCGCAAGAGGCGGAGGGTTGGCGGACGAGGGTCCGTCAGAGACTCGACGACGACTTCGGGGTCGACGCCGCCAACCGGTTCAACATCGGCGCGGCGCAATTTCCGGCGAGCCCGCTGTTCGACCACATCCGCCGCGTCCAAGAACTCAGCCTGATCGTTCAGGAGATCCGGCGCGGCGACCTGCGCCCGCTCTCGAAACCCCGACAGTGAGGAGCGCGAGAGGAGCCGAGCGAACGAAGATGATCCAGATCCTGCCCTCGGGGAAGCCCGAGGGCTTGCCGTTCGCGCTCATCGGGCTCGACGACGAGGGCCGCGTGTGGTACGGCACCTTCGAGTACGGGGGAAAGACGCCCGACGGCGGCCCCGCGGCGGTCCTCTGGCGCCGCGTCGAAGGCGACTACCGCTGACTGGCCAAGCCGCACTCCCGGCCCTCGCGGCGCTGGTCCTCGTGGCCCTCAGGTGGGCGGTCCTCGTCGGCGCTTTCCTGGTCGCGCTCTACCTGCTCGTGCGCTTCGTGAAGTGGGCGTGGACGGACGAGCCCGACGCCCCGCGGCGGGAGGAGTCGCCGAAGTTGCCGCGGACCGCTGGGCAGTGGGGGGAGTTGCTGGACGCCGCCACCGGGCACACCAACGACGGAAGGCCGATCTGCCAAAGGTGCGGCGTGCCGATCCCGGTAGGCGAGGGAATCCGCCTCAACGACGAGGAGAAGAAGGCGCTCGCTCGGAGCCGACGGGTCGAGTCCCTGCCCGGCGCCTTCAGGCACGCGAGCGAGGACGACTGCCGCCCCAGATCGAACTGAGGCGTTAGGGTAGGGACAACCGCAGAGGCGGATAGTACGAGAGCCGGTAGCGCATCGAGCCGACCGTGACGGTTTCCCGGGTGTCGGCGATCGACGCGTTAGTCCCGGTGGGCGTCGCCGAGCTGGCCTGCTCAACCTGAACCGAGACCGCGACCCCGTGCTCGCGGGGCGCGTCGTCCTGATCCGGCGCGAGCGCCCGCGGGCGCGCCCACTCGGACTCCTGGCTGGTCCTCCACTTCCCCGCCTCGGACCCGGCCGTCACGACCTGTTGGATGGTCGGTCCCGCGGCGCCGCACACCCCCAAGATCCCCAGCCCCACGACGATCGGCTTCACGGTGCTCTCGTTCATCAGCGTCTCTCCCTTTTCCACCCCTTAACACGAGCACAACATCGTCCGGGCGGTCATTGGGGCAGCGACAGGATCACGGTGACGCCGCTCACCCGGGGCTGGAGGATCAAAGGGGCGGCCCTCCCCGAGCGAATCCTTGGCGATCAGGCCAACATGAGTCCTCAGCTCCCTCCGAAACCTCCCCCAGGATTCGAGTGCGCCGGCAAAGCCGGCGCTCGAACGGCGGCGATTCCGCGGCGCTACCTGGTGCTGACGATCCGATCCCAGAGCTCCGCGTACTGCTTCTGGTACAGCGGCCACACCTTCTCCTCGGCGACCTTGCGGAAGGCGGCCACGTCGCTCGCGTTGACCTTCATGCCCTTCGCCTCGAGGATCTCCCTGGCCCTCTCGAGGTTGTCGACGCTCTCGGTCGCCTCGCGCACCTTCGCCTGCGCCTCTCGCGAGACCTCCGTCAACAGCTTCTGCGCCTCGGGCGTCAGGCTCTTCCACATGTCGAGGTTCATCACGACCAGCGACGGCCCGTAGTTGTGGAAGGTCATCGAGGCATACCTGGACACCTCGTAGATCTTGAGCGCGTTGATGTTCACGATCGGCAGGTCCGCGCCGTCGATCACGCCCTGCTGCGCGGCCGGGACGACCTCGGACCAGGACATGGGCACCGCGTTCGCGCCGAGGCCGTTCACGGTGTCGGCGAAGACCTTGCCCTGTTGCACGCGCAGCTTGAGGCCCTTGAGGTCGTCGGGCTTCGCGATGGGCCGCTTGTTGTTCCAGAAGTGACGGAAGCCATAGTCGAAGAAGAGGAGGATCTTGAGCCGGTACTTCCGCTGGAACTGCTCGTCGAGGCTCCTTCCAATCTCGCCGTTGAACATCTTGTAGGCGTGCGCGTAGTCGCGGACCAGGTACGGCACGAGGAACACGCCCAGCTCGGGGAACACGGTGGACGCCGCACCCGAGGGGCTGCCGATCGCGACGTTTCCCGACTTCACCGCGTCCATGATCTCGAGCTCCTTGTTGAGGAGCGTGCCGCCGTGGAACACCACGGTCAGCGTCGCGTGCGAGCGCCGCGTGACCTCCTCGGCCATCCACTTGAACGCGACCGCGCCGGACTCGGGCGGCGCGAGGATGTAGGCGAAATCGAGCTTCTGGGGCTTCGCCTGGGCGAGGACCGGGGTCCCGCTGCCGGCGGCGACCAGGCTCACCACGAACGCCACGACCACACCCCCAAGGACGACCCGGACCATAGACCCTCCTCTCACCGGGCGCGCCGGCGCCGTCTATCCCGCCCCTTTTGGCGCACGATGTCAAGCAGCTCGCGGCTTGACAACGCGCGGCGTGCGCCCGTACGATCCGCGCGTTGACGCGCCTCCGCTGGATCGCCAGGGTCCCCGAGCTCGTCGTCACCGTCCTCATGCTCATCGCGATGATCGACATGCTGGCGGGCGTCTTCCTCCGTTACGTGATGACGCAGCTGACCGCGCGCTTCGACTTGCCGCGTGTCGATTTCTTCTGGGTGGAGGAAGTCGGCGAGTACGCGCTCAGCTGGATGACCTTCATCGGCGCCGCGCTCGGGATCCCGCGCGGCACGCACTTCGCAGTCCACCTGCTGATCGACCGATTCCCGGCGAGCGTGCGCCGGTGGGTCCTCGGGGCCCACTACGCGACGATCGCGGCGTTCGGCCTGGTCGTCGCGGTCTTCGGCTGGCAGGTTGCCGAGCTGAACAGCCAATCCGTCTCCCCCGCCCTCGGTCTGAACCTCCGCTGGATCTACCTGTCGGCGGTCGTTGGCGGCGTGCTCATGAGCGTCTACAGCCTCGTCGCACTGCGGAACGCCTGGCGGGGCCACGCGCCGGGGTTCGGCGTGGTCGAGGACGTCTGAGCCGTGTTCTTCGCCGCCGTCGCGATCCTCTTCGCCGGGCTCGTGGCGCTCTCGATGCCGATCGTCTTCGCCCTGGGCGTCTCCGGCCTCCTCGGGCTCGTCCTCGGCAACTTCTCCCTCCAGAAGCTTCCGTCGAGCCTCGTCGCGGGCTCGCAGAGCTGGGTCCTCCTCGCGATCCCGACGTTTGTTTTCGCCGGCAGCCTGATGGAGCGCTGCGGGATGTCCTATGCGCTCGTGAACCTGGCGCGCGTGCTGGTCGGCTGGCTGCGCGGCGGGCTCGGCGTGTCGGTCGTCGTCGCCGAGTACTTCTTCTCGGGGATCTCGGGCTCGACCATCGCCGACGTGTCGGCGATCGGCGCGATGCTCACTCCGCCCTTGCTCCGCGCCGGCTACAAGCCCGAGCAGGCCGCCTCGCTCGTCGCCTCGGCGACCGCGATGGGCATCCTCGTCCCACCGGCGATCTTCATGATCGTCCTCGGGCAGATCACCGACACGTCGGTCGTGGGCATCTTCCTCGCCGGGTTCATCCCGGCGGCCGTCACCGCCCTCTGCCTCTTCGTCGTGATCATCGTCCAGGCGCACCGGCTCAGCTGGCCGAAGGACGGGCGTCCGAGCTGGCGCGCGTTCTGGGCGGCGCTCCGCGAGTCGCTGGTGCCCATGGTGGTGCCGGTCGTCATCGTTGCGGGCTTCTACTTTGGCGCATTCACCGCTACCGAAGCCGGCGCGCTCGTCGCCTTCTACGCGATCGTCGCCGCCTTCCTCTATTACCGCAACGTCACGCTTCGCGAGATGCTGGGGCTCGTCTACGAGAGCGCGCTCCTGACCGCCGCGGTGATGTTCCTCCTCGCGGTGGCGAGCGTGTACCAGTTCCTCTTGGGGATGCTCGGCGTGCCCGCGATGCTCGGCGAGATCCTCCAGCCGCTCGAGAGCACGCCGTGGCTCTTCCTCGTCGCCATCACGCTGCTCGTGATGATGTTCGGCATGGTGATGGAGGGCCTGCCGGCCGCCGTCGTGCTGATCCCGGTCGTCTTCCCGACGGCCAAGCGGATCGGCATCCATCCGATCCACTTCGACATCGTGCTGACCGCCGCCGTGGGGATCGGCCTCTTCCTGCCCCCGATGGGCGTCGGGCTCCTGATGGCGATCCGCTTCGCGCGGGTCTCCGTCGGCCGGCACTTCGGGGCCTACTGGCCTTACCTGACCGCGCTGTTCGCCGGCCTGCTCCTCCTCATCGTGTTCCCGGAGATCACGCTCGTGCTGCCCCGGCGCGCCGGCCTCATCCGGTGACCCCTCGCGTGCACGCGGAGATCGAGACCTATGCGCGCGAGCTCGGCTGGATCCTCGACCAGGTCTGCACCGCGCTTGACGGCCTCACGGAGACGCAGCTCAACTGGCGCCCCGCGACGGGGGCCGCGAACAGCGCGTACGCGGTCGCCAGCCACGTGGTGGGCGCCACGCGCGTGTATGCGCTCGGCTTCGGGTGCGGCCGCGAGGTCGAGCGCGACCGGACGGCGGAGTTCACCGCCTCCGGCACCGACGTCGGCTCGCTCGTCGCCGCCATCCGAGGGCTCGCGCGCGAGATCACGGCGGCGCTCGCCGCCCTCTCGCCCGCGGAGCTCGACCGACGGTTCGTGCCGCCGCAGGCGCTCTGGGGCACGGGGCCGCCGCACGAGATCTCCCGCCGCGACGCCCTGGTGGAGAGCATCCGCCACGCCGCGCTCCATCTGGGCGAGCTCCGGCTCACGCGCGATCTCGCCGTCAGATCCGCCCGAGCCCCTCGAGGGCCTTGACGACCACGCTGAGATCCGCGCCACCGTGGCCCGCCGCCAGCGCGGCCGCGTAGAGGCGCTCGGCGACGTCGGTCAGCGGGAGCGGGGCGCCGACCTCCCGGGCGGCCTCCTGGATGAGGTGCAGGTCCTTCATGAAGAGGTCGAGCTTCATCTGGGGCGGGAACTCTCCCCGCGCGATCAGCGGGCCGCGCACCTCGAGCATGCGCGAGGTTGCCGCGCTTCGGCTCAGCACGTCGAGCACGAGTTCGAGGTCGAGCCCGGCCCGCCGAGCCATCAGGAGCGCCTCGCCCGCGGCCGCGCTGTGGAGCGCGACCAGCAGGTTCGCCACGAGCTTGAGGACCATCGCCTGGCCGGCCTGACCGATGAAGACGGCGCGCGGCAGGATCGTCTCGAGCACCGGGCGCCAGCGGTCGAACACGCGGCGCTCGCCGCCGACGAAGACGATCCCCTCGCCGTGCGCCACCATGGCGCTCGTCCCGCTGATCGGAGCGTCCAGGAACGCGAGGCCCTTCGCCGCGACCTCACGCGCCAAGCGCTCGGTCAGCGCGGGCGAAATGGTGCTCATCTGGATGATGGTTCGCCCCGGCGGGCTCAACGCCACGAGACCGCGCGGACCGAGCACGACCTCGTCGACCGACGCGAGGGACGGCAGCACGACGCACACCGCCTCGGCCGCCTTCGCGACCGCGTCGGCGGTCGGCGCCGCGCGACCGCCCAGCTCCACGAGCGCTTGCACCTTCTCGGCGACGACGTCGTAGCCGACGACGACGTGGCCGCCGGCCCGCAGGCGCGCCGCCACCGCCCCACCGAGGAGGCCGAGGCCGACGACCCCGACCGTCGCCATCAGCGCGGCGCGATCAGGTTCACAGACTCGCCTCGCGGCGCGCGTCGCCGGGCCTCCGCGGCCGCCGCTCGGCTCGCCCGGCCGTCAGCAGCGCGTGCACGGTGGGTAGTCGCGCGAGTACACGGGATTTTTCAGGTACTCCTCGGGCCTGTACGTCCAGAACTGAGAGACGTTCGGAAAGGTATGGATCACCGTGTTCTGGAGGCGGCCACCCACCCTCTCGACCTTGCGCACGTAGATGTTCTGGATCGGGTTGCCGAAGTCGTCGAACCTGACGGCACCGCGGGGCGCGTCGGAGAGATCGGCGCGGCGAAACGCTCCGAGGAACTTGTCGACGGTCTCGATGTCGCCCCCGGTGGCCTCGAGCGCCGCCCTCAGCGCGACGCCCGCCACGTACGTGCCCTCCGAGTAGTACGAGGGCACCTGCTTGAACCTGGCCTCGTAGGCGGCGACGAATTTCTTGTTGGCGGGGGTCTGGAGCGCCGCCGAGTATTGATGGGCGGTGATTACCCCCAGCACCTCGTCGCCCATCGTCCGGAGCACGTGCTCGTCGGTGAACGTCCCGTTGCCGATGAGCGGCAGCCGCTCTCTGAGCCCGGCCTCGGCGTACTGCTTGCTGAAGCGCAGGGCGTCGGCGCCGGAGAAGACGCACCACACGGCGTCCACGTCGCGGCGGAGCTGGGCGACGTACGGGGCGAAGTCGGGCGTGTTGAGCGGCGGCCAGAGCTTCTGCACCACCTGGCCCCCCGCCTCCTCGAACGTGCGGTGGAAGCCCGCCGCCACCTCCCAGCCGAAGGCGAAGTCGTAGCCGATCATCGCGATCTTCCGATACTTGAGGTTGTCGTAGACCCACTTGCCGAACGGGTGCATGGGCTGGGCGCTCGTCCATCCGGTGCGCACGATGTAGGGGCTGCGCTTGCGCTGGGTGATGTCTTCTGAGGAGACGATCGGGAAGATCGTCGGGACCTTCTTGCCGTCCAGGTAGGGCGCGATGGCGTACCCGACGGCGGCGCTGAGCGGGCCCAGGATCACGTGCACGCCCTGCCCCTCGACGAGGCCGCGGGCCTTGGTGAGGCCGGTGGCGGGCTTGCCCTCGTCGTCCTCGACGATGAGCTTGATCTCCCGTCCGGCCAGCCGGTATTTCTGCTCCTCGAAGTAGAGCTCGAGGCCGTTGATCATATCCCGGCCGTTGGCGGAGAGCGGCCCGGTCGTGGGCACCAGCAGCGCGACTTTGATCGGCCCGCGCTGCGCCCACGTCGGGCGCTCGCCGGCGAGCGGAAGCGCGAGCGCGGCCAGCGCGACGACCACCATCCCGAGTCTGGTTCGCATCGTGGTCTCCTCGTCTCCCCAGGAACGCGAGAGACATAGCACAGGTGCTCCGGCCAATGCTAGCCTAGGGCCTCCGAGGCGGCCCAACTCGGGAGGAGGCGGGCATGATCGTTCGTGCTCTCGCGCTCTCGGCGCTCTCCGTCCTCGCCGCGGCGCCGGCCACGGCGCAGGAGGGGATCCGCGTCGGCTTCGTCACGATCCTGACCGGGCCGCTCGCGGCGCCCGGCAAAGAGATGGAGAACGGCATCGAGCTGTTCCTCCAGCAGCAGAAGCGCACGCTCGCCGGCCGGCGCGTCGAGCTGACGGTCGTCGACAGCGGTGGCCAGCCCGCCGGCACGCTCGCGCGAGCCCGCGAGCTGGTCGAGCAGCGCCGAGTCCACGTCGTCCTCGGCCCCCTGGCCGCCTTCGAGGCCTACGCGCTCGCGCCGTACGTGAACGCCCAGCACATTCCGACGATCTCGCCGAGCGCCGCCGCCGACGACCTGACCCAGCGCAAGGCGACCCAGTTCTTCGTGCGCGCGACCTCGACCTCGAGCCAACCGACCATGCCCTTCGGCGCCTACGCCGCGAAGACGCTCGGGTACCGGAAAATCGCGACCATCGCGGACGACTTCGCCTTCGGCCACGAGGTGGTGGCGGGCTTCCACAAGGCCTTCGAGGACGCGGGCGGCCAGATCGTCCAGAAGCTCTGGCCCCCGCTCGGCGCGGCGGACCAGGCGCCCTACATCGGCCAGCTCCGCCGCGACATCGACGCCGTCTTCATCGGCTTCGCCGGCGTCGCCGCGCTCCGCTTCCTCAAGCAGTTCGAGAACGCCGGGCTCAGGGGCACGATCCCGCTCCTGGCGAACCAGACCGCCGTGGACGAGGCGTTGCTGCGGAACATGGGTGACGAGGCGCTCGGCGTCGTCTCGACGATGCACTACAGCGCCGCGCTCGACACGCCGGCGAACCGCGCCTTCGTCGGCGCCTACCAGAAGGCCTTCGGCACCGACCCGGGCTACTACTCGGTCGGCGCCTACACGGCGGGGCTCTTCTTGAAGCACGCCCTCGAGAAGATCGGCGGCAAGGTCGAGGACACCGACGCCTTCCTCAAGGCGCTCCGCGGCGTGTCCATCGCCGACGCCCCGGGCGGGCCCATCCGCCTCGACCGGTACGGCCAGCCGATCCACAACATCTACATCCGTCGCGTCGAGAAGAAGGACGGGCGGTTGCAGAATACCGTGATCCACACGATCGAGAACGTCAGCCAGTTCTGGACCTCTCCCGAGGACGAGTTCCTCAAGCAGCCGCCCTACTCGCGCGCCTGGCCGCCGTGCACGCACTGCTAACCGCCGGACGCGTCCGCGGATGAGCCAGGATCTCCGGAGTTTCGTCGCCGCGTACGGGCGCGCCCACCCGGACGAGGTGGTCCGCGTCGCCGAGCCCGTCTCGATCGCGTACGACGTGATGGCGCTGGTCCTCGAATACGAGCGGCGGCGCCGCTTCCCGATCCTGATGTTCGACACGGTCGCCGGGTACGACATCCCGATCGTCACGAACGTCGTCGCCAGCCGCCGCGCGCTCGCGTTCGCCCTGGGCGTCCCCGAGCGGGCCCTCGCCGCCGAGTACGCGCGGCGGCTCAAGGAGTACGTCAAGCCCGTCCTGGTCGCCGACCCGCCCTTCCGCCACCGGGTGCTCACCGGGAGCGACGTGGATCTGCAGGCGCTGCCCGTCCCCCGCTACTTCCCGGGCGACGCGGGCCGGTACCTGACCGCGGGCATGCTCGTGGCGCGCGATCCCGAGACCGGGGTCGAGACGGAGGGCTATCACCGCTTCCAGGTGACGGGGCGTGACCGCATGGGGGTGAGCCTCCACTCGCGGCGTCGGATGTTCGAGTATCAGCGGCGGGCCGAGGCGAAGGGCAAGCCGCTCGCGTGCGCGGTCGTGCTCGGGCTCCACCCCCTCGTCTCGATGGGCTCCCTCGCCTACCCCCCGCCCGACGTCGGCAAGTTCGAGGTCGTCGGCGGGCTGCTCGGCGAGCCGCTCCGCATCGCCCCGTGTGCGACGCTCGACCTGCACGTGCCGGCGACTGCGGAGATCGTGATCGAGGGCGAGATCCTCCCGGGCGCGCGTGAGCCCGAGGGCCCGTTCGGCGAGTTCACCGGGTACGTCTCGCGCCGCTCCACCGAGCACGTCTTCGTCGCGAAGGCGCTCGCGCTGCGCGAGCGCCCGTGGTTCCAGTCGATCGCTTCGGGTCGCGCGGGCGACCACATCACGACGCTCGGCCTCGTCCGCGAGGCCGAGATCCTGAACGCGCTGTCGCGGGCGATCCCGAACGTGACGGGTGTGCACGTGCCGTTGTCCGGAACCTCCGCGTTCACCGCCTACGTCTCCATCGCGCAGAGCCGCCCCGGCGAGGCCAAGCACGTGATCCCGATCGTGCTCGGCGTCGACCACTATCTGAAGCTGGTCATCGTGGTCGACGATGACATCGACGTGTTCGACGAATCAGACGTGTTGTGGGCGGTTGCGACACGCATGCAGGCCGACCGTGATCTCGTCGTGATTGGAGGGAGCCTCGGCGCGCTCCTCGACCCCAGCGCCGACGAGCGCGGCGTGACCGCCAAGCTCGGCATCGACGCGACGCGACCGTTCGGCGCGCCGTTCGCCGAGAAGCTCGTGATGGCGCCCGACCGCATGGCCTGGGCCCGGGCCCTCGTGGACCGGCTGGGCCGCCAGGAGGACCCGCGCCCATGAAGCGCTACATCGACCTCTCCGTGACCGTGGACGACGCCACGCTCAGCCCGCCCTCCACCAACATGCGGCTCGAGATCACGCCGCACCGCCGCGGCCCCGGCTTCTGGCAGGTCTCGAGCGTGCGGCAGAGCCTGCACACGGGCGCCCACATCGATTCACCCCTCCACGTCTTCAAGGACGGGATCACCACGGCGGAGATCACCCTCGACCAGGTGATGGGCGAGGCGAGCGTCGTCGACCTCTCCTTCGTCGGCCCGAACCACGGGATCACGATCGACGATCTCCGGCGTGGCGGCGCCGACGACGTGCGGCGGGGCGACATCGTGCTGCTCCGCACCGACTGGACCGACCGGATGTACGGGCGGTGGCCCGACTACTTCACCCAGTCGCCCTGGTGCCCGCCCGAGTCGGCGGAGTGGCTCGTCGCCCGGGGGGCGAAGACCATCGGCTTCGACTTCTTCGAGGAGTACTGCGCGCGTCTCCCCGACTTCACCTCTGAAGACTTCCCGATGCACCGCGTGATCCTCGGCGCCGGGGTGGTCATCCTGGAGGGTCTGACGAACCTCGGCGCGCTCCCGCGACGGCGGGTCGAGTTCGCGGCGCCGTTCTACAAGATCGCGGGCGCGGAGGGCGCGCCGGCCCGGTTCTTCGCTGTAGTATGATGACCCTGCGTCGCATCGACGTGGAGCCGCGTGCACCGGAGGCCGAACAATGGATCTGCTCGAGGCGAAGGGCCGGATCGCCGAGGCCCTCGTCGAATCCATCTTTCGCCGTGCGCGTTACGAGGTACGCCCGTACCGCCAGGAGGCGCTGCCGCTCCGATTCGGCCGTGAGGACTTCTCGCCCGACTTCTCCGTGTCGCCGGCGCCGGGGCGCGCCTCCGACGGCGAGTTCCTCGTCGAGGTCAAGTACCGGCCGTCCATCGAGCAGTTCGTGTCCGTCGAGAATCAGCGGGGCGAGCGCTCGGCGTTCCTCATGGCTCGACGCCACTGGCCCGCGCTCTATTTCGTGATCGTCACCGAGCGCCCCGAGACGGGGCGCTCGTGCTTCCAGGCCCTCTCCCTCGCGGCGCTCCGTCCCGGCGAGCCGATCCGCACGGTGGACATCGCCGAGCTCAAGGAGCTCCGGATCTTCCGCCACAACATCGAGGACCACGAGCAGCTCATCCGGCGGATCTTCACCCTCCTCTCCGGCGCGACGGTGTAACGCGCCTCAGCCGAGCGCGCGGATCATCAGCCACACGCCGATCGCGCCCAGGAACACGAGGACGACGCGATTGAACGCCCGCGCGTCGAGGCGGTCCTGCACCCGGAGACCGAGCGCGAACGCGCCCACGCCGACCGCCGCGAGCGCGAGCGATGCGCCGAAGCGTCGCCCGTCGAGGAGGCCGACGGCCACGAGCGAGACCAGCTGGACGAGCTTGTAAGCGAGGAACGTGACGGCGATCGAGCGGACGAACTCGTCCTTCTCCATCCCGAGCGCGTAGAAGTAGAGGATCAGCGGCAGGCTCGGCACGTTGGTGACGCCGCCCACGACCCCCGCGACGAGACCAACGGGCGCCGCGAGCCATCGCTCCCACGACGGCGCCACCCGCGGCGACACGGCCAGCGCGTTGAGGGTCACGAAGAGCACCACGAAGCCGCCGAGCGCGAGCGTCACGGTCTGAGCATCGAGCTCCGCGAGCGCCGCCGTGCCGAGGACCGTCCCGGCACCACCGAAGAGGAGCAGCGGCGCGAGGCGCCGAACCGTCGCCGCGAGCCCGCCCCGTCGGCGCGCCTGGATGCCGTCCATCACGAGGTTCGGGACGACCAGGACCGCGACCGCCGTCTTCACGTCGAGGAAGAGCGCCAGGAGCGGCGTGCCGAGCGTGGGGAAGCCGAAGCCGATGGCCCCCTTGACGAACGCGGCGACGAGGACCGCGAGGGTCGGGCCTAGGAGGGGGGCGATAGCGCGGCCCGGAGGACTTCGGCGGGGTGGAGCGCGCGGCGCCCCGCGAGATGCGCGATCTGCTGCCGGCACGAGACGCCGGGCGCCACGATCACGGTGTCCGCGGCCGCCGCCTTCACGGCGGGGGCCAGGCGGCGATTGCCGAGCGCGACGGAGATGTCGTAGTGCTCGCGCTCGAAGCCGAACGAGCCCGCCATCCCGCAGCACCCGGAATCGACCTCTTCCACCCGGAAGCCCGCCCACCGGAGGGCCGCGACCGTCGGCGCCGTGCCGACGAGCGCCTTCTGGTGGCAGTGCCCATGCAGGAGCGCCGTCCGGCCGCTGCCGCTGAAGCGGAGCTCGAGACCACGCGCGCGCTCGCGCGCGAGGAACTCCTCGAGCAGGAAGGCATGGCGCGCCACGGTCCGCGCGTCGTCGGTGCCGAGGAGGTCCACCGACTCGTCGCGCAGCGTGAGGAGGCACGAAGGCTCGAGCCCCACGATCGGCACGCCCCGCCGCGCGTAGGAGGCGAGCCGGCCCACGTTCCACGCCGCGTGCGCACGCGCCTCGGCGAGCATGCCCTTCGAGATGAGCGGCCGGCCGCAGCACTTCTTGTCCACGAGCACCACACGGTATCCGGCAGCCTCGAGCAACTCGACCGCGGCCCGGCCGATCTCGGGCGTGTTGTAGGTCACGAACGTGTCGTGGAAGAGCACGACCTCGCCGCGCGGGGCCGCGGCCGGAGGCGCATGGTGCCGGAACCACTCGGTGAACGTCGCCGCGGCGAGCTTCGGCAGCGGCCGGCGGCGGTCGATCCCGGCGACCCTCTCGAGGAGCCAACGGGTCACGGCGAGGCCCGACGTCCAGTTGAAGAGGGCCGGCAGGTGCGCACCCAGCCGGTTCAGCCGCTCGATCCGCCCGAAGACGCGGTTCCGCAGCGGGAGCCCGTTCGCCGCGTAGTAGTGGTGCAGGAACTCGTACTTGAGCTTCGCCATGTCCACGTTCGCCGGGCATTCGGCCTTGCACCCCTTGCACTCGAGGCAGAGGTCCATGACCTCATGGAGGCGCGTCCCCGTGAACTCCGACGGCGGGAGCCGGCCCGAGAGCACCGCCCGGAGCGCGTTGGCGCGTCCGCGTGTCGAGTGCTCCTCGTCCTTCGTCGCCATGTACGAGGGACACATGGTGCCCTCGAGCGTCTTGCGGCACACGCCGACGCCGTTACACAGCTCCACGGCGGCGGCGAAGCCGCCCTGGCCGGAGAAATCGAGGAGCGTGGTCGGCTCCCAGGTCGTGTAACCGACGCCGTAACGGAGGTTCTCGAGGATCCCGGGCGCGTCGACGATGTTGCCCGGGTTCAACCGGTTCTCGGAGTCGAACGCGCGCTTCAGCTCGCGGAACGCCCCCATGAGCCGCCGCCCGTACATCCGCTCGAGGAACGGACTCCGCGCCCGGCCGTCGCCGTGCTCGCTCGAGATCGTGCCGCCGAAGTCGAGCACGAGGCCCGTGATCTCGTCGGCGATCGCGCGCACCTGCTCGAGCCCGCGCGGGATCTTGAGGTCGATCACCGGGCGGATGTGCAGGCACCCGACCGAGCAGTGACCGTAGTAGGCGCCGATGGCGTCGTGCTTGGCGAAGATCTCGCGGAAGCGCGGCACGAACTCCGCCAGGTGCTCGGGGGCCACCGCGGTGTCCTCGACGAAGGCGATCGGCTTCTTGTCGCCCTTCATCCCGAGCAGGAGCCCGAGCCCCGCCTTGCGGAGCTTCCAGATCGACTGCTGCTCGGCGGGATCGAAGGCGAGCGTCGCCGCATAGCCGAAGCGCGCGCGCGCGCGCCGCGCCTCGAGGTCGGCGACCTTGGCGCGGACCTCCGCCTCGCTGTCGCCGGCGTACTCGACGATGAGGATCGCGGCGGGATCGCCCTGGACGAAGCCCATGCGCTGGGCCTGCTCGATGTTGTCGCGTGCGAGGTCGAGGATCATCTTGTCGGTCAGCTCGACCGCGTACGGGCCCGTCTCGAGGATGGACTGCGAGGACTCCAGCGCCTCCTGGAGGTCGCGGTAGTGGATGACGTCAAGTGCGGTCGTCTTGGGTCGTCGCATCAGACGCACCTTGGCGTCCACGATCGTCAGGAGCGTGCCCTCCGAACCGACGACCAGGCGCGCCATGTTGACGCCCCGCGCGGCGCCGTCGCCCGCGACGGACCCCGGCTTGATCCCGACGCCCACGAGCTCGTTCAGGTTGTAACCGGCCACGCGTCGCCAGTGGTGGGGGTACCGCGCGCGGATCTCGTCGGCGTACGCGTCGCGGATCCGCGCGACCTCGCGGTAGATCCGCCCCTCGAGGCCTCCACGCTGGCCCCGGCGCGCGAGCTCCTCGGGGGTGACGTCGCCGAAGACGACGCGCGTCCCGTCGGCCAGGAGCGCCGTGACCTCGATGACGTGGTCGACCGTCAGCCCGTAGACGATCGAGTGCGAGCCGCCCGAGTTATTGCCGAGCATCCCGCCGAGCGTCGCGCGGTTCGAGGTCGAGGTGTCCGGCCCGAACAGCAATCCCATCGGCCGCACGTGACGATTCAGCTCGTCCTGGACGAGCCCCGGCTCGACCTTCGCCCACTGCCCTTCGGCGTCGACCTCGAGCACCCGGTTCATGTGGCGGGAGAAGTCGAGGACGAGCGCGCGATTGACGGTCTGGCCGGTGAGCGAGGTCCCGCCGCCGCGCGGGAGGAGCGCCACCTGCTGCCGTCGCGCGACCTCCACGGCCGCCTGGACGTCGTCGGCGTCGCGCGGGATCACGACACCGATCGGCTCGACCTGGTACATGGACGCGTCGGTGGAGTAGAGCAGACGGGAGATCCGATCGAAGCGAACGTCGCCGGCGACGACCTTGCGAAGTTCGTGCTCGAGGTCGTTCACGCGAGCTATTATACGCTCGTGGTTGTGCGCACCCTCCCGGTCCTCCTGCTCCTCGTGTGCGTCGTCGCGCCGCTCGCCGCCGCGCCCGCGGCGCCGGGCTTCACCGTGCGCCTCCTCGGCAGCCAGCGCTCGCTCGACTCCCGCGACCTGATCGGCAAGAAGGTCCTGGTGCTCCGCTTCCAGGCGTCGTGGTGCAAGCCGTGCGTGAGAGAGTCACCGGCGCTGGCGCGCGTCGCGGAGCGCTACCGGACGCGCGGCGTCGAGGTCCTGGCGATCCACGTCCAGGACACCGTCGTGGACGCGCAGCGCTTCGTGCTCGAGCACAAGGTCGCCTACCCCGTCGCGCTCGACCCGCGGCTCACGATCGCGAACCACTTCGGCTTCAAGGGAACGCCCTACACCGTCGTCGTCGACCGCCGCGGCGAGATGGTCGCGCAGATCCACGGCGAGTCCGTCGTGCGACGCCTGCCGCGCCTCCTCGACGGCCTCCTGGGGAAGGCCCCCTAGCTCGGAGTTAGCCCGCCGACGGTAGGGGGCGCTCTGTCTCGTAGATCGCGAGGGCCGCGGCGCCGCGCATGCTCGTCCGCTTGTCGCCGGGCACGATCGTCACCCGCGTTTGCGCGAGAGCCGCGCGAAACGCGTACTCGGCGGCCCGCTCGAGAATCTGCGCCTCGAGCGGCACGAGCGACTCGGCGACGCCGCCGGTCAGCACGATGACCTCCGGGTTCAGACCGTTCACGATCGTGCCGAGCATCGCGCCGAGGGCGCGGCACGCCTCGTCGACGACCGCGGACGCCACGGCGTCGCCCTCCCGCGCCGCCCGAAAGACGAGCGGCGCCGTGATCGCGCGCGGGTCGCCGCCCGCCGCGGCGAGGAGCGGCGCGTCCGGCAGCCCGGCGACGCGCGCCCGCGCCGCCTCGGCGACCCCACGCCCGCTCGCGTAGAGGGCGAGGCAGCCGCGGCCGCCGCACCAGCACGGCGGGCCGTCGAACTTCACGGGCGTGTGGCCCAGCTCGCCGCCGAACCCCGCCGCGCCGCGCACGAGCCGGCCGTCGAGCACGATTCCGGCGCCGAAGCCGGTGCCGGGCGCCAGCACGACGAGCGAGCGGGCGCCCCGGCCCGCGCCGAACATCCACTCGCCGAGCGCGAGCGCGTTGACGTCGTTGTCCACGAAGGCCGGCCGGCGGAAACGCTCCGCGAGCTCGGCGGCGAGCGGGTGGCCGGCGAGCTCGGGCACGTGAGGCACGTGCTCGCCGACCCGTCCGAGGGTCGCGTCGACGGGCCCGGGCACGCCGACCCCGATGGCCGCGACCGCGTGCCCGCTCCGCTCCGCGTGCCCGAGGACGGAGGCGAGCAGCTCGATGATCGTCGTGAGCGCGTGGCCCTCGCCGTCACGGTGGGTCAGCACGCGCTGCTCGACGAGCACCTCACCCTCACGCGTGACCGCGCCCGCGGCCGTCGTCGTGCCGCCGACGTCCACGCCGAGCAGGAGCGCGTCCCGCGTCATCGCCGGTCAGAGACGACCGAAGTCGCAGAGCGTGATGCCGAGCGCCATGGCGGCGGAACGCGCCGCCGCCGTGCCGACGCCGACGAGCTCGGTCTCGCGCTGGCGCGCGTATCGGCTGAACGCGAGCGCCTCGTCGAACACGCCGGGGTGCGCCATGAACTCCGAGGCGCCCGGTGGAAGGTCGCGCAGCCGCGCCAGGGTCGTCGCGAGGGTCCAGTAGGCGCCGGGGCCCGATTCACCGAAGAAGTGGTCGGGCGTCCGCAGGCCGGCCGCGCGCGCACGGGCCCGCGCGCCTCCGTTCTGGCTCCGCACCGGGACGCCGAGGCGTTTCGCCGCGGCGAGCACGACACCCGTCACCGGCTCGTGGAGGCCCACGTGGTGGTGCGTGTCGAGGTGCGTCGGTCCGCGTCTCACGAGCGTCAGGAACTTATCGATCTGCGCCCCCACCTCACGCTCGACGTCTTTCACCGCGGCGCGCTGCGCCGCGCGGCGCGCGTCACGGACGAAGCGTCCCGACGCGTCCACCAGGGACCGCGCGTTCGTGAGCGGACGGCCGAGCGTCAGGTTGACGTGGAGCCCCATTCCGAGGCCCGCGTCGCGTGCCGCGGCGAGCGCGCCGCGGTCAACGTCCGCCGTCACGAGCACGGTCGTGCTCGTGACGATCCCGTGGCGGTGCGCGGTGAGGATGCCGGCGGAGACGCCCCGCGTGAGGCCGAAGTCGTCGGCGTTCACGATCAGACGCCGCGTCATCGGTCTCGTGAGACCCCACGCGCGCCCTGGATCACGAACCGCTCGACCGTCGCCGGCACGCCCGTCCCCAGAGTCGCCTCGGGGTCGAGGGCACGGATGTGGTCGAGCCGCTCGTAGGCGATCCGCGGGAACTCCTGCGTCTCGCTCGCGACGATGGACGGCGTGAGGCCAGCCGCCTCGAGCTTGGCGAACGCCGGCTTCTTGCCGAGGAAGGCGAAGATCGTGAAGACGAGCCGGCCGCCGGCCACGAGGTGGCCCGGCGCGCCGTGGATCACGCGGTCGAGGATCTCCCAGCCGTCCACCCCGCCGTTGTCGGCGGCGGCCACGGGATCGTTCCGCGCGCGGCCGGGCGGCGTGGGCATCTGCGGCGGGTTCGTGCAGATCAGATCGAATCGCTCGCCCTCGACGGGCGCGTAGCAGTCGCCGAGCCGCGCGTCCACGTCCACCCCGTTCACCTGGGCATTCGCGCGGATCAGCGCGACGGCCTCGGGGACGATGTCGGTGGCCACCACCCGGGCGCCGCCCTTGGCCAGGAGGACCGCCGCGAGACCGAGCCCGCTCCCGATCTCGAGCACGCGCTCGCCTGGGCGAGCGGCGAGGTGTCGGCAGAAGAACAACGAGCCCGCCTTCGGCGGCTGGACCCCATCCGCGACCCGGAACACGGCGCCGCGCCAGGCGAAGAGGAGCAGCCCCGCGTCGTTACCGGCCAAGAACCTTCCGGAAGTAGAGGCGGAGGGCTTCCTTGAGCTGGGCGCGCGCGCCGGCGGAGGTCTTCGCGTCCTCGAGCTGCTCGAGGTCGAGCTGGAGTGGAACGCCTTCCTTCTTCACCCCGTCGAGCTCCGCCGTCAGTCCGCACCGCTCGTCGGATTCGGTGAAGACGAGCTTCGCCCGCTTGAACGTGCCGTCCTCCTGGGCGATCTGCCCGACGGTCTCGACGATGACACGCTTGATCTCCTCGGCCTCCGCCGCCGGCACCGTGGAGAACGCCGCGGTCAGATTAACTTCCGCCATCGGTCCACACCTTCAGGATGTCCGCATGCGTCTTCGCCGCGTTCGCGCGAATGGCGAAGCTGATCGCCTCCCGCAGCTCGTCCTCGCTGGCCCCCGATGCCCTGGCACCTGCCAGGTCGCGCTTCGCTCAGTGGGTGTTTCCCACCGCGAGGTTCGCCGCGAGGTAGCACAGAAACGCCGTCTTGGGGTCGAGCGCCCCCTTCTTGTATTTCCAGCTCGCGATCACCTTTTCCTCGAGCGTCGCCATCGTCGTCCCCTCCTCCCGCGTGGGCGCTAGTGCCCGGCGGCCGCCGCCGGCCGCAGGTGGTCGAGTCCCGCCTCGAGCCCCTTCTTCCCGACCCGGATCCCGACGGGCTTCGCGAAGTTCAGCGTCGCGTAGGTCTCCTCTCGCGGAACGACCGTGTGCCCGAACCGTCGGAGCCCCTCGAGCGCCTTGTCGCCGACGCGCGCGTCCACGAGCAGCTCGTCCCCTTCGGTGTGCAGGCGCGGAGCCTCGATCGCCGCCTGGAGCGAGCCGCGCGCGTCCACGAGGGTCGCGATCACCTGTGGGATCGCCGAGACGATCCGACGACCGCCGGGCGCGCCGAGCGTGAGGCACGGCTCGCCCCTCAGGAAGGCGAGCAGAGGCACCATGTTGACGAGCGCGCGCTTGCCGGGCCCGATCGAGTTCGGCTTGCCGGGCTCGGGGTCGAACCAGATCATGCCGTTGTTGAGCAGGATCCCGGTGCCCCTGACGACCACCCGCGAACCGAAGAGCGACACGGCCGTGTGAGTCAGCGAGACCATGTTGCGTGCCTTGTCGACGACGCCGATGTGCGTCGTGCACTCGTCGCGCCCTCCGCGGCCGCGTGCCCGTGAGGCGGGGGCGCGGGGGGCCGCCGGGCGAGTGTCGTTCCGAGCGGAGGCGGCCCCCCGCGTCCCCGCCCCGGTGCGTCCGGGACGGCGGAGGTCGGCGGCGATGGCCTGCGCGTACGGCTTCGACGCCAATTGGTCCCACGGTGCTTTGACGATGGCCGAATCGCCCAGGTGAAGGAACCGGTCGCGAAAGGCCCGTCGGATCGCTTCGGCGCGGAAGTGCAGACCGGCGGTCGTCTGCCAGCCGACGTCATGGGGCGCGAAGTGGTCGAGGATGTTGAGGATCTCGAGCGCGGTGATCCCGCCCGTCGCGCCCGGGGCCAGGGCGAGATCGAGGCCGCGGTAGCGACCCGTGAGCGGCGGGCTCACGCGCACCTCGTACGCGGCGAGGTCGCCTTTCGTCAGCAGACCGTCGCCCGCGGCCATCTCGTCGTGGATCGCCTGGGCGAGGGCGCCTCGGTAGAAGGCGTCCGGCCCCTCACGCGCGATCAGGGCGAGGCTCCGCGCCAAGTCCGGGTATGCCACGCGCTCGCCCGGCTCGAGCGAGGGCGGGCGGTGGATCGCGCGGCCGTTCCGCAAATAGACGCGTGCCGCCTCGGGGAAGGCGCCCAGCTCCTCGATGTAGCGCGCGGTCGTCAGCGCCTGATACCAATCGGGGACGAAGCCGTCGCGCGCCAGCGCGATCGCCGGCGTCAGCACGTCGGCGAGCTCCATCGTCCCGTACCGCTCGAGCGCCAGGGCGAGCCCGGCGACCGACCCGGGCACGGCCACCGACCGATGGCCATACTCGTTCGCTGCGTTCTCGACGCGCGGCCACGCGAAGAGGCCCTCCGACACCCCACCGATCAGCCGGAACATGGTTGCGTCCGCGCGCGCCGGGGCCTGGCCGTTGAAGTCGATCGCCACGGTCTCGCCGCGCGTCGCGAGATGCACGAGCATCGTGCCAGAGCCGGCGAGCGTGGACATGAAGGGCTCGACGACGGTCATCGCGAACGCGGTCGCCACGGCCGCGTCCACGGCGTTGCCGCCCTCCTCGAGGATCGCGGCGCCCACGCGGGCGCCGAGCGGATGCTCGGCGACCACCAGGCCCCGCGAGGCCAGCGGTGTCTGCTTCGTCACGACCAGCTGGGACTGGATCATCGCGCGCCCGGGCTCCGTCAGAGGCGTTCGAGGTACTGCGTGATGTCGACGACGCGGGGCCCGCTGAAGTAGAGCCGCCAGCCGAGGGGATAGACCCACGCCTCGGTCACCTGGCCCTCCTTGATCAGCGGCCAGTAGGCCCGCGCGAGCTTCTCGATCTCGGCGGGATCGGTCGCCGCGCCCACCGGCAGCCCCAGCAGGAGCTGGACCTGCTCCTTCGACATGCCCACCGCCACCTGACGGAGAAAGGTGAAGTTCGACACTTCGGGCGAGTTCGAAATCTCCGGATGCGCGCTGAGATACGTCGAGATCCGCCGTTCCATCTGGCTGTCCCACTGGTATCGCTCGTCGAAGGTCGGCTCCCGGCCCGTCCGCAATATGACGCCGGCCGTCCAGATCTCGAGCGCCGTGGGACCCTGGAGCGTCCGCTGCTCTCCCGCGGTCGACCGACACGCGGCGAGCGCGAACAGGAGAAGGACGAGCGAGAGGGCCCGGACTCCCACCCTTGGAATCATATCAGGGCCGACTCGAGCACGATCCCGCGATCGACGATACGCGCGGCCTGGGCAAGGAGCCGGGCCGTCTCGGGCGGGACCTCCGGGCCCTCGGCCAGCTGGCGCAGGAGGTCGATGAGTCGGCGCATCGCGCGAATCAGGTCGCCCTCGTGGCCGCCGAACGACTCCTCGACGATGGCTCCCCAGTCGTCCTCCCCGTCGGCCCAGCGGTACACGGCGGGCATGAACCCCGCGTGCACGGCCAGAGGCATGCGGAGATGGCGCGCCCGCTGGGCCTCGTAGATCGTGTTCGCCAGGCTCGTGAGCTGGTCGAGCTTGCGCCGGAGCCGGGGCCGCTTCCGGAGGAAATCTCGCGCGATCGCCGTGTCGCCCGAGCGCGCCTCCTCGATCAGCGCCGAGGCGACCGCCGCGGCCTCGGCGGCGGTGAGGCCGGCGAAGACGTCGCGGAAGACGCTCTCGGCGACGAGCAGCTCGTTGTCGTGCCGGAGGCCGGCGATGAGCCGCCCGCGCGGCTCGAGCCGGCGGTCGCGCACGGCGCCGAACTGCTCGAGCACCTCGACCACGCGGAGGAACTCGTGCCAGTACGCGTCCCTCTGCTGCTCGAGCGCGCGCTGCCGGACGCCGAGACGCTCCGTGAGCGCCTCGAGCTCGCGCCACTCGCGGTCACACCGAGGCTGCGCACCCCAGGGACAGCGGTGGCACTCGATCGCGGAGAGCGCGGCCTCCGGCCCCTGCGCCCGCTCGCGCTCGACCAACTCGGCGACCGACAGTCGTCCGAGCTCGGCGGCAAGATGGCGGAGCCCGCGGCCGTCGCGGCCCCGCCCCTCGGAGGCCCGATCGAGGTCGCGCGGCACGTGGAGCGGCGGCGTGGCCCAGAAGATCCGCTTGACGACTCCGCTCTTCACGCGCACGACGGCGCCGTGGGGCAGGAGCGCGTCGATGAGCACCCGGCGGCCGCGGATCGAGTGCGTGCCGAGGATCAGCGCCAGGCCGGGCCCCCCCTTGCGCCGGACGAGCGCGAGCCGGCCGGTCTCCGCCTCCGCGACGTTCCGCTCACCCCGACGCCCGCCGCGGCCGAGCGCCTGGCGCCGCGCCTCCACCTCCTGGCGCGCCCGCCGGTAACGCCCGATACGCGCGAAGTCGCCGCACGGCGCCGCGTAGCGCTTGACCTCGGCGAGGGCTGCCTCGAGGGAGCGGACCTCGCCCTCCAGCTCCCGGATGCGCTTGAGATTCTGGTACTGGCCGAACGACGACTCGATCCGCCGCCTGAGGGCCTCGGGCGGCGCGCCGGTCCCGAGGAGGAGCGCGGCGGAGCCGTAGCCGAGCTTGAACCGGCTCTCGATCGGCTCCGGCGAGCCGTCCACGACCCGCAGGATCTCGTCGACGCCGTCGCGCGCGTCGAGGGCGATCACACACTTGCCCTCGGGATCGATCCCGCGGCGGCCCGCGCGCCCCGCCATCTGCGTCAGCTCGTTGTGCGAGAGCGCGCGGAACCCATGGTCGGTGCGCTTGGTGACGCCCTGGAGCACGACGCTGCGCGCCGGCATGTGGATGCCGAGCGACATCGTCTCGGTCGCGAAGACGACCTTGCAGAGCCCACGCTCGAAGAGGAGCTCGATGAGCCGCTTGAGGCTCGGCAGGATCCCCGCGTGGTGGAGGCCGACCCCGAGCCTGAGCGTCTGGAACACGGTCTGGTTCAGCGCGGACTCGGCGACGGTCGGGCTCTCCTCGACGAGCTCGTTGATCGCGCGATCGACGTCGTCCTGCTGCGTGGCGCTGAGGAGGCCGCGGCCCTCGGCGAGCACGTCGTCCATCGCGCGCTCGCAGCCGGCGCGGCTGAAGATGAAGTAGATCGCGGGGAGCCAGCCCCGCGCCTCGAGGTCGGCGATGAGGACGACGGGATCCACCACCCGGCGCGTGTACCAGCGGCCGCGCGCGTCGGGCCCGCGCGACTCGTCGCCGACCAGCCGGGCGCGCCCGGCCCGCACCTCGGCGATCTCGTGGATCTCACCCGCGAGGTCCGCGACCGCGTACGAGAGGGGCACGGGGCGGTGCGGGTGGAAGATCGGCACGATCGGCCGGTGCACGATCGAGATCCAGTCGGCGATCTCCTTGACGTTCGCCACGGTCGCCGAGAGACCGACGAGCAGGACGTCCTTCGGCGCGTTGACGATGATCTCCTCCCAGACCGTGCCGCGCCCCTCGTCGCCCATGTAGTGACACTCGTCCAGCACGATGTAGCCGAGGTCGTCGAGCCCCGATCCGTAGAGCGCATTTCTGAGGATTTCCGTCGTCATGACGAGCACCCGGCCGTGCGGGTTCACCTTCACGTCGCCCGTCAGGATGCCCACCGTCTCGGCGCCGAGGGTCCGGGTGAAGTCGTTGAACTTCTGGTTCGAGAGCGCCTTGAGCGGCGTCGTGTAGGCGATGCGCTTGCCGGTGGCGAGCGCCATCTGGATGGCGAACTCGGCGACGAGCGTCTTCCCCGCGCCGGTGGGCGCCGACACGATGACGGACTGTCCGGCCTCGATCGCCCGGATCGCTTCGAGCTGGAAGTCGTCGAGCGGGAACGGGTACCGTGCGCGAAACTGCTCGAGCAGCTCCATCATCGGACACAGTACCACGGGTGGTCGGCTCGGCCCGCGATGGCCCGCCGCCGGGCTATACTCGGGGGGACGCGCCATGATCGTCTTCCACGTCGCCCTCACCGCCGCCGAGGACTACCTGACCCGGCGCGAGGCCTTCTGGCGGAGCCACATCGAGCGGGCGCAGGGATTGCGCGCTGGTTCCATCCTGATCGGCGGCGGACCCGCGCCGGACGGGAAGACCGCCGACATCTTCTATCGCCTCCAGCAACCGGCGCAGCTCAAGCACGCGATCGAGGAGGACCCCTACTGGACGGGCGGCGTCTGGACCCGGTACGAGCCGCGGAGCTTCGCCCAGTTCGTCGAGCCGTGGGAGATGGTCCCCGTCGTCCTCGACGGCTCGCGCAAGGTCACCCTCGTGGAGGGTTTCGTGGTCGACCACGACATGGCGCAGTTCGCCCTCATCGAGATGCGCGGGACCGGGCGCGTGGCGTTCGGCGGCTTCTTCGAAGGCGGCCAGACCCTCGCGCTGGCGAAGACTCCCGACCCGGCGGAAGCGCTCGGCTGGTTCGCGGAGAGCGGGTTCTGGAAGCCGGGGGCGCTCGCGGCGCGCCCCCTGCTCCACGTGCTCTAGCGTGCCCGTGAGAACACGCGCGTGAGCGCGCTCCGCCCCGTCGTCGGGCTCATCACCATCGGCCAGTCGCCGCGCGTCGACGTCGTCCCCGACATGGCCGAGCTCATCGGTCCCGGCGTCGAGATTCGCGAGGCCGGGGCGCTCGACGGGCTGGGCCGTCCCCAGATCGACGCCCTCGCGCCCGGCCCGGGTGACGACATCTTCGTGACGCGCCTCGCGGACGGCGCACCCGTGTTCGTCGCCAAGCGCCACATCACGCCGCGCGTCGTGGCGAAGGTCGCCGAGCTCGAGCGCGGAGGCGCCACCCTGACCGCGCTCCTCTGCACGGGAACCTTCGAGCGCCTCGCCGCGTCGCGGACGCTCCTCCAGCCCCAGCAGGTGCTGCTCGGCGTGCTGCGCGGCATGCGGTGGCCTGGACGCCTCGGCGTCCTCACGCCCTCGGTTCCGCACGTGCCCCAGACCCAGGCGCGCTGGCGGGCCGACGGCTTCGACCCGGTCGTCGTCCCGCTCTCGCCCTACGACGAGGAAGACCCGGCCGCGCTCGTCCGCGCCGCCGACCTCCTGCGGGCCGCGGGCGCCGGGCTCGTCGTGCTGGACTGTATCGGATTCAGGCGGAAGACCAAGAGCGAGCTCCAGGGTCTGACGGGCGCGCCCGTGCTCCTCGCGAGCCTCCTGGTCGCGCGCGTCATCGCCGAAATCTGCGGCGCCTGAGCCGCGAGAAGGAGCCACACCATGAGCAGCGACAAGATCGACACGGTCCGGTCGTCGAGCAGCGGCACGCTCGGGCGCGCGGTCAGCCACACGCGCGGCCAGCGCCTCATCCTCGACTCCTCCACGCATCCCCGGCCGGACGCCCTCACCAACAGCGAGGCGTTTCTCGCCGGCGTCGGGTCCTGCGGTGTGACGCTCATCGAGCTCTACGCGCAGGACAAGGGCGTGCCGCTCAAGCGCACGAACGTCACGATCGAGGGCGTCCGGACGGCCGCCGAGCCGAACCGCTTCGCGAGCGTGCACATGCGCTTCGAGCTGGTGGGCGTGACCCAGGCGCAGGCCGAGGACCTCGTCCAGACGTACCGCAACCGCTGACCCCTCTACCGCACGGTCGCGGCCGCGACCGAAGTGAAGATGGACGTGACGGCGGCGCGGGAGTAGGCACCTCCTCAGCCCCGGCTCTTCGGGTCGAGGACGTCTCGGAGGCCGTCACCGAGGAGGTTGAACCCGAGAACGGTCAGGTAGATGCCGAGACCAGGGAACGCCGAATACCACCACCAGGTCGGCAGGTAGTTCCGGCCGATGCTGATCATCGCGCCCCACTCGGGGTACGGCGGCTGGGCACCGAGCCCGATGAAGCCGAGCCCCGCGGCGGCGAGGATCGCCGTCCCCATGTCCATGCTCGCTTTGACGACGAGGGGCGACACGCAGTTCGGCAGGATGTGGACGAAGACGATCCTGAGCCGGCCGGTGCCGACGGCGTGGGCGGCCTCGACGAACGTCTCCTCCTTGAGCGCGAGCGTCTTGCCGTGCACGAGCCGGACGTACCCCGGCCACCAGACGAGCGAGAGCGCGAGCATCGCGTTGACGATCCCCGGCCCGAGCGCGCCCACCACGGCGAGCGCCAGCACGAGGGCCGGCACGGAGAGGAAGACGTCGGTCCCGCGCATGATGACCTCGCCGAGGGCGCCGCCTGCGTAGCCCGCGAGGACGCCGAGCGGCACCCCGATCGCCGCTGCGACCACCGTGATGATGAGTCCGATCTGGAGCGAGACGCGCGCCCCGAGGACCACGCGCGTGAAGACGTCGTTGCCGACTTCGTCGGTGCCGAACCAGTGGGCCGCGCTCGGGGCGCCGAGCTTCCGGTCGAGGTGGACAGCGCCGCGCGCGTCCTCAGGGTACGGGACGATCCACGGCCCGATCGCCGCGAGCGCCAGGAAGGCGAGGACGAGCACCAGCCCGGTGATCGACGACGCGCTCCGCCCGAAGATCCGGGCGTAGCGCCAGAGCTGGCGCGTCGCGCCTCGACGCCCTTCGAGCCAGCCCGCGAGCGGGCGGAGGGGGAGCGCGCGCGTCGTCATCGGGGGCCCGGCCGGCGAATCCGGGGATCCAGCCAGCCGTAGGCAAGGTCCACGAGGAGGTTGGCCAGCATGAAGTTGAGGCCGATCAGGAGCGTCACGCCCATGATCGGCTGGAAGTCCGACGAGACGGCGGCGTTCACGGCATACAGCCCGATGCCCGGCCAGTCGAAGACGGTCTCGACGAGGACGGTGCCGCCGAGCATCCAGCCGTAGCGGAGCCCGATCATCGTGAGCGTGGGGATCATCGCGTTCCGGAGCGCATAACGGGTGACGATCCGGAAGCCGGAGAAGCCCTGGGCCCGCGCGCTCTGGATGTAGTCCTGCGTGAGCGTCTCGATCATCTCGGCGCGGTTCACGCGCATGATCGACGCGAGGGCGGGAAAGCAGAGCGTGACCACGGGCAGGAGCGCGTGCCTGAGCGCAGTGACGAACGTCCCCCATTCCCCGCGCAGGAGCGCGTCGACGAACAGGAGGTGCGTGACCGGCGCGGGCGGCGCAGCCGTCAGCGGCAGTCGGCCGCCCAGCGGCAGCACGCCGAGATGGAGCGCGATCAGGAGCTGGAGCATCAACCCGAGCCAGAACGCCGGGAGGGCGACGCCGGAGACCGCGACCACCCGCGCCAGGTGGTCCACCCAGGTGTCTTTGCGGACGGCCGAGAGCATTCCGAGGGGGATGCCGAGCAGGACGGCCAGCCCGAGCGAGAGCGTGACCAGCTCGAAGGTGTTGGGAAAGTAGCGCACGAGGTCGTCGAGCACGGCGTGGTGGCTTCGGAGCGATTCACCGAGGTCGCCCGAGAGGACACCCCTGAGGTAGCGGCCGAACTGGACGGGTAACGGCTGGTCGAGCCCGTACTTGGTCCGGAGCGTCCGGACCATCGTCTCGTTCGCGTCGGGCCCCGCCGCGAGCCGCGCCGGGTCCCCTGGAACGATGTGTGAGATCGCGAACGTCAGACAAAGGAGCCCGAACAGCATCAGGCCCAGGAAGGCCAGCCGGCTCGCGATGTACTGCTTCAGGGCGCGCTCGACTCTACTGAGCCGCGACGGCGAGCGGGTAGAGATCGACTTCCCCGGTGAAGCGGACCGGGCTGAAGACGAACCCCTTCACGTAGTCGCGCATGCCCCACCGCCGATTGGCGAGCATCCCGAAGATCTCCGGCGCGTCGGCCGCGATCCTCTTCTGGATCTCGGCGTAAAGCGGCGCGCGCTCTTCCCATCTGGCGACCGTGCGCGCCCGTTCGATCAGCGCCCACACGCCATCGTTCGCGTAGAACGCCGAGCCGTAGTATTTGCCCCAGGAGTTCTTGTGGTACTGGTACGCGACCGCGTCGGGGTCGGTCGAGACCGGCGTGGTGAACACCGCCATCATCTCGGGCGACGTGTCGACCTTCGCGCCGCGCGCGACCATGTTGGGCCACGTGAGCGGGACCAACTTCAGCCTGAGGCCGAGCCTCGCCAGGTTGTCGATGAGGACGAGTCCCATCTTGCGCTCTTCCTCGAGCCCCTGGACGTAAACGTACTCGAGCTCGATCCCGCCCTGCGGATAGGCGGACTTCGCGAGGAACTCCTTCGCCCGGGCGAGGTCCTGGCGGTAGAAGCCCGGCACGCCGATGTGGCCGCGCGTCGCGTTCGGGAACGGGCTCGTCTGGAGCACCGCGTTGCCGTTGTAGATCTTGAGCAGCGCCTCGTAGTCGAACGCGTAGGCGAGCGCCTTCCGGAGGTTCGGGTCCTTCGTCGGCGCCTTCTGCGTGTTCAGCTTGATCCCGAACGTCGTCATGCCGGGATGGTTGGGCACGACGATGCCCGGCATCCTCGCGACTTGGTCGAAGTCGTCGGCCGACAGCCCCTCGACGATGTCGGCTTCGCCCCGCAGCAGCGCCGCGCGCTGCGCCGCCGCCTCGCGGACGATTTTCAAAATCACGCCGCCCACATGGTCCTTCGACGGCCACCCCTTCCAGTAGCCGTCCACCGCCTCGATCTCGTAGAGGACACCCTGCTCCCAGCGTTTGATCCGGAACGGCCCGCTGCCCGCCTCGTGGTCGGTGAGCCACTTCTGGCCGAGGTCGCCGCTCTGCTCCTGGGTCAGGACCTGCTTGGGGTTCATCACGTACCACCACGGGACGAACGAGAGGAACGGCGCGTACGGCTGGGTCAGCGTGAACTGGATCGTGTAGTCGTCGAGGACCTTGATGGCGTCCTCCTTGAGGAAGTCCGACAGCATCCACGCCGGGCCCGCGTTCAGCCTGAGCGTCCGCACGAACGACCAGCGCACGGCCTCCGCCGTCACGGGATCGCCGGTGTGAAACCGCGCGTTCCGCACGAGGTGAAAGGTCCAGGTCCGCGCGTCGGGCGAGCTCTCCCAGCGCTCGGCGAGCCAGGGGACGATCTCCGGCGGGTTGCCGACGTACTTCACCAGGGCGTCGTAGAGCGCCTGCTGCATCATGCGGATCGACCAGTCGTATTTCACGCTCGGGTCGATCGTTGGCACCTCCTGGCGGCCGGCGAACACGAGGATCTTCCGGTCCCCCGCGCGCTCGAAGGCGGCGACGGGTGGGGCGACGGCGAGCGCCGCCAGCACGGCGGTCACGAGCAGGCTCACGCGTACGCGCATGATCATCATTCGAGCCTCCGCCTGCGGCGACCTGCGGGTGCGCCGCGGTGGCGGCAGGATAGCATACGCACGCGATGGCCTCGCCTCGTCCCGGAGGTGGAGGACCTTCCGCTCGCCTATCTGCCCGGCGACTCGGGCGCGGGGGGCGCCGAAGCCGACCTTCTCAGGTCCAGCATCTCTGGCAGGGTCTCGGACTGCTCCGTCAGCTCCAACCGCATGATCTGGCTCATCCGGCCGACGATCTCCTCGATCGCCTTCGCGGCGGCCAGCGCCGGGGCGAGGTGGGCGGCGGCGAGACCGCCGTCGACGCGCGGCGTGAGCAACTGGAGGTTGCCCTTCAGCACGTTCAGCGAGTTGTTGATCTCGTGCGCCGCGGCGTTCGCGAGCGCCGCGACCGAGCGGAGCGCCGCGGTCTCTCGCAAGAGATCGTCCGCGCGTCGACGCGCGGTGATGTCGACGATGTAGCCCTCGAGACCGCTCGAGGCGTCCGTACCCGTTCGCGCGACGCTCATCAGCACCCACACGACACTCCGGTTGGGGCGATGCAGCGCGACCTCGAGGTTGGCGACGCTCCGTGCCACGCGGAGCCCCGCGCGCAGCAGGTCCCACCGCTCCGGCTCGACGTAGAACTCCCTCAGGTGCCTCCCGAGCAGCGCGGCGGGCCCCGCGTGGCCGAGGGTGCGGGCGAACGATTCGTTGGCCTCGAGGATCACGCCCTCGCCGGTCGTTCTGAACATGCCGGCGAGGTTCTGGCCGAAGCGCTGGCGCTTGAGGCGGCGGACCTGCCGGGTCGGCTTCATCGGGGACGCGGGCCGCAGAGCTCCAGCGCCACGCGCCCGAGCTCCGACAGGGGGAGCACGTGATCCACGGCGCCGAGCGCGATCGCCTCACGCGGCATGCCGAACACGACGCAGGTCGCCTCGTCCTGGGCGAGCGTCCGGGCGCCGGCGCGCTTCATCGCCGACAGCCCGCGCGCACCGTCGGCGCCCATGCCCGTCAGAATCACGCCGACGGCCTTCTCCCCGGCGGCGGCGGCGGTCGAGGTGAACAGGACGTCGATCGACGGCCGGTGGCCGTTGACGGGGAGCCCGTTCTCCAGCGCGACGCGATAGCGCCGACCGTCGCGACGGACGCGCATGTGGAGATTGCCGGGCGCGATGAGGGCGTGGCCCGGGCTGACGAGGTCGCCGTCCTTCGCCTCCCGAACACGGACGGGACAGAGCCCGTTGCAGCGCTCGGCGAAGGCGTGCGTGAACCGCTCGGGCATGTGCTGGACGATGACGAGCCCGGGCGCGTCGGGCCGCATCGCCATGAGGAACTGCTGGATGGCGTCGGTCCCACCGGTGGACGCCCCCACCGCGATCACGGACGCGGCGGACGGCTCGGCGGTCGCCGCGTCCGGCTCCGTCCGCCCCCGGGCGGCGGCCTTCACCGCGCCGAGCATCTCGGAGACCACGTCCGGCATCCGTCGCACCAGCTCCCGCGAGGGCATCCGCACGACCCCCGCCGCGCCCAGATCGAGGGCGAGCAGCGTCATCTCGCGCCCCTTCCGTGTGGGCGGGGACACGAGGACGACGGGCGTCCGCGAGGCGCGCATCAGCCGCTCCAGTGAGGCGAGGCCCCGGCGGGACAGGATCGCCGCGTCGAGCGTGACCACGTCGGGCCGGAGCCGCGCCATCGCCTCGTGCGCGTCCTGGACGCCCGCCACGGCGCCGGCCACCTCGAGCTCGCGGTCCGCCGCGAGGATCGCGCTGAGCACCCGTCGGGTCACCGCCGAACCCTCGACGATGAGGACGCGGACCCTCCGCCTCATGGCTCGAAGAGCAGCACGTCGCCGAACGGGGGCGGCGCCTGCGCGAGCGCGCGCGCGTGCGCCAGCTCCGCGGCCCGGAGCCGTCGGCGGCCACCGTCCCGGAGCCGTCGGACGTAGACCTTGCCCGTATCGGTATGGAAGTAGAGTTGTCGGCCCAGCTCCCCACCGAGGTCGCGGCCGACGACGGGAATGTCCTCGGCTCGCAGGAACTCGTCGATGAACCGGATGTTTCGCTGGGCGACGCTGTCGCCGTTTCGACCGATCTCGAGGACGTTCCCACCACCGAAGACCTTCGCCCGGACACGGCGGCGGTCGCCGCCCGCCTTCTGCAGGGCGCCCATGAGGCAGTCCATCGCGTGCACGCCGAATCGCGTGTAGTCGAGCGGGTCCTCCTGATCGTGGGCTGGCGCCGGGAGCATGAAGTGATTCATCCCTCCCACGCGCGTGGCCGGATCGATGAGACAGACGGCGACGCACGAGCCGAGCAGCGTGCGGATGATCGTGGGCTCGCCCGTCGCGTACACCCCGCCCACGTGAATCGCGACCTCCGCCTTGCCGCCGCCGGACCGTTCGCCGCTCACGCGCGCGCCCCGTGCGGGACCTTCCGGTAGACGGTCTTGCCGACGGGCCGGAGCCCCGTGCCCATGCCGAGGAGCGACTCCGAGTGGCCGAGAAAGAGGCAGCCGCCGGGCTGGAGGTAGTCGACGAGCCGGCCGACGACATCCTGCTGGAGAGCGCGGTCGAAGTAGATCAGCACGTTCCGGCAGAAGATGGCGTCGAACGCGATCCGGATCGGCCACGACTCGTCGCGGAGGTTGATGCGCCGGAAGGTCACGAGGCGCGCCGCCTCAGGCCCCACGCGTACGAGCCCCGCGCTGGCCCCGCGTCCCCGGCGGAAGAACCGCTCCCGGAGCGTGGCCGGGACGCTGGCCGCCCGGTCTGCTGGGTACACGCCGCGCTCCGCGCGCGCCAGCATCTCCGTGTCGATGTCCGACGCCAGGATTCGCACGTCCCAGTCGGCGGCGTCCGGTAGGCCCGCGAGCACCGTGAACGCGATGCTATACGCCTCCTCGCCGCTCGAGCATCCCGCGCTCCAGACACGGAGGCGCCTGGGCCCGTCGCCCGCCGTGCGGCGCGCGACGAGCTCGGTGCGCAGGAGGGTGAAGTGATGCGCTTCGCGGAAGAAGTCGGTCTTGTTGGTCGTGAGGGCATTGACCATCCGGACCAGCTCGTCGCCCTCGGGGTCGCGCTCGGTGAGGTGGTTGTGGTATTGCCGAAGCCGCACGTAGCCGTAGTACCGCAGACGCTTCCGCAGCCGGGCGCAGACGAGCGGCCGCTTGGTCTCGTTCAGGGCGATTCCGGTCTGTCGGTGGACGAACGTCGCGAACTCACGGAACTCGCGGTCCGTGGCGATCACGTCGGCGACGGCGGAGGGCTCAGGGATCGCGATCGGCCCCATCGAGGAGACGCTCGACGTCCAGCAAGATGACCAGCTTCTCGCCGGCCTTCGCCATGCCACTGATCAGCCGAGCCTCGATCGGGGCGCCGAAGTCCGGCGGGGGCTGGACGTCCGTCCTGGCCAGCGTGAGCACGTCGGAGACGGCATCCGCCAGGAGGCCGACGACCTTGCCTGCGATGCTGACGACGATGACCACCGCGAATCGGTTGTACGTGGTCTCCGGCATCCCGAGCGTCAGGCGGAGGTCCACCACCGCGATGATCTGTCCTCGGAGGTTCATGACACCTCGGACGGCGCGGGGCGTGTTCGGAAGCGGCGTGATCGCCGAGTAGCTCCTGATCTCCTGGACCTTCAGGATCTCCAAGCCGTACTCTTCGTCGCCCAGGCGGAACGTCAGGTACTGTGCGCCCGCCGCGGCGCCGATCTGAGCCGAGAGCATCCCGAGGCGCTCCACGCTCAGAACTCCTCGAAGTCGTCGGCGTCTCGCGTCGGGGCGCCGTTGCCGGACGACGTGCGCGTCAGCCGCGCCTCCAGCGTCCGCGTGCGCCCGCCCGCACCCCTCGCCGCCCGCGGGAGCGCCGGCGCCGCCTCGAGCACCGCGTCCGGCCCCGCCTCCGCCGGCGTCCGGTCCAGGCCCGCCTCGGTGAGCTTGAACCGCCACACCAGCGCGCGCAGCTGCTTGGCGTGCACGGCCAGGGCGAGCGCCGTGGAGGAGAGCTCTTCCGTCTGCGCGGCGCTCGACTGAACGAGCCGGTCCATCTGGACGACCGCCTTGTTGACCTGCTCGATGCCCTGCGACTGCTCCTGACTGGCGCCGGCGATCTCGGCGATGATCTCGGTGACGCGCTTGACCGAGGCCACGATCTCGTGGAACGTCTGGCCGGACTGGTTCACGAGCGCGGAGCCGGTCTTCACCTTCTGCACCGAGTCGTGGATCAGCGCCTTGATCTCTTTGGCGGCGGCGGCCGACCGCTGCGCGAGATTCCGGACCTCCGCGGCGACCACGGCGAACCCGCGGCCCTGCTCGCCGGCGCGTGCCGCCTCGACCGCCGCGTTCAGCGCCAGGAGGTTCGTCTGGAACGCGATCTCGTCGATGACCGTGATGATCTCCGCGATCCGCTCCGACGACTGGGTGATGTCCTGCATCGAGGCGACCGCGGAGGTGACCACCTGCCCGCCTCGCTCGGCGGTGTCCCGCGACGCCACCGCGAGCTGATTCGCCTGGCGCGCGTTGTCGGCGTTCTGCTTGACGGTGCCGGTCAGCTCCTCCATGCTCGCCGCCGTCTCCTCCAGCGAGGACGCCTGGTCCTGGGCGGCGGCGGAGATCTGCTCCGCCCCGGTCGAGAGTTGCTGGGCCGCGAGGGCGGCGCGCTCGGCCGACTCCCGCGTCTGCCCGATGATCACGCGCAGCTTGTCGACGAAGATGTTGAACCAGCGCGCGAGCTCGCCGAGCTCGTCACGGCTCCTGACCTCGAGCCGTTGAGTCAGATCGCCTTCGCCCTCGGCGATGTCCCGGAGCAGCGTCACGGTCTGGCCCAGGGGGCGCGCGATAGCGCGGGCCAGGACGACGCTGAGGACCAGCGCCAGCGCCATGGCGCCAAGGACGGCGCTCACGACCCACCACAACATCCTGGCCGCGCGCGTCTCCTCCGTTCGGGCGTGACTCTCGACCTGCGCGATCCGGATCGCCGTCAGCTCGCTCAGGATCTTGCGCGCGTTCTCGAACTTGACGGCCCCCTCGCCCATCGAGAGGTCGATGGCGTCTCGGCGGGCCGAGGGGGTGTCCTCGGACAGGACCCGCACGGCGTCACGCGACGCCTGCTCCCATTCGCGAACCGCCGCGTTGAAGGCGGGCCACAGCCCCCGCTCCGCGTCGCTGGCCGGAATCGCCGTGTACTCGCGCCAGCGCTCGAGCACCTGCGCGAGCTCGCCCGCGTGCACCTTGACGTGTTGCTTCGTCTCGGGCGTCGCCAGGCTCATGAACATCAAGCTGCGCTCGGCGACCAGCGCCTGCTGCATGTCGCGCTCCGCCTGGAGGAGATCGTTCATCGCGGGCAGGCTCTGCGTGGCCACCACCTGAAAGGCGGTGTTGACGCGCGAGATCGCCCAAATGCCGAGGCCTCCGGCGAACCCGGTGGTCAGCGCCAGCCCGACGCACGTCGCGATCACCTTGGCCCGAATCGAGAGCGCCCGCCGGTCGTTCATGGTGCCCTCCCGCGATCTCAGGGCGGTCACTTCTTCGCCTGCTTCTCGAGCTGCGACAGGCTGACCCCGACCACCAGCGCCCCGATCGGCGAACCGTCCGCGAGCACCGGGACCGAGATCTGGATCTGGTAGGTCTGCGCCGACTCATCGAACTCCGGACGCCCCTGCCACGCGCCGCGTGTCGTAAACGGGACGTCGAACTTGGCCGCGCCCTTGTGGATGTACGAGGTCGTCTTTTCCGCGAACGCCACCTTTTCGCCCTGCGCGGCGCTCAGAAACGCCTCGGTGATCAGCCCCCCGCTGCCCTCCATCTTGGTTCGCAGAAACTGCCCGGCCGCGTTCGACTGGAACGCTCGGACGAGCGGATCGCTGCGCCGGAGGACCTTCCACTTGACGTTGTCCATGCCGACCACCGGTCCTTTGGTGTTCTGTTCGACGACGGCCTTGACGATCACGGCGTCGGCCGCCCAGCCGGCGACGACTCGCTTCTGCCGGTCGAGCTCGGCCTGGATGCTCGGCGTGATCTCGAACTCCGCCTGGGCGACCGCCGTCATCACCAGGATCGCGGCGGCGGCAAGGTAACAGGTGCGCAGGTCGACTCTCATCATCATCGTCGTCCTCCTCCGTCAGGCTGTGAATGGTCCGCCGAGTGCGCCACGGACACCACGGGTTGGGACGTGACGATCCGCGGCGCCCCGCCCGGCCGGGCGCGGCTCAACGCGACCAACCCCGGGACGTCCAGGATCAGCGCCACGCCCCCGTCGCTCAGAATCGTGGCGCCCGCCACACCGGTGACCTTCTGAAAGTTGGCCTCGAGGCTCTTGATCACGACCTGCTGCTGGCCGCCGAGCTCGTCGACGAGGAGCGCCACGTTGCGCCCCCCGTGCTCCACGATGACCGCGATCCCCTGCGAGGGATCCTCCGTCGCCGGCGCGACGTCGAACACGCGGTGCAGCCGGATCATGGGCACCGCCTCGCCGCGGATCACCACCACCTCCGCGTCGGTGAAGACGCGACGAACCTGCCCGGGCCCCGGCCGTAGCGACTCGACGATCGAGGCGAGGGGAAGAATATAGATGTGTGATCCCACCCGGAGCGACTGGCCGTCGAGGATGACCAGCGTGAGGGGCAGTCGGACATCGAACGTGGTGCCGCGCCCGCGCTCCGTGTGGACCGTGATGGAGCCGCCGAGCGTCTCGACGTTGCGGCGGACGACGTCCAGCCCGACCCCGCGGCCCGAGACCTGACTCACCGTGTCGGCGGTCGAGAACCCGGGGTGGAAGATCAAACCGAAGACCTCGTCGTCGCTCGGGCGAGCGTCCGCCGTCAGGAGCCCGAGCTCTTCGGCCTTCCGCGCGATCCGGTCGCGATCGAGCCCGCGACCGTCGTCGGCGACCTCGAGATGGATGTTGCCGCTCTCCTGGTAGGCCCGCAGGCGCAGCTGGCCGACGGTGGGCTTGCCCGCGGCGCGGCGTGTTTCCGGCGGCTCGATGCCGTGATCGACCGCGTTGCGGAGCAGGTGCGTCAGCGGATCGGTGATCTGCTCGATGACGCTCTTGTCCATCTCCGTGTCTTCTCCCGAAGCTTCGAGGACCACCTGCTTGCCCTGGGCGTGCGCCAGATCGCGGACGAGGCGCGGGAACCGGCCGAACACCGTGCGGATCGGCAGCATGCGCACGGCCATCACCCGCTCCTGCAACTCCCGGGCATGCCGATCCATCTGTGCGACGGCCTCCTCAAGCTCTCTGGCGCGGTCCGGCTCGAGGTGCGCGACGAGCCGAGCGATCATGGACTGGGTGATGACGAGCTCGCCGACCAGATTGACCAGGCTGTCGACCTTCTCGATCGGCACGCGAACTGTCGTCGCCTCGACCGCGTGGTCGGGATCGAAGAGCCCTGCGCCGCCGCCCGCCGAGATCGTGCCGGGCGTGTTCCCGCTCGCGCGGGCTCCGGGATCGGCGGTGAGCGCCCGTAACGTGGCCAGCAGGGATTCCAGGTGTTCGGGCTCCGCGCCGTTCCCCTCCCGTGCCCGCTCGAGGAGCCGGCGCAGGACGTCGACGGACGCGAGCAGCGTATCGACGAGGCCGGGCGTGATTGCCTGCGCGCCCTTCCGCATCCGCGTCAGGACGTCCTCGAGGGAGTGGGCGAACCCGGCCACGCGGTCGAGCCCCAGCATGGCGCTCGTGCCCTTCAGCGTGTGCACGTTTCGGAAGATGCGGTTGACCAGGCCCGAGTCCGGCTCGCCCGGCGTCGCCTCGAGGCGCAGGAGCGCCGCCTCCGAGTCGGCCACGAGATCGGCAGCCTCCTCGAAGAACATGCGGAGGGTCGCGTCTTGGCTCATCCCGGCCGTCCCCTCCCGAGCACGCGCGCGACGATGTGGAGCAGCTGGTCCGGATGAAAGGGCTTGCCGATCCAACCCGTTGCGCCGGCGGCCTGCGCGGTCGCCTTCACCTCGTCGCCGGACTCGGTCGTCAGGATCAGCACCGGCGTGCGGTGGAGTGCGGGGAGCTTTCGGATCTCGCGCAGCAGGGTGATCCCGTCCATCTCGGGCATGTTGATGTCGGTGATCACCAGGTCCGGCGAGAGCGAGTGGAGGAGGTCGAGCGCCTCACGGCCGTCGGCGCTCTCGCGGACCTCGTAGCCGTCACCCTCGAGCACGTTTCGAACGAGGGTTCGCATCGTCCGTGAGTCCTCGACGACGAAGACGGTCGACTTCACAGGTTCTTGGAGGGGTCGGGCCGACCCTGGCGCTCCTGGACGAGTTGGTCGGCGAGTTTCTGGCGCCAGGGGGCGAGCACCGACGGGGCGCCCACCTTCGCGGCGGTCCTGAGGGGAGCCGCGTCGGCGTCGGCCGGCAGACCAATGAATCGCAGCAGCCGCTCCAGTTGGGCGCGCGCCCCCTGGACCGCGTGGATCGTGGCGGTGAGGTGCTGCGCCGTCAGGTCCTGAAACTCCATCGCCGAGACGATCGCGTCGACGTGCGCGGACAGGGCCTCGCACGACTCGCTCGCCTCAGCCCAGGCCCGCTCGGCCGGACCGGCGCGGTGCGTGACCGATTCGAGCTGCGAGAGGGCCTGCCGGAGTTTGTCCCGTGTCACGTGGAGCGCGTCCGTCTCGTCGAGCACCCTCTGAGCCGCGGTTTCTGTCGCCTGCACGAGGGCCGTCAGCGTCGTGGCGACCGACGGCAGCGCGTGGTTGGCCGCCGGCTGGACGGAGGCGACGGTGGCCCGCACGACGACCTTCAAGACCTCGAGCAACTCCCCGAGGGGCGCCGCGAAGGGGGTGCCGCTCGGGCCGGCCGCTACGACGAGTCGTTCGGCGGCCTGGATCGCGTCCTGCACACGCTTGACGGCGGTGGCGCCCGGCGGGGTGGTCACGGCTTCGTCGCCACGTCCCCCGCGAGCTCTTGGATCTTCTCCCTGAGCGTCTGGGGCGTGAACGGCTTGACGATGTACCCGTTGACCCCTGCCTCGATCGCTTGGACGATGTCTTCCTTTTGGGCGATGCCCGTGACCATGAGCACGGGCAGCTTGCCGTGGGTCGGGCTCGATCGGATGGCCCGCACGAGGTCGGGCCCGCTCATGGTGGGCATCGCCCAGTCCGTAATGACGAGATCAATGGCTTCGCCGGCGAGCTTGGCAAGTGCCTGCTCGCCGTCGTGCGCCTCGACGATGGCGTGGAATCCCATCGTCGTCAGATGGCTCTTGATGATTCGCCGCATCGTGGCCGAGTCGTCGATTACAAGGATTCTCATAGGGTGGCCTCGCTCGCGAGGAAGGTGCAAGAGTCGAACCAGAGGCCCAAACCTGACCAACAGTGCGCAAACCGCGTGAATCGTTAAGCTTTCGAAGGTGCGAGGGCGCTGTCAGTCAGGCCGGTTGATCAGCTTCTGGCCGGTGTCGGTGCCACGTGGATGTCGGCGAATGCCAGCCGGACTATTCGACATCGGGGGGAGCGGCGCCGCTCCCCCCGATCCCCCCACCGGTCGCCCGCGGCGGCCGTGCGGCAGAGCGGGTTGCGCCGGCGTGGGAGTGCGACGCCGCAGGGCGTCCGACGCCCGAGGCGAGCCTGAGAGAGCCGGCGCTCGAATAGCGTTGAGTCGGACGCGCTCCTATTCCACGCCGGCGACGGCGAGCACCCGGCGCATGCGGCGGGCGGCGCGGTCGGGGTCCCGCAGGAGACCCGCCCGGTCCATCAGGACGAACTGCTCGGCGAGGTGGACGACCGAGCGGGCGCTCTCCATCCCGCCCACCATCTTGAAGTGCGACTGGTGGCCGTTGAGGTACGCGGCGAACACGACGCCGGTCTTGTAGAAGCGCGTGGGCGCGCCGAAAACATGGCGCGAGAGCGGAAGGGTCGGCGCCAGGATCACGCCGTAGCGGGCGAGGTCGCCTCCGTCCAGGGCGTGAAGCGCAGCGGACGCGGCCGGGGCGATCACGTCGAAGATCCCGAGGAGCGCGTCACTGCACCGCTCGCCGTCACCGCGGATCGTCGTCGGGTAGTCGAAGTCGTCGCCGGTGTACATCCGGACGGACCGCGGGAAGCGGCGCCGCATCGCGATCTCGCGCGCCTGGTCCAGGAGCGAGATCTTGACGCCGTCGATCTTCGGCGCGTACTCGCCGACGATGGCGAGCAGCGTCTCGGTCGCCCGGTCCAGGTCGTGCGAACCCCAGTATCCGGCCAGCGCCGGATCGAACATGTCGCCGAGCCAGTGGATGATCGCGGGCTCCCTCACCTGGGCCAGGATGCGCCCGTAGACCTTCACGTAGTCGTCTCCCCCCTTGGCGTACGCCGCGAGCGCGCGGCTCGCCATGAGGATGATCCGTCCGCCGACCGACTCGATGAAGGCGCACTGCTCCTCGTACGCCGCCTCGACGTCCGCGAGCGTCACGCGAGGCCCAGGCTCGAGGTGGTCGGTCCCCGCTCCGCTCGCGATCACGGCGCCGGGAATTCCTCGCGCCTCCGCCACCGCGCGCCGGATCAGCTCCTTGGCCGTGGCCCAGTCGAACCCCATCCCGCGCTGCGAGGTGTCCATGGCCTCGGCGACGGCGAGGCCGAGCGACCAGATGTAGCGCCGGTAGGCGAGCGTCGCGTCCCAGTCGAGGGCGGCTTCGAGCGTGGGGTTGATCGCGGCCAGCGGGTCGGCGACGACGTGCACCGCCGCGTAGGCGATGCGGCTCCGGATCGGTCCCCCGGGAGGCGTGACCGGAGTCGCTCCGGCCAAGCGGTACGACGTCAGCGTTCCGTCGGCGCGCGGCAGGCGCAGCGTGTCGGCCATGGCATCTCCTCCTGCAAGCAGAGTCTAGCAGACCCTTGTATTGACAGGCCGGTCCCCCTTGCGTATCGTTAGCGCACTTTTCACGGGGTCCCGCCGCTCGAGATCCGCAAGGAGGCCGCGCATGGCGACCAAGGCCGGCGACAACACCAAGTTCCTCCTCGACGAGAAGGACATCCCGACGAAGTGGTACAACATCCAGGCCGACTTCAAGACGCCGCTGCCCCCGCCGCTCCATCCCGGCACAGGCCAGCCGATCGGGCCCCAGGACCTGGCGCCGCTCTTTCCGATGGAGCTCATCAAGCAGGAGGTGAGCCAGGAGCGGTGGATCGAGATCCCCGACGCGATCCGGGATGTCTATCGGCTGTGGCGGCCGACGCCGCTCTACCGCGCCCGACGCCTCGAGAAGGCGCTCGATACGCCCGCACGCATCTACTACAAGTACGAGGGCGTGAGCCCGGCGGGCAGCCACAAGCCGAACACGGCCGTCGCCCAGGCGTACTACAACAAGAAGGAGAAGGTCGCGCGGCTCACGACGGAGACGGGCGCCGGCCAGTGGGGCTCGGCCCTCGCGATCGCGTGCAGCTTCTTCGGCCTGCAGTGCAAGGTGTACATGGTCAAGGTCTCCTACCAGCAGAAGCCGTACCGGCGCGTGCTGATGGAGACGTACGGCGCGCAGGTCGTCGCGAGCCCGAGCGCCGACACACAGTCGGGCAAGAAAGTCCTCGAGGCGGACCCGAACTCGCCCGGCAGCCTCGGGATCGCGATCAGTGAGGCGGTCGAGGACGCGGCGACGCGCGAGGACACGAAGTACTCGCTCGGCAGCGTGCTCAACCACGTCCTCATGCACCAGACCGTCGTCGGCCTCGAGGTGCGAAAGCAGCTCGAGAAGGCGGACGCGGAGGCCGACATCCTCGTCGGCTGCATCGGCGGCGGCTCGAACTTCGCGGGCTTCTCGTTCCCGTTCCTCGCCGACAAGCTCGCCGGCAAGGCCAAGAAGCTCCGCGTCGTCGCGGTCGAGCCGAGCGCCTGCCCGAGCCTCACGAAGGGCAAGTACGTCTACGATTTCGGCGACACGGTCGGCCTCACGCCGCTGGTCAAGATGTACACGCTCGGCCACACCTTCATCCCGCCGTCGCTCCACGCGGGCGGTCTTCGCTACCACGGCATGGCGCCCTTGATCTGCAAGCTCTACGACGAGAAGGTCATCGAGGCGATCGCCGTGCCGCAAGTCGCCACCTTCCACGCCGCCGTGCAGTTCGCGCGGGCGGAGGGCATCCTGCCCGCGCCCGAGGCGGCCCACGCCGTGCGCGGGGTCATCGACGAGGCGCTCCGGTGCAAGAACGAAGGCAAGCGAAAGACGATCGTCTTCAACCTGTGCGGCCACGGTCATCTCGACCTCTCGGCCTACGAGGCGTTCCTCGCGGGCAAGCTTCAGGACTACGAGTACCCGGCCGAGAAGGTCCAAGAGGCGCTCAAGCACCTCCCGAAGGTGAAGGCGTAGAGCGCGCCACGCATGGCTGTCAGCCGCCGCGCGTTTCTGCGGGCCGGCGCCGCCGCAGCGGCCGCGCTCGGTCCGGCGCCGCTCTCTGCGCAGGGCAAGGGCCGGGTCCGCCTCGCCTATCTCCAGCTCGGCTGGGCGGCGACCGAGATCATCCACAAGGAGGACCTCCTCGGCAAGCGCGGCTGGCAGGCCGAGTACTCGATCGTCCCGGGCGCGCCCGGGCCGTTGCTCAATCAGCTCGCCTCGAAGAACGTGGACGCGATCGACATGTCCTTCGCGCTCGCCGCCAAGGCATTCGAGGACGGCGTGCCGCTCAGGGTGACGGGCGTCGCGACGGCGGTGCTCGGCGCCATCGTCGCGCGCAAGGATGCCGGCCTCGCCCGGGTCGAGGACCTCAAGGGGCGGAAGATCGCGGCCATCGTCGGAACCTCCACGTTCTTCGATATCAAGGCGCTGACGCTGAAGGGCTACGGACTCGACTTGCAAAAGGACACACAGATCGTCACCGCCACCGCGCCGCCCGACATGGTGACGCTACTGGCCAAGAAGGACGTCGACGCGATCATCGCGTGGCAGCCCATCACCGACGCGGTCGTCTTCCGTGGCGAGGGCGTGTACCTCGCCAAGCAGATCGACCTCTGGCGCAAGGCCACTGGCCGCCCGACGGGGTTCCCGGTCCACGTGTGCTACCTCGTCCACGGCGAGTTCCTCCAGAAACACCCGGCGATCGCGCGCGACCTCAACGAGGCGCAGAGGGACGCGGTGGACGTCTGGTACAACAAGCCCGCGCGCGCGATGGAGATCGTCCAGGAGGTTACGAAGCTGCCAGCGGACGTGGTCCAGGTCGCCCACCGGGAGACCGTCCGGATGCTCTCCGGCCTGCCCGACGAGCAGGTGGACACGCTCATCGTCCAGCTCAAGCTCAACAAAGAGTTCGGCTTCCTCAAGTCGGAGATCTGGGACACCCCGGACCGGATCCGCCGCGAGTTCTTCTACCAGGTGTAGCCCCGGAGGGGCCTCCGTCCCGTCCGGCTCCCCCGTGTGGGGAGGCGCGGGCGACGCCGGCGCCCGAACAGAGCCATGAGCCAGCGTGAGTGGAGCGCGAGACTGCACGTGCCCACCGTCGGCGTGATGGCGCTGATCGTCGCGGTCTGGTCGCTCCTCTCCTGGCGCTACGGCGCCTACGTCCTCCCGTCACCCCTCGCGGTGGCCCGGGGCCTCGCGGAGATCGTCGGCTCGGGCGAGGTCTGGCTCCACACCGGCGCCTCACTCGCGCGCATCCTGGTCGGGTTCGGCGGCGCCGTGGCGGCGGCGATCGTGCTGGGGCTCGCGGCGTTCGTCTCGCGGCTCGCCCGCGGAGTGGTCGGGGACGCCCTCGCCATCCTGAACGCCACGTCGGTCTTCGTCTGGATCGTGATCTCGATCATCTGGTTCGGCCTCTCGAACTGGGCGCCGATCTTCACGACCTTCATGATCACGCTCCCCGTCGTCGCCTCCAACCTCGTCGAGGGCGTGGCGAACGTGGACCGGCGGCTCCTCGAGATGGGCGACGTCTATCGCCTCTCGGGCGGGGAGAAGTTCCGGGCGATCGTAATCCCCTCGACGCTCCCGTTCCTCGTCGCGGGGATGAAGGTCGGCTTCGGGTTGGCGCTCAAGGTGTCGGTCGTCGCGGAGATCTTCGGCGTGACCTCGGGGATCGGCTACATCATGAACTACAGCCGCGAGATCCTCGCGACGCAGATGGTCTTCGTGTGGGCGCTCGTGATGATCCTCGTGATGATGGCGACCGACACGCTCGTCTTCGGCGCGATCTCGCGGCGGCTCGCCCGCTGGAAGTGACGCCGTGAAGCTGGATGTCGCGGGGGTCGGCAAGGACTATCTGATCCCGGTCCTCGACACCGTCTCCTTCCGCGTCGCGACCGGGGAATTCGTGTGCCTCCTCGGCCCGAACGGCTGCGGCAAGACGACCCTGCTCAGGATCATCGGCGGCCTCGAGCCCGCGACGCGCGGTGTGGTGCTCCTGGACGGCACGCCGGTCGTCGCCGGTGACGCGCACGACCGGAAGGTCGGCGTCGTGTTCCAGGAGGACCGGTTGCTCCCCTGGTTGTCGCTCGAGGCGAACGTCGCCCTCGTCCTGAGGCCCCTCGGCCTCGCGTCCGCCGCGCGGCGCGCGGTGGCGCGCCGCTACCTGGCCCTCGCCGGCCTCGCCGGCTTCGAAGACTACTACCCGGGTCGTGTGTCGGGCGGCATGCGCCAGCGCGCCGCGATCGCGCGCGCGCTCGCGATCGAGGCGGACGTCCTGCTGATGGACGAGCCGTTCGGCGCCCTCGACGCTCAGAACCGCCGCATCATGCAGACCGAGGTGCGACGGATCTGGAAGGAGACGGGACGGACGATCCTCTTCGTGACCCACGCGATCGAGGAGGCCGTCGCGCTCGGCACGATGCTCGTCCTGATGTCGGCGCGTCCATCGCGCGTCCGCGAGCTGATCCGAAACGACGCGCGCGTGGAGCGCGCCAAGCTCATCGACGATCTCAACACGATGATCATGGAGGAGGTCCTACGCCAGCAGGGCGGGGCGCCGCTCGGCTGATGGCCACCATTCACATCCGTCGCCTGGACAAGGAGCGCGCATGATCAAGCCCTACACCGCCGTCGGTCTGATCCCCACCGTCCGGGGGATCCGCAAGCGCAGGGACATCAAGATCAATCTCGACCACCTCTCGCACCTCGTGAAGGCCGCGTCGTGGCTGTCGAGTCTCGACCTGCCCGTGCGTCTCATCGCGTATCCCGAGGGCGCGCTCCAGGCGTTCAACGACGAGGTGCTCGACCTCGACCACGCCGCCTTCGCGCGCGAGTGTGCGATCGACATCCCGGGCGACGAGACCGAGGCGCTCGGCAAGATCGCCAAGGAGTACGACGCGTTCATCATGGCGCAAGCGAAGGCCAAGCACCCTGACCTGAAGGACCGCTTCTTCAACGTCGGCTTCGTCCTCAATCCGCGCGGCCGGGTCATCCTCAAGCACTACAAGGTCTCGCCGCTCTTCCCCGTCGAACACTCCGTGTGTCCCCACGACGTCTACGACTGGTGGGTCGAGAAGTACGGTCGGACGCTCGACGCGTTTTGGCCGGTCGTCGACACCGAGATCGGGCGCCTCGGAATCATGATGGCGAACGAGGGCTCCTACCCCGAGAACGCGCGCGCGCTCGCGCTGAACGGCGCGGAGGTCGTCTATCGCGCCTCCTACCCGCACCCCGCGACGGGCAACGAGATGTTCGAGATCCAGAGCCGGGCACGCGCCCTCGACAACAACCTGTACATCGTCGCGCCCAACATGGGCACCTACTACCTCTTCCCCGAGGAGACGACGCCCATCGACACCTTCGGCGGTCGCTCGTACGTCATCGACTACAAGGGGCGCATCGTCGGCCGGCAGGACTACGGCGCGGGCTCGACGTATGTCGCGGGCGTCATCGACATCGAGGCGCTGCGCGACCACCGCGCGCGTGCCCAGTGGGACAACTGGCTCAAGGACGTCCGGACCGAGCTCTACCAGCTGCTCTACGAGCAGCCCATCTACCCGAAGAACCTCTACCTCAAGCGCGCGCCGATGAAGCACGCCGAGTATCGCGAGAAGGTCATCAAGCGGCAGATCAAGCTCATGCACGACCGGGGCATCTGGACGAAGCCCGACCGCTGACCGTCGGCGTCAGCGGCGGCGACCGGGCAGTTTTCCGGAAAGGATCGGGCGAACTTCCCTGCCGCCGAGCAAGGGCCGTCGGGAAGTGCTCGATTTTCGGAAATTCCGCTCCTGGCACGGCTCCTGCCTGACAAGGTTCACCAGACGTCAAGGACCGACAGGGGCCTCGGGGCGCCCCGGAGGTGATGACATGACGATGGACCTCTGGTACGAGCTGGCCATCCGAGAACAGCCCGATCGGGACGTGAACATGTTGGACCCGTGCGAGCCCGAAGACCGGAAGGAGCCCGCGGCCGACGCAGCCGAGGCGCCTCAGCCTCTCGCCGTCGACTTCTTCTAAGCGCCTTCACCCCGACGGCGTTCCGTCGCACCGCTCGCCGACGAGCCCGCGCGTGGTCCGGACGACGCGGTCGAGGTCGCCGGGCTCGGGCGACGCGGTTGACACGACCACCGACTGCACGTGCGACGCCCACGACTGCCACGCGAGCGCATCCCGGATGAAGAGGACCACGGCGGGCGTGCCGACCGCCGCCGCCAGATGGCTCACGCCCGAGTCGTTGCCGAGGTAGGCGGTCGCGCACACGAGAACCCCCGCGAGGCTTGGCAGTGACGGCTCGTCGAGGACCATCGCCGGCCCCCTGAACCGTGCGCGGAGCGCCCGGACCGCGGCGGCATCGGCAGGCCCCTGGTGAATCGCGGCCACGAGCGCTCGCTCCGAGACGAGCCGCTCGAGGACGGCGGCGAATCCCTCGGCGGGCCAGCGCTTCGCGGCGCCCCCGGCGCCCGGGTGGACCACCAGGAGCCGCGCCCGGCCGTCCCACCCGGCGGCCCGGAGCGCGCGCCGGCCGTCGTCGGCCAGCGACGCCGCGGGCACGATGGGCCCGCGCCAGCGCGCCGCGTCGTCGATCGGCGCTCGCACGCTCGCGAGCAGATGCTCCCACACCGGATGCTCCCCGCCGACCGACGGGACCACGATCGTGTCGGGGACGAGGGCCGTGAGACGACGGACGAAGTCGGCATCGCGCGCGCCGAACCACGACACCACGCGCGTCGCCTCGCGAAGCACCGGCGTGGGGTCGCGCGGCTCGGGCCCGAACAGGCGGTCGAGGCCGAGCGCGTCGAACGCGATCGCCCGGTCGACGACGCCGAGCGCCGCGAGAAGCTCGCCGATCCGGGGCTGGGCGGCGAGGAGCAGGGGCTCGGTGGGATACTCGTGCTTGACGAACCGGAGCGCCGGGACCGCGAGCAGAACGTCGCCGAGCGCGCCCGGATGGACGACGAGCGTCAGGGGGAGAGGAGCGCGAGGGCGGCGTCGTGCAACCGCCCGTTCGTCGCGAGCGCGGTACCCGAGTAGATCGTGGTCCGCCCCCGGAAGTCGGTGAACCGTCCGCCCGCCTCCTCGACGACGATCTTCGGAGCGGCGAGGTCCCAGGGCTTGAGGTCGAGCTCCGCGTAGATCTCGGCCTTGCCTGCCGCGACGAGCCCGTAGCCCAGGTAGTCGCCGAAGCCCCGCTGGCGCTCCGTCGCGTCGATGAGCCGGGCGAAGCCGTCCCAGTGGCCGCGGTTCCTGACGACGCCCAGCCCCGCGTGCACGAAGAAGCTCCGGCTGAGCTCGCCCACGTCCGAGACCCGGAGGCGCTCGCCGTTCCGGTGCGCCCCCGCACCCCGACGGGCGGTATAGATCTCGGCCGTCACCGGGTTGTGGATGACGCCCACCGTGATCTCGCCACGCTCCTCCAGTGCGATCAGCGTCGCCCAGAACCCGATGCCGCGGACGAAGTTCTGCGTGCCGTCGATCGGGTCGATGATCCAGCGCACCTCGTCCGTTCCGTGCCCGCCGAACTCCTCGCCGAGGGTGCCGTACGCCGGGAAGGCGCGTCCGAGGATCTCGACGATCGCTTGCTCGGCTTCGCGGTCGGCCCGGGTGACCGGTGTGGCGTCGGGCTTGAGCGTGACTTCGACGCCCTCGTGGAAGTACTTGAGCGCGATCTGCCCCGCGGCACGCGCCGCGTCCACGGCCGCGTCGAGCGCGCGGTCACTCACTTCGGCTCCTCGGCGGGAAAGGGCTCGCCGCGCTCCGCCAGCACCCTGGCGTAGACCTCCAGCGCGTCCACGACGACGGGCATCCCCCCGTAGGTGACCATCTGGAAGATCACCTCCGCCACTTCCTGTCGCGTCGCGCCCACGTTGAGCGCGGCGTGGAGGTGGGCGCGCACCTCGTTGGGCCGGTGGAGCGCGGTGAGCGCGGCGACGGCGCACAGCTCGCGCTGCTTCTGCGACAGGACCTCGCGGCTGTAGAGGACGCCCGTGAAGAACATCGAGAGCTCGCGCGCCAGGTCTTTGTCGAACTTCTTCCACAGCTCGAAGCCGGTGCCGCTCTTGAGCGTGTGGAAGAGCATCTGCGCCGTCCGCTTCGTCCGTTCCTTCAGGGTTCGCTCGTCCATGTATGATACCCTCCGACTGCGCCGGCGGCCCGCGCGCCGTCACAATAACGTAGCGAAGAGGGTCGCACAATGCTCAACCCGCACGTGTTCCGCGCCTACGACGTGCGCGGGCTCGTCGGTCAGGACATCAACCCCGACGTGTTCCGCCAGGTCGGCCGCGCGTACGCCACGCTGATCCGGCGACAGGGCGGGCGCCGCGTCGCCGTCGGGCAGGACAACCGCGTGTCGTCGAGCGCCCTGAAGGCGGGGTTCGTGGAGGGCGTGCGTGCCGCCGGCGTCGACGTGGTGGACGTCGGCCTCGTGACGACGCCGATCCTCTACTTCGCCACCGCGCACTGGAAGCTCGACGGCGGAGCCAACATCACGGGGAGCCACAACCCGATCGCGTACAACGGCGTGAAGATGGTCCACCGGGGCGCGGCGCCACTCACGGAGGAGGAGATCCAGCTCCTCCGCACGCTCGCCGAGCGCGGCGACCTCGAGCAGGGCCACGGGACCCTCGACGCGCAGAGCCCCCGCGACGACTACCTCACCACGCTGGGCGGGATGATCAGCCTCGCGCGACGCCTCACGGTCGTGGTCGACGCGGGCAACGGTGTCGCCGGGCTCTACGCGCCGGAGCTCCTGCGCCGCATCGGCTGCGAGGTCGTCGAGCTCCACTGTGAATCGGACGGCCGGTTCCCCCATCACCTCCCCGACCCGGAGGATCCGGCGAACGTCGTGGACCTCCAGGCCAGGGTCGTCGAGGTCGGCGCCGATCTCGGCATCGCCTACGACGGCGACGCCGACCGCGTGGGTGTCGTGGACGAGCGCGGCCGCCGGCACGAGGCCGACCTCATCCTGATCCTGCTCGCCCGCGACTTCCTGAAGCGCCACCCGGGCGCCAAGATCGTTTTCGACGTGAAGTCCTCACAGTCGCTGATCGAGGACATTCGGGCGCACGGCGGCGTGCCCGTGATGTGGAAGACGGGGCACTCGCACCTCAAGCGCAAGATGCGCGAGGAGGGCATCCTCCTCGGCGGCGAGGTCAGCGGCCACATGTTCTTCGCCGAGAACTACTACGGCGTGGACGACGGCATCCTCGCCTCCTGCAAGGTCATCGAGACCGCGGCCGCCTCGCCCGAGCCCATCGGGCACCTCTTCGACTCGGTGCCACACCTCCGGGCCACGCCCGAGCTCAAGGCGCCGTGCCCGGACGGCGAGAAATTCCGGGTGATCGAGGAGCTGACGCGCGAGCTCAAGGCGCGGTACGAGACGATCGACACCGACGGGGCGCGCGTCCTCTTCCCTGGCGGGGGCTGGGGCCTCGTGCGCGCGTCGAACACGAACCCATACCTCACGCTGCGCTTCGAGGCACGGACCGACGGGGAGA